>NZ_JMHT01000053.1 GCF_001905655.1 Mycobacterium sp. ST-F2
GGCCGACAGCAGCTGACCGTTCTACACCCTCAATCATGAAGAGCCCGTTTACGGCGGTCGAATCGGATTATCGACGTGGTCATCGGAGCATTTATACCGCTGTCACCATTGAGTCTCGACTCGGATGGGAAAATATTTGCCAGTGTGTCTTTTCATTCTGAAAGTATGTATTCTGACCTGCATATTCACCTCGTCGATCGGTCGGCACGCGGCATTGCGATAATTTGCACTAAATTGCCAGGAAATTCCCAGAAATGCGCGAATTCAAGCGGTGGCCAGGGCAATTAATTAGCCGCCCGGTCAATAATGAACGTGAATCGCTCGGGCAAAGTCATTTGACGGGGCAACTATCGAAGTCTCGCGCTCGCCGACGGCACCGAGTGCAAAGGTGCCGTGTGGCCGCTGTGGTGGATGGTGAATTCGGCGCAGAACGACGCGCAAAACAAAGGACCGGCCTGGTCAGGCCGGTCCTATGGAGCGGGCGACGGGAATCGAACCCGCGTAGCTAGTTTGGAAGACTAGGGCTCTACCATTGAGCTACGCCCGCGTGCACTGCTGCGATCACAGTACCGGCAGACAGTACCGGGACAGCGGCCGCCAATCCAATTGATGGTGTCGCGTGTCTAGGACGTAGTATCTCGACCGCGGTAATGCGACCGCGACGAGGCACGGGGTGTAGCGCAGCTTGGTAGCGCATCCGCTTTGGGAGCGGAAGGCCGCAGGTTCAAATCCTGTCACCCCGACCACCAACTGATGGCATGTACACAAAACAAGGAGTAACGCTGTGAAGAGCACCGTGGAGCAGTTGAGCCCCACCCGGGTTCGCATCAACGTGGAGGTGCCCTTCACCGAGCTTCAACCCGAGTTCACCGAGGCCTACAAGGAGCTGGCCAAGCAGGTCCGCCTGCCCGGCTTCCGCCCCGGCAAGGCCCCGGCCAAGCTGCTCGAGGCCCGCATCGGCCGCGGCGCCGTGCTGGAGCAGGTCGTCAACAGCGCCATCCCGGCCCGCTACAGCGAGGCCGTCACCACCCAGGACGTCAAGCCGCTGGGCCAGCCCGAGATCGACATCACCAAGCTCGAGGACAACGACGAGCTCGTCTTCACCGCTGAGGTCGACGTCCGTCCGGAGATCACCCTTCCGGACCTCAAGGCCATCAAGATCACCGTCGACCCGATCGTCGTCAACGACGACGAGGTCGAGGCCGAGCTGGACAACCTGCGCGCCCGCTTCGGCACCCTGACCGGTGTCGAGCGTGCGGCCGCTGACGGCGACTTCGTCTCGCTCGACCTGTCGGCGACCGTCGACGGCGAGGACGTGCCGGAGGCCAAGACCGAGGGCCTGTCGCACCAGATCGGTTCCGGCCAGCTGATCGAGGGCCTCGACGAGGCCATCATCGGCCTGAAGGCGGGCGAGTCCAAGGACTTCCCGACCACCCTGGCCGCCGGCGACCACGCCGGTAAGGAAGCCCAGGTCTCCGTCACCGTGAAGTCGGTCAAGGAGCGCGAGCTGCCGGCGGCGGACG
Organism: Mycobacterium sp. ST-F2; assembly: GCF_001905655.1. Classification (GTDB taxonomy): domain Bacteria; phylum Actinomycetota; class Actinomycetes; order Mycobacteriales; family Mycobacteriaceae; genus Mycobacterium. The sequence goes on from NZ_JMHT01000053.1 coordinate 1,524, forward strand.
ACGACTTCGCCCAGCTGGCCAGCGAATTCGACACCATCGATGAGCTCAAGGAGAGCCTGGTCGCCCAGGTTCGCCGGGTGAAGCAGATCGGCCAGGCCGAGCAGATCCGCGACAAGGCCGTCGAGGCCCTGCTGGAGCAGATCGAGGTGCCGCTGCCCGAGGCCATCGTCCAGGCCACCGTCGACGAGACCGTGCACAGCGCGATCCACGGACTGGACCACGATGAGGCCAAGTTCGAAGAGCAGCTCAAGGAGCAGGGCAGCAGCCGCGAAGAGTTCGACGCGGACACCCGCACCAACGCCGAGAAGGCCGTCAAGACCCAGCTTCTGATGGATGCCATCGCCGACGAACTGGACGTCAAGGTCGGTCAGGGCGACCTGATGGAGCGCATCGCGCTGATGGCCCGCCAGTACGGCATCGAGCCGCAGCAGCTGATTCAGATCCTGCAGCAGAACAACCAGCTGCCGTCCATGTTCGCCGACATCCGTCGCGGCATGACCATCGCCGCTGTGGTTTCCGGCGCGACCGTCACCGATACCGACGGCAACACCGTCGACACCGCCGAGTTCTTCGGCCCGGCCGGTGGCGCAGAGGCCGAGGTTGCTGACGAGACCGAGGCTGAGGCCCCGGCGGCTGAGGCCCCGGCGGCCGACGAAGCTCCGGCCGAGGACGACGAGAAGCCCGCCAAGGCCAAGAAGGCCAAGGCTGAGGCGAAGGACGAGAAGCCGGCCAAGGAGAAGAAGGCCAAGAAGGCCGCCAAGGAATCGAAGGACGAGGACTGAGTCCTCAGGTCTCATCGTGGTACTGGTGCCGCAGGTGTCCTCAGTGATGCCTGCGGCACCGTCCGCTCTGTGGCGTCAGTGACGCTGTGAGCGAACTAGACCGCGTCGGGGACTCGCGGCCGACGGCCGTTGGTTAGTGTCGTGTGAACGAACTCGAGAAAGCAGGTATCCAGTCGTGACTGACATGCGTTCAAGCGCACCGGGGCTCAACCTCACGGACTCGGTCTATGAGCGTTTGCTTGCCGAGCGCATCATCTTCCTGGGCTCACAGGTCGACGACGACATCGCCAACCGGCTGTGCGCTCAGATCCTGCTGCTGACGGCCGAAGATCCGACCAAAGACATTCACATGTACATCAACTCGCCCGGCGGCTCGATCAGCGCCGGCATGGCGATCTTCGACACCATGGAGCTGTCGGAGTGCGACATCGCCACCTACGCGATGGGCATGGCGGCGTCGATGGGTGAGTTCCTGCTCGCCGCCGGCACCAAGGGCAAGCGCCACGCCCTGCCGCACGCCCGCATCTTGATGCACCAGCCGCTCGGTGGCGTCACCGGTAGCGCGGCGGACATCGCCATCCAGGCCGAGCAGTTCCACGTCATCAAGAAGGAGATGTTCCGGCTGAACGCCGAGTTCACCGGCAAGAGCATCGAGCAGATCGAGGCCGACTCCGACCGCGACCGCTGGTTCACCGCGCAGGAAGCGCTGGAATACGGCTTCGTCGACCACATCATCACCCGTGCAAACCTCAACGGCGGCAAGGGAGCCTCGAAGTGATCTCCAAGCATCTGAACCCGGAGCTGGCTCCGCAGGCCCGTTACATCCTGCCGCAGTTCAGCGAGCGCACCCACCTCGGTGAGCGCATCGTCGACCCTTACGCCAAGCTGTTCGACGAGCGCATCATCTTCCTGGGCGCCCAGGTCGACGACGTGTCCGCCAACGACGTCATGGCCCAGCTGCTGGTGCTCGAGTCGCAGGACCCCGATCGCGACATCACCATGTACATCAACTCGCCTGGTGGCTCGTTCACCTCGCTGATGGCGATCTACGACACCATGCAGTACGTGCGGGCCGACATCCAGACGGTCTGCCTCGGTCAGGCTGCGTCGGCCGCCGCGGTGCTGCTGGCCGCCGGTACGCCAGGCAAGCGCATGGCGCTGCCGAACGCCCGCGTGCTGATCCACCAGCCGTCGCTCGGTGGCGTCATCCAGGGTCAGTTCTCCGACCTGGAAATCCAGGCCGCCGAGATCGAGCGCATGCGGACCCTCATGGAGGAGACGCTGGCACGGCACACCGGCAAGGAAGCCGCCGTCATCCGCAAGGACACCGACCGCGACAAGATCCTGACCGCAGCTGCGGCCAAGGAGTACGGGATCATCGACACGGTGCTCGAGTACCGCAAGCTCTCGGCCCAGAAGTCCTAGGTCTGTAGACGCGCAGCGGCCGTCAGCCATTTCAGGCTGGCGGCCGCTGGCGTTTGTTCAGCCCTTGTGAGGGTTTCCCTTCGGCTTCTTGCTCTTCGGTGAATCGTGTTGTGCCGTCGACGAACTTGGTGCGTCGCTTCGTGGTGTTGTCTGCCGTCCCGGCTTGGGTGAATCTTTCGTATGCGTCGAGCCCTGGTCGTCGGACGATGCCAGTGCCGTCGCCGGGTTGGCGGCATCACCCTTCGGTTTCATGGGCGCAGGTCGCTTGATCGGTGAGCCCATCGGCGCGCGGTGCTTGGTGTCGGTCGCCAGATCGGCGGTGGTGTCTGTCGATGTACCTGCGGCCGGGGTGTCGGGGGACTTCACCGCGGCAAGTGGCGCGGGTGCGCCGGCGGGCGTGGCCGCGAACGGCAACGGCAGTGCCGGCAACGCCGCCTTCAAGAGTTGGGTCGCGACCGTGACGAGCCCACCTACCACCAGACCTACCGCGACGATGGGAGCGCCCGCGAAGCTCAGCGCCGCGACAAGTGCGCCGCCGAGTTGTGGCACGGGTGCAAAGAACTGGTAGAGCCCCGGGATCGACGACAGGAATCCTGTTACGAGCACGCCGCTGATGAAAACGGAGATGACAGCCCCGGCAACGATCACGGAGGGAATAGCCGCGACCGCGGTCACAATCGGTCCCACAATGGGCAAGTTGGCCGCCCCGCTGATGAGGCTGGGTATGTCGATCGCTGCCACGGGCGTCGGCGCGATGGCGGCGGCCGGTGTCGGTGACGCCACCGTGTCGGCTGCAGTCGGGGTCGGGGCCGGAAGGTGGACCGCGAGCTTCTGCTTCACATCGTGCTGTGTCGCAGTCAAAAATGTTGACAGCGAAGTGAATTGGACCGCTGTAGTGTCTATTCGTCCCGTGGCGGCCACGGCCGGCGCCGCGATGAGCGGGTTGGTGACCTGGGCCGCGGCCAGTGTGCAGACGGTGATGGTGGCGCAGCCGACGCGGTGGATTGCCGAGGTGCGGTATGTGGTCATGGTTGCCTCCCCAGGTGGGTGTCGGCGAAGGCCGTCGACGCGGACTGTCCGATAATTATCTCGCGCGTCAACGGCTGTGACTCAGTACTCGGGTACTGCATTTGGCCAGAGGCGCGACACCCGCTGTCTGTCGGACGGGCAGCGACCGCCGGCCTTCTTCAGGCCGGCGGCCGCTGACGTTCGCCCCGCCGCGTCCCGGCTACTTGGGAGCGCTCGCGTGGCGGTCTTTCTTTGTCGGCTTCGCGTGCCTGGGGGTGTCGTCACCCGACGTGCCCTTGGTCTGGGTGCTGTCGGTGCTGTCCGCATCCTTCGTCGGTGTCGCAGCTGTCGCTGACGGCCGGTGGGGCCGCGGCTTCGGAGCAATCTTCGCGGGCTTCTTGCCGGCCTTCTTGGTTGTGTCGATGGGATCTGCGGCTGAATTATCTTGTGCTGCAGATGGTTTGATCCCCGCGCTGGGATTCGGGGTGGCTGCATCGAGTGGCGTCACCGGCAGTGGATTGACCCGATACGGCAGTGGTTTGCCTGTCACCAGTACCGAAACGAAGTTCGCGGCGGCAATAACGGGGGACAGGGCCGCAAACGCCCAACTGATCGTCGACCCGATCGGAGCGAGCGCGCGCGGCAGCTGCAGGCCCGACATCAGGACGAACGGCACGGACAGGAACACTCCGGCGAAGGCCTGGCTCGCCCGCGTCAGCCTTGACTGGACGAAGCTGATCGGGTTGGTGCCGGGGACGGCTGCCGTGGGTGCCGGTGTCGCTGCCAATGTGGCAGGCGGCGTGGTGGTGACCGCCGTCGAGACCACGGGTTCAGCCGCCGTTGGCGCTGGGACGGCGGCGAAACTGGACAGCAGCGACCCGGGTACCGGCAGCCCCGTGAGAACTGACAGGAACGTCGCCACGGCCAACACCGGGGATGCGATCAGGTAACCCGCGATGTAGGCGAGGGACGTCAGCGAGATGCCCTGGGTGAACAGGTTGAACCCGAGGATGAAGGCCATTGAGGCCAACGCCTGCGCGGTGTATGTGAATGCGCTGCCGACCCGCGATGCGATGGCGCCAACCACGTCGGCGCCGGGGACGGCGGCCGCGGGTACTGGTGTCGCTGCCAGCGGCACCGCGCCTGTGTTGGTCGCCGCCGCGCGGGTCAGCTGGTCGAGCACCTGCTGCTTACGCGTCGTCAGGTCTTGGACGAACGCGGCGAATTCGACTGCCCGGGTTTCGAAGCGTGGGCTGACGAGGACGGTTTGTGGCGTCGGGCGAAGCGGGTCGCTGATCAGGGTGCCCGTCAGTGCGCACGCGGTCACGATGGCGCATCCGGCGCCCGTGCGTATTGCGTGCCGTCGTCTGGGCAAGGCCACTGCGGTGACAGTCATGGGTCCGTCCTTCCGTCGGGGTTTGCGTGCCACGAGAATTTTCGAACCCGTCAGAATCTGTGCGTTGAGTAGTCGACTACCCATATCTGTGGGGCGCCCTTCCGGCCCCAAGAATCCGCCAAGACGCCCGACGCACCCTGTGACGTGACCGCCATTTCCGGCCACTCGAACAGGACCCGCCATGAGCCGACCCTCACGCCGCGCCGTCGCCGCGCTCGCGATTGCCGTACTCACCGCAGCCACGGTGAGTCTTCCGGTGGCCCAGGCCAATCCGGTTCCAGATGCGTCGGTGCAGGTGCCCTGGGATCAGGTCGGCGACGGCTGGACCCTGGCCACCTGGAACCCCGTGCGCGGACGCCGCCCCGGGGAGCGCCCTGCCCCTGACGAGGCGCCGCCCGAGAAGACCGCCAACACACTGTTCCTCATCGACCCGGCGGGGCGCCGATACGCCATCACCACGTTCGCGCCCAACGACAAGGGGTGGAAGCCACGTCTGGTGGATTGGTCGGGCGATGGCGGACGCGCACTGATGTCGACGGGGGACTCGGTGATCGTGGTCGATCTACACACCGGCAGTCAGACGTCGTTCCCGTCATCGGCGTCCGCCCGCTTCAGCCGCCCGAACGGTGAAGCGATCGTGTTGTCCACCAGCATTCCGGACCGGCCCGGCACCTTGCAGCGCGTCGACCTCGCCGGCAACGTGCAATTGACCTACCCGACCGAGAATCCCGCGGGCGCGGGCCGTTTCGGTGGCGACTACCTGGAAACCCCCGACGGCACCACCCTCGTGCTGTCGACGTCGAACCGCGGCCATGACGAGCCGGCGCGGACCGACAACAGCTTCGTGCTCATGGGCAATGACGGGACCGTCGGGCGCGTGCTGCCGGCGCCGATGCCCGACGCCGTCTGCCGGACCGTCCGCTGGCTGGCGCCAACGGATTTCGTCGCCAGTTGCTCCACGCTGCGGTCTGCGGCCGGCCAGCTCTGGAAGGTGCCGCTCGACGGATCGGCGCCGACCGCGCTGACCGCCCTCAACAACGCCAAGAACGAGCCCGGATTCGAGGGTGACTACGGCGACGTCGCCGCATGGCAGCTGCCGAGCGGCACCTTCGTGCAATCCCTCGGAGCCTGCGGCGTGGTGTTCCTGTCTCGCGTGACGGCCGATGGCCACACCCAGCGAGTCAAGGTGCCCGGGGCGGGCAACAACATCGACGTCGTCGGTGCGTCCGGCGGCTCGTTGGTCTTGAAGTCGACAACCGGGTGCAGCCCCTCGGAGGCACTGATGTCCTACGACCCGGCGGCGAACGCCACCAAGGTGCTGCTCGGCCCCACCGTCAATGACGGGCACGTCGTCGATGCCCTGACCTTCGGCGTGGGCTACCGGTCGTGATGCGGTGGGTGCCGGTTCTGGCATGCATGGCCGTCGCTGTCACCCTGACCCCGACGGCGCGAGCCGACGACGCCCGCACCTCCGAGGCTTGCACGTGGGTGAGGACCGACGAAGCCGCGGTTTTTCTCGAAGGCCCGGCCACAGCCGAGCCGATCCGGACACAGCTGCCCGAATTGTCTTGCGTCTACCGGGCATTCGATGAGCCGATGGGCCGGCGCAGCGTGCTGTCCGATCTTCGATTCGCCGACGCGTTCCCGTGGGAAGCCGCAACGACATTCAAGGAGGTGGCTGGGTGGCCCAATGCCACCGAGGTCGACGGCGTGGGCCTGCGGGCAGTCTGCACGTATGAACCCGATGTCACGCCGCCGTCGACCACTCTCACCGTGCTGTTGACGGGCGAACGGCTGTACCGCGTGACGGGCAGCTATGTGTGGCGCTGCGACACGTTGAAGACGTTTGCGGAACTGGCAATAGCCCGCATCGGCCCATAGCACCGGATACCCTCGGCCCATGCGGCCGACCGGAATCGATTTCGGCATTCTGGGCACGCTGCGGATGGCCGTCGACGACCGCGTCGTGTCGTTGGGCGCACCCAAGCAGCGCGCCGTATTCGCGATGTTGCTTCTGAGCCGCGGCCGCCCGGTGTCCGTGGACGCGTTGATCGACGCGGTGTGGGAACAGTCGCCGGCCGCGGCCGCCCGCACCGCGCTGCACTCCTACATCTCCAATCTCCGAAAGATCCTGGCGGAGTCCGGGATGCCGCGGGAGACGCTGGCTGCCGCGCCACCCGGCTATCGACTCGATGTGCCGGAGGACGCCACCGACCTGGGCCGGTTCGAGAAGGAAAAGGTCGCCGGTGTGCGGGCCGCGGTCGACGGTCGGTTCTCACCCGCCGCGGCACACCTGTCGGCGGCACTGGCGCAATGGCGTGGCCCGGTGCTCGCCGACCTGGCCGACTTCGCTTTCGTCGGCGCCGTCGCCGCCGCGTTGGTCGACGACCGGATTGCGGTGGAGACCGCCCGCGCGGAAGCCGAAATTGCCTGTGGCCAGGCATCTCTGGTGATCGGCCCGCTGGAGTCGCTGGTGGCGGAGCATCCGTACCGGGAACCGCTGTGGACGCAACTGATCACCGCCTATTACAGCTGCGGGCGCCAAGCCGACGCGCTCGATGCGTTCCAGCGCGTGAAAACGATCCTGGCCGACGACCTCGGGATCGATCCCGGTGCGGCGATAAGCGCTCTGCAGCAACGGATTCTGCGGCAAGAGCCACTCGACGTGCGGGGGACTGCGCAAGCGACCGCGGTGCACACCATCGGTCGGCTCCGGTCAGGCGCCACGACGTCCACCCCATCGAAAGCCGGGCTACGCGATACGAGCGGACGCTGGTTCGCCCTGCGCGCGATGGCAACCCGGATCGGTCGCCTGGCGGACAACGACATCGTGCTCGACGCGGCCGACGTCAGCCGCCACCACGCCGTCATCGTCGATGCCGGGACCGGCCCGGTGATGGTGGACCTGCGCTCCGCCAACGGCGTGTACGTGCAAGGCACCCGAATCACGGCCAACACCAATCTGTTCGACGGTGATCACGTCCGCATCGGCGGGCACGAGTTCGTCGTCGAACTCGGGTAGGCGCGTGCCAAGAAACCGCCAAGCGGGGCCGCCGACCATCACTGCATGAAGATTTCTGGTCTTGCCCTGGCCGCGGCGGTGGCGTTGCTGAGCGTGGCGCCGGCCGCGTCGGCTCAGCCGTCGTGCAGTGCCCTGGGCGGGATGCCCGACGCCACCGGCATGTGCCGGATCCGCGAGGTCGGCACCGGGTACGAACGAACCGCCGCGTTCCCGGTCGACTATCCCGATCAGCAGGCCGTGGCCAACTTTCTGGCGCACGACCGTGACGGTTTCGTCGGGTGGGTGGACAAGTTCGGCCGGGGCCGGGGGTACGAGGAGACCGTGACGCCGACGGTGTACCGCTCGGCCCGTACCCAGAGCCTGGTGCTCAAGATCGTGGATCCCACGGGCCTCGCCCACGAAGGCCACCCGGACATCAGGTTCCAGACGTTCACCCACGGCGCCGACGGGCCGATCACCATCGACACGTTGTTCGGTCCGGGTTCCGATCCCGTCGCGATCCTGACGCCCGTGGTGCAGCGCGCGCTGAAGGCACGTAATGCCGCGCTGATCGAACCGGACCGTGGCTCCTACCGGAACTTCGCGGTCACCGACGACGCCGTCACGTTCTTCTTCGGTGAGAGCCAGCTCATCGGCAACGGTGGCCCGCTCACCGTGGCGGTGCCGGTGGGCGACCTGGGTGGGCGCCTGCAGGGTTAGGCCGCGGGACCTGCGCTTGCGCTGGCCGCGAAATGCGTCGGCGGCCTCGATGTGCACACGGTAGGGTTGCGTACAGGTGAACAGCCCTGATCAGCGGCCTGCCGCGCCGGCGCCAGCGGGTGCCGGAAAGACACGCCAGAATCACGGTCAGCGCGCCGACGGGTGGCAAGCGACCGATCGGGCTATGTTCTCCAGCACACGGATAAATACCACCGGAGCGATTCGACCCTTTCGGTCGCACCGCGACGGAGCGAACGGGTAGCGTCGGGTTCACACCCGAAATAACCCACTATCTGGTGTAACGACTGACGGCGACCGGAGAAAGTAGGGCCTCACCCCATGGCGCGCATCGGAGACGGCGGTGACCTGCTGAAGTGCTCGTTTTGTGGCAAGAGCCAGAAGCAGGTCAAGAAGCTGATTGCTGGACCTGGCGTCTACATCTGCGACGAGTGCATCGACCTCTGCAACGAGATCATCGAAGAGGAGCTGGCCGACGCTGACGACGTCAAGCTCGACGAGCTGCCCAAGCCCCAGGAGATCCGCGATTTCCTCGAGGGCTACGTCATCGGTCAGGACAACGCCAAGAAGACCCTCGCCGTCGCGGTCTACAACCATTACAAGCGCATCCAGGCGCAGGAGAAGTCGCGCGACTCCCGGGCCGAGCCCGTCGAGCTCGCCAAGTCCAACATCCTGATGCTCGGACCTACCGGCTGCGGCAAGACCTACCTGGCGCAGACGCTGGCCAAGATGCTCAACGTGCCGTTCGCCATCGCCGACGCCACCGCGCTGACCGAGGCCGGCTACGTCGGTGAGGACGTCGAGAACATCCTGCTGAAGCTGATCCAGGCCGCCGACTACGACGTCAAGCGAGCCGAGACCGGCATCATCTACATCGATGAGGTCGACAAGATCGCCCGCAAGAGCGAGAACCCGTCGATCACGCGCGACGTGTCCGGCGAGGGCGTCCAGCAGGCCCTGCTGAAGATCCTCGAGGGGACGCAGGCGTCGGTGCCGCCGCAAGGCGGGCGCAAGCACCCGCACCAGGAGTTCATCCAGATCGACACCACCAACGTGCTGTTCATCGTGGCCGGTGCCTTCGCGGGCCTGGAGAAGATCGTGTCCGACCGCGTCGGCAAGCGCGGCCTGGGCTTCGGCGCCGAGGTGCACTCGAAGGCCGAGATCGACACCCAGGACCACTTCGCCGAGGTGCTGCCCGAGGACCTGATCAAGTTCGGTCTGATCCCCGAGTTCATCGGCCGTCTCCCGGTCGTGGCGTCGGTGACCAACCTGGACAAGGAATCGTTGGTGTCCATCCTGTCCACACCGAAGAACGCGCTGGTCAAGCAGTACGTCCGGCTCTTCGAGATGGACGGCGTGGAGCTGGAGTTCACCGACGACGCCCTCGACGCCATCGCCGACCAGGCCATCCACCGCGGCACCGGTGCCCGCGGCCTGCGCGCCATCATGGAAGAGGTCCTGCAGCCGGTGATGTTCGACATCCCGAGCCGCGATGACGTCGCCAAGGTGGTCGTCACCAAGGAGACCGTCCAGGACAACGTGCTGCCGACCATCGTGCCGCGCAAGGCACCGCGGTCCGAGCGTCGCGACAAGAGCGCTTAGTTCGCCAAAAGGAATGGCCCCCGCCGCGGCGGGGGCCATTCCTTTTGTCCTATGTGGTCTTACCGGATCAACCGGTCCGGACGGGTGTAGACGTTCATCGACTCGCCGCGCAAGAACGCCACGAGGGTGAGTCCGGCCTGGCTGGCCAGATCGACCGCCAAGGACGACGGGGCCGACACCGCGGCCAGCACGGGGATGCCGGCCATGACGGCCTTCTGCGTGAGTTCGAACGACGCCCGACCGCTGACCAGCAAGACGGTGCCGGCCAACGGAATGCGGTTGTTCTCGAGCGCCCACCCGATCACCTTGTCGACCGCGTTGTGGCGACCGATGTCCTCGCGCGCGACGAACATCTCACCGTCAGCGCTGAACAGCGCGGCGCAGTGCAGGCCACCGGTGCTGTTGAACACCTTCTGCGCCTGGCGCAGCCGCTGCGGCATCGCCGAGAGCGCGTCCGAGGTGATGCTCGTGGGGTCGTCGCCGGGGGAGTAGTGGCTGACGGTGCGGACGGCGTCGATGGAGGCCTTGCCACAGACGCCGCACGACGACGTCGTGTAGAAATTGCGTGTCACGTCCACCGACGGTGGCGGGACATGCGGTGCCAGAATGACGTCGAGCACGTTGTAGGTGTTGGCGCCGTCTTCGGTGGCGCCGCGGCAGTAGGCGACCCGGGCGATGTCGTCGCGGCGGGCGATCACGCCCTCGGTGAGCAGAAACCCTTGGGCCAGTTCGACATCCGCGCCTGGCGTCCGCATGGTGACGGTGAGGGGAGTGCCGTTGACCCGGATCTCGAGTGGTTCCTCGACGGCCAGGGTCTCGGGCCGCGACACCGAGCCATCGGAGGTGACGTGTTCGGCCCGGCGGCGTGCGGTTACCCGACCCATGGTTCCAGCCTGATCGCCGCAGCCTTGCTCATCACTTCAATCTAATCGCGCGACCGACGATAGGAAGGTGTGCGGAGGGTCGTCCGCAATCGGCATTTCAAATGCGGTGATAGTCGGCGACTATCGCCGCCGGCAACAGCGGGACCGCCCAACGATGTCGCGATTCTTCACCAGACCGACATGTTGCCGCCCCGTCGCGGGACGTGCGCGGTTGCCGAGCGTCTGGACAATGGTGCCTATGGATACCGATACCGGTCGCAGTACGCCGGGTCGCCGCGCCTGGGCCGACCCGCTGTCGTTGGGGTTCCAGGCGCACCGGCAGCTGATGCTGCTTCGTCTGCGCTGGCACGGCCGCCGCCTGGACACCCGTCCGGACGGCCAACCGGACTGACGCCTAATCGCTTGTGCCGCCTGGCATTTCCGGTGCGGCCGAGCGCTAGCGCGGACGGCTACCGGTCGGTAACTGCTTTCTTAGGAATTCCATCCTCCGGGACGTGACCAACACCACATAATGCTCGGACGGCTACGATCTGCAAGGCATGGACCTGCGGGTTTATCGGGACGAAACATGGCCTCTGGCGGCGCGTCCGGGTCAGTCCACCCTAAGAGAAGTGCAATAATCGGTACTAGCAGTGACAGCAAAATTTTGGCGACGCCGGACTGGCGGTCGTGACCACCGCTATGCGGCCTTCACGCAAACAGTGCGACGGACTCCGAATCAGAGTGTGAAAGGCAGGCGTCGTGGGTCTTAACGACGGCGACAACGGCACCGGCGCCGGGAGCGGCGCAGCCTCGCGGCAGAAGCTCGAGAAGGTCGTCATCCGCTTTGCCGGTGACTCCGGCGACGGCATGCAGCTGACCGGTGACCGGTTCACATCGGAAGCCGCTCTGTTCGGCAATGACCTTGCGACGCAGCCGAATTACCCCGCCGAGATCCGCGCACCACAGGGCACCCTGCCCGGTGTGTCGTCGTTCCAGATCCAGATCGCGGACTACGACATCCTCACCGCCGGTGACCGCCCCGACGTGCTGGTTGCGATGAACCCGGCCGCGCTCAAGGCTAACGTTGCCGACCTGCCCCGCGGCGGCATGATCATCGCCAACTCCGACGAGTTCACCAAGCGCAACCTGGCCAAGGTCGGGTACGAGGAGAACCCGCTCGAGAACGACGACCTCTCCGAGTTCGTCGTCATCCCGGTCGCCATGACCACGTTGACCCTGGCCGCCGTCGAGGCCATCGGCGCCACCAAGAAGGACGGTCAGCGCGCCAAGAACATGTTCGGGCTCGGCCTGCTGTCCTGGATGTACGGGCGCGAGCTGGAGCACAGCGAGGCCTTCATCCGCGAGAAGTTCGCCCGCAAGCCCGAGATCGCCGAGGCCAACGTGCTGGCGCTCAAGGCCGGCTGGAACTACGGCGAGACTACCGAGGCGTTCGGTACCACCTACGAGGTGGCCCCGGCCAAGCTCAAGTCGGGTGAGTACCGCCAGATCTCCGGCAACACGGCCATGGCGTACGGCATCGTTGCCGCCGGTCAGCTGGCCGACATCCAGGTGGTGCTCGGCACCTACCCGATCACCCCGGCGTCGGACATCCTGCACGAGCTGTCGAAGTACAAGCACTTCAACGTCATGACCTTCCAGGCCGAGGACGAGATCGCCGGCATCGGTTCGGCCATCGGCGCCTCGTACGGCGGCGCGCTCGGCGTCACCAGCACCTCGGGCCCCGGTGTCTCGCTGAAGTCCGAGGCCATCGGCCTCGCGGTCATGACCGAGCTGCCGCTCATCGTCATCGACGTCCAGCGTGGTGGCCCGTCCACCGGTCTGCCGACCAAGACCGAGCAGGCCGACCTGCTGCAGGCGCTCTACGGCCGCAACGGCGAATCGCCCGTCGCGGTGCTGGCGCCCGCCTCCCCGTCGGACTGCTTCGACATCGCGGTCGAGGCCGCGCGGATCGCGATCACCTACCACACGCCGGTGATCATCCTGTCCGACGGCGCCATCGCCAACGGCTCGGAGCCGTGGCGGATCCCGGACATCGCCGGCTACCCGGCCATCGAGCACACGTTCGCCGAGGCGGGCGAGCCGTTCCAGCCCTACGCGCGTGACCCCGAGACGCTGGGTCGTCAGTTCGCCATCCCGGGCACCCCGGGCCTGGAGCACCGCATCGGTGGTCTGGAAGCGGCCAACGGCTCCGGCAACATCTCCTACGAGCCCAAGAACCACGACCTGATGGTCCGGCTGCGTCAGCTCAAGATCGACGGCATCAAGGTGCCCGACCTCGAGGTCGACGACCCGAGCGGCGAAGCCGAACTGCTGATGCTCGGCTGGGGCAGCTCGTACGGCCCCATCGGCGAGGCCTGCCGCCGCGCCCGCCGCAACGGCATCAAGGTTGCGCATGCTCAGCTGCGCCACCTGAACCCGTTCCCGGCCAACCTCGAAGAGGTCCTGCGCAAGTACGACAAGGTCGTCGTCCCCGAGATGAACCTCGGCCAGCTGGCCCTGCTGCTGCGCGGCAAGTTCCTGGTCGACGTGCAGTCGGTGACCAAGGTCGAGGGCATGGCGTTCCTGGCCGATGAGGTCGAGGGCATCATCAGCGCGGCGCTGGACGGATCGCTGCGCGATAAGGAAACTGACAAGGCCAAGTTCGCACGGCTGGCAGCCGCCACCGTGGAGACCGGTGTGGGAGCAAACGCATGACGGATCTGATCGGTGCTGATCTGGGCCTGACCGAAGCCCTCAGCAAGAATGCCCTGGTTCCGACCACGGACCAGCCGCAAAAGGGCAAGGACTTCACCAGCGACCAGGAGGTGCGCTGGTGCCCGGGTTGCGGTGACTACGTCATCCTCAACACCATCCGCAACTTCCTGCCGGAGCTGGGCCTGCGCCGCGAGAACATCGCGTTCATCAGCGGCATCGGCTGCTCCAGCCGGTTCCCGTACTACCTGGAGACCTACGGCTTCCACTCGATCCACGGTCGTGCCCCGACCATCGCCACCGGCCTGGCGCTGGCGCGTCCGGACCTGTCGGTGTGGGTCGTCACCGGTGACGGTGACTCGCTGTCGATCGGTGGTAACCACCTGATCCACGCGCTGCGCCGCAACATCAACATCACGATCCTGCTGTTCAACAACCGGATCTACGGTCTGACCAAGGGCCAGTACTCGCCGACCTCCGAGGTCGGCAAGGTCACCAAGTCGACCCCGATGGGCTCGCTGGACCAGCCGTTCAACCCGGTGTCGCTGGCGCTGGGCGCCGAGGCCACCTTCGTCGGCCGCGCGCTGGACTCCGACCGCAAGGGCCTGACCGAGGTGCTCAAGGGTGCGGCCGCCCACCGCGGTGCCGCCATCGTCGAGATCCTGCAGGACTGCCCGATCTTCAACGACGGCTCGTTCGACCCGCTGCGCAAGGAAGGCGCCGAAGACCGGCTGATCAACCTGGTGCACGGCCAGCCGATCGTCTTCGGTGCCGAGGGCGAGTTCTGCGTCACCAAGTCCGGTTACGGGCTGGAGATCGGCAAGACCGCTGACGTGGACCCGTCGGACATCGTGGTGCACAACGCCAACATCGACGACCCGGCCTACGCCTTCGCGCTGTCGCGCCTGTCCGAGCAGAACCTCGAGCACACCGTGATGGGCATCTTCCGTCAGGTGAACCGGCCGACCTACGACGACGAAGCGCGTCTGCAGGTGAAGACGGCGATGGATTCCAAGGCGCACGACACCGCTGCTCTGCAATCCTTGCTGCGTGGCAAGGACACCTGGACCGTCGAATAAGAGCGCTCGTCGCATTGACCCCGTTTTGATGCAAGACGCCCCGCTGGCCGCAGTTGTACTGGCCGGCGGGGCGTCTCGTCGTATGGGGCGCGACAAGGCGACCGTGCGATTCCGCGGGCCGGCGGGGGAGACCACCTTCGTCGAACAGGTCGTGGCCACCCTGCGAGGGCGTTGTGCGCAGGTGTTCGTCATCGCCGCCCGCGGCCAGGCGCTGCCCGATCTGGACGCGGAAGTGCTGCGCGACGCGACCCCTGGCGTCGGACCCCTGCTGGCCACCGCGCGCGGACTGCGCGCCGCGGCCGACGCCGGGTATCAGCGCGCGTTCGTGTCCGCTGTGGACATGCCCTACCTGACCGTCGAGCTCATCGACGAGCTGGCCGAACACGCGGCGCGAGTGGACGCCGACGTCGTGCTGCCCTGGGACGGCCGGAATCACTATCTGGCGGGGATCTACCGCACCGCCCTGGCCACCCGGGCCGACGAGCTGGTGGCTCATGGGCGGCGCAGCATGCGGGCCCTCGTCGACACCGTCGACACCCAGCGGGTGGTGATGGACCGGCAGCGCGCGCTGGTCAACGTCAACAGTCCGGACGATTTCGCCTGAGTCTGTCAGCAAAGGGCCGGGCGGTGGGCCGCGCATTTCTGGATTTTTTGTTGCGTGACGAATTTCGATGAGTTGGATTTATCGGTCGGGAAACTAATTCGCGAATTCATGACGGCAATTCATGTCGATTGCCGGGGTTATTCGACCACTAATTCCAAACATGTTGCAACACAACGTATTTAGACCTTGGTGGTGGTTGGCGGCGGGTGAACGGCGCTTGAACGCGACGCATCGTTGCGACGAAAAGTGCTGATTGATGCCAGTGTCGAGGCGTGCTCCCGATGCAATGGGCGTTTGACGCACCCGTCGGTAGCGAACGGTGCCGGAGTCGGGCCCGGATTTCACCCGGCGACACGCCGGAGGTTTATCGCTGACGCTGGCGAAATATGCCGCTGACCTGCGACGACTGTGACCAGTGTGAATTGAATTTTGTGTGCCAGGCCACAATTTCATGGTGACCTCTATCACGAAATGTTGCCGAACTGTGATTTGTTAGCGGGGCTTTATATATCGCGTGACCTGCTTATGTTCCTCTCAGGTTCGGTCGTGATCTGCCTGTTATCTGGCTGGGATGGGTTAGACATAGAAGCGCAAAACCTTGCTACGGTCATTTCACTGCTCCACGAGAGCAAACAACTGAAAAACCATGAACCTGCGTGTGAGCGGGATCGCGGTGGGACCAGAGCAGATGGCCTGTTGCCCGTAGCGTCCGCCGGCCTTGAGCCCGGACCGATCAAACCGCCCCCGCTGTCGTGTCTGACCGAGACGGCACGATTCAGCCCCCTAACGCCTGCCCGGCAGGCAGCAGTTCGCACCGCCTATGCGCGGGCGATGTTTGGCGCGCGCTCGGCGAGAGGAACGAAGTGAAGAACATCCGCACAACGCTTGGGCTGGTTGCCGTTGCAGGGGCTGTTGCAGTTGCCCCCATGGTCATCGGTACCGGTACCGCGAATGCGGACGGCGGCCACAACTGGGACGCCGTTGCAGCCTGTGAGTCGGGTGGAAACTGGTCCATCAACACCGGCAACGGTTACTACGGCGGGCTGCAGTTCAGTGCCAGCACCTGGCGCGCCAACGGCGGCACGGGCATGCCCCACACCGCCAGCAAGGACGAGCAGATTCGAGTTGCCGAGAACGTCGCGGCCCGTCAGGGCATGGGCGCTTGGCCGGTCTGCGGTCGTCGGGGCTAATTTCCCGGGGCTACGAGCGTCACAGACGCTCGAGCCAGACGACGAAGGGTGTCGGACCACACGGTCCGACACCCTTCGTCGTTGTCGGGGGTCCGGCCCCGTCAACCGAGAACCCGTCGAGAAGGACCAAATGGTTGCTCGTCGGTCGCTTCTCGCGACCACTTGGTCCTTCTCGGCGTGGGTCTCTGGCGCGACGATCTGGCCGTACTCTGTCGGAGCGCCGGACTGCCCGGGCGATCCGTCACATGATGAAACCGGCGCCCCGATGTGTGTGCTACCAGTGGAGCATGGCCGGAACCCCGTTTGACGATCTCGACGCCTACTTCGCATTGCCCCGGGTATCCGGGCTCGCCGTCTCTCCGGACGGCCGTCGCGTCATCACGATGATCAGCGAGCTGAACGACAAGGGCACCGAATTTGTCACCGCGGCTTGGGAGGTCGACCCCGTAGGTCAGCGGGCTGCCCGCCGGCTGACCTACGGCGCCAAAGGGGAGTCGCAGCCGACGTTCACCGCGGCGGGCGACCTGCTGTTCGTCGCGGCACGAGCCGCCGATTCCGACGACGATCCACCCGCCGCCCTCTGGCAGCTGCCGGCGAATGGTGGTGAAGCGCAACGGATTCTCGAGCTTCCGGGCGGCGTCAGCGGGGTGCACACCGCCCGCTCGGCCGACGTCGTGCTGGTCACGGCACCGATGCTCCCGTCGGCCGGATCGCCCGACGACGACAAGCGACTGCGCACCTTGCGCAAAGACAAGAAGGTGTCGGCGATCCTGCACACCGGCTACCCGGTGCGGCACTGGGATCACGACCTGGGCCCGGATCATGCGCACCTGCTTCGTGTCGAATCCGGTGCGGCCCATGACATCACGCCGCAGCCGGGGATGGCGCTCAACGAGGCCACGGTCGCCGTCAGCGCCGACGGGACCTTCGCCGTCGTGTCCTGGGAGGTACCCGCGCCCGGGGCGGCGCTGCGCAGCGTGCTGGTCCGCATCGACATCGGCACCGGCGAGCGCGCGGTCATCGCCGACGATGCGGACGCGGACCTGGGGAGCCCGGCGATCTCGCCCGACGGCACGACTGTCGCGTTCCTCCGGGAGACGCACTCGACGCCGACGCAGGCACCACGGATCACCTTGTGCCGTCAGACCTTTGGCGGAGAACTCGTGGAGCTCACCGCGGCGTGGGATCGCTGGCCGACATCGGTGGCGTGGTCACACGACGGCCAGACGCTGCTGGTGACCGCGGACGACAACGGCCGCGCACCGATCTTCGCCGTCGACCCGGACAGTGGCGCGGTGACTCGCCTGACCGACGACGATTTCGCGTACGGCGATGTCCGACCTGTCGCGGGTGGCGCGCTCTATGCCCTGCGCAGCAACTATCTGACCCCGCCACATCCGGTCCGGGTCGACGCCGACGGATCCGTCACCGTGCTTCCGTGCATCGAATTTCCCGAATTACCAGGTGAATTGGTCGAGCTGACGGCAACCGCGGACGACGGCACGCCCGTCCGTTCGTGGCTGACACTGCCGGCAGGTGACACTCCCGCACCGCTGCTGCTGTGGGTGCACGGCGGACCGCTGGGGAGCTGGAACACCTGGCATTGGCGGTGGAATCCGTGGCTGCTCACCGCACTCGGCTACGCGGTGCTGATGCCGGACCCGGCACTGTCCACCGGATACGGTCAGGACTTCATTCAACGTGGCTGGGGTGCTTGGGGTTTCGCGCCGTACACCGACCTGATGGCGGCCGTCAACGCGGCCTGCGCCCACCCGCGGATCGACGCCGGCCGCATCGCGGCCATGGGTGGCTCGTTCGGTGGCTACATGGCCAACTGGATCGCCGGACACACAGACCGGTTCGCCGCGATCGTCACCCACGCCAGCCTGTGGGCGCTGGACCAGTTCGGGCCGACCACCGACGGCGCCTACTGGTGGGCACGCGAGATGACATCCGAGATGGCCGAACGCAATTCGCCGCACCGCCACGTCGAGAACATCACGACCCCGATGCTGGTGATCCACGGCGACAAGGACTATCGCGTCCCGATCGGAGAGGGGCTGCGGCTGTGGAACGACCTGCTGACCCGGTCGGGCCTGCCCGCCGACGACACCGGTGGCACCGTGCACCGGTACCTCTACTACCCGTCGGAAGGGCACTGGATCGCCGCGCCGCAACACGCCAAGATCTGGTACCAGGTGGTGACGGCGTTCCTGTCCGAGCATGTGCGGGAGGAGCACATCGACCTGCCGGAGACCCTCGGCTGAGTCTGATTTGCCGCACTCCTCATCGCGGCTCGTTCCTCGCCGCTTGATCGTCGTACGGCTAGGTTGGCAGCATGACCGCACCGCAGCGCGAATTCGACATCGTTCTCTATGGCGCCACCGGCTTCGTCGGGAAGCTCACCGCCCAATATCTGGCCCAGCACGGCGGACCGGCGCGGATCGCGCTGGCCGGCCGCTCGATGGACAAGCTGGCCGCGGTTCGCGACTCGCTCGGCGCGGCTGGACAGGGCTGGGGACTGATCCAGGCCGACGCCTCATCGCAGCAGAGTCTTGATGCCATGGCGGAACGGACCCGGGTGGTCGTCACGACCGTCGGGCCGTACCTCAAATACGGGCTGCCGCTGGTGGCGGCGTGCGCCGCCGCCGGCACCGACTACGCCGACCTCACCGGCGAGAGCCTGTTCATCCGCCAGAGCATCGACCTGTTCCACAAGCAGGCCGCCGACACGGGCGCCCGCATCGTGCACTCCTGCGGATTCGATTCCATCCCTTCGGATCTCACCGTCTACGCGTTGTACAAGGCCGCCCAGGCCGACGGCGCCGGCGAGCTCACCGACACCGACTACGTGCTGCGCGGATTCTCCGGCGGCGTGTCCGGTGGCACGGTCGCCTCGATGCTCGAGCTGTTCACATTGACGTCCGGTGACGAGGAATTACGCCGGACCATGCTGGATCCCTACACACTGACCACTGATCGCGGCGCCGAGCCCGACCTCGGCCACCAGACCGACACCCCATGGCGGCGCGGCCGGGACATCGCCCCGGAACTCGCCGGGACCTGGACCGGTGCCTTCGTGATGGCAGTGGCGAACACCCGCATCGTGCGGCGCAGCAATGCGCTCCTGGACTGGGAATACGGCCGCCGGTTGCGGTACGCGGAGCACATGAGCCTGGGGTCGTCGCCCATCGCGCCGGTGGCCTCGGCGCTGGGCACCGCCGCCAACGCGGCTGTCATGAGCCTCGGCAGTCGCTTCTTCAACAAGCTGCCCCGCGGCCTGATCGAGCGGGTGGTGCCGAAGCCCGGTACCGGGCCCAGCGAGCAGGCCCGCGACAAGGGGTATTACCGCGTCGAGACCTATACCCGGACCACGACAGGTGCCCGGTACCGCTCCGTCATGGCCCAGCAGGGTGATCCGGGCTACAAGGCCACCGCGGTGCTGCTCGGGGAGAGCGGGCTGGCCCTGGCCCTCGACCGCGATCGACTGTCGGACTTGAAGGGCGTCCTGACGCCGGCCGCGGCGATGGGCGACGTGCTTCTGACCCGGCTGCCGGCCGCCGGCGTCACGTTCGAAACCGAGGCGCTGGGGCGCTGATTCGCGCAGCAAGCGCCGAAGTGCTGTGTCTCGTCGCCGGCCCGGCTAGTGTCGGCGGCGAGGCGCTTCACACACATCGGTGACGAGGGGAACATGCCATGGCTGGTCTTGACGAACTGCTCAATCAGATTCCGACACAAGAGATTGCGGCCAAACTCGGCGCTGATGAAGGGGAGGTGAACAGCGCCGTACAACAACTGGTGCCACTGCTGCTGGGCGGTGTACAGCAGACCGCGCAGGACCACCCCGATACCGCGGCCGGCCTCGAAAGCGAAGCCGCCGATCACGCGGCGAGCGGGCTGCTCGACGGCGGCGTCACCGTCGACCAGGTCAACCAGGACCAGGGCGCCGACGCCATCGCGAAGATTTTCGGCGGCAACGACAGCGGCCAGGTCGCGTCCGTGTTGGCCGGCGGCGGCGCCGGCAACAGTGACCTGATCCAGAAACTGCTGCCGATCCTGGCGCCCATCGTGCTGGCCTACATCGGCAAGCAGCTCGGCGGCGGGGGAGCATCTACTCCCGCGGCGTCCGGCGGCGGCCTGGGTGACGTCCTGGGCAACATCCTCGGCGGTGCGCTGGGCGGCAACAACGCCGGCGGCAACACGAACTCCAGCGACAACCCGCTCGGCAGCATTCTGGGCAGCGTCCTCGGCGGCGGTGGCAACCAGGGCGCGGGCGGCGTGCTCGGCAGTGTCCTGGGCGGGTTGTTCGGCAACAAGAAGTAGGTCTGTTCCGTTGGGTTGATCGTGCGTCGGCGCAGGAGTTTTGCGAGTGTGAGGCTGCGTGGACGCACGCTCAACTGGCCACGTTTACGTCTGCTCACGGGGTTTACCTAGAATTGGCCGGTGACTGCCAGCGATACGCCTGATCCCGCGACCGTGAATGCGGCCGATGCCCTGCCCAAATCCTGGGATCCGAGCGCGGTAGAAGCTGACATGTACCAGGGCTGGGTCGACGCCGGGTACTTCACCGCCGACCCGACCAGCGACAAGCCGCCCTACTCCATCGTGCTGCCGCCGCCGAACGTCACCGGCAGCCTGCACATGGGCCACGCGCTCGACCACACCCTGATGGACGCGCTCACCCGTCGGAAGCGCATGCAGGGTTACGAGGTGCTGTGGCTGCCCGGCATGGATCACGCCGGCATCGCGACACAGACCCTGGTCGAGAAGCAGCTCGCCGCCGAGGGCAAGACCAAGGAAGACTTCGGCCGCGAGGGCTTCGTGGAGAAGGTCTGGGAGTGGAAGCGCGAATCCGGCGGCACCATCGGTGGCCAGATGCGCCGCCTCGGTGACGGTGTCGACTGGAGCCGCGACCGCTTCACCATGGACGAGGGCCTGTCGCGCGCGGTCCGCACCATCTTCAAGCGGCTGTTCGACGCCGGCCTGATCTACCGCGCCGAGCGGCTGGTCAACTGGTCGCCGGTGCTGGAGACCGCGATCTCCGACCTCGAGGTCAAGTACGACGACGTCGAGGGCGAGCTGGTCTCGTTCCGGTACGGCTCGATGAACGACGCCGAGCCGCACCTGGTCGTGGCCACCACGCGACTCGAGACCATGCTCGGTGACACCGCCATCGCGGTGCACCCCGACGACGAGCGCTACCGCGCACTGGTCGGCAAGACCCTGCCGCACCCGTTCCTGGACCGCGACATCATCATCGTGGCCGACACGCACGTCGACCCCGAATTCGGCACGGGCGCAGTCAAAGTCACGCCGGCCCACGACCCGAACGACTTCGAGATCGGCCTGCGCCACAACCTGGCGATGCCGACGATCATGGACACCAAGGGCGCCATCGCCGGTACCGGGACCGAGTTCGACGGCATGGACCGCTTCGAGGCCCGCGTCAAGGTGCGCGAGAAGCTGGCCGCCGAGGGCCGCATCGTCGCCGAGAAGCGGCCGTACCTGCACAGCGTCGGGCACTCCGAGCGCAGCGGTGAGGCCATCGAGCCGCGGCTGTCCATGCAGTGGTGGGTCAAGGTGGAGTCGCTGGCCAAGGCTGCCGGTGACGCAGTCCGTAACGGCGACACCGTGATTCACCCGACCAGCCTGGAACCCCGCTGGTTCGCGTGGGTGGACGACATGCACGACTGGTGCATCTCGCGTCAGCTCTGGTGGGGTCACCGCATCCCGATCTGGCACGGCCCGGACGGCGAAACCGTCTGCGTCGGCCCGGACGAGGAGCCGCCCGCCGGCTGGGAGCAGGACCCCGACGTGCTCGACACGTGGTTCTCCTCGGCGCTGTGGCCGTTCTCGACCATGGGCTG
Organism: Mycobacterium sp. ST-F2; assembly: GCF_001905655.1. Taxonomy (GTDB): domain Bacteria; phylum Actinomycetota; class Actinomycetes; order Mycobacteriales; family Mycobacteriaceae; genus Mycobacterium. The sequence continues at coordinate 23,794 of NZ_JMHT01000053.1, forward strand.
GCCGGACAAGACGCCGGAGCTCGAGAAGTTCTATCCGACAACGGTTCTGGTCACGGGCTACGACATCCTGTTCTTCTGGGTGGCCCGCATGATGATGTTCGGCACCTTCGTGGCCGACGACCCCGTGCTGGCCGGGGCGAAGGTCCCATTCGAGAACGTGTTCCTGCACGGGCTGATTCGCGATCAGTTCGGGCAGAAGATGAGCAAGTCGAAGGGCAACGGCATCGACCCGCTGGACTGGGTCGAGATGTTCGGCGCCGACGCGCTGCGCTTCACCCTGGCCCGCGGTGCCAGCCCCGGCGGCGACCTGTCCATCGGTGAGGACCACGCCCGCGCGTCCCGTAACTTCGCGACGAAGCTGTTCAACGCAACGCGTTTCGCGATGATGAACGGTGCGGCTCCGGCTGCGCTGCCGGATGCCGCCGAGCTCACCGACGCCGACCGCTGGATTCTGGGCCGGCTCGAAGAGGTTCGCGCCGAGGTCGACAACACGCTGGAGCGCTACGAGTTCAGCCGCGCCTGCGAGGCGCTGTACCACTTCGCGTGGGACGAGTTCTGTGACTGGTACCTGGAACTCGCGAAAGCCCAACTGTTCGAAGGTGGTTCGCGCACCGAGCACACCAAGGCCGTGCTGGCGGCGGTGCTCGACGTGCTGCTCAAGCTGCTGCACCCCGTGATGCCGTTCGTCACCGAGGCGCTGTGGAAGTCGCTGACCGGTGGCGAGTCGCTCGTCATCGCCGAGTGGCCACAGGCTTCGGGCGTCGAACTCGACCAGGTTTCCGCCGGCCGGATCACCGACATGCAGAAGCTGATCACCGAGGTCCGCCGATTCCGCAGCGACCAGGGCCTCAACGACCGGCAGAAGGTGCCCGCGCGCCTGGTGGGCATCAGCGACGCCGACCTGGATGCCCAGGTGGCCGCCGTGACGTCGCTGGCCTGGCTGACCGAGCCGGCCGGTGACTTCAACCCCTCCGCGTCGGTGGAGGTCCGGTTGTCCAAGGGCACTGTCGTGGTCGAGGTCGACACCTCGGGCACCGTGGACGTCGCAGCCGAGCGCCGCCGGCTGGAGAAGGACCTGGCCGCCGCACAGAAGGAACTTGCCCAGACCGCAGGCAAATTGGGCAACGAGGCGTTCCTCGCGAAGGCGCCCGAGGACGTGGTCGCCAAGATCAAGGCGCGTCAGCAGCTGGCGCAGGAAGAGGTCGACCGGATCAATACCCGGCTGGCCGGCTTGCCGTCCGCATGAGCACCCCTACGCCCGACGAGATTGCCGAACTGCTGCAGGTCGAGTATCTGCTCGACCAGCGGTGGCCGGAAACCAAGATCGAGCCGAGCACGGTGCGCATCGAGGCGCTGCTGGAGATGCTCGGCTCGCCGCAACGCGGCTACCCGAGCATCCACGTGGCCGGCACCAACGGCAAGACCTCGGTCACCCGCATGATCGACGCGCTGCTGACAGCGTTTTCGCGGCGCACCGGCCGCACCACCAGCCCGCACCTGCAGGCCGCCACCGAACGCATCGCGATCGACGGAAAGCCCATCAGCCCAGCGCAATACGTCGCCACGTACGCCGAGATCGAGCCGTTCGTGGAGATCGTCGACCGGCAGTCCGAAGCCGGTGAACTCGGGGAGCCCGGACCCAAGATGAGCAAGTTCGAGGTGCTCACCGCCATGGCGTTCGCGGCGTTCGCCGACGCGCCGGTGGACGTCGCCGTCATCGAAACCGGGCTGGGCGGACGGTGGGATGCCACCAACGTCGTCGACGCCCCGGTCGCCGTCATCACCCCGATCGGCCTGGATCACACCGACTATCTCGGTGACACCATCGCCGCCATCGCGGGGGAGAAGGCCGGCATCATCGCCCGCCAGCAGCCCGACCTGGTGCCCGCCGGCACCGATCCCAGCACCGTCGCGGTGATCGCCCGCCAGCCGGCCGAGGCCATGGAAGTGCTGATGGCACAGGCGGTTACGGCCGACGCCGCGGTGGCGCGCGAGGACTCCGAGTTCGCCGTCCGCGGCCGGCAGGTCGCCGTCGGTGGGCAGCTGCTGGAACTGCAGGGCCTCGGTGGCATCTACACCGACATCTTCCTGCCGCTGCACGGCGAGCATCAGGCGCACAACGCCGTCCTGGCGCTGGCCGCGGTGGAGGCGTTCTTCGGCGCCGGCGCGGACCGTCAGCTCGACGTCGACACCGTGCGTGAGGGCTTCGCATCGGTGACCAACCCCGGCCGGCTGGAGCGGATGCGCAGTGCCCCAACGGTGTTCATCGACGCCGCGCACAACCCGGCCGGTGCCGCCGCCCTCGCCGACGCGCTGGACACCGAGTTCGAATTCCGGTTCCTGGTCGGCGTCATCTCCGTCATGGCGGACAAGGACGTGGCCGGCATCCTGGCCGCGCTCGAGCCGGCGTTCGACCTCGTGGTCGTGACGAACAACGGCTCGCCACGGGCCATGGACACCGACACCCTGGCGTCGCTGGCAGAGGAGACCTTCGGCCCGGAGCGCGTCATCACCGCTCCGAACCTGCCCGACGCCATCGAGGCGGCGACCGCGTTGGTGGAGGAGTCGGGCAACGACTACGGCTCGTCCGACGGCTTCTCGGGTGCGGGCATGGTGATCACGGGCTCGGTCGTGACGGCCGGCGCGGCGCGCACGCTGTTCGGAAAGGACCCGGCATGACGGCCCCCGACCCCTGGAAGAGCTTCCGCGGCGTGATGGCCGGCACCCTGATCCTGGAAGTGATCGTGGTGCTGCTGGCGCTGCCCGTGGTGTCGGTGTTCCACGGCGGCCTGACGCCGCTCAGCGGCGGCTACCTCATCGGCATGGCGATCGTGCTGGGCCTGATGTCCGGGATGCAGGGCCGATCCTGGGCGCTGTGGGCCAACATCGGGGTTCAGTTCGTGCTGATCGCGGGGGCGTTCATCGACGTCACCATCGGCATCGTCGGCATCATCTTCCTGCTCGTGTGGCTGCTGATCCTGTATCTGAAGTCCGAGGTCAAGCGCCGCCAGGACCGCGGCCTGCTGCCCGGTCAGCAGTGATTTCCGCCCGAATCGCAGGACTCGGTTACTGACTAGTACGCTGTCCGCCGTGACTGAGCAGACCCTTGTTTTGATCAAGCCCGACGGCGTCAAGCGCAACCTGATCGGCGAAATCATCAGCCGGATCGAGCGCAAGGGCCTGACCTTTGCTGCACTCGAGCTGAAGACCGTCAGCGTGGAGCTGGCGACCAAGCACTACGCCGAGCACGAGGGCAAGCCCTTCTTCGGTGACCTGCTGGAATTCATCACCTCCGGCCCCGTTGTGGCCGCCATCGTCGAGGGCCCCCGCGCCGTCGCCGCCTTCCGGCAGATCGCCGGCGGCACCGATCCGGTGGAGAAGGCCGCGACCGGCACCATTCGCGGTGACCTGGCCCTGATCACCCAGGACAACCTGGTGCACGGCTCGGATTCCCCCGAGTCCGCGGCCCGCGAAATCGCCCTGTGGTTTCCCGCCGGCTGAGCCGGCAATTGGACCTGGTAATTGACACTGTGGGCCGCCGGTAGCTGAGCTACCGGCGGCACCTCGTCGGAGATTGGCCGACGATGTGGGATACTGGCCTACGGGTGACCTGCTTCATACCAGGAGCGGACGCCCGGATGAAGACTTAGACGACGCGACCACCCGGAGAAATCCAGGTGCGGCGCCGACCGTCCAGCCATCATTCAGCCAGGCACCGAGGGCTCCCCGTGGGCCGCTAGGTGCGAGACCACAACAATCTCGGGAGAAGTTCCCCGAGCCAATACAAGAAGCCCTCGCGTGGCCGCGTCGCACGACGCGCCCGGGGGCTTGAGGAGAATACGTGGCCGACGATGCCCAACTTGAAGCCCAATCCGAAGACGTCAGCAGCGCGGCGGAGCCGATAGAGCTCCCTGAGCGCCTGCGGATTTTCTCGCTGGCCCGGATCCTCGGGACCACCAGCAAGAAGATCACCGAGACGCTGGCGGGAGTCGACGGTAGGCCCCGCAACCCCGCCTCCACGGTGACCCGCGCCGAGGCCGAGCGCGTCCGCGAGCTGCTGGGTCTCGATGGTGACGCCCCCGTCACGCCGGAAACCGCGGCGCCCGCCGAGGCTGCCGAGCCCGTCGCCGAGGTGCTGGTCGAGGTCACCACCGAAGCTGTAGAAGCATCCGCCGACGCCTCTGACGAGGAGTCCGCCGAGGTTGCCGTCGAAGCCGTCGACGTCGCCGAAGCAGCTGTCGAGATCGCCCGCGAGGCTGAGGCCGAGGCCACCGACGTGGAGTCCGACGCCGGCGAGCCCGAGTCCCGGCTGCTGCTGGAGCCGACCACGGCCCCCGCCGCCGAGCCCGCCGACTACCTGCCGCTGTTCGTGGCACCGCAGCCCGTGACGTTCCGGCCGCCCGCCGCGCCTGATGACTTTGCCGACGACGACAGCGCCGACGACGGAGCCGACGGCGCCGACGACGGTGGCGAGGACGGCACCGACGAAGACGGCGAGCGGCCCGCGAACCGTCGTCGCCGTCGTGGTCGCCGTGGCCGTGGCCGCGGCCGGGGCGAACAGAGCAGTGACGACGCCACCGATACCGACGCCGAAGGCGAAGCGCAGGACGCCTCGACCGAGGGTGACGAGGACACCGACGGCGAGGCCGACGACGAATCCGGCGACGACGACGCGAACGCGTCCGACGGTGCCAGCCGCCGTCGCCGCCGTCGCCGTCGCCGCAAGTCGGGCGCTGCCGGTGGTGACGATGCCGATGGCGAGGCCGGTTCGCCGGACGATCCGCCCAACACCGTCGTCCACGAGCGTGCCCCCCGCGCCAAGTCGGACAACAACGAAATCCAGGGCATCACCGGGTCCACCCGGCTGGAGGCCAAGCGTCAGCGCCGCCGCGACGGTCGTGACGCGGGTCGCCGCCGGCCGCCGATCCTGAGTGAGGCCGAGTTCCTGGCGCGGCGTGAAGCCGTCGAGCGCGTGATGGTGGTGCGCGACAAGATCCGCACCGAGCCGCCGCACGAGGGCGCCCGCTACACGCAGATCGCCGTGCTGGAAGACGGCGTCGTGGTCGAGCACTTCGTGACGTCGGCGGGGTCTGCGTCCCTGGTCGGCAACATCTACCTCGGCATCGTGCAGAACGTGCTGCCCTCCATGGAGGCGGCGTTCGTCGACATCGGCCGTGGCCGCAACGGCGTCCTGTACGCCGGTGAGGTCAACTGGGAGGCCGCCGGCCTCGGCGGTAACAACCGCAAGATCGAGCAGGCGCTCAAGCCCGGCGACTACGTCGTCGTGCAGGTCAGCAAGGACCCCGTCGGGCACAAGGGTGCCCGCCTCACCACGCAGATCTCCCTGGCCGGTCGCTACCTGGTGTACGTGCCGGGTGCATCGTCGACGGGGATCAGCCGTAAGCTGCCCGACACCGAGCGTCAGCGCCTGAAGGAAATCCTGAAGGAGGTCGTGCCTGCCGACGCCGGTGTGATCATCCGCACCGCGTCCGAGGGCGTGAAGGAAGAGGACATCCGCGCGGACGTCAACCGGTTGCAGGAGCGCTGGAACCAGATCGACGCCGAGGCCACGACTATCAAGGCCAAGGCCGCCGGCGCCGCCGTGGCGCTGTACGAAGAGCCCGACGTGCTGGTCAAGGTGATCCGCGACCTGTTCAACGAGGACTTCTCCAAGCTCGTGGTGTCGGGTGACGAGGCCTGGAACACCATCAGCACCTACGTCAATTCTGTTGCGCCGGAACTGCTTTCGCGCATGTCGCAGTACGAGCCGGCGGGTGGCGGTACCGGCCCCGACGTGTTCTCCGTGTACCGCATCGACGAGCAGCTGGCCAAGGCGATGGACCGCAAGGTGTGGCTGCCCTCGGGCGGCACCCTGGTGATCGACCGCACCGAGGCCATGACGGTCATCGACGTCAACACCGGCAAGTTCACCGGCTCCGGGGGCAACCTCGAGCAGACCGTGACCCGCAACAACCTCGAGGCGGCCGAAGAGACGGTGCGCCAGCTCCGGCTGCGCGATATCGGCGGCATCGTGGTGATCGACTTCATCGACATGGTGCTCGAATCCAACCGGGACCTGGTGCTGCGCCGCCTGACCGAGGCACTGGCCCGGGACCGGACCCGGCACCAGGTGTCCGAGGTGACCTCACTGGGTCTGGTGCAGCTGACGCGCAAGCGGCTCGGCACCGGACTGATCGAGGCGTTCTCCACGACCTGCACGCACTGCGCCGGCCGCGGCATCATGCTGCACGCCGACCCGGTGGACACCGCGGCCGCGAACAACCGCAAGGCCGAGGCGGCCGGTGGCGCCGGTGGCGGCGGTGGCCGCCGCAGCAAGCGGGCCAAGAAGGTCGCCCCGCGCCCCGAAGAAGAGCCGCAGTTGGCCAAGGTGCATTCGCATCCGCAGGGCGAGCACCCGATGTTCAAGGCCATGGCGGCGGCCAACGGCAAGCACGAGGACGAACTCGACGAGGACGTCGTCGAGGACGCCGAGGGGCTTGCCGACGACTCCGCCGACGGCGTGATCGAGTCCGACGAGGTCGTGACCGAGCTGGACACCGACGAGGTTGACGAGGCCGAAGCCGAGGACGATGAGGACTCGGATGAGGACGAGCTCGAAGTCGAGCTCGACGAGGACTTCGAGGACAGCGACGACGACTCGGACGATGACGACGATCTGGACCTCGACGAGGACGACGCCGACGAAGACGACGACGCGGATGACGACGACGCAGACGACGACGCAGACGATGAGGATGCGGACGACGAAGACGACGAGGACGAGGACGACGACGAGGCTGATGAGCCCGCTGCAGTGGTCGTCACCCGGGCTCCCGTCGTCCGGCAGCGGCGCCGCGCGGCGGCCCGTCCCGCCGGTCCGCCGGTCGGAGGTGTCGATGGCTGATGCCGTGAGGGTCCACGCGGTTTGACCCTCGATTAACTGGTCACGTACCCTTGACCAGTTGTCGCCTGGCCGACACCGGCGACATGGAGAGCTGCGGACGCCCGCGCCGCTCCAACCTAAGACCCGCGCACGCAGCCTTCGGGTGGCGCGCGCCCCGCAGTAGACGAAACGAAGAACAGAGGAACACCAACGATGGCAGCCGATAACGCCACGTACGCAATCGTCAAGACTGGTGGCAAGCAGTACAAGGTTGCCGTCGGTGACGTGGTCAAGATCGAGAAGCTCGACGCTGAGCAGGGCGCCTCGGTGTCGCTGCCCGTCGCTCTCGTGGTCGAGGGTGCGAAGGTCACCACCAGCGCCGACGCGCTGGCCAAGGTCGCTGTCACCGGTGAGGTGCTCGAGCACACCAAGGGCCCGAAGATCCGTATCCACAAGTTCAAGAACAAGACCGGCTACCACAAGCGCCAGGGCCACCGTCAGCAGTTGACGGTCGTCAAGGTCACCGGCATCAAGTAAGTAAGGGAGCGAACAGACATGGCACATAAGAAGGGCGCGTCCAGCTCTCGTAACGGTCGCGATTCAGCCGCCCAGCGGCTCGGCGTCAAGCGCTTCGGCGGCCAGGTCGTCAAGGCCGGCGAGATCCTCGTCCGCCAGCGCGGCACCCACTTCCACCCGGGCGTGAATGTCGGTCGCGGTGGCGACGACACTCTGTTCGCCACGGCCGCCGGCTCGGTGCTCTTCGGCTCCAAGCGTGGTCGCAAGACGGTCAACATCGTCCCGGTCGAGGCCTAACCTTTTTCACGAGGTGTGAAGCTGCCACGAGGTTTCGCCTCGTGGCAGCTTTTCTTTTTCCCGGGGCGAGCGAAGCGACGGGAAGTGTTTCGTGAGTGAGAGGACGTCAGATGGCACCCCGGTTCGTAGACCGTGTGGTGATCCACGCGCGCGCCGGTAACGGCGGCAACGGATGTGCATCGGTACACCGGGAGAAGTTCAAGCCTCTCGGTGGGCCTGACGGCGGCAACGGCGGTAAAGGCGGCAGCATCGTGCTGGTCGTCGACCCGCAGGTGCACACGCTGCTGGACTTCCACTTCCGTCCGCACGTCGACGCCCCCTCCGGCAAGCCGGGTGCCGGCAGTAACCGCGACGGCGCCGCCGGGGCCGATCTCGAGGTTCACGTGCCCGATGGCACCGTTGTGCTCGATGACCAGGGTCGCATGCTCGCCGACCTGGTGGGTGCCGGCACCCGCTTCGAGGCCGCTGCCGGTGGCCGCGGCGGGCTGGGCAACGCCGCGCTGGCCTCCCGGGCCCGCAAGGCGCCCGGTTTCGCGCTGCTGGGGGAGAAGGGCGAGATTCGCGATCTCACCCTCGAGCTCAAGACGGTCGCCGACGTCGGCCTGGTCGGTTTCCCGTCGGCCGGCAAATCGTCTCTGGTGTCGGCTATTTCGGCCGCCAAGCCGAAGATCGCGGACTACCCGTTCACCACGCTGGTGCCGAACCTGGGAGTGGTCTCGGCGGGTGACAACACGTTCACCGTCGCCGACGTCCCGGGCCTGATCCCCGGCGCTTCCGAGGGCCGTGGACTGGGCCTGGACTTCCTGCGGCACATCGAACGCTGCGCCGTGCTGGTCCACGTGGTGGACTGCGCGACGCTGGAACCGGGCCGTGACCCGATTTCCGACATCGAGGCGCTGGAGGCCGAGCTGGCCGCGTATACGCCGACGCTGCAAGGGGATTCGACCCTGGGTGACCTCGCCGAGCGGCCCCGCGCGGTGCTGCTCAACAAGATCGACGTGCCCGATGCCCGCGAGCTCGCTGATTTCGTCAAGGAAGAGGTGGCCGCCAAGTACGGCTGGCCCGTCTACGAAATCTCGACGGTCAGCCGAGACGGCTTGCGCCCGTTGACCTTTGCCCTGTGGGACATGGTCGCGGCGTACCGGGCCGCGCAGCCCGTGGTGGCGCCCCGTCGCCCGATCATCCGGCCCGTCGCGGTCAACGAGACCGGCTTCACCGTCGAATCGGACGGTTCCGGCGGCTTCATCGTGCGCGGCACCCGGCCGGAGCGCTGGATCGCCCAGACGGCCTTCGACAACGACGAGGCCGTCGGTTATCTCGGTGACCGCCTGGCGCGCCTCGGCGTCGAGGACGAACTGCTCAAGAAGGGTGCCCGCGCGGGCTGCGCCGTCACCATCGGCGACGTCACCTTCGACTGGGAGCCGCAGACTCCCGCGGGCGTCGACATGCAGATGTCCGGTCGCGGTACCGATATCCGTCTGGAGCAGAACGACCGCGTCGGCGCCGCGGAACGCAAGGCGGCCCGCAAGGAACGCCGCCGGTCAGCGGAGGATCCCGAGGAAGACCTGTGACGCACGGCTCCGGAACGGTCTCGGCGCATCGCGAGGCCGTGCGCACCGCACGTAGCGTCGTCGTCAAGATCGGGACCACCGCGCTCACCGCCCCCAACGGCATGTTCGACGCGGGCCGGCTCGCCACGCTGGCCGACGCCATCGAGAAGCGCATGAAGGCCGGCTCTGACGTCGTGATCGTGTCGTCCGGTGCCATCGCCGCCGGCATCGAGCCGCTCGGCCTGACCAAGCGCCCGACGGACCTGGCCACCAAGCAGGCCGCGGCCAGCGTCGGACAGGTCGCCCTGGTCAACGCGTGGAGCGCGGCGTTCGCCCGGTATGACCGGACCGTCGGTCAGGTGCTGCTGACCGCGCACGACATCGCCCAGCGGGCGCAGCACAACAACGCCCAGCGCACGCTGGACCGGCTGCGGGCGCTGCATGCGGTGGCGATCGTCAACGAGAACGACACCGTGGCCACCAACGAGATCCGGTTCGGCGACAACGACCGGCTGTCGGCCCTGGTGGCGCAGCTTGTCGGCGCCGACGCGCTGATCCTGCTGAGTGACATCGACGGCTTGTACGACTCCGACCCCCGCAAGGGCGATGCGCGCTTCATCCCCGAGGTCGCCGTGTCCGGGGACCTCGACGGCGTGTCGGCAACGGGAGGCAGCCGGCTGGGCACGGGCGGCATGGCGTCAAAACTGTCGTCGGCGCTGCTCGCTGCAGATGCCGGTGTGCCGGTCCTGCTGGCCGCCGCCAGTGATGCTGCTGCCGCGCTGACCGACGCCTCGGTGGGCACGGTGTTCGCGGCGCGTCCCGAACGCATGTCGGCCCGGCGGTTCTGGGTGCGCTATGCGGCGGAGACGACGGGGACGGTGACCCTGGACGCGGGCGCGGTGCGTGCCGTGGTCCGGCAAAGAAAGTCGTTGTTGCCCGCCGGCATCACGGCGGTCTCGGGCCGGTTCCACGGTGGCGACGTCGTCGAACTGCACGGACCGGACGGCAAAGCGGTGGCCCGGGGCGTCGTGGCCTATGACGATGCCGAGCTCGCGGGCATCATCGGCCGGTCCACCCCCGAGTTACCCGTCGAATTGCGCCGGCCTGCGGTGCACGCTGACGACCTTGTCGCAATTTGACCTCGGCTTTGTGTGTATTTGGCTAGAATCGGCGCCTCCGTCGGTGTTTTAGCCGCCGAGTAAGGCTGGCCCATTAAATTGGGGTTATGCTGCGTTGGATACCGATGCAGCAAACAGAATTGAGGGGGCGATGGCAAGACAGTCCGTACTGGCGGTCGGCGCCCATCCCGATGACATCGAGTTGGGCTGCGGTGGTGCGCTGGCAAAGCATGTAGCGGCCGGCGACCGGGTCACCATGCTGGTGGTCACCCGTGGCGAAGAGGGGCCGGGCGACTCGCAGGAGCGGGTGCGTGAGCAACTGCGCGCGGTGGAGGTGCTGGGCGTCCACGAGCTGTTGTGGGGCCAGGGTTTCGGTGACTGCCGCGTCTCGCTGCAGGAGTTCGAGCTGGTGCACCTGATCGAGGACGCCATCGAAAAGTCTTCTGCCACAATCGTTTACACTCATACCGCCAATGACAGCCACCAGGATCACCGAGTGGTCTCCCGCTGCACGCTCGGCGCGGCGCGGTGGGTGTCGTCGATCATGACGTACGGCGGACCGTCGGCCATCGGCTTCAATCCGACGGCGTTCGTCGACATCTCCGACTCGCTGGACAAGAAGGTCGAAGCCCTGATGTCGCACGTGTCGCAGGCCGAGGCCAGCGAAAAAGTCAGCGCCTCCTGGGTGCGTAGTTCCGCTGAGCACTACGGCTTCCTGTGCCGCCGTGCGTTCGCCGAGGGATTCGAGCCGGCCCGACTGGTCGTCGATTTCTGACCCGGTGCCAACCTTTCTGATTGTCGGCGCCGGGCCGACGGGGCTCGGCGCTGCCGTCCGCCTGACCGAACTCGGCATCGACCACCTGGTGGTGGACGCGGGTTACCAGGTCGGCGGCATGGCCGCATCGGTCCGCGACGCACACGGTTTCACCTGGGATCTTGGCGGACATGTACTGCACAGCCACTTCCCAGCATTCGACCAGGCGGTCGATGCCTCCGGGGTGAAGATGAACGACGTCGCCCGCAACGGCTGGGTGTGGCTGGACGGCAGCGGACCGCAGAGCCTCGTCCCCACGCCCATCCAGCAGCAACTCACCGAGCTGCCCACCGACCTGTACCCGGACGCGCCGCTGGGCAACCTTGCCGACTATTACCGCAACAATTTCGGTGGCAAACTTTTTGACGAGTTTTTCGGCCCCTACAACTACAAGATGTGGACGGCCCCGCTCGAGCAGATCGACCACGAATGGACGTCGCTGCGCAGCGGCAGTGCCGCGCCGAATGTGCCGCGGCTCGGTCTGGCCGGCTCGTCGACCGGACCAGCGGGCAGCTTCCCGTACCCGATAGGCGGCACCGGCGCGCTGTGGCAGGGCGTGTACGAGCGGATGCTGGCGCCGGAGACGCTGCGGCTGAACACCCGCGTCGTCGCCATCGACGTGCCCCGACGGACGGCGACGCTGGACGACGGCTCCACCGTCCGGTACGAGCACTGCGTCAGCTCGGCACCGCTGACGACGGCCTGGGGCTGGCTGGGCGGCGCCGGCAGCGAGGGGACGCCCCAGCGAAACACTTTGTGTGCCAGTCGTATCTACGCGGTCGGGTTGGGCTACCGCGGTCCGGCGCCGGCCGAGCTGGCCGACAAGACCTGGCTGTACTGCCCCGACCTCGGGGTGCCGTGGTACCGGGCCACGGTGCTGAACAACTACGACCCCGCCAATGCCGGTCCCGGCCGCTGGAATGTGTTGTGTGAAGTGCCGCAGCTACCGGGGCAAACACTGACGGCCGCCGACGCGGTGCGCCGCACGGAGGAGTCGCTGCGGGCGCTGGGCGCCGAGTCGGAGTATGTCGTCAGCCGGTTCGTGCAGGAGGTCCCGATGGGCTATCCGGTACCGACCCTGGGACGCGACGACATTGTGCGGGCAGTCGACGAGCGGCTACGCGCACACGGCCTGTACAGCCGCGGCCGGTTCGGTGGCTGGCGCTACGAGTCGTCGAACCAGGACTATGGCTACATGCAGGGCCGGGAGGCCGTGGACAACGCGTTGTCCGGTACACCCGAGGACGTCTACTGGCACCCGGACAGGTTCTGAGCCGCCAATTCGCCGACCAGCAGGCCGAGAATTTCCGAACACCCACTGTCGATCTTCACCGCGGCCAGCTCGTCGCCGCGGGTGGCGCCGCGGTTGATGATCGCGACGGGCTTACCGGTGGCCGCCGCATGCCGCACGAAGCGCAGGCCCGAGTACACCGTCAGCGACGATCCGGCGACCAGCAACGCGTCGGCGTCGTCGACCAGGGAATAGGCCTGCTGCACCCGGTCTTTCGGCACGCTGTCGCCGAAGTACACGATGTCGGGCTTGAGGATGCCGCCGCAGCGGGGGCAGTCCAGGTATTGGAAGGTCGTGGTGTCCTCGACCGTTGCGTCGGCATCGGGTGCCACGCCGATGCTGCCGACCTGGGTGGCCCGCTCGGTGAAGCCGGGGTTGAGTCGTTCCAGCTCCTCGGCCAGCGCGGCGCGGGTCACGGTGTGCCCGCAGCTCAGGCAGACGACCTGCGCGTAGGTGCCGTGCAGATTCACCACGGTCCGGGAGCCGGCCTTGGTGTGCAGCAGGTCGACGTTCTGCGTGATGACGCCAGTGACGAGCCCGGCACGTTCCAGCGCGGCGACGGCGTGGTGACCGGCGTTGGGCAGGCGAGCGGCCATGTGTCGCCAGCCGATGTGGTTGCGGGCCCAGTACCGCTGCCGGAAGGCGGGGCCGGACAGGAACTGCTGGATGGTCATCGGGTTGCTCGGCGGTGAATCGGGCCCGCGGTAGTCCGGGATACCCGAATCGGTGGAGATGCCCGCGCCGGTCAGCACGGCGAGACGGCGATCGGCCAGCAGATTGACCAGTTCAGGAGCCTGCACGTCATCGAGGGTAGGCCGTCTACCGAGTTACACGACGTGACGGTGCGACAATCGTGACGTGGACTTCTACTCCGCCTACCGGCACGGATTCGTCCGCGTGGCCGCATGCACGCACCACACCGCGCTCGCGGACCCTGCGACCAATGCGGAGTCGGTGCTGAGCCTGGCCCGTGACTGCCACGACGACGCCGTTGCGCTGGCGGTGTTCCCGGAGCTGACGCTGTCGGGGTACTCGATCGAGGACATCCTCCTGTCGGACACCTTGCTGGAGTCGGTGACCGAGGCGCTGGCGTCGATCGTCGAGGCCTCGGCCGAGCTGCTGCCGGTTCTGGTGGTCGGCGCACCGCTGCGGCACCGGCACCGCATCTACAACACCGCCGTGGTGATCCACCGCGGATCGGTGCTCGGCGTGGTGCCCAAGTCGTACCTGCCGACCTACCGCGAGTTCTACGAGGCGCGTCAGGTGGCCGCCGGTGCGGACGTGGAGGGAACCATCCGGCTGAACGGTGTCGACGTGCCGTTCGGCAACGACCTGTTGTTCGCCGCATCCGATCTGCCGAATTTCGTTCTGCACGTGGAGATCTGCGAAGACATGTGGGTGCCGGTGCCGCCGAGTGCGACGGCCGCGCTGGCCGGGGCGACGGTGCTGGCCAACCTGTCGGGCAGCCCGATCACCATCGGCCGGGCCGACGACCGCAAACTGCTGGCCCGTTCGGCGTCGTCGCGGTGCCTGGCGGCCTATGTCTATGCGGCCGCGGGGGAGGGCGAGTCGACCACGGACCTGGCCTGGGACGGCCAGACCATGATCTACGAAAACGGTGTGCTGCTGGCCGAATCCGAGCGGTTCCCGCGTGGAGAACGCCGGTCGGTCGCCGATGTCGACACCGAGTTGCTGGCCTCCGAGCGCTTGCGGATGGGCACGTTCGACGACAACCGCCGCCAGTTCGCCGACCGGACCTCGGACTTCCGGCGCATCGAATTCACGGTGTCGCCGCCGGCAGGTGACATCGGTCTGCTCCGCGAAATCGAACGGTTCCCGTTCGTGCCGTCGGATCCGCAACGGCTGCAACAGGATTGCTACGAGGCCTACAACATCCAGGTGTCCGGTCTGGAGCAGCGCCTGCGGGCATTGAACTTCCCGACCGTGGTGATCGGGGTGTCCGGCGGGCTCGATTCCACCCACGCGCTGATCGTCGCGGCCAAGGCGATGGACCGGGAAGGCCGGCCCCGCAGCGACATCCTGGCCTTCACCATGCCGGGCTTCGCGACCGGCGACCGCACCAAGAACAACGCCACCGCCCTGGCCAAGGCGCTCGGAGTCACATTCTCCGAGTTGGATATTCGGGACACCGCGCGGCTGATGCTCACCGAGATGGGGCATCCGTTCGCGCGCGGCGAGGCAGTGTACGACGTGACGTTCGAGAACGTGCAAGCCGGGCTGCGGACCGACTTCCTGTTCCGGCTGGCCAACCAACGCGGCGGCATCGTGCTGGGCACCGGTGACCTGTCCGAACTCGGCCTCGGTTGGTCCACCTACGGCGTCGGCGACCAGATGTCGCACTACAACGTCAACGGCGGGGTGCCGAAAACCCTTATCCAGCACCTGATCCGGTGGGTGATCTCCTCCGGGCAGTTCGGCGACGACGTCAACGATGTGTTGCAGTCGGTGCTGGACACCGAGATCACTCCGGAGCTGGTACCGGCGGCTGATGGTGAGGTGGTCCAGAGCAGCCAGGCCAAGGTGGGACCGTATGCGCTGCAGGACTTTTCGCTATATCAGGTGCTGCGGTACGGGTTCCGGCCGTCGAAGATCGCGTTCCTGTCGTGGCATGCGTGGCGGGACGTCGACGCCGGCGACTGGCCCGCGGGCTTCCCGGACGACGAGCACGTGGCCTACTCGCTGTCCGATATCCGGCACTGGCTGAAAGTCTTCGTCCAGCGCTTCTACTCGTTCAGTCAGTTCAAGCGGTCGGCGCTGCCGAACGGGCCGAAGGTGTCCGCAGGTGGCGCGTTGTCTCCGCGCGGGGACTGGCGGGCGCCGTCGGACATGTCTGCGCGCATCTGGCTCGACGAGATCGAGCGCCACGTTCCGGAGGGCTGAACAGGCCGTTTTCGACGGTATCGAGAAAAACCGACGATCGGTATGTTTTTTCGACCAAAGCGTCAATAGGCGGTCGTCGTTTCCGATAGCTTCCTGATAGTTGTCGCCAACTGTCGGGGAGGTTGTGATGTCTGCAGCGCGCTATGTCGGTCGGGTTGGAGGATTGGCCGTCGCCCTCGGGGTGGGAACGGTCATCGTCATCGGCGGCGGGGTGGCCTACGCCGACGTGGGCGCCTCGGGGACGACGAGTGTCTCCCACGACACCGCGAACAGCGTGCCGGCAGGCGGTCAGGGCAAGGCAGAGCAGGCCAAGAAGCCCAAGCTTTCCAAGCCGCCCAAGACAAAGAAACCGAAGGCGCCGGTCCGGGCCGAATCAATGTCGTTGCCGGACAACGACTCCGATGTCGGTGATACCGGCGGACGGCACCGCGCCTCTGCGGAGCGCCCGGCCTCGATGCTGACGGCTGTCGCGCCGAAACCGACAGTTGAGGTGTCCGCACCTGCCGCGCCGGTCGCGGCGGTGGTGTCGGCCGTGATCAAAGCGGTGCCGACCACGACCAAGCCGCTCGTAGGCTCGTCACCCACCGGCCCGGTCGAGTCGCAGGGGGCCTGGGTGCTGTTGGCCGCGTCCCGTCGCGAACTGGGCGTCGACCGGACCCTCGGCGTCACGCCGACGTCAGCGGTCAGCCCGACAGCCCCGGTCAGCTTGACGGCCACCAACGCGGTCTCGACCCTGACCGACCCCGGTCCCGTCGTCCTGTTCGACAACGGCATCATCCACGGCTCGATCGGGACGCCAGTGAGTGGGCCGGTGACCTACAGCGTCATCGGCGGCGCACCCGGCAAGGTGCGGATACTCAAGACCGGCGATTTCAGCTATCTGCCCAACTACACCGACGTCACCTCGGGCACCCCCGAGCAGTTCAAGGTGCGCGTGACCCAGAAGACGGAGTTCGTCACCGCACTGAAGCAGATTCCACTGATCGGCTCGTTGGTCCCGGCTGTGTTGGCGAACGTGCGGCAGATTCCGATGGTCGCTGGACTGTTGACACCGCTCATCGGCGCATCGGTCGTGGTGCCCGTCAACGTCGACATCGACCAGCTGGTTCCGGACGGCGCCACGGTTGCCTACACGTACAAGATCACGTCGTTCGGCGGCACTCCGATCAGCGTCAACTTCTTCCCGGCGCTGGGATTGCAGGCCGGGCACGTCGCGCCCACGGTCCTGGACGGCCCCGGCTTGACCAATCCAGGCGACACCAACCCGTATGGGCAGGGCCCGTTCGGCATCGGTACGTTGCGGGCCAGCGGTTACAACGTCGTCAGCTGGGACCCGCGGGGCGAGTACGCCTCGGGAGGCCTCGTTGAGCTCGACAACGTGAACTTCGAGGCCAAGGACGTTTCGTCCATCATCACGTGGATGGCCGGCCAGCCGGGAGTTCAGGCCGACGATGTCGCGACGCACGATCCGCGGATGGGGATGATCGGTCCGTCATACGGCGGTGGCATCCAGTGGCTGGTGGCCGCCACGGACAAGCGCGTCGACGCGATCGTGCCGACCGTCGCCTGGAATTCGCTGAACGATTCGCTGTACCCCGGTGGGGCGTTCAAGACGTCCTGGTCGTCGATGTTGGTGCTGGGCCTGCTGCGCACCGGCGCGCGGGTCAATCCGGAGCTCTACGCCGGTGTCCTGTTGGGCGATCTGCTGGGCATCCTCACCCCCTATCAGCAGAAGCTGCTGAGGCAGAGCAGCCCTGGCGCCTTGGTCGACAACATCACCGCGCCGACCCTCGTCGTCCAGGGCACCGTCGATGACCTGTTCCCGCTCCGGCAGGCGATCACCAATGTCCAGCTGCTGTCCGACAACGTTGACGCACAAGGCAATCCGGTGCCGGTGAAGATGGTCTGGTTCTGCGGCGGCCACGGTGTCTGCCTGGATCCGCAGAGCCCCATCCAGGGCCAGCTCCTGACCCTCGAGACGCTCAATTGGCTGAATCGTTACGTCAAGGGCAACACCTCGGTCAACACCGGGCCGGTCTTCCAATGGGTCGATCAGCGCGGCCAGTTCTACGCGTCGAACGTGATGCCGACGGTCCCGAGTTTCTACGGCACCCCCATCACCGACACCGGGGCCGGTGGATTCATGCCGATCGTGCCGATCGTCGGTGGCTCGGGCCCACTCGGAAATCCACTGGGGCTGGACAAGTCGCTGCCGATCCCGACCAAGGCGCAGAACGCGATCAACATCCCGCTGGCCTTGCCGACGACGGGGACCACCCAGCTGGTCGGAGCGCCGACGCTGACGGTCAACTACACCGGGGTCGGGACCAGCCGGTACGTCTACGCCCAGATCGTCGACGATGCCACGGGGCGGGTGGTCGGCAATGTGGTGACGCCCATTCCCGTGAAGCTCGACGGGCAGTCGCGCCACGTGACCGTCAACCTGGAGGACATCGTCTACACGGCCAAACCAGGTGACGGCCTCACACTGCAGTTGGTCGGCTCGACCACGCCGTACCAGAGCTTCACCTCGGTCGGGTTCATCAACGTGTCCTCGGTGTCGGTCACACTGCCGACCGTCGGGACCGGTGTGGTGCCGGTCGGCCCGGCGCCGGCGGCGGTTGCCTGAGCTGTGTTGACTCCGCGCTGAGGGCGCACTTGTGCGAGTGAGTTGGTGCGTGCACGCAGCGTCAACGGCCGCTCAGGCGGCGGCGAGGACGTTGGGTTCGTCGAGGTCGTCGGCCCTGTGCTGAGTCCGTGCCGCCGCATGCACCACCAGCGCGAAGGCAACGGTGATCGGGATGACGGGGCCGTCCATGCCGCCGGCGAGGACAGCGTCGGCCGTCGTGAAGACCGGCGGCACGATCTGTGCGTACAAGCTCGCGGCCGTCGGCGCCGCGGCGAAGCCCCAGAGGAGCCAGCGCCACTGCCGTTCGCGCACCGTATCGCCCGCGGCGCGGGCGCGAAACACCCCGCGGGCAGCGAGGGCGAGGGTGATCCAGGCCGGTACGAGATGAAAGAGCGCCAGGGAGTGCGGGATCGGCGCCGGCAGCCGCACGACCAGGGCGGCGTAGGCCACTGACCCGACGATGGCCAAACCCACCGCGGCGCCGTACTTCCATGCCGGAGAGGAACTGACCTGCGAGTCCGGCTGCGCGCGCTGAGTCAGCATGAAGGCGAAGACGGCACTGCCGGGTGCGACGACGCCGAGGACGATGGAGCCCACGCCGATGTTGGTCAGCAGATCGTGCTGCGGGATCAGGGGCTGGATGCCGATCCAGATCACCCGGAGCAACGGCGCCGTCATCATCAGCGCGATGCCGTAGGTCATCCAGGCACGGTGGGTGACGAGGTCGCGGCGTCGGATCGCGTAGACCGCGTACCAGGCACTGCCGAGCGTGCCGATTGCCAAGGCGCGCAACTGGGTTTCGAATGCCGGTCCGATGAAGTGCTGCGCGGGCGGCGTGATGTACAGAAACACCAACGCGGTCAACATGCTGACGGACATCAGCGTGAGATACACGCGACCTGTCCACCGGTGTACCGCCGGCCGACGGGTGCGCAGCCGCGGCGAGAACTGAAACAGGCCCAGCGTCAGGGCAAGTGCGGCCAACGTGGTGTGGACCATGAGGACCACGCGATGCTCGGTGTAGGCGCCGTGGCGGACGGATTCGACGGACCCGGCACCGACCGCGTAGCTGCGGCCGTTGATGAGGGTGTTGACTGCGTCCTGCCAGTGCGACATCTGAGGGGCGAACAGTGGCCAGGTGTAGTTGAGAGCGAGCGGCACATAGCCGACGGCGATGGCGACCGTGAGCAGAAAGAACCTCCGCGACACCGTGATTCCTTTGTGGCCGTCCATTTGAAGGTCAGATTGTAGGGCCACCCTCGGCCAACTGGACGTATTTGCTGAATCATGGCTGTCGCGCGCGTACCCGGGGCGTCAGAGCCGGTCCATCTCGCGTGCCATGCAGGCCTGTTCCAGGTAGCTGTGGTGGACGGTACGGGGTGCCGGATCCGGCGTCGGCGAGGTGAGCAGCCAATGCGCGGCGGCAGCGATCGTGTGTTCCACGCCGGTCCACCAGTGGGCCAGTGCCGGGCGGGTCGCGGCGATACCGAACTGCATTGTGGCGGTCTGAGTTTGGCTCATCGGAGTGCTCCTTTGAAAGTGGTGACTCCTACTGTCCCGCGCAGCGGTGAAGACTCCATCGGCCGTCATGCGCAATTCGGGGTGCCCGGCCCGCGAGAGTCATCTACGCCATTGGCTGATGCGTACGCGTAGATGCTGAGTGATCGAGCATGTGGTTGCCCGATGGCGGTTAGCATGAGCGAGATCGACGGGAGCAATCTGGATGTGACCGTACCGCTGCCGACTGGAACCATGACGTTGCTGCTTGCAGGCGTCGAGGGCAATCATGGCTGATCCCGGAAAGGCGCACAATCTCCCGCCGCAGTTGACGAATTTTGTTGGGCGCGAATCGGAAATAGATGACTTGCGCTCCGCCATCGCCGTCAGTCGGCTCGTCACTCTCACCGGCGCCGGCGGTGTCGGCAAGACCCGGTTGGTAGTTGAATTGGCGGCTGTATCAGCATTCGAGGACGGTGTCTGGTTCGTCGATCTGGCCCCGATCATGCACCCGGATCTGGTCGCGGTGACCGTCGCCCGTGCCCTCGGGTTGGTCGATCAACCGGGGCAATCTCCGACCGACAGGGTGCTGGCTTTTGTGCGGGACCGAAGCATGCTGGTGGTGCTGGACAACTGCGAGCACGTCCTCGATGCTTGTGCCCGCTTGGTCGTGCTACTACTCGCGAGTGCACCCGCTCTGAAAGTTTGTGCGACCAGCCGTGAACCGATCAATATCGCCGGTGAAGCCGTGTGGCAGGTCCCGTCGCTGTCGGTGGATGATGACGCGGTCGCGCTGTTTGCCGACCGCGCCCGGTTGGCAATGGCCCATTTTGCGCTCACTGACGAGAGCTCACCGATCGTTGCCGAGATCTGCCGTCGCCTCGACGGCATTCCGTTGGCAATCGAGTTGGCAGCGGCCCGAGTTCGTGCCTTGTCCCTCGCTGAGATTCTCGATGGCCTGCACGATCGATTCCGGCTGCTCACCGGAGGCTCGCGCACCGCCGTGCATCGGCAACAGACATTGCGCGCCTCGGTCGACTGGTCGCACGCGCTGCTCACCGATGTCGAGCGAATTCTGTTCCGCCGGCTCGGTGTTTTCTTCGGCGGATTCGATCTCGATGCCGCTCGAGCGGTCGCGGGCTGCGATGGATTGGAGCCCGATCAGGTGCTCGATCAGCTCATGCTGCTGGTGGACAAATCGCTTGTGGTCGCCGAAAACACCGGCCCGCGAACGAGATACCGCCTCCTCGAAACCATCCGTCAGTACGCGCTGGAACAGCTCGGAGAGTCCGGTGAAGCCGAGTCGGTTCGCATTCGGCACTCCGATCACTACGCCGCGATGGTGAGAGCGTTCGACGAACCGACACTCACCGGTCAGCAGCTGGACCGAGCCGAGCAGGAGATCGACAATCTGCGCGGCGCATTTGGCTGGAGCCTGGAGAACGCCGATGCAGAATGGGCTCTGGCGATGGCGTCGTCGCTGCACCCCTTGTGGTTGTCGCGCGGCCGACTACGCGAGGGGCTGGCCTGGCTCGATGTGGCATTCGACAAGGCGAACCACGCAAGCGTGAGTTCGATCGTACGTACCCGGGCGGTCGCGGACCGGTGCGTGCTGCGGGGGTGGGTCTGGGGGCCGATCGATGTCGAAGAGGTCACCGAGATGTTGACCGTGGCGCGTGGACTGAACGACCCGGCCACTCTGATCCGGGCACTCATTGCGTATGCGGCGGTCGTGGCGTACAACACCGAGGCAGCTCGCCCGTGCCTGGTTGAAGCCGCGCAGTTGGCCCGCGATCTCCGCGACTCCTGGCGGCTGAGCGAGATTCTGGGGATGCAGGCCGTAGCGGCCATGGCGGCCGGCGACCCCAACGGGGTACTGGTCGTGGCCGATGAGGCTCGCCCGATAGTCGACGCCATCGGCGATCGGTTCGGATCTCGTCAGGTGCGATGGGCAACGGGCTGGGCCCTCAGCCTCCAGGGAGACCTGGTTGGCGGGCTCGCGCTGAACCGTGAAGTGATCGACGAAGCCGACGTGGTCGGCGACTTGACACTCAAGCTGTACAACGTGCTCATGCTGGGTTTCGGACAAGCCTGGCTCGGTGACGTCGTCGCCGCGCGCGACACGGCCGACCTTCACCTGCGCATCGCAGCGGAGTCCGGCGACATCTACGAAGGGGCAAGTCACACCACGTCGGCGCTCGCCTGGTTGTCCGGAGGAGATGCGGCGGCCGCCTGGCAGTCCTTCGAAACGGCGCGCAGGCACACCGGCCTGCATAAATTGATTTCCTCGCTCTATTCCCATGCGGCGCTGGCGCCGTTGGTGTGCGGCGATGTGACCGCGGCGCGGCAGTGGGCCGACGACGTCGTGGCTGTGTCGCAGGGGTGCTACTTGTCAGTGGCGCTGACGAGCCGAGCGCGTGTGGCCATCGCCGAGGGAGCGCTGGGGCAGGCCGATCGTGATGCGCGCGAAGCGCTTTCGATCGCCACCGCCACCGGGACCTTGCTGGGTGTTCCGTCGACCTTGGAATGTCTGGCCGATGTTGCGGCCGGCGCCGGCAGGCACCTGGACGCCGGTCGCCTGCTCGGCGCGGCGGATGCGGTTCGGCGGCGTACGGGTGAAGTCAGATTCAAAGTGCTCGACGCCGGGTACCGCCGCTCGATTCACGAGCTGCGAGAAGTTCTGGGGGAGAAGCAGTTCGACGTCGCGTGGGCCGAAGGCGGGGCGTTGTCGACAGAAGAGGCACTCGCGTACGCACAGCGGGGTCACGGCGAACGTCACCGGCCGTCGAGTGGTTGGGCGTCCTTGACGCCGGCCGAACTGGACGTCGTGCGGTTGGTTCGGGAAGGGTTGGGCAACAAGGACATTGCCGCGCGGTTGTTTGTGTCGCCGCGAACCGTGCAAGCCCACCTGACGCACATCTACAACAAGATCGGCATCACGTCGCGCATGCAGCTCGCTCAGGAAGCCGCCCGCCACGACTGATCGACGCGGTCGAAGGCGATAGGCAGGGTGAGTGGTCCGCTCAGGCCCACCAACGGCTTCCACGGCACCGGCCCGGTCACGCGGGCGCCCGGCATACGCTGCGTCATCAGCGCGAGCGCCTCGGCCAGTTCCATCTTGGCCAGATGCACACCGAGGCAGTAGTGCATCCCGGCGCCGAACGTCTGCATCGCGGGAGCATCCTGGCGGGTGATGTCGAGGCGGTCGGGATCGTCGTACACGGCGGGATCGCGGTTGGCCGCGCCGGTGTTGACCTGCAGGAAAGTTCCTGCGGGGAACAGCATTCCGGCGAGTTCGACGTCCTCACGGGCCATCCGCAGCGAGCTGATGACGATCGGTGAGTGACGCATGGTCTCTTCGACGGCGCGGCCGGCCAGGTCGGGATGCGCTCCCAGCAGGGCCCATTGGTCGGGGTGTTCGCACAGGACCTGGACCGAGGCGGCGACCTGGTTGCGGGTGGTGTCGGTACCCGCGGCGAGCAAGCCGGTGGACAGCATCCGGAGCTCGTCGGCGCTCAGGCGGTCGCCGTCTTCCTCGGCGCGGATGAGGTCCGAGAGGAGGTCGTCGGTGAGGTGGTCGTGACGCCGGGCGACCATGTCGTCGATGTAGTCGTCGAGGGCCTGCCAGGCGGTCAGGATCGCGGTCTCGTGCTCGGCGACATGCCAGTCGAAGGCGTGCATGAAGTCGTCGACCCAGGCCGACAACTGTTCCCAGTCCTCGGCGGGGGCTCCGAGCAGGGCGCAGATGACCGGGGTGGGGTACTGCCGCGCGATATCGGTCACCACGTCGCAATGCCCGCGCATGACCTGGCGGTCGATCAGCTCGCTCACGACGTCCACGACCGTTGTGCGCAAGCGCTCGATGGCGCGGCGGCTGAAGGCCGTCGCGATCAGTCGACGCAGGCGGGTGTGCTCGGGGCCGTCGATGCTGATGATCGATGAGCTGACCCGGTCCCACACCGGGCCCGAGGTGATGCCCTGGGCGACCAGGAACATGCCCTGGGGAATCCGGAACCGCGGGTCCCGCAGCACCTCGTGCGCGAGGTCGTAGGTCAGCACCTCCGGCCCGTGCGGCCCCATGGCGATCGGCGATTGCGCACGCGCCGGCGCGAGGATGGCCTGCGCTTCGTCGGGGCCCTGCGCGGCGGTGTAGTCGATGGTCGGTAGCGCGACGTCGAAGACGCTCGGGATGCCGCTTGCAGTCGTCATGGCATCGACTATCCGGCGTCGCGGCCGCCACATCATCGGCTAAGTGGCGTAGATCTGCGCGTCAAATACGCACGCCGTGAACTGACGTCAGTCGGCCGATCCCAGCGCATCCTCGATGGCTTCGTCGTACGGTGCGCAGTTCCCGGCGCCGGGGACCAGCGTCGCCAGCGCTCCAGCCGTCACCGCCCGCCGGAGGGCGTGGTGCGGGTCGGCACGCCAACCGGCGGCCAGGACGCCGGCGAACACGTCCCCGGCGCCGGTGGTGTCGACAGCCTCGACCTCGGGCGCGGGGACCGTTGTCTCGCCGTCGGCGGTGCGGTGGACGGCACCGCGAGCACCGCGCGTGATCACCAGATGCGCGACGGGCCAATGCCACCCCGCGGCTTCGGCTTCATTGACGATCACCACATCGGTGACGGTGGCCAACTGGGCCAGGGCGAGCGGGTCGGTGCCGGCGGGCGAGGCGTTGAGCACCACCGTCGCGCCGGCGTCTCTGGCCAGCCGCGCCGCGGCCAGCGCGGTGGACGGCGGGATTTCCAGCTGCAGCAACAGCACGTCGCAGTCGGCGACCACCGCGCGAACGTGGGCGGAGTCCAAGGTCAGGTGCGCATTGGCACCCGGCGCCACCACGATCATGTTCTCGGCATTCTCGCCGACCATGATCGCCGCGGTGCCGCTCGGAACGGGCAGGCTGACCGTCCCGACCAGGCCGACACCGTTGTCCTCCAAGTGCTTTCGCAGCGCGGTGCCGGTCGCGTCAGCCCCGAGCGCGGCGACGAGTTGGACGTCGGCGCCTGCACGGGCCGCGGCTACGGCCTGATTGCCGCCCTTGCCGCCGGGCTCCGAATGCAGCGACGAAGCCAGGACCGTCTGCCCGGGGTCGGGAAGTTCGGCCAGACCGAACACCAGGTCCATGTTGACGCTGCCCACGACAGTGATGCGAGTCACCGGGCCACCGTAGCGGCACGACGATCAAGCGGCGAGGGACGAGCCGCGATGTGGGGGTACCTCCCGCTTGCGGGGGAGAGTGGCGCAAATCGGGAGTCGGCCCCGACCGGCCCGAACCGCGGATACCTCGTTACCCTGGGTTGATGAGTGTGCACGCAGCTACGGACACCGATCTGCGCCAGCAGGTGCATGACGCGGCCCGGCGGGCCCGGGTCGCATCCCGCGCGCTGGCGACACTGACCACCCAAGCCAAGAACCGCGCGCTGCACGCCGCCGCGGACGCCGTGCTGGCCGCCGCCGATGCGGTGCTGGCCGCCAACGCCGGGGACATCGAGGCTGCACGCGCGGCAGGCACCGCCGAGGCGATGATCGACCGGCTGGCCCTTAACCCGCAGCGACTCGACGGCATCGCCGCCGGGCTGCGGCAGGTCGCCGGCCTGCCCGACCCGGTCGGTGAGGTCCTGCGCGGCAGCACGCTGCCCAACGGCCTGCAGATCCGTCAGCAGCGGGTGCCGCTGGGCGTGGTCGGCATGGTGTACGAGAGCCGTCCCAACGTGACGGTCGACGCCTTCGGCCTGGCCCTGAAGTCCGGCAACGCGGCGCTGCTGCGTGGCAGCTCGTCGGCGGCCCGGTCCAACGAAGCTCTGGTCGCCGCCCTGCGGTCGGCGCTGGCCGCCGAGGGCCTGCCCGAGGACGCTGTACAGCTGCTGCCCAGCGAGGACCGCGCCAGCGTCACCCACCTCATCCAGGCCCGTGGTCTGGTCGACGTGGTGATCCCGCGCGGCGGTGCCGGCCTGATCGACGCCGTGGTGCGCGACGCCACCGTGCCGACCATCGAGACGGGCGTCGGCAACTGCCACGTCTACGTTCACGAAGCGGCCGACCTCGACATGGCTGAGAGCGTCCTGCTGAACTCCAAGACCCGTCGTCCCAGCGTGTGCAACTCGGCCGAGACCCTGTTGGTCGACCGGGCCATCGCCGACACCGCGCTGCCCCGGCTGGTGACCGCCCTGCAGGACGCCGGGGTGACGGTGCACCTGGACCCGAGCGAGGACGAGCTGCGCGCCGAATTCCTGTCGCTGGACATGGCGGTGGCCGTCGTCGATGGGGTGGACGGCGCGATCAGCCACGTCAACGAGTACGGCACCGGGCACACCGAGGCGATTGTCACCACCAATCTTGCTGCGGCCCAGCGCTTTTCCGAGCATGTGGATGCCGCCGCAGTGATGGTCAACGCGTCGACGGCCTTCACCGACGGTGAGCAGTTCGGGTTCGGCGCCGAGATCGGTATTTCGACCCAGAAGCTGCACGCCCGCGGCCCGATGGGCCTGCCGGAACTGACATCCACCAAATGGATCGTGTGGGGCGACGGCCAGACCCGGCCCGTGTAAGAGGAGAACAACTTGAGTACACCCGCTCGGTCGGTGCCGCTGTTCGGCGAAAATGCCGCCATCGACGATGTCGCCAAGCGACTCGCCGAAACCGGATACCTGCCCGACACCGCAACGGCCACAGCGGTTTTCCTGGCCGACCGGCTGGGCAAGCCGCTGCTGATCGAAGGACCGGCGGGTGTCGGTAAGACCGAACTGGCCCGGGCCATCGCCCAGTGCACCGGATCGGAACTGGTGCGACTGCAGTGTTACGAGGGCGTCGACGAGGCCCGCGCGCTGTACGAGTGGAACCACGCCAAGCAGATTTTGAGGATTCAGTCGGGCCAGCAGTCGGGCGACTGGGACCAGACCAAGATGGACGTCTTCAGCGAGGAATTCCTGCTGAGCCGGCCACTGCTGACGGCCATCCGCCGCACCGAACCCACCGTGCTGCTGATCGACGAGACCGACAAGGCCGACATCGAGATCGAAGGCCTGCTGTTGGAGATCCTGTCCGACTTCGCCGTCACCGTCCCCGAATTGGGCACCATCAAGGCCCAGCAGACGCCGCTGGTGGTGCTGACGTCGAACGCCACGCGCGAACTGTCCGAGGCGCTCAAGCGTCGGTGCCTGTTCCTGCACATCGACTTCCCCGACCCCGACCTGGAGCGGCGCATCCTGCTGTCCCGCGTGCCCGAGCTGCCGGAGAAGATCGCCGACGAGCTGGTGCGGATCATCGGCGTGCTGCGCGGCATGCAGCTCAAGAAGCTGCCGTCGGTCGCCGAGACCATCGACTGGGGCCGTACCGTGCTGGCGCTGGGGATGGACACCATCGATGACGAGATGATCGCCGCGACGCTCGGTGTGGTGCTCAAACACCAGTCGGATCAGCAGCGTGCCATCGGCGAGTTGAAGCTGAACTAGGCAGTCATGACAGCCCGAACCCCTGCGCAACCGCTTGCCCCGCATGGCATTCCGGGCCATCTGGTCGGTTTCGTCGAAGCTCTGCGCAAGGTGGGCATCAACGTCGGGCCGTCGGAGACGGTCGACGCCGGCCGGGTGATGGCCACCCTGGGGCTGGGTGACCGCATGGTGCTGCGTGAGGGCCTGGCGTGCGCCGTATTGCGCCGGCCCGACCATCGCGAGACCTACAACGCGCTGTTCGACCTGTGGTTCCCCGCGGCCATGGGGGACCGGGCCGTGTTGGAGCTCGACGACGACGAGGATCCGGAGAACCGGCCCGACCGGATCCCGCCCGAGGATGTCGAAGGCATGCGCTCGGCACTCATCGACCTGCTGTCCGACGCGGACATGGCGAACCTCGACGATCGCCTGATGGCGATGATCGCGCAGATCGTCGACGCCTATGGCAAGTACAACTCGAGCCGCGGCCCGTCGTACTCGTCGTATCAGGCCCTCAAGGCCATGGGCCTGGACCAGCTGGAAGGCAAGCTGCTCGCCGGCCTGTTGGCACCGTACGGCGACGAGCCCACGCCCACGCAGGAGCAGATCGCCAAAGCGATTGCCGCCAAACGCATTTCACAACTGCGACACATGGTCGAGTCGGAGACCAAGCGGCGCACCGCCGAGCAGATCGGCCGCGACCACGTGCAGACCTACGGCATCCCGCAACTGGCCGAGAACGTCGAATTCCTCAGGGCGTCAGGCGATCAACTGCGGCAGATGCGCAATGTCGTTGCGCCGCTGGCCCGTACGCTGGCCACCCGGCTGGCGGCACGCCGGCGTCGCTCCCACGCCGGGCAGATCGACCTGCGCAAGACGCTGCGCAAGTCGATGTCGACGGGCGGCGTGCCCATCGACGTCGTCCTCAAGAAGCCGCACCCCGCCCGCCCCGAGCTCGTGGTGCTGTGCGACGTCTCCGGCTCCGTCGCGGGCTTCAGCCACTTCACCCTGATGCTGGTGCACGCGCTGCGTCAGCAGTTCTCGCGGGTGCGCGTCTTCGCGTTCATCGACACCACCGACGAGGTCACCGAGCTCTTCGGGCCGGACGCCGACCTGGCCGTCGCGGTGCAGAAGATCACCCGCGAGGCGGCCGTCTACACCCGCGACGGGCACTCCGACTACGGCCACGCCTTCGTCTCGTTCATGGACAAGTGGCCCAATGCGCTCTCGCCCCGAACGGCCCTGCTGGTGCTCGGCGACGGCCGCAACAACTACCGCAACCCGCAGGCCGACCTGCTGGCGCACATGGTCAGCGCCAGCCGCCACGCGCACTGGCTCAACCCCGAGCCCAAGCACCTGTGGGGCAGCGGCGACTCGGCGACGGCCAAGTACCAGGACGTCATCACCATGCACGAATGCCGGTCCGCCAAGCAGCTCGCGTCGGTGATCGACAACCTGCTGCCGGTCTAGCCCGCGAGGTCCTGCCCCCGAGTTGGCTCCGAACACTGCCGTAAGCTGGCCAATCGTGACTCGACGCAGGCTGGGGGTGATGGGTGGGACGTTCGATCCCATCCACCATGGACACCTCGTCGCGGCCAGTGAAGTCGCCGACCTGTTCGACCTCGACGAGGTGGTGTTCGTCCCCACCGGGCAGCCCTGGCAGAAGCGGGACCGGCACGTCACCGCCGCCGAGGACCGGTACCTGATGACGGTCATCGCGACGGCCGCCAACCCGCGTTTCTCGGTCAGCCGCGTCGACATCGACCGCGGCGGCCCCACCTATACCAAGGACACCCTGCGCGACCTGGCCCGGCAGAACCCCGACACCGACCTGTTCTTCATCACCGGCGCCGACGCGCTGGCCTCGATCCTGTCCTGGCAGAACTGGGAGCAGCTGTTCTCCACAGCCCGATTCATCGGAGTCAGCCGGCCCGGTTACGAGCTGGACGGCAAGCACATCGAGGAAGCGCAGAAAGAACTGCCGCCCGACGCCCTGACCCTGGTCGAGGTGCCGGCGCTGGCCATCTCATCGAGCGACTGCCGTCGCCGCGCCCAGGCCAACCGGCCCATCTGGTACCTGGTGCCCGACGGCGTCGTCCAATACGTATCCAAACGTGGGCTCTATCAAGCCACGAACAAGCAGGAGAATTCATGACGGCCACCCCCGAAGCCCTGAGCATGGCGACGGTCGCCGCCCGCGCGGCGTCCGCCAAGCTGGGCGAGAACATCAGCGTCATCGACGTGTCGGACCAGCTGGTCATCACCGACTACTTCGTCATCGCTTCGGCCTCCAACGACCGCCAGGTCAACGCCATCGTCGACGAGGTCGAGGAGAAGATGCGCTGGGCGGGCCACAAGCCGGCCCGTCGCGAGGGCGCCCGCGAGGGCCGTTGGGTCCTGCTCGACTACGTCGACATCGTGGTGCACATCCAGCACCAGGAGGAGCGCGAGTACTACGCGCTGGACCGGCTGTGGCGGGACTGTCCGGCCATCGAGGTCGACCTGGATGGTGAGCTGCCGGTGAATCCCGACGGTGACGACGAGTCGGATGAGTCCGCCGAGGGCCGAGAGTGAGGAACCGGCGTCTCCTGCTGCTGCGTCACGGCCAGACTGAGTACAACGCCACCAGCCGGATGCAGGGCCAGCTCGACACCGACCTGAGTGATCTGGGCCGGGCGCAGGCGGTCGCCGCCGCCGAGGTGCTGGCCAAGCGGCAGCCGCTGGTGATCGTGTCCTCCGACCTGCGCCGCGCACTCGATACCGCGACGACGCTGGGGGACCAGGCCGGGATGTCGGTGTCCATCGACGAGCGGCTGCGCGAGACGCACCTCGGGGACTGGCAGGGCCTGACCCACCACGAGGTCGACGCCCTCGCGCCCGGTGCCCGGCTGGCCTGGCGTGACGATGCCCGTTGGGCGCCGCACAACGGCGAGAGCCGGGTGGACGTGGCGAACCGCGCCCTGCCGGTGGTGGCCGAGCAGCTCCGGAACCTGCCCGAGTGGGGTGTCGACGAGGTCGACCGTCCTGTCGTGCTCGTCGCGCACGGTGGACTGATCGCCGCACTGACCGCGGCCCTGCTGGACCTGCCGGTGGACAACTGGCCGATACTCGGTGGCATGGGCAATGCCAGCTGGGTGCAGCTGTCGGGACACAGTGCCGGACTGGCCGACGACGATCCGGTGAAGTGGCGTCTGGACGTGTGGAACGCCTCGGCTCAGGTGGCGAACGATGTCCTCTGACACGCCGACGAAGCCCGTCCTCCTCGTCTTCTGCGACTCGCTGTCCTACTACGGGCCGACCGGGGGGCTGCCGTCCGACGATCCGCGCATCTGGCCCAACATCGTTGCCTCCCAACTCGGTTGGGACCTGGAACTGATCGGCCGCATCGGCTGGACCTGTCGCGACGTGTGGTGGGCCGCGACCCAGGACCCGCGGTCGTGGGCGGCGCTGCCCAAGGCCGGCGCCGTGATCTTCGCGACCTGCGGCATGGACTCGCTGCCGTCGCCGTTGCCGACAGCGCTGCGGGAACTGATCCGCTATGTGCGCCCCCCGTGGCTGCGCCGCATCGTGCGGGACGGCTATGGCTGGCTGCAGCCGCGGCTGTCACCGATCGCGCGGCCCGCGCTGCCGGCGCACCTGACGGTCGAATATCTCGAAGAGACCCGCGGGGCAATCGATTTCAACCGCCCCGGCATTCCGTTTGTCGCCACCATTCCGTCGGTGCACATCGCGGAGACCTACGGCAGCTCGCACCGGTGGCGCGACGCCACCGTGTCGGCGATCACCGATTGGGCTGACGCGAAGCAGATTCCGGTCGTCGACCTCAAGGCCGCCGTCGGTGACGAGGTGATGTCGGGCCGGGCGAATCCGGACGGCATCCACTGGAACTTCGAGGCGCACCGTGCCGTCGCCGAACTCATGCTCAAGGGGCTGGCCGAGGCCGGTGTGGTGTCGCAGCGGACCGACGACTAGCCATGGCAGTGGTGGTGGTCACCGACTCATCGGCTCGGCTTGACCCAGATGAGTTGAAGCGCTGGAACATTCGGGTGGTTCCGCTGCATGTGCTGCAGGACGGCATCGACTACCTGGACGGCGTCGACCCGATTCCGCAGGACATTCAGGACCGTTCGCACGTGTCGACATCCGGCGCGGCGCCCGGCGACTTGACCGACATCTACCAGCAGGCACTGGCCGACAGCGGCGGCGACGGCGTTGTGGCCGTGCATCTGTCGGCCGGCCTGTCGAGCACCTTCAGTTCCGCGGCCGCCGTCGGACGAGAACTGGGTTCGTCTGTGCGCGTGATCAATTCGCGGTCCGCCGCGATGGGCGTCGGCTTCGTCGCGCTGGCCGCGGCCCGGGCCGCCGAATCCGGAGCCGATCTGGACACCGTTGAGGCGCAGGCGCGCGCGGAGTCCACACGGCAGCACGGCTTCATCGTCGTGCACCGGCTGGACAACCTGCGCCGCAGCGGCCGGATCGGCACGGCGGCCTCCTGGCTCGGTACCGCGTTGTCGCTGAAACCGTTGCTGCAGTTGGACATCGATGGCCGGCTGGTGCTCGATCAGCGGATTCGGACCGTCGCCAAGGCGCACGCCGCGATGATCGAGCGGGTGGTCACGCTGGTCGGTGACCGGCCCGCCTCCATCGCCGTGCACCACGTCGACAATCATGACGACGCCGCTGCGATCGGCGCCGCGCTGACATCCCGTCTACCCCAGGTCGAATCACTCGTGGTGACCGACATGGGGCCGGTGCTGGCGGTACACGTCGGCTCAGGCGCCGTCGGCGTGATCGTCAACACGCAGGACTAGTTGCCCGGTTCGAATGCGACCGGCAACGTGGCCGGACCGGTCACTCCCAGGAAGCTCTTCCAGACCGCCGGCCCGTCGAAGTGCAAGCCGGGCATGCGCTTGGCCATGACCGTCAACGCCTCGGTGAGTTCGAGGCGGGCGAGGTGGGAGCCGAGACAGTAGTGCACGCCGCTGCCGAAGGACAGCGCGGCGGCCGGGTTGTCGCGCTCGATGTCGAATCGGTCCGGATCGTCGAAGATTTCCGGATCCCGGTTCCCGGCAGCGGAATTGGCGATGATCTGGGTTCCGGCGGGGATGAGCAACCCGTCGAGTTCGACGTCGACGACGGCCTCGCGGGGCAGACCGATGCCGATCGGCGAGTGCCGCAGCGCCTCTTCGACGGCCTGGTGGGCCAGATCTGGATGTTCGGCCAGCGTCGACCACTGCTCGGGATGCTCACTGAAGACGTAAAGGGCCGCCGCCAACTGATTCCGGGTGGTGTCGGTGCCGGCGACGAGCATCCCGGCCGCCAGCATCAGCAGTTCGTCGTGGGTGAGGCGGTCGCCGTGGTCCTCGGCACGGATCAGGTCCGAGATCAGATCGTCGGTCAGGGTCTGGCGCCGGGTGTCGACCATGCGATCGACGTAGTCGTCGAGATGTCGCCAGGCGGCCAGAACCACCGGTTCGTCCTCGACGATGTTCCACGCGACCAGCTTCATGAAGTCATCGGCCCAGTCGGAGAACAGTTCCCAGTCCGCTCGTGGCGCGCCCAGCAGGGTGCAGATGACCGGAATGGGGTACTGCCGGGCGATGTCGGCGACGATGTCGCAGCGGCCGATCGGGGCGACCGCGTCGACCAGTTCGTTGATCACCGAGGCGATGGTGGGCTGGAGCCTGGCGACAGCCCGCGGTGTGAAGGCCTTGGCCACCAGACGCCGCAGCCGGTGGTGTTCGTCGCCGTCCATGGCCAACAGACTGTGGGTGACGCGGTCCCACAACTCGCCGGAGGTGATGCCCTGTGGTTCCAGGCCCATCGCTTTCGGCTCGGCGAACCGCGGGTCCCGCAACGTGGTGTGGACGAGGTCGTACGTGAGGAATTCGGGTCCGTGTGGTCCCATCGCGATCGGCGATCGTCGCCGCGCGGCGGCGAGGATATCGTGCACCTCGTCCCAGCTGGTGGCGTCGGTGTAATCGATGGTGGGCAGGTCGGCGTCGAAGACGCTGACTGGGCCGGACATGGTGGCGGTCATGCGGACTCCTCGTGTTGTGCCGCAGCGAGTTTCGCCTCGCCGATGCGGTAGATGCCGGCCAGTGCCGATGGTTCGACGCCGACGTACTCGCCGATCACGTCCGCCGCTACGCGGGCGTCACGTAACCGGAGAGCCAGTGAGTAGGACAGCGGTAGCCGGCGCAATGCCTGCTCGCGGGAAGTTGACGTGGCCATGTCATGAGCGTGCGCGTGGCGCAGGCGAGGGGAGCGAGTAGACGGGTACTCGAATTGCGTGCGGCCGGTCCTACCGGCGCAGCAGCGCGGCGAGTTCGTCGCGGTTGGTGGTGCCGGTTTTGGCCATGGCGCGGTAGATGTGGCCTTCGACGGTGCGGGTGGACAGGGTGAGGCGTTCGGCGATGGCGCGGCTGGGCAGGCCTTGGCCGAGGAGCGCGACGATTTCCCGTTCGCGGTCGGTGAGAGGCAATGGTTGGGCGGCTTGACGTAGTGCGGGGGTGGCGGCGCCACAGCGCTGAGCGAGTGCCTGTGCGCGGGTCGAGCAGGTGAGCGCCGAGCCGCGTTGGTCGTGGCTGCGGTATGCGAGTGCGGCGTGGGCGGCGGCGTCGATGGCGGCGATGAGGTCGCCGATGTCTTCGAAACCTTGTGATACCGAGCAGAGTTCATCACCGTCGTCGGCGCGCAGACCGGATGCGAACCGGGCCGCCAAGCTGGCGCGGGGTCCTTCCACGATGTTCGTGAGCTCGAGCAACCGGTCGGTGCCGGAGCTGTCGCCGAACTGCGCCGCGGTCTGCCACGCCAGCACTTCGTATGCCGGCTGTCCTGCCTCGGCCGCGTCCGCCGCCGCCGTGTGCGTCAACTGCACGGCTTCAGTCAGGGAGCCCTCGGTGGCCGCCACCCAGGCCCGGGTCAGCGTCACTTCGGTTGCGAGGAACAGCAATCCGGGATGCCGGTCGGCATCGAGTTCGGTCATCGCGCCTCTGGCGGCCGCTGCATCGCCGGTCAACGCCAGTGCCTGCGTCACGCCCAGCCGGCAGCGGAAAAGCCAGCCACCCATTTCGTGGCCGGCGGCCAACGCCGTGAGCGCCCTTTGCAGACGACTCAGCCCCTCAGTGACCTGTCCTCGGGCGAGTTGGGCCTGCCCGAGGTGGACCAGGCCACCATGCGGAAACCACGTGTCCTCGATGTCGCGCCAGGCCTGTTGGGCGACTTCCTCGGCGCGATGCAGGTGACCGGCCAGTTTGAGGCCGATCATGTGCCGGTAGCTGAGACCGTTGCGCAGCACCGCGGCGTTCTGTGCGGCGGTGGCCGCAACCTGGCCGCGCGCGGCAGCAGCGTCCAGCTCGGCGACCCGGCCCAACATCGCCAGCCCACCGACCATGGCCCAGGAGGCAATGGCCGCATCCTCGTCGGGCAGTGGCCCGCCGAGGGCCTCGGCAGCCGTCCGTACCGCGGCGTGTGGCCGTCCGAGATCGGCGTGGAAAGTAGCGCTTTGCGCCGCCAGAATCCGTTGGGCCGCCGGATCGTGAACGGTGGCCTCGGCTTCGTCGAGGATCGCCTCGGCGGCCGCCGGCCGGCGAAGGGTCCAATAGGTGTTGTGTCCGCGGAGGGCGGCGACCTGCGCCGCCTCGAGATCGGTCTGCGTGTGTTCGGCGAGCGCGGCCAGCTCCTGTTGAGCCTCCGCGGCGCGGGCCGACCAGACCATGCAGTAGCCATGTTGGATCTGCGCCGGTATGCCGCCGCCGGCTTCGACCGCGGCGAGTGCCAGCCGCCCGCCCAGCGGCGTATCCAGCAGTTGGACAGCTGATTTGGCGGCAGACAGAAACAGTTCCGGATCAGGTGCCAGGTCGGAATCGAGCGCCAGGGTGGCACGACGTACGAGGACCCGGATGTCGTCACGGTCGGTACCGGCAGCCAATGATGTTGCAACAAGGCCGCGGAGCCGCCGGAGCCGGATCGCCGGTGCGCGTTCACGCCGTACTTCGCCATACAACGGATGCGCCAGCCGCACCTTTGCCCCGCCGTCCCTGTCATCGAGGGTCACGAGGTTGCGTGCCTCGGCCTCCTCGATCGCCGCGGGATCGGCGATGCGCGCGAGCAACCGGATGTCCATCGGTTCGCCGACCGCCAGGACGTCGATCACGTCTCCGACCGCAGAGGGCAGCGCACCCATCCGGGACTCGATCAGTTCCACCAGAGCCGGAGCGACGGCGACACTCCCGGTCCAGCGCCAGCACCCGTGGTCGGCTGCCAGGCGCCCGGCGGAGACTTCCTGTTCCACGATGTGGTGCAGATAGAGCGCGTTGCCGCGCGTGAGGCTCCACAGCCGGCGCCCCGCGTTTGGATCGATGACGCCGCCGAGTGTGGCGCCGAGGAGGCTGATCGTCTCTTCGGACGACAGCGGTTGAAGGTCGATGCGTTGGATCTCGCCCGCACTCCAAATCTCTTGAACACCAACGGGAACCGTCTCTCCATCGCGGAGGGTGAGAATGAGCTTTGCCGTCCGCCGCCGCACGATCTGATGCAGGACAAAAGCCGAGAGATCATCGAGCAGATGGACGTCGTCGACGCCGACGATGACCGCCCCGCCCGGCGGAGTGGCGGTCAGGGCGTCGACCACGAGCCGAACCAGTTGCGGGCCGTCCATGTCGGCCGTCACCCAGGCGGCGAATGCGCCGAGCGGCAGGGCACGCGCCGACGCGGTGGCCACCGCCCACCGCGTCGTGCGGCCCGCGTCGGCGGCCTGCGCGAGGACCTCTTGTGCGATCCGGCTCTTGCCGACGCCGGCGGCACCGCGGAGGACGACGCCGGACGAGTCGGGGTCGGACATCGCGGCGTGAATGGCCGCAAGTTCTTCATTGCGGCCGGTAAGTGGCCACGTCAGGCGCACGAAGACAGCGTAGGCGCGACCGGCGCGGCGGTTCTAGACTCAGCTTGACCATGTGCCTCGGGGAGGTGCCGTGCTCGAGTATCCAGCGGTGGTGGTCGGCGCAGGCCCGGTCGGCGTCGCGATGGCACTGAGTCTGCGCGACCGCGGAATCAACGCCCTGGTGATCGAGCGTGGCGAACGCGTCGGTGGGTCGTGGCGCGCCCGCTACGACGGTCTTCGTCTCAACACCGGGAAACACTCGTCGCACCTGCCAGGCATCCGATACCCAAGGCGCACATCGACATTCCCCTCACGCGATGAAATCGTCGAACATCTCGAAACCGGTGCCGAAGGCCTGGACATCCGATTCAACACGGTCGCCGAGCGGATCGACCGCCTGCCTTTGGGCTGGCGACTGACGACGTCGACCGGGGTGGTCGATACTCCGAATGTCGTCGTCGCGACAGGCTACGACCACACCCCGTACATCCCGGAATGGGATGGTGCACAACGTTCACCGGAGACGTGCTGCACTCGTCCGGGT
This sequence comes from Mycobacterium sp. ST-F2, assembly GCF_001905655.1. Lineage (GTDB taxonomy): Bacteria > Actinomycetota > Actinomycetes > Mycobacteriales > Mycobacteriaceae > Mycobacterium. Next base: position 60,148 of record NZ_JMHT01000053.1, read on the forward strand.
ACCGCAGCGCCAGCCGTTTCGTCGGCGCTCGGGTGCTGGTGGTCGGCTGCGGATCGTCGGGAATGGAAATCGCCAACGAATTGGTGACCGGCGGGGCGTCGCAGGTCTGGATGGCCACTCGAACGCCGCCGAACATTCTGCTGCGCACCGGTCCGGCGGGCGTACCCGGGAACGCTATCGCGACGCCGCTGTACCACCTTCCGACGCGTATCGCAGACAAGATCGCCCGCATCGCACGACTCAGAGCTGTCGGGGACCTGGCGTCGTTCGGGCTCCCGATACCGGAGGAGGGTCCGTTCGCCCGGTCCGCGCGGCTCGGCGTCGCGCCGTCGATCGTCGACATGGACGTGATCGATGCCATCAAGGCCGGGCGCATCGAGGTGGTCTCGGCGCCCGCGTCTTTCGACGGGGACGCGGTCCGACTGACAGACGGAACGCGGGTACATCCCGACGCGGTGATCTGTGCGACCGGGTATCGGCGCGGTTTGGACGGGCTCGTCGGGCACCTGGGCGTCCTCGACGCGCGCGGAGCGCCATTGGCGCGTAACGGCGAAGTAGTTCTCGACGGACTTCGGTTCCTGGGATACCAGCCGAGGCCATCGCAGTTCGGCTACGCGTGCAGGCGCTCCCGGCGTATCGCGCGCGACATTGCAGCCGGCCTGCGCTGAGAGTTACTGCCGAACTACGCAGGTAACGGCCCGCCACTCGGTGTCGGTTTCGAGTACCCGTCTACTCGCGCTCAGCTGTCGCGCGGGCCGCACCCTGAAATCACGAGCGGCACCCCTTGGCCGCTGACCCGACCGAAAGGTGACGACGATGAGCCACACACTGCACCTCAGTTGGCCTCACGCCCTGGCAGTTCACGCACCTGCCACGCCCCACTGGCTCACCAACGCGGAGCATGCCATCGGCAATGCGGTGCATCGGTTGGGCGAAGAGCACCCCATCTACGACACGCACGTGGAGTACATCGAGGACGCGCTGATGGCGCGCGAAATGTATCGGCTGTGAACGGTTTTGGGCTCAGCCCCGGAACCGGCCCGTGACCGGCGGCAGGTCCTTGAGCGTGAGGATGCCCGGCGCGGCGGCGACGACCGCGGGTACCGCGTTGGTGACCGGCAGCGCGGTGTAGATCATGCCGAGGCCGTTGAGGCTGACCTCGCTCCAGTCCTTCGACGGCAGACAGTAGATCACGGTGCGCATGTTGGGCACACCGAACACCTGGATCACGTGACCGTGCGCCACCGGCTTCGGCGGCGTGACGTGGTTGCCCATGATCCAGTTGAAGCCGACGCTGACGACGTTCTTGTCGCCGACCCAGCCACGGTGGTAGCCGTAGACGCTGGCCACGGTGCCCTTCGGGATCTGCATGAAGCCCAGGTCGGAGTCCTCCGTGGCCGCGGTGAACGTGACGTCGAAGTCGATGCGGTCCAGCTTGGCGCCGATGGCGTCGGCCATCATCGCGGCGGACTCGGCGAACACCTCGCTCTCCAGGCGCACGCTCTCGGCCAGGCCCGGCGTCTCGGGGTCCTTGCCGAAGCCCATCGCCGCCATGGTGCCGGCTGATTCGTAGACGCCGCAGTCGACCGATTCGGTGATGCGGATTTCATCGACGCTCTCGCATGCGCTGGAGAGCACCATGCCCATCATGTTCGTCAGGCCGGGGTGCGCGCCGCTGCCGAAGATCGTGGAATTGCCTGCCTCGCAAGCCTTCTGGATGCGGGGCAGATCCTCGGGGGACTGCTTGCCGCCGGTGATCCAGGCGGCAGTGGAGCAGACGTTGATGCCGGACTCCAGCAGGCGGACCAGCTCGTCGACACTGGGCCAGATGGGGTTGTAACAGCAAGCGTCGGGCTTGAGGGCGACCAGCTCTTCGATGTCGTTGGTGGCCTTGATGCCGGTCGGCTCGGGCCAGCCGGCCAGCTCGGCGGCGTCCACACCGACCTTCTCTGCGCCGTATGCGTAGACGCCCACCAGCTCCATGTCGTCGCGAGCGATGATCGCGTGCAGCGACCGCTTGCCGATGTTGCCGGTGGTCCACTGGATGACGCGGAGTGGTCGGGTGTCATTCGGTGTGCCGGTCATGGAGGCCTCCTCATTGGGGCGGTGCGCTTTCGCTAGACACTATGCCGCAGGTGTCTACCCGCCCTCGGGGGTCCCGGTGTCCGGACGGTTATCCACAGAACGCAATTGATCCACAGGGGGTCCCGTACGCGCGCATTTTCGGGGCGGCGCCGTCGGTGCCGGTGCCTAACGTCGCGGGCATGGTCACTCAGACACCCGTCGACCGGGCTCAGCGGCGCCTGACCGCACAGCCCGGAGACGCGACGGACGCCGACGACGAATCCGATCCGAACGACGACACCTCGCTGTCGCGGTGGTTGCCCGACTCGGTGTCGGGTAGTCCGGGGTGGCTCGCGTCGGTGCGGGCCGACCCCGGGCGAGCCGGGGTGATCGCGCTTGCGGTGGTGGGCGTGGTCGCGGTCCTGGTGACCGTGATCGCCGTGCTCGGTGATGACAAGCCACCCGTGACGGCGGCGAAACTGCCTCCGGTACAGATGGTTTCGTCCAGCACGCCGGCGCCGTCCACGGCGCCGGCCACGGCCGAGGACGTCGTGGTCAGCGTGGCAGGCCTGGTCCATAAGCCCGGTTTGGTGACGCTCCCCGCCGGCGCCCGCATCGCGGACGCGGTCACGGCCGCCGGGGGAGCGCTGGCCGGTGCCGACCTCGTCGGGCTCAACATGGCTCGCAAGGTGGCCGACGGCGAGCAGATTCTGGTCGGCATCACCGCTCCCGTGGGGGCCTCGGCGGGTATGCGCAGTTCGGCCGGCGCGGCGTCCGCTTCGCCGGAGAAGGGGCCGTCCGGCGATGGAAAGGGTTCCGGGGCAAAAGCACCGGTCGATCTGAACACCGCTACCGAGGAGGAGCTCGACGGTCTGCCCGGCATTGGTCCCGTCATGGCGAAAGCGATCGTGGCGTGGCGTCAGGCCAACGGTCGGTTCGCGAACGTCGATCAGCTCGGTGAGGTCGACGGCATCGGGCCGAGCCGGTTGGAGAAACTGCGTGACTTGGTCAGGGTGTGACGGCGACTCCCGCGCCGGACGTCCGGGGCATCGACCTGCGGCTGGTGCCGGCCGCTCTGACGTGCTGGACGGTGACAGCGGCCGGGGTGTGGTGGGGCGCCTGGGCTGCGCTGGCGGCGGTCGTGGTGGCGGTGGCGGCCGTCGTGGGGATCGGCTTGCGGGTGGGTGGTGTGCGCTGGCCCGCGGTGCTCGCCGTGGCGGCGGTGGGGGCGGCGTTCGCGATCGTCGCGACGGTGCGAGTGCATGTGGTCGAGACGCATCCGCTCGCGTCCCGGTTCGGCACGACGGTGGCGGTGACCGTCACACCCACCGAGTCGCCCAAGACGATCCAGGGTGGCCGGCTGATGTTCTCGGCGTCGTTGCAGCGGCTGCAGGACGCCGAATCATCCGGGCGGGTCATGGTTTTCGCGCCGGCTGTGGGCTATTCGGAAGTCAGCGTGGGCCGCCCGATGGCGTTCCGGGCCAGGGTCACCCCACCGAAGCGGCGCGACCTGTCGGTGGCCGTGCTGGCCGCGGTGGGCACGCCGCGGTTCGGGACCGCCTCGACGGGGCAGCGCGCGGCGGCGCACGTGCGGGCTGAGTTCGGCGACGCGGCGCGATTGGCGCTGCCGCCCGATCAGGCCGCGATGCTGCCGGGGCTGGTCCTGGGCGATGTGTCGGCCATCGAGTCGGACACCACTGCCGCATTCCGACGAGCCGGGTTGACGCACCTGACCGCGGTATCGGGGGCCAACGTGACCATCGTGTGCGGCGCGGTACTGCTCAGCGCGGCATTGGTCGGCCCGCGGATCGCGGTGGGGTTGGCGGCGGTGACGCTGTTCGCGTTCGTCGTCATCGTGCAGCCGTCGCCGAGCGTATTGCGCGCCGCCGCAATGGGTTCGGTGATGCTGATGGGCCTGCTGGTGCACCGGCGTCGGCAGGCCATCCCCGCGTTGTCGGCCAGTGTGTTGGTGTTGATGGTGATGTCTCCCGCGCTCGCCGTAGATGCCGGCTTCGCGCTGTCGGTGGTGGCGACGGCGGGACTTGTGGTGATCGCGCCGGGGTGGTCGCGCCGATTGGTGGGCCGGGGCTGGCCGAAGCTCATCGCTGACGCCTTGTGCGTGGCCGTCGCCGCCCAGCTGGTGACGGCGCCGTTGGTGGCGGCGATATCCGGAAGCCTGAGCCTGATCGCGGTGGTGGCCAATCTGCTTGTGGCGCCGGTGATCCCGCCCATCACGATTCTCGGGACCGCGGCGGCGGCAATGGCGTGGTGCTGGCCCGCCGCGGCGCAGCTGCTGATCCGGTTCACCGGGCCGGAGCTGTGGTGGCTCCTGCATGTCGCGCGCTGGAGTGCCGCGGTGCCCGGCGCCGCGGTGAGCGTCCCGTCGGGGTGGGGTGGCGCGCTGCTGCTCGCAGGGACGACGGTGGGGGTGGTGCTGTTGCTGGTGGCCTGGCGGCGCCGACGAGGCGGTAATCCGCTGGCCGCCGACGGCGGACCTGCGATACGCCCGTAAACCCCGGCGCCGCGGTGCAGACTTATTGACGTGAATGATGATTCAACCGGGTCCGTGGCGGCGACGGTGGCGGCACTCGAAGCACGCGGCGTCGGCACCCTGATCGGCACGGTGGTCAATGCCGCGGGCCTGACGCAGGTCAAGGTGGTTCCGCTGAACCGGGTGGCAGTGTTCGCCGAGCACGGCCTGGGCACCAGTCCGACGTGGCACGTGTTCGCCATCGACCAGACGGGCATCGTGTTCAGCGAGCAGACCGGGGTGACCGGGGATCGGCGGGTACACGTCGACCTGGCGGGTCTACGCATCCTCGATGACGGACTGGCCTGGGCGCCCGGCGCGTTCTTCACGCAGGACGGCAACCCGGACCTGTACTGCGGTCGCGGTGTGCTGCAACGGGTTACGCAGCGGCTGGCCGCGGCCGGGTTGACGGCGGCCGTCGGGCATGAGGTCGAGTTCGTGCTCGTCGGGCCCGACGGTGCGCAGCTCCCGGCTGCTCTGTGGGCGCAGTACGGCCTGGCCGGTGTGCTCGAATTCGAAGGATTCGTCAGGGGTGTGATGGACGCCGCCGACGCCGCGGGTGTGGCCATCGAACAGTTCCATCCCGAATACGGGGCCAACCAATTCGAGTTCTCGCTGGAGCCGCTCGACCCGGTGGCCGCGGCCGACCAATTGGTGTTCGCACGCATCCTCATCGGCCGGATGGCGCGCCGGTACGGGCTGCGCGTCAGCCTGTCTCCGGTGCCCTTCGCCGGCAGTGTGGGTTCTGGTGCGCATCAACATTTCTCGCTGACTCACGATGGCGCGCCGGTGTTCTCCGGCGGGTGCGGAGCGCGCGGCATGACCGCTACAGGCGAGTCGGCCGTCGCAGGGCTACTGTCCGGCCTGCCGGGCGCGCAGGGCGTCCTGTGCGGCTCGATCGTGTCAGGACTGCGCATCCAGCCGGGGAGCTGGTCCGGCGCGAACGTCTGTTGGGGTACCGAGAACCGGGAGGCCGCCGTCCGCTTCGTCAGTGCCGCCTCCGGTAATCCGTACGGCGCCAACGTCGAGGTGAAGATCGTCGACCCGTCGGCCAGTCCGTACCTCGCGTCGGCGACCATCCTCGGGCTGGCCCTCGACGGCATCACCCGGCGACTGCCGCTGCCGCCCGAGGTCACCGTCGACCCAGGGTCTCTGACCGCAGCGCAACGCGAGCACGCCGGGGTGGTGACGCTGCCGACCAAGCAGGCCGAAGTCCTCGACGCCCTACGAACCAGCGCTGTGGTTCGCGACATCCTCGGTGACGCGGCCACCGACGCCGTCCTGGGGGTGCGCGGCTACGAGCAGCAGAACTACGGCGATCTGTCCGACGCCGAACTGGCCGAGAAGTTCCGTTTGGCTTGGAGTGTGTGAGTGCGTGCGAGTGCCTGTCGGCGCGCCATGAAACGATCAACGGGTGAGTGGATCGACCGAGGCGTTGCATCTGGTGCTGGGCGACGAGGAACTGCTGGTCGAGCGTGCCGTCGCGGACGTTTTGCGGAATGCGCGCAAGCAGGCCGGCAATGACAATGTCCCGGTTGACCGGCTGCGCGCCGGAGATGTCTCCACCAGTGAGCTCGCCGAACTGCTGAGCCCGTCGCTGTTCGCCGAGGAACGCGTGGTGGTCCTCGAGGCCGCCGCCGAAGCGGGCAAGGACGCCGTCGCCCTCATCGCCGACGCCGCTGCCGACCTGCCCGGCGGCACCATGCTGGTCGTCGTGCACTCCGGCGGAGGCCGGGCGAAGGCCCTGGCGGATCAGCTGAAAAAGCTTGGCGCCGAGGTGCATCCGTGCGCGAAGATCGCGAAGGCCGCCGAGCGCGCCGACTTCGTCCGCAAGGAGTTCCGGTCGTTGAAGGTGAAGGTCGGCGACGACGCCATCAACGCCGTGCTCGACTCCGTCGGTTCGGACATCCGCGAACTGGCCGCGGCCTGCTCACAACTGGTGGCCGACACCGGCGGGCAGATCGACGTGGCGGCCGTGCGGCGCTACCACTCCGGCAAGGCCGAGGTGAACGGCTTCGACATCGCTGACAAGGCCGTCTCGGGTGACGTCAGCGGCGTTGCCGAGGCGCTGCGCTGGGCCATGGCCGGTGGCGTGCCGCACGTCGTCCTGGCCGATGCGCTGGCCGAGGCCGTGCATTCCATCGCGCGCGTCGGTGGGCAGTCGGGTGACCCGTACCGGCTCGCGGGGGAGTTGGGTATGCCGCCGTGGCGGGTCCAGAAGGCGCAGAAGCAGGCGCGGCGCTGGACCCGGGACACCGTGGCCGAGGCGCTGCGCGTGGTGGCGTCGTTGAACGCCGACGTCAAGGGCGCGGCGGCCAATGCCGACTATGCGCTGGAATCGGCCGTGCGTCGCGTCGCCGAGCTCGCCGACAACTGACACTGCGGCGCCCGATCGAGTGTGCGCCCACGCAGACGACGTCCGAGTGAGGATCGGCGTGGATGCACGCTCAACTGAGCATCTCCCAGACACAACAAAACCGCGGCCCGGTCAACGGGCCGCGGTGTCGCGAAATCTACAGGCTCAGATCAGAGCTTGTTGAAGGCCAGGGTCAGCGCCGACTTCTTGTTGGCGGCCTGGTTCTTGTGGATGACACCCTTGGTGGCGGCCTTGTCCAGCTTGCGGTTGGTGGCGACCAGCAGCTCGCCGGCCTTGTCCTTCTCGCCCGCCTCGACGGCCTCGCGGAAGCCGCGGATGGCCGTACGCAGCGCCGACTTCACCGACTGGTTGCGCAGACGTGCACGCTCGTTGGTGCGGATGCGCTTTTCCTGCGACTTGATGTTGGCCACGCGTGTCGTTCCTTCTAAATCTCAAATTGGGCACGTTCGGGAGGAACATGCTCGGTCTTAAGTCTGCGCTCTTCGCCCGTCAACGGGCAGCGACTGTTCAGGTTACCAGCGTCCATGCGAAATCCCCAAAGCGCGGCGTGCGCGCACTGGCTGGCGGTGGGCCCTCAGCTTATCGGTGAATGGCAGTTGTCCTGCCGAAACTGCCAGGTTGATGCAGCATGTCTGCCATGAGCCCACGGACATCGCGCAGTGGGGCCGTTCGATCACGGCCCACCACCCCAGGAAATCGCTACGACGGGGTGTTCGACGGCTATGGCGACGTCGACAGCTACGCCGAGGCGTACGACGAGATGTTCGACGCTCAGGGCACGGTCCGCGGGCTGTACAAGGGTGTCTTCGCCGAGCTGGCGCCGTCCGATGCATCGGAACTGGCAGCTCGGTCCGACGCCCTGGGCCGCGCCTTCATCGACCAGGGCATCACGTTCTCGCTGTCCGGTCAGGAGCGGCCGTTCCCGCTGGACCTGGTGCCCAGGGTCATCTCGGCTGCCGAGTGGTCGAAGCTCGAAAAGGGCATCAAGCAGCGGGTGAAGGCGCTGGAGATGTACCTCGACGACGTGTACGGCGACCAGGAGATCCTGCGTGACGGAGTGATCCCGCGCCGGTTGGTGACCTCGTGTGAGCACTTCCACCGCGAGGCTGCCGGCATCGTCCCGCCCAACGGCGTCCGCATCCACGTGGCGGGCATCGACCTGGTCCGCGACGACAAGGGCGACTTCCGGGTGCTCGAGGACAACCTGCGCTCGCCGTCAGGGGTGTCGTACGTGATGGAGAACCGGCGCACCATGGCCCGCGTCTTTCCCAACCTGTTCGCGACCCACCGCGTCCGGGCGGTCGGCGACTATTCGTCGCATCTGCTGCGGGCGCTGCGCAACGCGGCGGCCTCCAACGAGGCCGACCCGACGGTGGTGGTCCTCACCCCGGGCGTCTACAACTCCGCCTACTTCGAGCACTCGCTGCTGGCCCGGCAGATGGGCGTCGAGCTCGTCGAGGGTCGTGACCTGTTCTGTCGCGACAACACGGTCTACATGCGGACCACCGAAGGCGAGCGCCAGGTGGACGTCATCTACCGGCGCATCGACGACGAATTCCTGGATCCGATGCAGTTCAAGCCGGACTCAGTACTCGGCGTCGCCGGCGTGCTCAACGCCGCACGTGCCGGCAACGTCGTCATCTCCAGCGCGGTGGGCAACGGCGTCGGTGACGACAAGCTGGTCTACACGTACGTGCCGACGATCATCGAGTACTACCTGGGCGAGAAACCGCTGCTGGCGAATGTGGACACCTACCGGTGCTGGCTCGAAGACGAGTGCGAGGAAGTGCTCGACCGGGTCCGTGAGCTGGTGATCAAGCCGGTCGAGGGGTCAGGTGGCTACGGCATCGTCTTCGGTCCGGACGCGTCCGAGAAAGAGATCGCCGCGATCTCGAAGAAGGTCCGGGCCGACCCGCGCGGCTGGATCGCCCAGCCGGTGGTGCAGCTGTCGACGGTGCCGACGCGCATCGGCGACAAACTGGCCCCGCGGCACGTCGACCTGCGGCCGTTCGCGGTCAACGACGGCAACGATGTGTGGGTGCTGCCGGGCGGTCTGACCCGCGTGGCGTTGCCGGAGGGCTCGCTGGTGGTCAACTCGAGCCAGGGCGGCGGATCGAAGGACACCTGGGTGCTCGCGTCGAGGGCCTCGACCGCCGATCGTGAGCTGGCGGCAGCCGAAGTCGTCCGCTCGCTGCCGTCCGCCAGTCAGATTGCCGATGACGGGCCCGCGCAGCAATCCACGCAATCTGCTCAACAGCAACAGCAACAGCAACAGCAACAACAGCAACAGGCGGTGATGTACTGATGTTGGCGCGCAACGCGGAATCGTTGTACTGGATCGGCCGTTACGTCGAACGGGCCGACGACACCGCCCGCATCCTCGATGTCACCGTGCACCAGTTGTTGGAGGATTCGAGCGTCGACCCCGACCTGGCGTCACGAACTTTGTTGCGGGTCTTGGGGATCGCCCCACCGGTAGCGCCTTTGGACATGTGGTCGTTGACCGATCTGGTCGCGTTCGGGCGCGGCGATGGCCAGAACTCGATCGTTGAGTCGATCTCGGCGGCCCGCGAAAATGCCCGCGGCGCACGGGAAGTCACCTCCAGTGAGATGTGGGAGTGCCTCAACACCACGTACAACGCCCTGGCCGAGCGGGAGCGGGCGGCCAAAAGGCTTGGGCCGCACGAGTTCTTGAGCTACGTGGAAGGCCGGGCGGCGATGTTCGCGGGCCTGGCCGACTCGACACTGTCGCGCGACGACGGCTACCGCTTCATGGTGCTGGGCCGGGCCATCGAGCGCGTCGACATGACGGTGCGTCTGCTGCTGGCCCGCGTCGGTGACAGTGCGTCGTCGCCGGCGTGGGTGACGGTGCTGCGGTCGGCCGGTGCGCATGACACCTACCTGCGCACCTACCGGGGTGTGCTCGACGCCAGCCGCGTCGTCGAATTCATGTTGCTGGACAGGCTGTTTCCGCGGTCGGTGTTCTTTTCACTGCGGCAGGCCGAACAGCATCTGGATGAACTCCACAACCGGTCACATGACCGCGTAGGGGCCACCGGCGAGGCGCAGCGGCTCCTGGGCCGGGCGCGCAGTGAGCTCGAGTTCCTGCAGCCGGGTCTGCTGCTGGATTCCCTGGAGGACCGTCTGGCGGGTCTGCAGCGCAGCTGCCGGGACATCGGAGAAGCATTGGCGCTGGAGTACTTTCACTCAGCGCCGTGGGTTGCATGGACCGACGCCGGGCACCCGGTGTCGGTCATCGAAGAAGGTGAGATCTGATATGTGGCGGCTCAGGGTTGTCCATGCCACCGGCTATGCCTACAAGTCGGCGGTGACGGCATCGTTCAACGAGGCCAGGCTGACGCCGCGCTCGGACTCGCGGCAGAACGTCGTCCTCAACCGCGTCGAGACCACACCGGCCACCCGGTCGTACCGGTACATCGACTACTGGGGCACCGCGGTGACGGCCTTCGATCTGCACGCACCGCACACCGAACTGGAGGTGACGTCGTCCTCGGTCGTCGAGACCGACAAGGGCGAAATGCCTGCGGAACTGGTCACTTGGGACGATCTGGCGGGCGCCGGTGTGCGGGACCGGTTCGACGAACTGCTCGTCCCCACGCGGTACACGCCGGTGAGCAAGCGGCTGCAGCGTGTCGGCCAGCGGATCATCAAGTACTACGACCCGCAGGAGGCGGTGATCGCCGCGGCGAACTGGGTGAACACCGAACTGGACTATGTACCGGGCACCACCGGCGTCCACTCGTCGGGGCTCGATGCGCTGCGCGAAGGCAAGGGCGTCTGTCAGGACTTCGCGCACTTGACACTGATCTTGTTGCGCAGCATGGGAATTCCGGCCAGGTACGTGTCCGGCTATCTGCACCCGCAGCGCCGGGCGGAGGTCGGCGACACCATCGAAGGGCAGAGCCACGCCTGGGTGCAGGCCTGGACCGGCGGCTGGTGGGACTACGACCCGACCAACGACGTCGAGATCAACGAGCAGTACGTCACCGTTGCGGTGGGACGGGACTACTCGGACGTGACGCCGCTGAAGGGCATCTACTCGGGCGAGGGATCCACCGATCTGGACGTCGTCGTGGAAATCACCCGGCTCGCTTGACCTCCCAGTCCTATCGCCCGCCGCCGACTACCATGGATGTGAGTTGGATCACGATCGGAGGCGGGCGATGCGGATCGCGGACGTACTGAGTAGCAAGGGTGCCGCCGTAGCGACCATTTCTCCGGAAACCACGGTGTCCCAGTTGCTGGCCAGCCTGGCGGCGTTGAACATCGGTGCCATGGTGGTGGTCGGGCCGGACGGCTTGCTCGGCATCGTGTCCGAGCGTGACGTGGTGCGCAAACTGCACGAGCGCGGCGGAGGCCTGCTGGGCCAGCCGGTTTCGGAGATCATGACGACGGTCCTGGCGACGTGCACGCCGCGCGACACCGTCGACCACCTGGTGGTGCTGATGACGCAGAACCGGGTCCGGCACGTGCCCGTCCTCGATGACGGCCGGCTGGCCGGCATCGTCAGCATCGGCGACGTCGTCAAGACCCGGATGCAGGAGCTCGAAACCGAGCAGCAGCACCTGCAGGACTACATCACCCAGAGCCGCTGACCTTCCCGCGAGCTGGGGCACTTCCCGCGAGCGGCCGTGTCTGCACGGCGACACGCCGCTGTTGGTGTGCAGTTTGGGGCCGTTCACCGGCCGCGAGCGGGCAGAGCGTGTCTTAACGCGCCGACCGCCACATGGGGATCAGGCTCGGCCCGCCGTTCGGCAGCACCATCTCACCGGTGACCTCGAACCCGAACCGCTCGTAATACGGCACGTTCACCGGATTGCTCGACTCCAGATAGGCCGGCGCGTGCTCGGCGTCGCACCGGTCCAGCCGGGACCGCATCAGGGCCTGCCCGTACCCACCGCCGCGCACCGTCGGATCGCTGCCGATCACCGCGAGGTACCAGTGCGGCTCCTCCGGGTGATGCTCCTTCATCAACTCCGCGGCGGCCTGCCCGCGCAGTGCGGCGGTTCCCAACGTCATCAGCATCGCCGGCAGCGACCGGAGCTCGGCGGTCCGTGTCTGCTGCCACTTGCCCGGCGGATCCCACAGCGCCGCCGCGCCGATGCCGTCTGCCGACGCAGCGATCTCCACGCCACCGTGGTCCATGTGGTGGTACCGGGTCAGCGTCATGAACAGGCGGGGGAGTCGCCTCCGTCGTACTCGTGCGTCCGGGATCATCCAGCACATCACCGGATCGTCGGCGAAAGCCCGTGCGAGAGTCTGCGCGAGAGCACCGAGGTCAGAACGAGTGGCTGGTCGAGTCGGGATGTCACGCATGACGCCTGCTTCCCGTGAGGAGGCCCGGTTGTACACCGGGCATCTGGATTTGTGCACTCCGCGCACGCTCGTCGGGCGTGAGCGGCCTCAAAATGCACGCCAACAGCGGTGTGTCGCCGTACAGACACGGCCGCTCGCGGGAGAGAGGAAGCGGGGAGCGGCCTAGCTCCAGGAGTAGGCGGCCCGGAGACGGGCGGCGATGATCTCGAACTTGTCGCGTTCGAGGATCGCGCCTTCACGGCGGATGCCTTCCTCGGGGACGTCGAGCACCCGGTCGAGGCGCACCCAGCTGGCGCGTCCCTCGTAGTCCCAGCTGCCCGAGCCGATGCCCACCCAGTCCGGATCGCCCTGGTGGCGGTCCTGGCTCGACAACATCAGGCCCAGCAGGGTGCTGCGGTCGCGGCCCACCACCAGGACCGGACGGTCCTTGCCGCGGGTCGGGTCGTCCTCGTAGACGACCCAGGTCCACACGATCTCGCCCGGGTCGGCCTGGCCGTCCAGGTCGGGCGCGTAGACGATGCGACGGGCGCGGTGCGCGGTGGGGACGATGTTCTCGGTGACCGGCCGGCCGGCCGTGATCGCCGTCTGCTGTTCCAGCGGCACCGCGCCGAGCGCGGTCAGGCCGACCTCGATACCGAACCGGATCCCCTGCTGGATGGTTCGGGAGAGCCCGTCGGGCTGCTGCAAGTTGCGGATGAGCTTGGGCGCCTCGTTGAACACCAGTTGTTCCGCGAGACGCTGGAACGTCCTCCACTGCGACGCCATGGCATCGAGCATAGGGGAGTTTCCGGGCCGCGATTTAGTCGCCGGGGTCCTGGCTGGATACCCTGGTAGCTGCGCGTGATGCGCACAGACCCATCGTCACCAGGAGATTCCCATCAGCAGTTTCGCCGACAAGACGTTCACTGCGCCGGCGCAGATTCGGAACTTCTGCATCATCGCCCATATCGACCACGGCAAGTCCACCCTGGCCGACCGCATGCTGCAGCTCACCGGTGTCGTCGACGACCGGTCGATGCGCGCGCAGTACCTGGACCGCATGGACATCGAGCGTGAGCGTGGCATCACGATCAAGGCCCAGAACGTCCGCCTGCCGTGGAAGGTCGGCGACGAAGAGTTCGTCCTGCACCTGATCGACACCCCGGGCCACGTCGACTTCACCTACGAGGTGTCACGCGCGCTGGAGGCCTGTGAGGGCGCCGTGCTGCTGGTCGACGCCGCGCAGGGCATCGAGGCGCAGACCCTGGCCAACCTGTACCTGGCGCTGGACCGCGGACTGACCATCATCCCGGTGCTCAACAAGATCGACCTCCCGGCCGCCGACCCGGACCGCTATGCGGGCGAGATCGCGCACATCATCGGTTGCGAGCCGACGGACGTGCTGCGGGTGTCCGGCAAGACCGGTGCAGGCGTGACCGAGCTGCTCGACGAGGTGGTCCGGCTGGTCCCCGCGCCGACCGGTGACCCGGACGCCCCGACCCGCGCCATGATCTTCGACTCGGTCTACGACATCTACCGCGGCGTGGTCACCTACGTCCGTGTGGTGGACGGCAAGATCGTCCCGCGCGAGAAGATCGCCATGATGTCCACCGGGGCCACCCACGAACTGCTCGAGGTCGGCATCGTCTCGCCCGAGCCCAAGGCCTCGGAGGGGCTGGGCGTCGGCGAGGTGGGTTACCTCATCACCGGTGTGAAGGACGTCCGTCAGTCCAAGGTCGGTGACACGGTGACGACGGCCCGCAAGGGTGCCACCGAGGCGCTCACCGGGTACCGCGAACCCAAGCCGATGGTCTACTCGGGCCTGTACCCGGTAGACGGGTCGGACTACCCCAACCTGCGCGAGGCGCTCGACAAGCTGCAGCTCAACGACGCCGCGCTGACGTACGAGCCGGAAACCTCCGTGGCGCTCGGCTTCGGCTTCCGCTGTGGCTTCCTGGGCCTGCTGCACATGGAGATCACCCGCGAGCGCCTGGAGCGCGAGTTCAACCTCGACCTCATCTCGACGTCGCCCAACGTGGTGTACCGGGTGGAGAAGGAAGACAACACCGAGCTGATCGTCACCAACCCGTCGATCTGGCCCGAGGGCAAGGTTCGCGCCGTCCACGAGCCGGTGGTGAAGACGACGGTCATCGCGCCCAGCGAGTTCATCGGCACCATCATGGAGTTGTGCCAGTCCCGCCGCGGTGAACTGCAGGGCATGGATTACCTGTCCCCGGAACGCGTCGAATTGCGGTACATCATGCCGCTCGGCGAAATCATTTTCGACTTCTTCGACTCCCTGAAGTCTCGCACCCGCGGCTACGCGTCGCTGGACTACGAAGAGGCCGGCGAGCAGGAAGCCGATCTGGTGAAGGTCGACATCCTGCTGCAGGGCGAAGCCGTCGACGCGTTCAGCGCCATCGTGCACAAGGACGGCGCGTCGGCCTACGGCAACAAGATGACGACCAAGCTCAAGGAACTGATCCCGCGTCAGCAGTTCGAGGTGCCGGTGCAGGCTGCCATCGGCTCGAGAATCATTGCGCGCGAGAACATCCGGGCCATCCGCAAGGACGTGCTCTCCAAGTGCTACGGCGGTGACATCACCCGTAAGCGCAAGCTGCTCGAGAAGCAGAAGGAGGGCAAGAAGCGCATGAAAACCATTGGCCGGGTTGAGGTTCCGCAGGAGGCCTTCGTCGCCGCACTGTCAACTGATGCTGCCGGAGACAAGCCCAAGAAGTAGGGATTCGTGCACGATTTTCCGCGGTCGCCGCGGAAAATCGTGCACAAATCGCAGGGTTACGCCGCGTGGTGCGGGCCGGTGGAGTGGCCGCCGTGGTGGTGTAGCCCGGGGATCATCATCGGTACCTCGGCCTGGTAGTTCCGGTACGAGTCGCCGAGGTTGGCCACGAGATCGTGTTCCTCGAGCTGGATGGCGATCAGGATGTAACCGGTGGTGGCGAGCGAGAACATCAGGTGCCCGGCCGTCATCGTCGGCGTGGCCCAGAAGGCGATGAGGAATCCGACCATGATCGGGTGCCGCACCACGCGATAGAACATCGTGGTCCGGAAAGGCATGTCCCGGTAGGGTTCTCCGCGCCATGCCAGGTATACCTGGCGCAGCCCGAACAGATCGAAGTGGCTGATCATGAACGTCGACAGCAGCACGATCGCCCAGCCCGCCCAGAACAGGGTGAGCAGCACGAAGCGACCCGCGGGTGCACCGACGTGCCAGATGACCTGTGGCATGGTCCGCCATTGCCAGAACAGCAGCCCCAGCAGCAGGCTCGACATCAGCACGTAGGTGCTGCGTTCGACCGACGATGCCACGACGCGCGTCCAGCGCTGTTTGAACGCCGGCCGCGCCATCACGCTGTGCTGCATCGCGAACAGGCTGAGCAGGATCAGGTTGACGATCACCGCCTCGGCGATGGGCGCGGTGATCCCGTGGTCGACGGTGCGGGGCACCACGACGTTGCCCACGAAGCCGATGGCATAGAGGAACGAGGCCAGGAACACGGCGTAACACAGCACGCCGTAACCCAGTGTCAGATAGCGCTTCATCGTGTCCTCCGATTCTCGGAATGGTCCGGTGACGCCGTCCGCACCGGTCGACTTGCACGCAGCATCGGGCAGGGCCCTAGGTGCGGCCTGGATGTCGGAAACGAATGAGCCCGAAGTCGGGGTGGGGGCCGGCGCACTGCCGGTCCGCGAAGTCATGCCTGGCGCCGCAGCCCCTGGTCACCCTTCCAATATATTCCTGATATTCCTGGCCGGCGACACGCGAAAACCCCCAGTTTTCCGCGGAAAACTGGGGGTTTTCGTGACTGCTCGTGAGGGTTAGGGCGAGCCCTCGGCGATGCGGCGGACCGCATCGATGAACACGTCGATCTCCTCGAACGTGTTGTAGAACGCGAACGACGGACGCACCGTCGCCTCGAGTCCCAGGCGCCGCAGGATGGGCTGGGCGCAGTGATGCCCGGCCCGCACCGCGATACCTTCGGCGTTGAGCGCCTTGCCGACCTCCAACGGTTCGTGCCCGGCCAACACGAAGGACAGCACGCTGGCCTTCTCGTCGGCCGTGCCGACCAGCCGCACTCCCGGAATGGCCGCCAACCGCGGGGTGGCGTACTCCAGCAGAGCGTGCTCGTAGGCCGCAATCCGTTCGATACCAACACGTTCCACGTAGCGGATCGCCTCGCCGAGGCCGACCGCGTCGGCGATGTTGCCCGTGCCGGCCTCGAACTTGTTGGGCGGTCCCTGGAACACCGAACGCTCCAGTGTCACGTCGGCGATCATGTTGCCGCCGCCCTGCCACGGCGGGGTTTCGGCAAGGACGTCCTCGCGCCCATACAGCACGCCGATGCCCGTCGGGCCGTAGATCTTGTGCCCGGAGAACACGAAGAAATCCGCGCCGAGTTCGGCCACATCGATCGGGATGTGCGGGATGGACTGCGCCCCGTCGATCAGCACCCTGGCCCCGTAGCGGTGACCCAGCTCGACGATCGTCTTGACGGGCGTCACCGTGCCCAAGGCATTCGAAACCTGCGTGGCCGCAACCAGTTTCGTCCGCGGACCCAGCAGGTCCTCGAACTCGCCGAGCAGCAGGTTGCCGGCATCGTCGACCGGGGCGACCTTGATGACCGCGCCCGTCTGCTTCGCGATCAGCTGCCACGGAACGATATTGGCGTGATGCTCCAGGTGGGTGATGACGATCTCGTCACCCGGGCCCAGGTGCTTGCCACCCCACGCGTAGGCCACCAGGTTGATGGCCTCGGTGGTGCCGCGGACGAAGATGATCTCCTCGGTCTTCGACGCGCCGATGAACCGTCGTACTGCCTCGCGGGCATCCTCGTAGGCATCGGTGGCCCGGGCCGCCAACTCGTGCGCCGCCCGGTGGATGTTCGAGTTCTCGTGAGCGTAGAAGTACGCCAGCCGGTCGATGACCGACTGCGGCTTCTGTGTCGTGGCCGCGTTGTCGAACCAGATCAGCGGCTTGCCGTTGACCGTCTCCTTGAGGATCGGGAAATCGGCTCTGATCGCGTTGACGTCGAAGACCTCATGGTCGTCGGGCACCACCGGAACCGGTTCGGCAGCAACGGATTCCGCCTGAGGCTGCAGGAAGTAGTAACTCCCGGCATCTTCCGATGGAGCCGGAGCGCCTGACCAGTTCAGTTCCGGTACCGAGGGCACGGTGCCCGGCCACGTGGGAGCGGACCCCCGCGGTGCCGCGGGAGCCGACGGCGGACCCGACGCCAATACCCCCGGCACCGTCGGGACCAGACCCGACGGCACCGCGAACGCCTCCAGCCCACCGAACGGCGCCACCGGACTCACCGCGTTACCGCGGGGAGCCACTGGCGCCGTCCCCGGCGGAATCCCTTCCGGCCCGGGCGACGTCGGTGCCGGCGCGAACAGCTCCGGCACCGATACGAACTCGCCCGGCGTGCCCGGATGCGCCAGACCGGCCGCGGTGGCGGCCGCCGACGTCGTGGTGGTTGCATCCGGGGCCACCCCGCGCGGTGCCACCTGGGTGGTCACCGGTGGGCTGTCCGGACCGGGCCGGAAGCTGGTCGCAAACAGCTGGCTGGCCAGTGCCGACAGGTCGTCCTCGCTCAGCGGCAGGTCACTTGTACTCATGGAAGTGGTCCACTCCGACGTCCTCGAGGACCGCCAGCGCATCGTCGGTGAGCACCGCCAGCGACGAGTACAGCGTGACCAGGTAGGACGCGATGGCCGACCGGTTGATGCCGGTGAAGCGCACCGACAGGCCCGGGGCCTGCTCGCCGACCAGTCCCGGCTGGAACAGGCCGACCACGCCCTGACGCTCCTCGCCGGTGCGGACCAGGATGAACTTGGTCTTCCCGTCCACGACCGGCACCTTGTCCGACGGGATGATCGGGATGCCGCGCCAGGTGATGAACTGGGCGCCGAACAGGCTGACGACTGGTGGCGGCACGCCGCGACGGGTGGCTTCCCGGCCGAACGCCGCCACACCGAGCGGGTTGGTCAGGAAGAACGCGGGGGTCTTCCACACCTTGGTGATCAGCGAGTCGAGGTCATCCGGGGTCGGGGTGCCGCGCAGCGTCTGGATGGTCTGCTCGGGGGTGACCTGCGACAGCAACCCGTACTCCGGGTTGTTGATCAGCTCGGACTCCTGGCGTTCCTTGATGGTCTCGATGGTCAGGCGCAGCTGCTGGGCGACCTGGTCGTGCGGGCTGGAGTACAGATCCGACACCCGGGTGTGCACGTCGAGCAGCGTCGAGATCGAGCGCAGCGTGTACTCGCGCGGACTCGTCTCGTAGTCGACGTAGGTCTCCGGCAGCGGATCCTCGTTGCCCGAACCCTGCTCGGCTGCAATCGCGACCTGCTCGGGGTTCACCACGCGGTTGACGCGGTAGATACCGGCCTCGACGGGCACCCAGCTCAGCAGGTGCAGGAGGAATCGCGGCGTGATGGTCGACAGTTGCGGAACTGTCTTGGTGGCATTGGCTAGCTGCCTTGCGGCGAGATCGCCGAGGGCCTGCGATTCGTTCTGCGCAGACGTCATGGGGGGCTACCTCCGACGGGTTGGTGAGTGGGATGCGGCGGCCACGATACGGCTTCACTGCAGCCCACACAGCCTTAGCGCGCACCGCGGTTAAAACCCGTTCGATTATGACGCTGTGACGAAGTCGGCGTGGTTTTTCTCGGCGAGTGCCGTATGGTAGGCGGCATGACCCACGACGGATCGCTGCGCATGCCCATGCGGCGCTGCTTCGTCGTGCTGTGTTGTTGTTGTTGATTTTCTGACGCCGGCCCTCTGCGTTATGCCCGCCCATCTTCTGGCGGAGCCCATAAACGCGCTGTTCACAGCCTCCAGAAAGCAACACAGCAATGTTCTCCCCTCAGCTCGTACTCACCCGCACGTCCGTCGCGGTCCGCCGTACTGTGCGCCGGGACGCCGAGATCACCCGGATGACCCGGTACCGCGGCGGCACCTACTCGCCGACCGTCGACACCGTCGTGTTCGCCGACGGGACGACGGCGCGCACCGACCTGATCCGGCTCAACCCGAACATCGACGCATACTCGCTGGACTTTCAGGGCATCGCGCCGACCCGGCCGTCGCAGTACCGGCCGGCGAACTGGTCGGCAGTGTCCAACGAGGCAGCTCGGGCGTTCGAGGCCGAGGTGGATTGGATCATCCGCAACTCGTACCCGACGCTCGGCACCGTCGAGCTCAGCCGCCGGGCTCGGGCGGCCGGCCATCTCATCGGTGACGCACACCTGGCCGAGCATGAGGCCATCGCTGCGACGCAGGCCGCGATCTGGCACTTCACCAATGGCCTGCGCCTGGACAACCGCCCGCTCAATGTGCCCGTCGCCGTGACCCCGGAGCCGGGGGCGGTCACCTTCGAATTCGACGGTGAACCCCAATTGGGTAGCTACACAGTCGAATTGACCAGCGACGCGGCCGTCTCGCTGGTGCTGCAGAAGTCGGTCGACGGCATCTCGTGGCGCGATGTCGCCGCGTCGGGACTCAACGTCGCGGCAGGATACGGTCGGCACCGCCGGAGCATCGGCGTCGGGGCCACCGCCTCGGACAGCCGGCCGGGCCGTCAGCACCGTGGGTACCGCTACTACCGCCTGCAGGTGGTGGCCGACACCGACGCCTTCGTCGACATCGAGGACGTCAGCTTCACCCTCAACGGGTCGGGCACCTACCGCAACGCCGAACGCGTGGTCGCGCTGTACAACTACCTCGTCGCCGGTGCCGAAGCGGCACGGAGTCTGACGGTCGTGCCGCGGCTGATCGCCGACCGCGCGGTTGTCGGCGATATCGTGGGCCCGTTCCGGTTCGAGGCCACCGACGCGGCGGCACTCACGGCCGCGGGTGGCACGATCGTCGACGCGGCGGGGGAGCCGATCACCGCGCCCGTGGTCCCCGGCAGCGACATCTATCTGCGTCCGGTGTCCGGTGCCCGTCGGGTGACCGTCACCGCGAGTGTGCCTGCGGCACAGAACGGTTTCGGCGGCCGGGTCATCACCGGGGTGGCGTACGACAGCGGCCTGACGCCCGTCGCCCTCGCGGTGCCGACGCCGACCGTCATCGACTTCGAGCTGATCTTCTGACCCCTGGGATTTGTGCACGTTTTTCCGCGCGGCCCGCGGAAAAACGTGCACAAATCGCTCACTACATCGGCGCGTTGGCGGGCTGGAACACCCCGCTGCTGTCGGCTTCCTCCTCGGCGCGGATGACGTGCACGACGGCATTGATCAATGCCAGGTGGGTGAACGCCTGCGGGAAGTTGCCCAGGTGCCGGCCGGTACGCGGCTCGATCTCCTCGGCGTAGAGGTGCAGCGGGCTGGCGAACGACAGCAGTTTCTCGCACAGGTGCCGGGCCCGGCTCACCTCACCGATCTCGACGAGCGCAGACACCAGCCAGAACGAGCAGATGGTGAAAGTGCCTTCCTCGCCGGACAATCCGTCGTCGGTCTCCTCGGTGCGGTAGCGCAGCACCAGACCTTCCTCGGTGAGCTCCTCGGCGATGGCCATCACCGTCGCGCGCACCCGCGGGTCGTCGGCCGGCAGGAACCGGGTGAGGATCGCCAGCAGCAGTGAGGCATCGAGGGCGTCGTCGCCGTACCGCTGGGTCAGCACGCCGCGCTTGTCGACACCGTGGGCCAGGACATCGGCCTTGATCTCGTCGGCGATCTTGCGCCACTGCTGCGCGTAGGACTTTTCCCCTTGCAGCTCAGCGAGTTTCGAGCCGCGATCCAACGCCACCCAGCACATGATCTTGCTGGAGGTGAAGTGCTGCGGTTCGCCGCGCACTTCCCAGATGCCGCGGTCGGGTTCCTTCCAGTGCTTGATCGCTTCTTCCACTTGGTTTTTCAGCACCGGCCAGAGCATCTCGGGAATCTGCTCGCGGGATTTGGCGTGCAGGTACACCGAGTCGAGCATCGTGCCCCAGATGTCGTGCTGCATCTGGTTGTAGGCACCGTTGCCGATCCGGACGGGCCGCGAGTAGTCGTAGCCGGACAGGTGATGCAGTTCCTCTTCGACGAGGCTGCGTTCGCCGCCGACGCCGTACATCACCTGAAGCGGGTGGCGCTCACCGTTGTTGGCGCCCGACACGTCGGCGATGAACGAGAAGAAGTCGTCGGCCTCGCGGTCCAGGCCGAGCGTGTACAGGCCCCACAGGGCGAACGTCGAGTCCCGGATCCACGAGTACCGGTAGTCCCAGTTCCGTTCGCCCTGAGGCGTTTCCGGCAGCGATGTGGTGCTCGCTGCCAGCAGCGCGCCGGTCGGGGAGTAGGTCAGCCCCTTGAGGGTCAGCGCACTGCGCTGCAGATACGACCGCCACGGGTGGTCCGGGAAGTCGCCGACATTGATCCACTGCCGCCACGCCTCGCTGGTCTTCCACATCTTGTCGGAGGCCTCGTCGAAGGTCTGCGGCGCCGGATGCTTGGACCACGACAGCGCGACGAACACCTTGTCGCCCTCGGTGAGCCGGGTCCGGGCCCGCGCCTCGTGGCCTTCCAGGCCGATCCGCAGGTTGGTGGTCAGGCGCAGTGTCGGGTGCGCCTCGGGGTTCTTGTTGGCGCGGGCGATGGCCTCGCCGTACGCGGCGGCCGAGTACTCCCACGACGCGCTCTCGCGGTGATAGTCGAACGACGGCTCACAGCTCATGACGAACTCGACGGTGCCGCTCACGCAGCGCACGGTGCGCAGCAGGATGTGCTCGGCGTCCCAGTCCATCGGAGTGCGACGGTGCGTGCGGGAACGGGTTTCGATGTCGTGCCACGGCCCCATCACGAGGGCGTCGCGCACGATGGCCCAGCCGGTGTGCGTCTGCCACGTGGTCTCCAGGATCAGCGAGCCCGGCAGGTACCGCCGCGCCGACGGCACCGTCACGCCGTACGGCGCCAACCGGAAGTGCCCGGCGCCGCGGTCGAGGATCGACCCGAAGACGCTGGGGGAGTCCGGCCGCGGCACGCACATCCACTCGACGGAGCCCGCCGAAGAGATCAAGCAGGTGTTCTCGCAGTCGGACAGGAAGGCGTAATCCGCGATCGGCGGAAACGGCGTGCGGACCGCGGTCGAGATCGCACCGCCGGTCAGTGAATCGTCGCCCGCTGCGGCGAGGTGAGGAATCCCGTGGCCGTTCGCCAGGATGTGGCCTGGGTCGCTGGATTGGCCCGACTTGTCCGTTTGTGGCAGCACCATTCGCACATCATCGACTGCATCTACGGTTGCCGTCCACCGAAAGCCCTGACGGGGCCTGCCGGATTCGACCCAGCGCGATTCGAAAGGGCACACACCGTAGGCTGAGAATCGATGAACGGCATTCTGAATTGGTGGGACGGCGTCGAACTGTGGCTGTCCGGTCTGTCGTTCGTGGTGCAGACGATCATCGTGATGCCCGTGGTGCTGGCACTCGCATATGGCCTGGCAGTGCTGCTCGACGTGGCGCTGGGCTACTCCATCACGCTGCTGCACCGGGCCCGCCACGTCGAGGAGGACGCACTGTGAACGGACTGCCGCAGTCACGGGTGACGCTGATCCTGGTGCTGCTGGTGGTGCTCGTCATCGTCACGTGGCTGCTGACTCGCTGAGCAGTGGCTACGAGCCGGCCTCTGATATTCTTCCGGCCATGTACGCAGCGTCCGGCACAACCGAGGGCCACATCCTGGCCCTCATTGCCGTGGGTACCCGCGCTGTTGCTGACGTCGCCTGTTGTCGCTGACCCCGTTTCCGTCCGCGGTTTCCGGGATCGGCGTCGGCTTCTGCTATGCCCACGTGCTGATCGATCACCTTGCCGTGTGACGGGTAGTCCATCCGTAAACCAGCAAGGAAGGCCCATCAATGCACAAGATCATCAAGAACTGGCGGCCCGCCACCGCGGTCGCTGCCGTCGTGGCCAGCACCACGGTGCTCGCCGCTTGCGGTGGCGGAGCGAGTGACGTCGCCGGCGGTGGCGGTGCACAGTCGGGTGCCAACACCACCCTGACCCTGGTGGCCTACGCCGTGCCGGAGCCCGGCTGGAGCAAGATCATCCCGGCATTCGCCGCCACCCCTGAGGGCAAGGGTGTCGCTGTGACCACGTCGTACGGTGCCTCCGGTGATCAGTCGCGCAAGGTCGAGTCCGGTGCCCCCGCCGACATCGTCAACTTCTCGGTGGAGCCCGACGTCACCCGCCTGGTGAAGGCCGGCAAGGTCAGCAAGGACTGGAACGCCGACGCCACGAAGGGCATCCCGTTCGGTTCGGTGGTGTCGCTGGTCGTGCGCAAGGGCAACCCCAAGGGCATCAAGGACTGGGACGACCTGCTCAAGCCGGGCGTCGAGGTCGTCACGCCCAGTCCGCTGAGCTCGGGTTCGGCCAAGTGGAACCTGCTGGCGCCGTACGCCGTGAAGAGCAACGGCGGCAAGGACGCCCAGGCCGGCATCGACTTCGTGCGGCAGCTGGTCGTCGAGCACATCAAGACCCGTCCGGGTTCGGGCCGGGAAGCCACCGACCTCTTCCTGCACGGCACCGGTGACGTGCTGATCAGCTACGAGAACGAAGCCATCAACGTCGAGCGGCAGGGCAAGGACGTCGAGCACATCAACCCGCCGCAGACCTTCAAGATCGAGAACCCGGTGGCTGTCGTGACGTCGGGCCCGCACCAGGACAAGGCCAACGCGCTGAAGAACTTCCTCTACACCGCGGACGGCCAGAAGCTGTGGGCGCAGGCCGGGTTCCGCCCGGTCGATCCGGCCGTGACCGCTGAGTTCGCCAAGGACTTCCCGACGCCGGAGAAGCTGTGGACCATCGCTGACCTGGGTGGATGGAAGACCGTCGATCCGGCGTTGTTCGACAAGGAAAACGGCAGCATCACCAAGATCTACAAGCAGGCCACTGGATGACAAGCACTGTTCAGTTCGACGGCGTCCCGGCCCGGCCCGAGTCCAATGGTGACTCGGCCGGGCCGGGCCCCGGCGTGAGGAACGCATTGGGCACGACGTCGTTGCGCGTGGGCGCGGCGAGCATCTGGCTGTCCGTCATCGTGCTGCTGCCGCTCGCCGCGATCCTGGTCCAATCCGCCCGCGGCGGCTGGGGGTACTTCTGGTCCGCGGTCACATCGAATTCAGCACTCGCCTCGTTCCGGGTGACGCTCGAGGTGTCGGCGGCCGTCGCGCTCATCAACCTGGTCTTCGGGTTGTTGGTGGCGTGGGTGCTGACGCGCGACGACTTCGTCGGTAAGCGACTGGTGGACGCCGTCATCGACCTGCCGTTCGCGCTGCCCACGATCGTGGCCAGCCTCGTGATGCTCGCGCTCTACGGTCCGGCCAGCCCGGTGAACCTGCATCTGCAGCACACCAAGTGGGGCATCGGCGTCGCGCTACTGTTCGTCACGCTGCCGTTCGTGGTGCGGTCGGTGCAGCCGGTCCTGCTCGAACTCGACCAGGAGACCGAAGAGGCGGCCGCGTCGCTCGGCGCCAACAACTTTGTCATCTTCACCAAGGTGGTGCTACCGGCGCTGCTGCCGTCACTGCTGTCGGGCGCGGGTCTGGCCTTCTCCCGCGCCATCGGCGAATTCGGTTCGGTGGTGCTGATCGGCGGCGCGGTGCCCGGCGAGACCGAGGTGTCGTCGCAGTGGATCCGCACCCTGATCGAGAACGACGACCGTACCGGTGCGGCCGCGATCTCGATTGTGCTGCTGGTGATTTCGTTCGTCGTGCTGTTCGTGCTGCGGGTCATCGGGTCGCGGGCGGCCAAGCGTCAGGAGCTGGCTCCATGACCCTCTCGCCGCTGGTTCGCTACCTGGCCCGGTACGTGGCGCTGGCCTACATCACGGTGCTCGTCATTGTGCCCGTCGGCCTGATCCTGTGGCGCACCTTCCAGCCCGGTCTGGGGGAGTTCTTCACCCAGATCACTACGCCGGCAGCCATTTCCGCGCTGCAGCTCTCGCTGCTCGTCGTCGCCATCGTGGTGCCGCTCAACGTGCTGTTCGGGGTGCCGACCGCACTGGTGTTGGCCCGCAACCGGTTCCGCGGCAAGAGCGTCCTGCAGGCTGTGATCGACCTGCCGTTCGCGGTGTCGCCCGTCGTGGTCGGTGTGGCCCTGATCCTGCTGTGGGGCTCGGCCGGACTGCTCGGCTTCGTCGAGCACAGTTGGGGATTCAAGATCATCTTCGGCTTCCCCGGCATCGTTCTGGCGAGCATCTTCGTCACGGTTCCCTTCGTGATCCGCGAAGTCGAACCGGTGCTGCACGAGCTCGGCACCGACCAGGAAGAAGCGGCCTCCACCCTGGGCGCGCAGTGGTGGCAGACGTTCTGGCGGATCACGCTGCCGTCCATCCGCTGGGGCCTGACCTACGGCGTCGTGCTGACCGTCGCGCGCACGCTGGGAGAATACGGCGCCGTCATCATGGTGTCCTCCAACCTGCCCGGCCAATCCCAGACCCTGACCCTGCTGGTGTCCGACCGGTACAGCCGCGGCGCCGAATACGGCGCCTACGCCATGTCCACAGTGCTGATGGCGGTCGCGGTGATCGTGCTGATCGTGCAGGTAATCCTCGACGCCCGGCGGGTCCGGGCGGCACAATAGCTTTTCGATAGGAAGAACCGAACATGAGTGACGAGCACAAGCAGGGCAGCGTTCCCGCCATCACCGTGCGCGGCGCGAACAAGCACTACGGCGACTTCGCGGCGCTCGACAACGTCGACTTCGACGTGCCCGAGGGCTCGCTGACCGCGCTGCTGGGCCCCAGTGGGTCGGGCAAGTCGACGCTGCTGCGGGCCATCGCGGGGCTCGACACCCCGGACACCGGCACCATCACCATCAAGGGCAACGACGTCACCGGCGTGCCGCCGCAGCGGCGCGGCATCGGCTTCGTGTTCCAGCATTACGCCGCTTTCAAGCACCTGACCGTCCGCGAGAACGTCGCGTTCGGGCTCAAGATCCGCAAGAAGCCCAAGGCCGAGATCCAGGAGAAGGTCGACAGCCTGCTGGAGGTCGTGGGCCTGGCCGGTTTCCAGACGCGCTACCCGAGCCAGCTCTCCGGCGGTCAGCGTCAGCGCATGGCGCTGGCTCGCGCCCTCGCGGTCGATCCCCAGGTGCTGCTGCTCGACGAACCGTTCGGTGCCCTCGACGCCAAGGTGCGTGACGACCTGCGGACCTGGCTGCGTCGCCTGCACGACGAGGTCCACGTGACCACCGTGCTCGTCACGCACGACCAGGCCGAGGCGCTCGACGTCGCCGACCGGATCGCGGTGCTCAACAAGGGCCGCATCGAGCAGGTCGGGTCGCCCACCGAGGTCTACGACAGCCCGGCCAATCCGTTCGTGATGTCGTTCCTCGGTGCGGTGTCGACGCTGAACGGGACGCTGGTGCGGCCCCACGACATCCGCGTCGGCCGGAATCCCGACATGGCCATTTCGCAGGCCGACGACGACGTCGCGGCCACCGGAGTGCTCCGGGCGAAGGTCGACCGAGTTGTGGTGCTGGGCTTCGAGGTTCGCGTCGAGCTGACGACCGCCGCGGACCACACGCCGTTCACCGCACAGATCACCCGCGGTGACGCCGAAGCGCTGCGCCTGCTCGAGGGCGACACCGTGTACGTCCGGGCCACTCGCATCCCCCCGATCGCGGGACAGACGCAAGAAGTCGAGGCGGTCCTCGCAAGGGCCTGAGCCACAAGGGTTTTCGCACCGCGGCCGGGCAACCAGATGATCTGGTTGCCCGGCCGCGGTGTTTTGCGTTGAGCCTGCGCTGAGGGCGTAGAAGTGCGAGTGGCGTTGACCCTGGTTACAGGGTCAACGCCACTGGGCCGAATGCCAGCCGTACGTCAGATGTACATCGCCGGGTCGATGTAGGTCGTCGGGTCGACGGCGGGCTCACGCTGCTTCTCGGTGCGCGGACGCACGATCGCGGGAATGCCCGTCGCAATGGAATCCGCCGGGACATCGTGTGTGACAACGGCATTCGCGCCGACGGCGGAGTCGTCACCGACACGGATGGGACCGAGCACCTTGGCGCCCGCGCCGACCGTCACCCGGTTGCCGATGGTGGGGTGGCGCTTGCCCTTGTTGAGACTGCGGCCGCCGAGCGTGACGCCGTGATACAGCATCACGTCGTCGCCGATCTCGGTGGTCTCGCCGATGACGACGCCCATGCCGTGGTCGATGAAGAACCGTCGGCCGATGGTCGCGCCCGGGTGAATCTCGATGCCCGTGAGGAACCGCGTCAGCTGCGCCAGTACCCGGGCCGGCCCGCGCCCGGCCGGCCGGGCCCACAGCTTGTGGGCCAGGCGGTGCGACCAGATGGCGTGCAGGCCGGAGTACACCAGGGCGTTCTCGAAGTCTCCGCGCCCTGCCGGGTCGTGGCTGCGTGCGTTGTCCAGGTCCTCACGGAGAGTGGAGAACAGGCCAGAGAACAGCTCCATACCCTCAGTCCCGGATGTGTTCGTACAGCGCCGTGGAGACGTACCGCTCGCCGAAATCAGGGACGATCACGACGATCAGCTTGCCGGCGTTCTCGGGGCGCTCGGCCAGCTGCAGTGCCGCCCAGACGTTGGCGCCCGCCGAGATGCCGCCCAGGATGCCCTCTTCGGCGCCCAGCGCTCGTGCCACCTCGATGGCGTCCGGGAAGGAGACGTCGATGATCTCGTCGTAGACCTCGCGGTCCAGGACCTCGGGGATGAAGTTCGCGCCGATGCCCTGAATCTTGTGGGGCCCGGCCTGGCCGCCGGTGAGGATGGGGGAGTCGACGGGCTCGACGCCGACGATCTTCACATCGGGCTTGCGGGCCTTGAGGACATGCCCGACACCCGTGAGGGTGCCGCCGGTGCCGATGCCGGCGACGAAGATGTCGACCTCACCGTCCGTGTCGGCCCAGACTTCCTCGGCTGTCGTCTTCTCGTGGATCGCGGGGTTGGCCGGGTTGGCGAACTGATCGGCCGCGACGGAGTTCGGGGTCTCGGCGAGGATCTGCTTGGCCTTGGCGACCGCGCCGGCCATGCCCTCGGCGCCCGGCGTCAGCACGATCTCGGCGCCGTAGGCGCGCAGCATCACCCGGCGTTCCAGGGACATGGTCTCCGGCATGGTCAGGATGACCTTGTAGCCACGGGCGGCACCGACCAGCGCCAGCGCGATGCCGGTGTTGCCACTGGTGGCCTCCACGATGGTGCCACCGGGCTTGAGTTCGCCGGACTGCTCGGCGGCGTCGACGATCGCCACGCCGATACGGTCCTTCACGCTGTTGGCCGGGTTGTAGAACTCCAGCTTCGCGACAACCTGAGCACCAGCGCCCTCGGTCAACCGGTTCAGCCGGACCAGCGGGGTGCGCCCGACCAATTCGGTGACATCGGCGTAGATCTTGCCCATTGGTGACCTCTCGTCAGCGCTAGCTTGGTGAAATTGTGCGTGCCCGCGCGGGCACCTGCCGAATCTGCTGAATCGCAGGTGCTCCGTCAAGGGTTTCGATCATCACAAAATCTATCTGCTCGAGACAACGCGTTCCCTACGGGTGGGTATTTCATACCTCGATGCGGGAACCCAGGATGACCGTGCGGTCGGGCGGCAGCTGGAAATAGGCCGCGGCGTCGGATGTGATGTACGACGTACCGATGAAAAGCCTTGTCCGCCAAGGTGCCATGGAGGGTTCCTTGCCCATCACCAGATCGACCTTGGACAGGAAGTAGGTGGCTCCGGCGAGGTCGAGCGGACCCTCGGTGCGGGCCGAGTCCAGCAGCGCCAGCGCGGCCGGCACGTTGGGCCGGTCCATGTATCCGTACGTCGCGGTGACGTGGATGATGCCGTCGTCGGTATAGCCCAGATCATCGACCGACAAACGGTCGGCATCGGTGACGCGCGGCACCGTCGCCGTCGTCAGGGACAGCACCACCACGTGCTCGTGCAGCATCCGGTTGTACTTGACGTTGGCGCGCATGGCCAGTGGCGCGGTCTCGATGCCGCGATTGAGGAACACCGCGGTGCCCGGGACCCGGGTCAGCGGCGGCTCGCTGGAGACGATCGAGTCGACGAACTGGCGCAGCGGGCCCTCGACCTTGTCGCGGGCCCGGGTCACCACCACGCGGCCCTCCTGCCACGTGGTCATCACCGTGAACGCGATGAGCCCGATCAGGAGCGGCAGCCAGGCCCCGTGCACCAGCTTGGTCAGGTTGGCGGCGAGGAACAACAGGTCCACAGTGAGCAGCGGGGCCCCGATCGCGATCACCGACCACAGGGGCCAGTTCCACCTGGCGCGCGCGATGTTGAGGAACAGCAGCGTGGTGATGGTGATGGTCCCGGTGACCGCCATGCCATAGGCGTAGCCGAGTGCCGCCGAGCTGCGGAAGGCGAACACCAGCGTCAGTACGGCGATCAGCAGCATGCTGTTGATCCAGGGCACGTAGATCTGGCCCATGGTCGACGCCGATGTGTGCAGGATGCGCAGCCGCGGCAGGTACCCGAGGTGGGCGGCCTGGGCCGCGACGGAGAACGCTCCGGTGATCACCGCCTGTGACGCGATCACGGTGGCTGCGGTGGCCAGGAGCACCATCGGTAGCCGGCCCCACTCGGGTGTCAGGAGGAAGAACGGGGCGTCGTGAACCGTGGGGTTCTGCAGCAGCAGCGCGCCCTGACCGAAATAGCTCAGCATGCATGCCGGGAAGACCAGCAGCAGCCAGGCGAACGTGATCGGCTTGCGGCCGAAATGGCCCATGTCGGCGTAGAGGGCCTCGGCGCCCGTTACCGACAGCACGACGGCGGCCAGCGCGAAGAATGCGATGTGGAAATGCCCCGCCATGAAGCCCAGCGCGTACATCGGGTTCAGCGCGCGCAGGATCTCGGGCTCCCTGGTGATCCCGCTGACGCCGCACGCGCCGATCACCGTGAACCACAGGATCATCACCGGGCCGAAGAACTTGCCGACGACCGCGGTGCCGTGGCGTTGCACGCTGAACAGGGCGATGATGATCACCGCGGTGATCGGCACCACCCAGTCGGCGAGGCCGGGGTCGAGGGTTTTCGCACCTTCTACGGCGGACAGCACCGAGATGGCCGGGGTGATCATCGAGTCACCGAAAAACAGTGCGGCACCGAGAATTCCGAGCGCTGCCAGGAACGCCGCGGTGCGCTTACCGAGCTTGTTCGACGACCGTTTCACCAGGGTGATCAGCGCCATGACGCCGCCCTCGCCGTCGTTGTCGGCCCGCATCACCAGGCTGACGTAGGTGATGGTGACGATCAGCATCACCGACCAGAACACCAGGGAGACGACGCCGTAGATGTTGTCTCGGCTGATCGGCACCGGATGCGGGTCATCGGGATTGAACAGCGTCTGCATGGTGTAGATCGGGCTTGTCCCGATGTCACCGAAAACGACGCCCAGCGCGCTGACGGCCAGGCCCACTCCCAGCCCATGCCGACCGGTGTCGGGGTGTGTGCCCACGCGCGGTGCCTCCTTGGTCCGGATCGTTGGTCGACGATCCGGATGGTAGGCGAGTTGGGCGCCGGACGCGGTCAGGTTCGCAGCGCGGGGGATGCCGGGTTGCGTCGGTTGACGCGGCGGCACATCAGCAGGACGGCTGCCGGCAGCGCCAGCATGGACAGCAATTGCAGCAGGTCAGACATCGGCGGTCCCGGACATTCGCATGAACCCGAGTCAACCGGCACCGGTGTTCCGGTGCCACGATCCATACGGAATCCATACGGCGAGCGCCCCGGTCTTGCCGGGATTCAGATGGCCTCGGGTTACGCGGCGGCGCGCGCGGCGACGACGGCGTCGAAGCGGTCCAGCACGGTGTCGGCGACGAGTCGGTGCGAGCCCAGCGGCTGCGCCATCGGAATCCGGTGTGCCGCGGCGAATTCGGCGACGCGGTCGGTGATCCGGCCGTGGGCCAGGAACCATGGCGCGATGATCAGCCGCGTCGCGCCCTGATCGAGCAACAGGGCGGTGGCTTCGGCCAGGTTGGCCTGCGGGCCGGTGGCGAAGGCCGTCGTCGCCTGCCAGTGGGTACCCGCGACCAGTCCGGTGGCGACCGTACCGGTGCGCTCATTGGCGGCCGCCGACGACGACCCTACGGCCGTCACCAGGACGCCGACGCCCGAGTCCAGCCGGGATACGCCGGCGTGCGTGAGCCGTTGGCCCAGAACATGAATGAGCCGGTCGTCCTCGCCGAGAACCGGCGCCAGTTTGATGGCCTGCCGGACCGCCGGATTCGCGTCGGCGATCATCTCCGGGATGTCGACGCGGGCGTGATAGGCGTCGGCCAACAGCAGCGGTACCACCACACCGCCCGCGGGCGAATCGGCCAGCACATCGCGCAGATTCGGCGAATTCTGCTCACAGAACGCCACTTTGACGTCGACGTCGCGCCGCAGGGCAGCCACCGTTCGAGCCACCTCGCGGGCGTTGGCCGCGGACCGCGGGTCGGCACTGCCGTGCGCGGTGAGGATCAGTTGCACAGGAATCTCAGGACGCGTGCAGACCGCACTCGGTCTTGGCCAGACCGGCCCAGCGACCGCTGCGGGGGTCAGCACCTTCGGCAGGCTTCTGGGTGCACGGGGCACAGCCGATGGACGGATAGCCTTCCTCCACAAGCGGATTCACCAGAATGCCGTTGGCTTCGATGTACGCCTGCATGTCTTCGTCGCTCCACGCGGCGATCGGGTTGATCTTCACCAGACCGAACGCCTCGTCGAAACTGATCAGCGGCGCGTTGGCGCGCGTCGGCGCCTCCACCCGGCGGATGCCCGTCACCCACGCCGAGTAGCCCTTGAGCGCCTTGGACAGCGGCTGCACCTTGCGCAGGTTGCAGCACTGCGCCGCATCCCGCGCGAACAGGTCCTTGCCGAGGAGCTGATCCTGCTCGGCGACGGTGTGCTCGGGCGTCACGTTCACCACGTGCACGCCATAGACGGCCTCGACGGCGTCGCGGGTGCCGATGGTCTCGGCGAAGTGGTAGCCGGTGTCCAGGAACAGGACGTCGACGCCGGGACGGACCTTGGCCGCCATCTCGACCAGGACGGCATCTTGCATGTTGGACGCCACGACGTACCGGCCGGAGAAATTCTCCTCGACCCAGCGCAGCAGTTCCTCAGCAGTGGCGTCGGCCAGTTCGGCAGCGCCGCGCTCGGCCAGTTCCCGTAGGTCAGCTTCCGATACGTCTGTCATGTCAGCGGTCACCTCAAGTCAGCTTCGTCGGCCCGAACGGCCCATTGGGCGAAACGCTCTCCGGCCTCCCTTTGTTTCGCGAAGTTGCGCACGACACGGTCGATGTAGTCACCGAGCTCGGTGGCCAGCACCTTGTGCTGGCGCAGCTTGCGTCCGAAGCCGCTGTCCAGGCCCAGGCTGCCGCCCAGGTGCACCTGGAAACCCTCCTCGGGACCGTTGCCGTCGTCGATCATCTGGCCCTTGAAGCCGATGTCGGCGATCTGGATTCGCGCGCACGAGTTGGGGCAGCCGTTGAGGTTGATGGTGACCGGCACGTCCAGCTGCGAGTTCAGGTCGGCGAGCCGCTGCTCGAGCTCCGGGACCAGCGTCTGCGCCCGGACCCGGGTCTCGGCGAACGAGAGCTTGCAGTACTCGATACCGGTGCAGGCCATGAGGTTCTTGCGCCAGTGCGACGGCCGGGTCTGCAGGCCCAGCGCGTCCAGGCCGGCGACGAGTTCCTCGACCTTGTCGTCGGGCACGTCGAGGATGACCAGCTTCTGGTAGGGGGTCAGGCGGATCCGATCGGAGCCGGCGGCCGCGGCCAGGTCGGCGACCTTGGTCAGGATGGTGCCCGACGAGCGGCCGGCGATGGCTGCGACGCCGACGGCGTTCAGGCCGTTCTTGAGCTTCTGCACACCGACGTGATCGATGGTGTGCGGCACCTGCTCGGGCGCCGGGCCGTCGATGAGCTTGCGGCCGAGGTATTCGGTCTCGAGAACTTCGCGGAACTTCTCGACGCCCCAGTCCTTGATCAGGAACTTCAGGCGGGCCTTGGACCGCAGGCGGCGGTAGCCGTAGTCGCGGAAGACCTTGGTGATGCCTTCCCAGACGTCGGGCACCTCGGCCAGCGGCACCCAGGCGCCGAGGCGCTGGGCCAGCATCGGGTTGGTGGACAGGCCGCCGCCGACCCAGACGTCCAGACCGGGGCCGTGCTCGGGGTGGTTGACGCCGATGAAGGCGATGTCGTTGATCTCGTGCGCGACGTCCTGCAGACCCGAGATGGCGGTCTTGTACTTGCGCGGCAGGTTCGAGAACTCGGGGTTGCCGACGTAGCGTTTGACGATCTCGTCGACGGCCCAGCTCGGGTCGAGCACCTCGTTGAGGGCCTCGCCCGACAGCGGGCCGCCGAGCACGACGCGCGGGCAGTCGCCGCAGGCCTCGGTGGTCTGCAGGCCGACCGATTCGAGGCGACGCCAGATCTCCGGCACGTCCTCGACGCGGATCCAGTGGTACTGGATGTTCTCGCGGTCGGTGATGTCGGCGCTGTCGCGCGCGAACTCGACCGAGATCTCGCCGATGGTCCGCAGCGCGGCACTGGTCAGGGCCCCGCCGTCGCAGCGCACCCGCATCATGAAGTAGGGGGCCTCCAGCAGGTCGGCGTTGTCGTCGCCGGTGTAGGTGCCGTCGTAGCCCTGCTCGCGCTGGGTGTACAGACCCATCCAACGGTAGCGCCCGCGCAGATCGTCCTTGCTGATCGACTCGAAGCCCTGCTTGGAGTGGACGTCGATGATGCGCTGCCGCACGTTGAGGGCGTCGTCCTCCTGCTTGAACACCTCGTTGGGGTTCAGCGGTTCACGATTGCCCAATGCCCACTGGCCTTCGTCGCGGGTCTTGGCGGGTTTTGCTGTTGTCACTGGGGGGTTTCCTTCGCGCAAGAGCAGGCGTTGGATCACGCGTACGCCGGGGGCTGTCCGGCACTGCCGATCCTGTGCCGGCTGAAAGATCTGGTTGTCAGAGCTGAGGCATCAAGGCGGGCATCAAG
Source organism: Mycobacterium sp. ST-F2 (assembly GCF_001905655.1). GTDB lineage: Bacteria > Actinomycetota > Actinomycetes > Mycobacteriales > Mycobacteriaceae > Mycobacterium. The sequence goes on from NZ_JMHT01000053.1 coordinate 94,380, forward strand.
GCAGACAGCAACAGCTGCATACGCGCTTGAAGTCGACATGCCGCCGCATTACCAATGCGGAACCGAGGGTGCGGTTGAGGCTGGCGGACACCCGGCCATTCTGCCACGAACAGGACATTCGGCCTAACCGGGCCAGGTTCGAAATCATCGCGAGCAAAAAGGTGCCCCTGCCACGCACATCGCTCGCCAATCGCACGATGGGACACTGGTTGCCATGACCGACGCCCAAACCAGCGCTACCGGGCCGTTCGGCATCTACATTCACGTGCCGTTCTGTGCCACCCGCTGCGGCTATTGCGACTTCAACACCTATACCGCCAGTGAGCTGGGCGGGGCCAGTCCCGAGGGCTGGCTCAGCGCGCTGCGCACCGAGCTGGCGATGGCCGGGGCCCAGGTCGAGCTGCCGGTCGACACGGTGTTCGTCGGCGGCGGTACCCCGTCCCTGCTGGGTGGTTCGGGGCTGCGGGCCGTGCTCGACGCGGTGCGGGACAATTTCCGCCTCAGCCCCGGCGCCGAGGTGACCACCGAGTCCAATCCGGAGTCGACGTCGCCCGAGTTCTTCACCGAGTTGCTGGACGCCGGCTACACGCGGGTCTCCCTGGGCATGCAGTCGACGGCGCCACACGTGCTGGCGGCACTCGACCGGACCCATTCGGCCGGCCGCGCGCCGGCAGCTGCGCGGGAGGCACTGGCGGCCGGGTTCGCGCACGTCAACCTCGACCTCATCTACGGCACGCCGGGGGAGTCCGACGACGATCTGCGCCGGTCGGCCGATGCCGCGATCGAGGCCGGCGTCGACCACGTCTCGGCGTATGCGCTGATCGTCGAGGACGGCACCGCGCTGGCCCGCAAGGTCAGGCGTGGCGAGATCCCCGCCCCCGACGACGACGTGCTCGCGACCCGCTACGAGCTGTTGGACACGCACCTGAGCCGGGCCGGGCTGGACTGGTACGAGGTGTCGAACTGGAGCCGTCCCGGTGGTGAATGCCGGCACAATCTCGGCTACTGGGACGGCGGCCAGTGGTGGGGTGCCGGACCGGGAGCGCACGGGTACGTCGGGGTGCGGCGGTGGTGGAATGTCAAGCACCCCAACGCTTATGCCGAGGCGCTGGCCGGCGGCCGGCTCCCCGTCGCGGACTTCGAGGAGCTCGACGACGCCACCCGGCACATCGAGGACGTGATGTTGCGGTTGCGGCTGCGCTCCGGGCTGCCGGTTGCCGTGCTGACCCCGGCGGAACGCGACCGGGCTCAGGGGGCCGTGGCTGACGGCCTGGTGACAGTCAGCGAAGACCGGCTGGTGTTGACCGATCCGGGTCGCCTGCTGGCGGACGCCGTGGTACGCGCAGTTCTGGACTGAGGTTTGTGCTCTTGCGTCACATGTGCCTCACAAGTTGAAATACGCACTACCCGTTGATGATTGGCGTTGTTTCATGTCGTCCGAACGGGTGATGGTGGATTCGGTGCCAAATCGTAATATGGCTCGTACGCCTCTGATCGAGGCATCTGTTGAGCGGAGATCCAAAGGGGTCTGACTTGGAGAACAGCTAACTCGACGAAGTGCTGACAGCACTCAAATTCACTCTGTCGATTCTCGGCGGCGCGCAGTTGTGCTCGACCGAAGCTGATCGATAGCTCTTCGTTACCGGCGGACCGCCCAGTCGATGAGTCTGCCTGTCCCGACGCCGTCATGCGTCCCGACCCGGTCAGCGGTGGGTCTGAACCGCTCACCAGTGGACGGCAGTGCTGCCTGTGTCGGTGCTCCCTGTGTGGCGCGTAGGTCTTACCGCGCGTCAAAAAGCTTGTATGTCAACGGTTTTGGAGTATCTCATGAACAAGAAGGTCGCTGGTTTGTTCGGTACCGCAGCCCTGGTCGGGGGCGTGACCGCGGGGATTGTGGTCGCCGGCCCGGCCTCGGCGGTGCCGTCAGGATGTCAAGGCGGTTGGAGCCCGTGGGGCGGTGGCAGCTATTGCGACGGTCAGACCTACGGCGACGGTAGCTACGACCACTGCGCCAACGTGACAGTGCTGGGATTCGGAGGCATGCAGTGCGGCCGTGTGTGCCCGCCCGACCCGGCGAACCCGGCCATCCCACGTCCTTATGACGGTCGTCCTTGCTGACTGGCCGGCACGTCCGCCGAGGAACCGTCGCAGTCCTGCTGATCCTGCCGCTCGTGGCCGCGGGTGCGTCACCCGGTGGCCTGCCGAGAGTGGTGCGGGTGGTGACCGGCGAAGCGCAGCCGGCTGACCGGATGGGCAGGTCAGACGAGGATCAGATTCGGGACACGCTGCGGGCGATCTCGGACTCGTACAACCGGCAGGACGTCAGGAGTGCGCAGCTGCTGTTGTGCGCGCCGGCCCGGTCGCAATGGAACGCAGGCTTGGAGCGCGTCTGGATGCGGTTCCGACGCGACCACGGCGTCATGCAGTTCACGGTCGACTCGGTTCTGGTGCGCGGCACGCAGGCCGATGTCAGCGGAACTCAGATGTATGCGAATGATGCTGTGCCCAAACCATTTACGGCCAAGTTCGGTCGTGGTCCGCATGGCTGGAGGATGTGCTCGAGCACCTAGTCGCGGTGGTACATGTCGGGCGTGGTGAACCGGCGTCGAAAGCGGTCGTCCGGGGGTACGTGGGCAATTATTCTGAGGTTAGGCTAAATTAACTTCTGTGACCGCTGAAGCCACCGAAACGGCCTCCGAGACGCGTATCGCGTTGCCATCCGACATTGCTCCGGCCGATCTGGTCGCGTATCTCGCGGCTGAAATCCCGGAGCGCTCCGGCGTCGATTACGTCGGTTACGAGCATGCGGGTGAGTCGGCGCTGGCCATCGGCGTGCGCACCGCCATCGAACTCGACAGCGACGAGCTGCGGATCATCGACGCGGGCGGCGTCGTCGCCCGTCAGGAGTGGAGCGGCCGGCCCGGTGAGGTGCTCGGCGACGCCGTCGACCGACTGCTGCTGGAGACCGATCGGCTGTTCGGTTGGGTCGCTTTCGAATTCGGGGCCTACCGGTTCGGGTTGCAGCAGCGTCTGCCCGCGGGGACCCCGCTGGCGCGGGTGTTCAGTGCGCACACCCAGGTCGTGGTCACCGACGGAGAGGTTCGTGTCTCGGGCGACGGGGACGTCGTGGTGGAGGCGCTGGAACGGGTGCTGCAGAACGGGATTCCGGCGGCCGGCGTCATTCGTGCCGTCGATGTGAGCGTCGACGGCAGCGACTACCGGTCTCGGGTTGCCGCTGCGGTCGGCGAGATCGTTGCCGGCGACTATCAGAAGGTGATTCTGTCGCGACGGTTCGAGGTGCCGTTCGCGGTGGACTTCCCGGCGACGTACCGGGTGGGCCGGGCCAACAACACCCCGGTGCGGTCGTTTCTGTTGCGGCTGGGCGGGATTCGCGCCCTCGGCTTCAGCCCGGAGCTGGTGGCCGCCGTCCGCGCCGACGGCACCGTGGTCACCGAGCCGTTGGCCGGAACCCGCGCCTTCGGCCGCGGCGTCGATCACGACCGCGCGGCCCGTGATGACCTGGAATCGAACTCCAAAGAGATTGTCGAGCACGCGATTTCGGTGCGCAGCTCGCAACAGGAGATCGCCGAGGTGGCCAAGCCGGGCACCACGGTGGTGAGTGACTTCATGACGGTGCGCGAGCGCGGCAGCGTGCAGCACCTGGGCTCGACGGTGTCCGGGGAGCTGTCGGAGCACATGAACCGGATGGATGCGCTGGAGGCGCTGTTCCCGGCGGTGACCGCCTCCGGCATTCCCAAGGCCGAGAGCGTCGAGGCCATCCTGCGGCTGGACGAGGCACCGCGTGGACTGTATTCGGGCGCGGTCGTGATGTTCAGCGCCGACGGTGGCATGGATGCGGCGCTGACGCTGCGCTCGGCCTACGAGGCCGACGGCCACACCTGGCTGCGCGCCGGTGCCGGGATCATCGCCGAGTCGACTCCGGAACGCGAGTTCGAGGAGACCTGCGAGAAGCTGACGACGCTCGCGCCCTATCTGGTGCCGCGTCGCTGACCTGGCAGATCAGCGCCGCCGGGACGTCGGCTGCCGCCCTTTATAGCGCTGCTGATGCGAAGTCGTTACCAAAAAGTGACCTGCGGGGTATGGTGCACCGGTGGACAAGGCCGGATTAGCTACCGCGACGCGCTCCCGGCGCCGTTGGTCGGTGGCCCTGGCAGCGGTGGTGATGCCGGCTGCGGCGTTCCTCACCGCCGGTACCGCGACGCAGACGCTCACCACGGCCGCTGACGTCGATGTCTGCTGCGCGCAGGTGGTCCTGGCTGGGCCGACGGCGCCGCATCCGAGTTCGCTGATCGTCGCCGAAGCGGCCGAGAGCTCACGCGCCATGGCGCGCACCATCGCTTTGCCGGTGGGTATCGCCGCCGAGCGCGGGCTGCAGGTCGACACCATTCTCGCGGAACGGGCCGTCAGTGCGACGTTCCCGGAGATCACGACGATGACCGGGGTCCGCCCGGACGCGCTGCGCTGGCACCCCGAAGGTCTGGCGCTGGACGTGATGGTGCCGAACTACGGGTCGTCCGCCGGCAAGGCGCTGGGGGACCGCATCCTGGCGTACGTACTGGCCAATGCGAAGCGGTTCGATCTGAACCACGTGATCTGGCGCCAGGCGATCTATTTCCCCGACGGCACCGCCCACCGGATGCCGGACTACGGCGGGCCCGACGCCAACCACTACACCCACGTGCACATCTCGACCAACGGCGGGGGCTACCCGACCGGCAACGAGGCTTACATCATGTCGGCGTCAGGACCGAGTCTCGTCAAGAGTGGCGGCGCCGTGAACGCGGTCTTCGTCAGCGCGCACTGAGTCCGCCACGTCCGCCCGCCCGGCGCTGACCCTGGCTGCCGCGAGCGCAAGGGTGAAGAGCGCCAACAGGATCCATCCTGTTGTGGTACCCAGCCCGTACTTCGCCATCAGCAGGAGCGCCGCCCCGGCAGCGCACACCAGCGCGCCGGCCACGGTCGACGGGATTCCGGTCGCCCGGACCCGGGCGTCCCACCACCGCAACGGGTTGTGCTCGAGCGGGGACAGTGCCAGGAACATGATCGTCATGACCACCGCGAAGACCAGTGCCCGGATCGCGATGTTGCGCCAGAACTGCGGGTCGGCAGGGTCGTAGGCATCCAATCCGACCGCATGCAGGCCGAACGTCGCGATCGCGATGGCCGCGATGTGCCACAGGTACAACGTCATCGCCCCGCTGTTGCCCACCACGATCAGGTACCAGACACGGGGCCGCTGCGCCCAGCGGCCGACCGCAGCGGCACAGGCGATGAACAGGCTGGGCATCCAGATGCATTGCAGTGCAAGCAGAAGTGTGGGCGGGGTGACGTTCGACATCCGTTCGATCCCGGTGACCACCAGTGACACGTCGTACGGGCCGTACGTGGCAACCAGCACCTGCACGGCGAGCGCGACGGCGGCGATCATCAGCGCGGTGCGGGGCGAGATGAGACGGTGGGCGTAGGCCGCGCCGATGACCATCGGAATCAGCCAGACCACAACAAGATTCGCGGCGCCCGCCTCCAAGGTGTGAGTGCTGATGCGGACCCAGTCACCGAGTGCGGCGACGGCCATGAGGGCCGCGACCACCAGCGCCGCCGACCGGCCCGTGCGCAAGCGGGCCAGTGCCGGGACGAACGCCAGCACGATCAGATACGTGCCGAGGAACCACAGCAGCGCCACCGCCTCGTTGCCCAGGGCCGCTGCCGATTCGGCGCCCATGGTGAACCGCACTCCGATCAGGGCGACCGTCCAGGCGCCCAAATACCACAGTGCCGGTCGGCACAGGCGTTGCGCCCGGGTGAAAAGCCATGTCCCCCAAGGCGTGCCGTCCTGCCAGCTGTAGACGCCGGCCGCGGCTCCGGCGAAGAAGAACAGCGGCATGACCTGAAGCACCCAGGTGGCCGGCTGCAGGCTGGGGACGGCGCCCAGCGTATTGCCGATCTGGACGCCGCCCGAGGTGATGGTGGCGAGCAGCAGGGTGCAGTGGCCGAACATCACCACCAGCAGCGCCCCGAGCCGCGCCACATCGATGCTGCGGTCACGGTCGGGCGCGGTGCCGTCGATCACGGTGCGGAAGTCGGGCAGGAGTTTCGGCATGAGCTGATGATGCCCCAGCGCAGCGCGGCGCGGATGAGTGTGACTACTCAGAACCCGTGGATACCGCCACGGCGTCGACGGCAGCGTCGTGCTGCCCGACGAATCGGCGGATGCGGGCCACCGCGAACACGATGCAGAGCACCACGAGGGTGGGGCCGGTCGCGACGATGACGAACTGCGAGAGGTCGACCGGGTAGTTGAAGATCATGTACAGCGCGAAGGCGGGATAGAACCCGCAGAGGAGCCCGAGTCCGACGCACAGTTGGGTGTGCAGGCTGTGCCATTCCTGGATGCTCTGCTCGGTCCAGCCCCGGTCGGGCAGGACCGCCTCGGCGAGGGCGGGGGAGATGACGCCGGCGACCTTCTTCGAATTCGGCTTGCGCAGCAGCCCGCTGATGGCGAACGACCAGACCAGCAGCGACATGGGGACGAGTTCGAGGGCCTGGACGATGCGCGGGTTCCTGGTGGTGAGCGCGATGGTCAGCGAGCACACGGCGCCGACGATCACCATGACGTTGGCGGGCTCGACCTGCCGTTTGCGCACCATGGTCAGCGCGCCCTGCGCGGCGGCGGTGATGATGGCGCCGACCAGCGCCAGGTACGGCTCGAAGTCGAACATGCGCAGCACGTAGTACGCGATCAGCGGCGGCACGGTGTTGATCGCGGTGTTGACGATGTACTCGCGCAGGGTCTTCGGGGTGTCGGACATTGAGGCTGGCTCCTTGCTGCTGGGGGTGGTCGAGGGTCAGGCGAGGGTCGCGATGATGGCTTTCTTGTCGACCTTGCCGACCGCGGTCACGGGCAGTGACGGCTGCGCGATCAGGGTGTCGGGCCGGCTGTGCACGGCGACACCGCGGTCGTCGAGATGGCTGTTGAGGTCGCTGAGGCTGACGGCTGGTCCACTGAAAACGACCACCGCGCAGATCTTTTCGCCCAGATACGGGTCGGGCAGCGGCACCGCGGCAGCGGCCCGGATCGACGGGTGCGTGAGGAGGTGTTCTTCGAGATCGAGCGCCGAGATGGTCTCCCCGCCCCGGTGGATGACGTCCTTGATGCGTCCGGTGACCTCGAGATAGCCGTCGGACCGGCGGCGCACCCGGTCTCCGCTGCGGTAGAAACCATCGGGGCTGAAGGACCGCTCGTTGTCGGACGGGGCGCGGTAATAGCCGCCCAGCGTGTACGGCCCGCGCACCAGGAGTTCGCCTTCGCCGCCGACAGGAACGTCGACGCCGTCTTCGTCGACGATGCGCAGTTCGTCGTCGGGACACAGCGGTGCGCCCTGGGTGTGATCCAGCAGTTTGGGATCGTCGCCGGGACGGGTGTAGTTGATCAGGCCCTCGGCCATGCCGAAGACCTGTTGCAGACCAGGGGTCAGAGCGGCGCGGGCGGCTGCGGCATCCGGCGCGGAGAGCTTGGCGCCGCCGACCTGCAGGAGCCGCAACGTGGTGGGGCGCTGCGGTTCCCAGTCGCAGGCCTGCGTCCACAGGTTGGCCAGCGCGGGGACCAGTGCGCAGACGGTGACGCTGTGCCGCGCGATGGTGGCGAACGCGGACTCAGGGCTGTGGTCGGTGGTGAAGACGGTGCTGGCGCCGACAGACATGGCGCCGAGCAGGCCCGGGCAGGCCAGCGGGAAGTTGTGTGCTGCCGGCAAGACCGCCAGATATACGTCGTCGCCGGTCATTTCGCACAGGGCGGCGCTGGCGGTGGCGTTGTAGTAGTAGTCGTCGTGGGTGCGCGGGATCAGTTTCGGTGCACCCGTGGTGCCGCCGGATACCAGGAGCAGCGCGGGTTCTGCCGTGGTGATTGTCGGTGCGGGTACCGGAGCCCGCCCGAAAAGTGAAGTCCAGCTGGTGAATTCACCGGCCTCGCCGTCGACGATCACCTGCCGGAGCGCCGGGTGGTCGATGACCAGTTCGCGCGCCATGTCCCGGTAGTCGAAGCCGCCGAACCGGTCGGCGATGACGAGGGCGACCGCGCCGCTGACCGTCGCGAAATGGCTGAGCTCGGCGCGGCGGTGGGCGGGCAGGCACATCACGGGTACCGCACCCGCGCGCAGCAGTCCGAAGAGGGCGATGGCGAAGTCGGCGGTGTTGGGCAGTTGCAGCAACACCCGGTCGCCGATCTCGATGCCGAGAGCGGCGAACCCGGCGGCTGCTTCTGAAGCCAGCTGATCGAGTTGAGCAAACGTGTGTGACGTGCGCGGATCGACGACGGCGGTGCGGTCCGGCCACTGGTGTGCGGCATTGGTCAGCAGGATGTCCAGGGGTTTACCGACCCAGTAGCCCGCCTCGCGGTAACGCTCGGCGCGATCGTGCGGGAACGGAACGAATCCGTTCAGCAAATGCTGATCGGCCTCGGTGGAGACGGTGGTGCGCGTCACGGCGGATCCCTCGGGGTAGTCGTGGAGGTAGCAGCAATATAGGGTAGCCTAATCAAAATTAGGACAGCCTGTCTTTAATGATTCGGGAGGGTGTTGTGGGCGTCGTGGCAGTGAATTCGCAGGCCATCCGCGAGGAGGTCGCCGAACTGCTCGGTGTCCGTACCGACTCCCTTGACCCTGGCGCCGACCTGATCGGCCAGGGGCTGGACTCCATCCGGATGATGTCGTTGGCCGGCCGCTGGCGTAAGCAGGGCATCGACATCGATTTCGCGGCGCTGGCTGCGGAGCCCACCATCGCCGCGTGGTCGGGGCTGCTGTCCGCGGCGGGTGGGCTGCACAGCGCGGATTCGGCCGCAGCGCAATCTGATTCGCGGACCGATGCGGAACACGACCAGCCGTTCGGCCTGGCCCCGATGCAGCACGCCATGTGGATCGGCCGGGAAGACGACCAGCAATTGGGTGGCGTCGCCGGGCATCTCTACGTGGAATTCGACGGCCACGGCGTGGACGCTCGGCGATTGACCGCTGCCGCAACGGCATTGGCGGCCCGGCACCCCATGCTACGGGTGCAGTTTCTGCCCGACGGCACGCAGCGCATCGGTGCGCTCGACGGTGACTTCCCGGTGACGGTCACCGACCTGCGGGACCTGCCGGCGGACCAGATCGCGGCGCAGCTGGCCGCCACCCAGCGTCGCAAGGCGCATCAGCAGTTGACCGACCAGGTCTTCGAACTGACCCTGACCCTGCTCCCGGATGGCAAGACCCGCCTGCACGTCGACCTGGACATGCAGGCCGCCGACGCGATGAGCTACCGCACCCTGATGGCCGATCTCGCCGCGCTGTACGGCGGCGCCGACCTCACTCCGCTGGCCTACACGTACCGCGAATACCGCACGGCCGTGGCGCAATCGGCCTCGTCGCCCAACCCCAAGGCCGACGCGGACCGGCAGTGGTGGGCTGATCGACTCCCCGAACTGCCTGACCCGCCCCGGCTGCCGCTGGTACCGGTCGCCGAGCAGGACGACCCGCGGCACACCACCCGCCGTTTTCACTGGCTGGCCCCCGACGTGCGGGACGCGCTGTATGCCGCCGCTCGCCGGCGCGGCATCACACCGGCGATGGCGCTGGCAGCGTCATTCTCCGACGCCCTGGCGTGCTGGTCGGCCGGGCAACGTTTCTTGCTGAATGTGCCGCTGTTCGGGCGCGACCAACGCCATGCCGACGTCGACCGGCTCGTGGGCGACTTCACGTCGTCGCTGCTGCTGGACGTCGACCTGACCGGTGCGACCACCGCCACGGCGCGCTGCGGCGTGCTGCAGAAGAGCTTCCGCAGTGCCGCAGCGCATTCCGAGTACTCCGGACTCGAGGTGCTCCGCGATCTGAGCCGGCACCGCGGCACCCAGGTGCTCGCGCCGGTGGTGTTCACCAGCGCACTGGGCCTCGGCGAACTGTTCGGCTCGGCGGTCATCGAGACGTTCGGCACCCCGGGCTGGATCAATTCCCAAGGGCCGCAGGTGATGCTGGATGCCCAGGTCACCGAGTTCAACGGTGGCGTGTTGGTGAACTGGGACGTGCGCGAGGACGCCTTCCCCGACGGCGTCATCGACGCCATGTTCGCCCGGCACATCGCCGAACTGGAGCGCCTGGCCACCGACGACGCCGCATGGGAGGCGCCCACGCCGGAACCGATGTCGGCGGCGCAGCGCATAGTCCGCGATGCGGCCAACAGCCGCACCGCGGCGCCGAGCGGCGCGGCACTGCACACCGGCTTCTTCGCTTCGGCTGCCGCCCGGCCGGCTGCCACGGCGATGATCGCCGAGGCCCGGCAGTGGACGTATGCCGAACTGGCTGAGGAAGTTTCGGCCGTCGCATCGGCGTTGCAGGTCGCCGGCATCGTGCCGGGGGACACCGTCGCCGTGCTCGGTCCCAAGGGCGCCGACCAGATCATCGCGCTGCTCGCCATCCTCGCGGCGGGTGGCGTCTACCTGCCGATCGGCGTGGACCAGCCGGCCGACCGCACCGAGAAGATCCTGGCCACCGGCGGGGTCCGGATGGCTTTGTACTGCGGCGATCTGACGCCGTCCTGGAAGCCGTCGCTGACCGTGACCGAGGCGCTGCGCATCGGGCGCCGCGCAGCCGGGCCGTTCATCCCGGCCGCCACCGATCCGCACGAGCTGGCCTACGTGCTGTTCACGTCCGGCTCCACCGGTGAGCCCAAGGGCGTCGAGGTCACGCACGACGCGGCGATGAACACCGTGGAATTCCTGTACGGGCACTTCAACATCGGGCCGGAGGACCGCTGCCTGGCGCTGGCCACCTTGGAATGCGACCTGTCGGTGCTCGACATGTTCGCGACCCTGGCCACCGGCGGCAGCATCGTCGTGGTCGACGAGCCGTACCGGCGCGATCCCGACCGCTGGGCCGCCCTCATCGCCGAACACGGCGTCACGGTGCTCAATTTCCTGCCGGGCTGGCTGGAGATGCTCGTAGAGGTCGGTGCCGGGCGGCTGGACACCGTCCGGGTCGTGCTCACCGGCGGCGACTGGGTTCGGACCGCCATGGTTCGGCACCTGCAGGCGCAGGCCCCCGGCGTGCGCGTGGCCGGCCTCGGCGGCGCTACCGAAACCGCCATCCACGCAACCATTTTCGAGGCCGGCGAGCTGCCTGACTCCTGGTCGGCGGTGCCCTACGGCGTGCCGTTCACCAACAACGCGTGCCGCGTGGTCAATGAGGCGGGCCAGGACTGCCCCGATTGGGTGGCCGGCGAACTGTGGTTTACCGGGCGCGGCATCGCCTCGGGCTACCGCGGCCGGGCCGACCTGACCGCCGACCGCTTCGTGCGCTACGCGGGCCGAACCTGGTACCGCTCTGGAGATTTGGCGCGCTACCGGCCGGACGGCATCCTGGAGTTCGTCGGGCGTGCCGACCACCGCGTGAAGATCAGCGGCTACCGCATCGAGCTCGGTGATGTCGAGGCCGCGCTGCAGCGGGTTCCCGGCGTCCGCGCGGCAGTGGCCGGCGTGGTCTCGGGAGGCGAGCGCGGCCACGACGTACTGGCGGCCCTGGTTTCGGTCGACGATCCGGACCTCACCATCGAGCGCATCACAGCGGCGGTGGCCGAACTCGTGCCGCCGCACATGATTCCGCGGCAGCTGCAGGTGGTTGCGGCGATCCCGTTCACCGTCGGAGGTAAGACGGACCGCCGCGCCGCGGCCGGACAACTGGCGGCTCTCGTGTCGTCGGCCGAAGGCGCGGGACGGGCGCTGCCGGAAACGATGCTCGAGAGGGCGCTCGTGGCCATCGTCTCCGAGCTGCTCACGGCCGAGGCCGGCGTTGACGACGACTTCTTCGAGCTCGGCGGCGACTCGGTGCTGGCCACCGCCACCGTGGCGCGCATTCGCAAGTGGCTCGACACCCCGACCGTGGGTGTGCCCGACATTTTCGCCGCCCGGACCGTGCGGGCGCTGGCCCAGCGGCTCGTCGGCCGCGAGGACGAAAGTGGGCGACTGGAATTGGTCGCCGAGCTCTACCTGGAGATCGCTGAGATGAACCACGCCGACGTGCTCACCGCGCTCGATCCGGCGGCCGTGTCATGACCGAGATCGATACCGCTTCCGCGACTGAGTCCACTGGCGCCTTTGCGCCTTGGATCAAGCACTACCCGGGCTCCGGCGGTACCGGGTCCGTGGTGGTCTTCCCGCACGCCGGCGGCGCCGCGGTGGCCTACCGGGATCTGGCAACCACCTTGTCGGACAAGGGCATCGACACGTACGTCGTGCAGTACCCGTGCCGCGCCGACCGGTTGGCGCATCCGGCGCACCCGACGGTCGAACAGTTGGCCGCCGATCTGTTCGCCGCGGGCGATTGGGCGGGCGCAGGCCCGCTGCGGCTCGTCGGGCACTGCATGGGTGCGGTGGTGGCCTTCGAGTTCGCGCGCGTCGCCGAACAGAACGGCGCCGCCGTGCACAGCCTGTGGGCATCCGCCGGGCAGGCGCCGTGCGACGTGGTCGACGCTCCGCCGCTGCCGACCGGGCCGCGCGAGATGCTCGCCGAGATGGTCGATCTCGGCGGCACCGACCCACGGCTGCTGGCCGACCCGGATTTCGTGGAACTGCTGCTGATGGCCGTGGGTGCTGATTACGAAGCCCTCAACCGGTATGTGGGCGGCGGCCGCATCGCTGCCGACATCCATGCCCTCGGCGGACGTGACGACCACCGCATCGACCGGGAGATGCTGCAGCGCTGGGAGAATCACACGTCGGGTGCCTTCACCCTCGCGGAGTTCGACGGCGGCCACTTCTACCTCAACGACCAGTTGGATGCGATCGCGGACGTGATCAGTGCGGGCTGACTCGATCAGTACGGACGATCCGGTGGTCATCGTCGGGATGGCGGTCGAAGCCCCGGGCGACGTGGACAGCGCCGAAAGTTATTGGCAGTTGCTGTCTTCCGGGCGCGAGGCACTGAGCACCTTCCCCGAGGACCGCGGCTGGGCCGTGCGCGACCTGCTCGCGGGCTCACGCCGCGACGGGTTCAAGCGCATCCACAACCGCGGCGGATTCCTGGCCGGTGCAGCACTGTTCGATCCCGCCTTCTTCGGTATCTCGCCGCGGGAGGCGGTGGCCATGGATCCGCAGCAGCGCGTCGCGCTGCGCGTGACGTGGCGGGCGCTGGAAAACGCCGGCATCAACCCCGATGATCTGGCCGGGCATGACGTCGGCTGCTACATCGGCGCCTCGGGCGCCGGATACGGCCCCGATCTCGCTGAATACTCCGACCTGACCGGGCACCTGATCACCGGGACGTCGCTGGGGGTGATCTCCGGACGGATCGGCTACCTGCTGGGCCTCGATGGGCCGGCGCTGACGATCGACACGTCGTGCTCGTCGGCGCTGACCGCGTTCCACACCGCCGTGCAGGCACTGCGCTCGGGAGACTGCAGCATGGCGCTGGCCGGTGGCGTATGCGTGATGGGATCGCCGGGTTACTTCGTCGAATTCGCCAAGCAGCACGCCCTCTCGGACGACGGACACTGCCGGCCGTACAGCGCGCAGGCCAGCGGCACCGTGTGGGCCGAAGGCGCCGGCATGTTCGTGCTGGCACGAAAGTCGGTGGCGCAGCGGGGCGGTCACCGCGTGCTCGCGGAGGTCCGGGCCAGCTGCCTCAATCAGGACGGGCGCAGCACCGGATTGACCGCGCCGAGCGGGCCGGCGCAGGCGCGGCTGTTCGGCCGCGCGCTCGATCTCGCCGGCGCCCGGCCCGACCAGATCGGGATGATCGAAGGGCACGGTACCGGGACCAAACTCGGGGACCGGACCGAATTGAACTCGCTGGCCCAGACCTACGGTGCCACCGCACCCGGCCAGGGCGCGGTCCTGGGTTCGGTGAAATCCAATGTCGGACACAGCCAGGCCGCCGCTGGTGCGCTCGGCCTGGCCAAGGTTCTGGTGTCCGCCGAGCACGCCACCATCCCGGCAAGCCTGCACACCGCGCAGGCCAGCGCCGAAATCGACTGGAGCGCACAGGGACTGCGGCTCGCCACCGATCACACCCCCTGGCCCGCTGTCAACGGGGAGCGCCTCGCCGCGGTCTCGGCTTTCGGCATGAGCGGCACCAACGCGCACGTCGTCGTCGCGATGCCCGTCCAGATAGAGGAGCAGGTGGCGTGATGAGCCTTTCCCGCTTTCCCGACGGCCGCGTACCCGTCCTGCTCAGCGCGCACACCGAAGAACTCCTGGCCGCCGAGGCGACCGGTGTCGCCGACTACCTGGACCGGGCCGGTGCTGTGGGCATGGGTGCGGTGGCCGCGATGCTGTTGCGGCTCCGTCGTCGACGCCGGTTCCGGGCCGTGGTGCGGGCCCATGACGCCGCCGAGTTGGCCGCCGCGCTGCGGGCACTGGCGGCAGGGGAGGAGCATCCCCTGGTCGCGGTCTCCTCGCGGACCGCAGCGCCGCGGACGGCTTTCGTGTTCCCGGGCAACGGCGGCCAGTGGCCGTCGATGGGCACCGACGCATACCGGCAGTTGCCGGTGTACCGGGCCGCGGTCGACCGGTGTGCCGACGCGTTCGTCGCGGCAGGCATCGACTCGCCGCTGGCCTTCCTGGTGGACCCGGTCGACCGGGAGTGGACGCAAATCCACAGTCAGAGCGCGCAGTTCACGCACGCCGTGGGCCTGGCGTCGGTGTGGAAGGCCCTGGGCATCGAGCCCGACGTCACACTGGGGCACAGCCTCGGCGAGATCGCCGCGGCATATGTCGCCGGTGCCATGACGCTCGCGGAAGCCGTCGCCGTGGTCATCGCCCGGGCGGGCGCATTGGACAGCCTGGCCGGTGATTTCGGTGCCGCGAGCCTGGGTGTGAGTGTCGACGAAGCGCTGCAAGCGGTTTCGGACGCCGCCGGCTGGATGGAACTGTCCGTGGTCAACTCGTCGGCCTCGGTGGTGGTGTCGGGGGACCGCGGCGCGGTCGCAGACCTGGTGTCCGACCTGCAATCGCGCGGCCGCTTCGCGCGCGTCATCGCCATGAGCTTCCCCGCCCACACCAGTGCGCTGGAACCGCTGCGGGCACAGCTGCTGGCCGGTGTGCCTGCGGGTCAGTTCCGTGCCGGGACAGTGCCATTCATCGGATCGGTGACCGGCGCGACCATCGTGGCGGGTACGGAATTCGGCGAGTACTGGTACCGGAACCTGCGGCACACCGTCCGCTTCGACCGGGCCGCCGCCGCCGCGCGCGACAACGGCGTCGAGGCCTTCGTCGAGATGTCGGCACACCCGGCGCTGCTGCACGCGCTCGCCGATACCGATGCGCCGGTCATCGTCGGGTCGGGACGCCGCGACGAAAACCTCGCCGACGTGCTGTCCGACAACATCGCCACGGTGGCCGTGTCCGACCCCGGTTACGACTGGGCCGGGCACATCGAGCCGAATCAACCCATGCTGCACAGATTTCCGCATGCGCCCATGGCGGCGATGCACCTCTGGGCCACGCCCGAACCGCTGCCCCCGGTGGCCGGGCTGACGGTCAGCGCCGAGCAGTGGCTGCCACAGCCGGACGAGACCGTGCCGCTGATCATCCGGCGCGCCGCGGTACTCGAGTTGCCGGGACCGCGCGGTGAGCTCGCCGACCATCTGCGCGACGGCGTGCGGGCCAATCTCGGCACGGTGCTGGTCGAGCCGGCCGACGCCGATCTGCTCATCGTCGTCGCACCAATGCTCGACCACCCCGATACCGAGGCGGCGATCACCGACCTCGCCGAGCTGATCGGCGACGGTCTGTGCGACTATCCGAACGCCATTGGGCCGCAATGCACCGAAGTGTGGTTGGTGACGGTCGGCGGCGAGCACGTGCGCGACGACGAGCCGGTGGCGCTGCCGGCCCAGGCGGCCCTCGCCGCCATGCACCGCGGCATCGGGTTCGACCATCCCGACCAGTCCTTCCGCCATCTGGACCTGGCGTCCTGGGAACTCGACGTGCCCGGGGCGTCCGCCGTCGTCGAGACCATGCTGGGCACCGGTACAGAAGTGGCCCTGCGGGATTCGCAACAGTACCGACGAGGCTTTGAGACCCTGCCGGATGCGGATGCACCGGCGCCCGGTCTGCTGGACAACGTCGTGATCACCGGCGGCAACGGTGCGGTCGGCCTGCATTTCGCGCGGACCCTTGCCGCGGCGGGGGGCCGCCCCCCCCCGCGGGCGGGGGCCCCCGGGC
>NZ_JMHT01000054.1 GCF_001905655.1 Mycobacterium sp. ST-F2
CAGCTCGCACCAACACCCCGCCCGGCGTGTTACTGACCCACGCTCCTAGGAGTGCCCGAGTACCAAGAGCGGGCCGCAGCGGGGCAGCTAGAGACGTTGGCCACGGCGTCGGCTCAGGACCGCCCGCAGAAACGGAACCGATCATTCGGGAGTTTCTGCCATGTCCACCGCCACCACCCCTATTCCGCCGAAGTACGTGCCGATGAATGACGCCGTCCGGTACACGGGCGTCAGTAAATTCACTCTCCGCGACAAGGTCGCCGCTGGCGAGCTGCGCGCCTACAGGGTCACCGACAAGCCCGGCAGCGCATACCTGTTCAAGCTCTCCGACCTTGACGCGATGATGAAGCCGATCGTTCCCGCCGAGATCACGGCAGCCCGATGAACCCCGACGGCATGAACGACGTAACCGCCCCGGTGGACTGGTCCGCCGCTGCGAAGGCCGAAGCCAAGGCCGTGCTGAGCCCAGGTGGTTTAGACCCTGACTATCCCATCGTCGCGGCCACAAGATCGAGCATCGCCGCGCTAGGAATTGTCCAGCTAATCCCTTACACCGGGCGGGGTTTCGAGAGTAAGTGGAAGAACTGGATCGAACCCGTCGCCTGGGTGCTGTGTGCCAACGGCCTGGTACTTCTGATGGTCAACGACTTGGCGGGGCGCCACTTGGTGGTCATTGAGTTATCGGATGAAACGACGGACTTCTGGGGTGTCGATAGCTACTGACCTCACCCGAATGTCCTTGTCCCGGAATGCGAAACGCCGCCCGGTGCTCCATCCGGGCGGCGTCGCTGTCCTCGACCAAGAGAACGAACTAGGAGTAGTCATCAAGATGACCGCCACCGATACTACCGCAACTAGCCGTGATCGACCGGATGTCAACGGGCACAAGTACGGTCACCCGGACTACCAACCGTTCAACACGGTCGTGGCCAACGAGAAGCACGCAGCCGAGCGTGCTGCGGAGGACGAGCGACAAAAGCAGATAGAGCGTTGGGCCACAGTCAATTTCGCTCTGAGTGAGCTGCGAGGCCGCCCTGAACAGTGGGCATGGCTCACCGTGAAGCGTCTCGATAGGGCCGCAGCGGTCGGCGCTGCCGCACATGAGCCCAAGCTGATAGTCGCGGGCGACACCCTGATGAAGGACGGGGCCACCGTCGCAGAGCTGGAGACGCTGACGGCGCTGACCCTTGACGAGATCACCCGTCTGTCGATTGAGGCGGCGGCGGCCCGTATGGCGGCGAACAAGCTGGCGCGGCAGCGTGCCGAAGTCATCGCCGCTGAGTCCGTCGCCGCCGACGTAGTGATACCCGGCCGGATCGACCTGACCACCTACGAACCCCCCGAGGTGGCATGGGCGATAGACAAGGTGCTGGCCCGAACCGGTGTGCTCGGGCTGTTCGCCGAACGCAAGGCCGGTAAGTCCACCGTGGTGCGCGAGCTGGTGCGCGCAGGGGTGGACGGGGTGCCGTTCCTGGGCAAGTTCCCCGTGACGCTGGCCGAGGATGCCGAGGTCGTGCTGTTCGACACGGAGATGCCCGTGGCGACGATCCATCGGCAGTATCAGCAGGCTGGAGTCAAACGGCTTGACCGGCTCAATCTGCGGGCGCTGCGGGGCGCTGAGCGGTCCCTGGACGTGCGCGTGGACGCCATCCGGGAGCGGTGGCGCAGCGAGATTGCCCCCGGCTCGCTGATCATCGTGGACTGTCTTTACAGCCTGTTCGGTGCGCTCGGTGTCTCGGAAAGCTCCGAGGACGTGGTGCCGATCCTGACGGGCCTGCGCACGCTGGCGACTGAGTGTGAGGCGGCGGGCCTGGTCGTCGTGCACCACCTCGGTAAGGACGCCGACCGGGGCGCTCGGGGCCACAGCTCCCTTGAGGGGTTCCCCGATGCCCTCGCGCGCATCGAGATCGACGGCGTGCCGGACGGATCGACGCCGCGCACGTTCAGCGCCTTTGGCCGTGACGTGTCGGTTGAGGCCGGGGTGCTCAAGCTCGATGACGGCGGTCACCTGACGCTCGGTGACAACCCGCGTGCCGAGCGCACCGCCAACCGTCACCAGGCCGAGAACGATGCGGTGTGGGAGCTGATCGACCAGCACCCCGGCCTGTCTCTGCGTGGCCTTGAGAAGGTGCTGGAACACGGCTCCAGCAACCTCTCGCGGCGGAAGCTCAAGGACGCCGTGGAGCGTC
Organism: Mycobacterium sp. ST-F2; assembly: GCF_001905655.1. Taxonomy (GTDB): domain Bacteria; phylum Actinomycetota; class Actinomycetes; order Mycobacteriales; family Mycobacteriaceae; genus Mycobacterium. The sequence continues at coordinate 2,190 of NZ_JMHT01000054.1, forward strand.
TTGAACAGATCAGCCGGGTCATCAACAAGGGCACCAAGGCCGCGCCGGAATGGCACACGCTGACCGGTGTGGACCCGTTTTCGGGCCGCTCCGAACAGGAGAATCCGGCATGAAAATGACCCTCGGTGCGCCAAAAGTGGGGTGGCGCACTGGCGCACCCCCTATGACCTGCGGCGATACGGTTTTCGGGTCGCTGCTCCCTAGTGAGTGCGCCAGGTGCGCCACCGTGCGCCACTCGCCTACTGGCGCACCTATTTGCGCAGCTCAGAGCATAAATTCACTGATCAGTGCGCCACCGTGCGCCAGTTCCGCGCAATGGGTGCGCCAGGTGCGCCACCACCCTATAGGGGTGGCGCGCTGGGCCGCCCAGGTGGCGCACCGGATCACGGCGGGGACCGGAGGCCGAAGGGGAACCCCTCGGGTGAACCGAATCGAGATAGAGCAGCGGCGTGAGAGCAGCGGCGACCCACCGCTACGCAGCCGTGGCGGCGACAGCTCCCAGCTAACTGCAAACCGACCCCCTGCACCCTGGACTGAAAGGATAGAGAATCTATGGAATCGACTGGTGACGCCAACGACCACGCACTGGCGGCGGTGGCGCTCATTGAGGCGTACATCCGTCGCGACAAGGTGGGCGTGGACGCGGTGCTCTCCGAGCGGGCCGACCACACGGCCATCCTGTCGGCGCTGCTGATGCTGATGGAACATGCGCTCACGTTGGGCAGCGGCGGCCGTTCTCAGGTGGTGCTCGACGCCTGGCGGTCCAAGCTGCTGGAGCGGATGACCGACGCCGAGGGGGAGCTGTGACCCTGCGCCCGTGCCTTGAGTGCGGCGAGCCTGCCGACGGCTCCCGGTGCCCCGAGCATGTCCGGCCGTCGTCGCCGAAGGTCTCGGCAGCGGCCCGAGGGTATGACGCCGCCTGGCAGCGTCTGAGCGCCAAAGGCCGTAAGCTGCAGCCGTTCTGCACCGACTGCGGTGCCACCGAGGACTTGCAGCTCGACCATCTGCCCTCGGCATGGGAGCGCAAGGCCAAGGGCAAGCGCATCCGCCTCGGCATCGACGCCGAGGTGGTCTGTGGCCCGTGCAACCGGAGCCGTGGCGCGGCCCGGCCGACGGCCACCCAGCAAACTACCTCGCGATCCCAGCAAACTCGCCCCTCGCGCGACCCCTGGGGGATGACCCCTCCTCGGGGCCGTAAAGACCCGCGCGGTGAGGCTAAGTCTGAGTTACACACCGATTTTCGAGCGTCCGGGCTGCGGCCAGCAAACGGCAACGTCCTGCCAGCAAAGGCGGCGGTGGCATGAGGGCGGGTCCGAAGGGCACGGTAAAGGCTGCGCCCCTTGACTTCTCGGCGTATCCGGCCGGGCGGGCCGAGCGCCGCGAGCGGTTCATCCGTGACTATGTGGTCACCCCGCGCGGCCATGGTGCCGGGGATCCGTTCAAGCTGCGGACGTTCCAGCGCGAGATCATCACCGGGGCGTTCGCGCCGGGTATCCGCACGGCGCTGGTGAGCATCCCCAGGGCAAACGGCAAGACGATGCTGGCGGCGGCCCTCGGCGTGGCCGAGCTGTTCACCGGTCCGCCGTCGGCCGAGGTGCTGGTGGTCGCGTCCGACCAGCGCCAGGCGAACATCACCATGAAGTACGCCAAGCGCATCGTGGAGCTGAACCCGCTGCTGGCCGACCGGGTGCAGGTGTACGCCGACCGGCTGGTGTTGCCGGAGAACGACGCCACCCTGACGCCGCTGCCTGCGGAACCGGGTGCCCTGCACGGGCATGACCCGTCGCTGTTGATCGTGGACGAGCTGCACGTGGTGACCGAGGCCGTGTGGGAGGCGGTGACCTCGGTGTCCGGCAAGCGGCCGGAGTCGCTGACGTTGGCGATCAGCACCCCGGCCAGCTCCCCGGACTCCATCATGTGGCGGCTGGTCGAGCACGGCCGGGCCGGTGACGACCCCGCGTTCTACTTCCGGGAGTTCGCCGCGCCGGACGGCTGCGCGGTGACCGACCGCAAGGCGTGGCGGGTCGGCAATCCGGCCCTTGCGTGTGAGGACCCGTTCCTGTCCGAGGACGGCATCGAGGCGGCGCGCAAGACGATTCGCGAGCCGGTGTTCCGGCAGTTGCGTCTGGGCCAGTGGGTTACCGGTGTCGAGTCGTGGTTGCCGTGGGGTGCCTGGGACGCCTGCGCTGATGGTCGGGACGTGGGGCCGCGTGAGCGTGTCGTCCTGGCGTTCGACGGGTCGGCCTCGGGTGACTCGACCGCGTTGGTCGGGTGCACGCTCGACGGCTACCTGTGGCTTGAGGGCCTGTGGTCGAACCCCGGTGATCCGCGTTGGCGGGTGCCTCGGGCCGAGGTTGATATGGCCGTGCAGATGGCGTTTCAGAAGTTCGACGTCATCGAGCTGGCCGCCGACCCGTGGGGCTGGCGCAGCGAGATCGAGCAGTGGGCGCAGCGTCACGGTGAGCGCCGGGTGCTGGAGTGGAACACCGCCAACGCGCAGCGGATGGCCCCGGCCACTGACCGGCTGTATCAGGCCGTGATCACGAAATCGGTGAGCCACGACGGCGACCCGCAGATGGCCGCGCACGTCGCGCACTGCATCGCCAAACCGACCCCCATGGGCGACCTGGTGAGCAAGGACAAGCGGGGGTCTCCCCGCAAGATCGACGCCGCTGTGGCCGCCATCGTGGCGTTCGACCGGGCGGCGTTCCACATGGCCAAGTCCAACAAGAAACGAGCAAGGAGCTTCGCATGACCCAGACCGAACTGTTGACCAACCTGCTGCAACGGCTCAATGAGCCGCTGGCCCGGTATGCCGATCTGGACCGGTATTACGACGGCAAGCAGCCGTTGGCGTTCCTGTCCCCGGAGGCGAAAACCGCGCTGGGCAACCGGTTTGGCGTCATGGCGTCCAACCTCCCGAGGTTGGCCGTGACGGCGCTGGCCGAGCGGCTGCGGGTGACCGGCTTCACCGGGGAGGCTGCGGCCATCTGGCCCGACTGGCTGCGCAACGACCTGGACCAGCAGGCGGGCGTGGCGCACCGTGAGGCGCTGCTGCTGGGCGATTCCTACGTGATCGTGTGGGCAGACCGGTCCGGTCGTCCCCGTGTCACCGTGGAATCGGCCAAACAGGTTGCCGTGCTTACTGATCCGGGTAGCCGTGAGGTGGTCGCGGCGGTGAAGCGCTGGGAGGACGCGACGGCCAAGACGACCGAGGCCGTGGTGTACCTGCCGGACGAAATCCGCCGCCTGCGTGCTGATCAGCAGGGCGCAGTGGCCAACGGGTTCACGACCATCGAGGTCATCCCGAACCCCCTCGGTGTCGTGCCGGTGGTCAACCTGCGCAACACCGACCGCATCGTCGGTGATTGGGGCGGCAGCGAGATTGACGACCTCAAGCCGCTGGTGGACGCGCTGAATAAGTCCCTGGCCGACATGATGGTGACCAGCGAGTTCGTCGGCCGTCCCCGGCGCTGGGCCACCGGCATCGAGCTGACCGAGGAACCGGTGCTCGATGACGACGGCAACCCCGTCCTGGACGACGACGGCCAGCCGGTGATGCGCGAGGTCAACCCGATTCCCGAGGGCCATCGGGCAATGATCAGCGAGAACGACGCCGCCAAGTTCGGGCAGTTGGCCGCTGCTGACCTGTCCGGGTATGAGGCCAGCGTCCGGGTGATCCTGGGCCAGATCATGGCCGTGTCCACGCTGCCCGCTCACTACGTCGGGGTGTTCTCCGACAACCCGGCCAGCGCCGACGCCCTGCGGGCAGCGGAGGCCAGCCTGACCGCCCGCGCCGAGGCTCGACAGCAGACCCTCGGGCGGGCATGGGAGCAGGTGGCCAAGCTCATGGTCGCGGTCCGTGACGGTCGCGACCCCTCCCAGGTCGAGGCACGGGTCCAGTGGGCCGACGCTGCTACCCGCTCGGTGGCCCAGGAGGCCGACGCCGTGGTGAAGCTGTTCCAGTCGGGTCTGTTGCCCGCGTCCGTCGCGCTGGCCCGGTTGGGGTACTCCGATGACGAGATCGCGGCTATCCGCACCGCCCGCCGGGCCGAGGCGCTGGACGGTGCCGGGCTGACCCTGCTGCGGGGCGGTGGTGCCGCGTGACCGTGGTGGAGGACTACCAGGGCCAGACCGAGGCGCTGGCGGCCGGCACGGCCGCCTCGGTTCTGGGCATCTACACCGCGATGCAGGCGGGCGGCGTGGCCCCGGCCGTCGCGGTGCCTGCGATAGCGGCCGTGATCGCGACGGCGAACGCTGCGGCGACCACGCTGGCCGATCTGGGAGTCGCTGCGCAGATCGAGGCGGCGACCGGTATCCCGCAGCCGCCCAACGGCATTGCACCGCGTGATGACACGGAGCGGCTGACTAAGGCCGTGGAGACGATCATCGGGGAGCCCGCGCCGGAGCCGGTGCCCGAACCCGAGGTTCACCCGGAGCCGGTGCCCGCGCCCGAACCCGAGGTTCGCCGGGAGCCGGCTCCGGGTGAACCCGAGGTTCACCCGGAGCCGGTGCCCGCGCCGGAACCGGAGGCCGCGTCGGAACCGGAGGCCGCGTCGGAACCGGTGGTCGAGGCGGAACCTGACGAGACGGCCAACCGGCTGGAACGGCTGGCCCGGTCGGAACCGCTGGACACGGGTCAGGCCATCACGGTCGAGGTCATCAACCGCATACCGGTGGTGAAGGGCTGGACCCGCAAGCTCGACGCCGACCCGTGCCAGCGCTGCGTCCGCTGGGCCGAGGACGGCCGGGTGTTCCATCCGAAAGCCCACTTCAAGCGCCATTTTGGCTGCAATTGCCAACAGGAAATAGTCACAACAACCGAAGGGAAATCCGCATGACCACTACCGATGAAACCACCGAGGTCGATGAGACGGTGACCGAGGACGCCGCCACCGAGACCACCGAGGGCGACACCGAGGCCAGCCGCAGTTTGGCCGGCCTCGGTGGCGACGGCGGCGACGACGCCGAGACGTTCCCGCGCTCGGTGGTGGAGAAGCTGCGGCAGGAGAACGGGAAGTACCGGCAGCGGGCCGGGCAGGCCGATGCCTATGCCGCGCGGCTGCATACCGAGTTGGTGCGGGCCACCGGCCGACTGGCGGACCCGGCTGACCTGGAGTTCGACGCCGCGCACCTGGACGACGCCGAGGCGCTGACCGGGGCCATCGACGCGCTGCTGACCGACAAGCCGCACCTGGCCAGCCGGACGCCGCGAGGGGACATCGGGCAGGGCCAGCGCGGCCCGGCCTCGGGGTCGTTCTCGTTGCTCGACACCCTGAAATCGCTGGCCTAGTACCCCTCGGGGGTATGCTGATGGGGTCGGTTCCTGGCGGACCGGCCCCATCACTGTCCTGGCGACACGGGTTCGACCCCTCCCCGCTGTTCTGCGCGGGGCATCGACGGGGGCAATCCCGCCCCATCTTCGAAGCTCGCCGGTGCCTCGCGCAGAGCAGCGGAATCCCCTGTGACGCAAGGATTTTCAAGACATGGCCATCGAAGTTACTTCGGGCAATTCCACCCTGATTCAGTCCCAGGTCTCCAGCCTGTTGGTGCAGCCGCTGGAGCAGGCCAGCACGTTCCTGGCCGCTGGCCCGGTCGTGCTCGACTCCAGTTCTCCGGTCCGGGTGCCGCGCATCGTCAACGGCGTGACCGCCGGGTTTGTGGCCGAGGGTGCGCAGATCACCGACGGCGACGTGGCGTTCGATGAGGTGACGCTGCTGCCGTCCACGCTCAAGGGCCTCAAGGTGCTGGTCAAGCTCTCCAATGAGCTGATCCGTACCTCGGTCGTCGGCCTGGAAAGCGTGCTGCGGACCCGTCTGGTCACCGACGTGGCCAACGCCCTGGACGCGGCGCTGTGGGACGGTGCCGGTACGTCGAACACCATCAAGGGCATCCTGCGCCAGACCGGTATTGCGACCGGCACCCTGGACCTGGCCGACCCCGATTCCCTGATCGACGGCCTGGCCGCTGCGCAGGGCAACAAGGTCAGCCCGACCCACTGGGTGATGACCGCCGCGTCGTTCGCCGCGATCCGCAAGATCAAGGTCGGCACCGGGGACGCCCGTTACGTCATCGACCCCAACACCATCCAGAACGGCACGGAGCTGCGGCTGTTCGGCCTGCCGGTGATCATCACCGACAACATCGCCAACACGGGCGCAGCTCCCGGCAAGGCGCGCGTCGGCCTGGTCGATATGTCGAAGGTGGTCGTCGCTCGCGACGTGAACGCCGAGGTCAAGATCCTTGACCAGACCTGGGGCGACTACGACAGCATCGGTATCCGGGTCGTGAGCCGCTGGGACACCGCGCTGTTGCAGGCCAAGGCCGTCACGCTGCTGACCGAGGCCTGATGACAGCCGTTACCGGCCAGCAGGTCGCTGACTTCCTGGGCCAGGGCGACGACACCGTGATCGTCGCCCTGGCCGGGCAGCACGCCGCGATCATCACCGCGCTGGCCCGCAGCTACACCCGAGGCCGTGGGTTCGCCGGTACCGACCCGGCCGAGGACATCGCGGCCGTAATCGTCACGGCGACAGCGCGTTTGGTCGCCAACCCCGAGCAGTTGGCGGCGGACTTCGGCAGTGTGTCCCTGCGCGCCGGGTGGCAAGGGTGGAACCTGGCCGAGCAGATCGTCCTTAACCGGTACCGGGTCAGGGCGCAGTGATGCTGGGCCGCGACAAGATCACGCTGCACCTGCGTGACCGTGAGACGGAAGTCGAGACCACCAAGGTCGTGATGGGCCGCGTCATCACTGAACGACTCGAAGGTCAGACCGAGGAACCGCTCAAGGGTCGGCCGCTGTTCGGAATCAACAAGTACCGCCTATTGCTGCCGCGCTCGCTCGAATACGAACTAGGTGATTCCGTCGTGATCAGTGTGGACTTCGGCGGGCGGACCGGACTCGGTGCCCGGTTTGAGGCACCCGTGACGCCGATCTACGACGCTCGCGGCCGTATTCACCATTACGAGGGCATCGTGAAATCGGGCTGACCTGCACCGTTCTGGCTGCCCTGATCTTGCACGTAATTTGCACGCGACAGGCTAAAACATGCGCTGACCTGGTGCCCCCGGCAGGATTCGAACCTGCGGCCTTCTGCTCCGGAGGCAGACGCTCTATCCCCTGAGCTACGGGGGCGCATGATGCTGGCAGGCCAGCTGCGCCGTTGGGCGAACACAGACTAGCGCATCGGTGACCGACCCCCCGAATCGGCGTCAACCACCGAGCGCGTCGGTGTCGACTACTGGGGGCTTGATCTGTCAACCACCAGATGACACCGATGACAAGCGTGAGCAGCTCAGCCCATAGGATGGACCCCCGTGACCCCCGCCGATCTGGCTGAACTGCTAAAGAACACCGCCGCCGTGGTCCTGGTCGAACACGACCTGGACATCGCCGCGCTGCCCGAAACAGTCGCCATCGAGCGCCCGCGTAACCCCGAGCACGGCGATTACGCCACCAACCTGGCGCTGCAGCTGGGCAAGAAGGTCGGCGTCAACCCCCGTCAGCTGGGCGAATGGCTGGCCGAGGCCCTGATCAACGCCGACGGCATCGCCGACGCCAGCATCGCCGGTCCGGGCTTTGTGAACCTGCGCATCGAGGCGTCCGCGCAGAGCGTCGTCGTCCTCAACGTCCTGGGTAGCGGTGCGAGTTACGGCACATCCGAGGAGCTCAAGGGCCGCCACATCAACCTGGAGTTCGTCTCGGCCAACCCGACCGGGCCCATCCACATCGGCGGCACCCGCTGGGCCGCCGTCGGTGATGCGCTGGGCCGCCTGCTGGCCACGCAGGACGCCACCGTCGTCCGCGAGTACTACTTCAACGACCACGGCGGTCAGATCGACCGGTTCGCCCGCTCGCTGGTCGCGGCCGCCAAGGGCGAGCCGGCGCCGGAGGACGGCTACGGCGGCGACTACATCAAGGACATCGCCGCCGACGTGGTGGCCAAGCGGCCCGACGCGCTGAGCCTGCCCGCCGACGAGTGTCAGGAAGTCTTCCGCGAGCTCGGCGTGGATCTGATGTTCGGTCAGATCAAGCAGTCGCTGCACGACTTCGGCACCGACTTCGACGTCTACACCCACGAAGACTCGATGCACACCTCGGGCCGGGTGCACCAGGCCATCGACAAGCTGCGCGACAACGGCTCCATCTACGAGCAGGACGGCGCAATCTGGTTGCGCACCACCGAGTTCGGTGACGACAAGGACCGCGTCGTCATCAAGAGTGACGGCAACCCGGCATATGTCGCCGGCGACATCGCGTACTACCTGGACAAACGCCAGCGCGGATTCGACCTGTGCATCTACATGCTCGGTGCCGACCACCACGGCTACATCGGCCGGCTGAAGGCCGTCGCGGCCGCGCTGGGCGAGGACCCCGCCACGGTCGAGGTGCTGATCGGTCAGATGGTCAACCTAGTCAAGGACGGTCAGCCGATGCGCATGAGCAAGCGCGCCGGCACCGTGATCACCCTGGAGGACCTGGTCGACGCCATCGGCGTGGACGCGGCGCGTTACGTGCTGATCCGGTCGTCGGTGAACAGCCCCATCGACATCGACCTGGGGCTGTGGGCCAGCGCCTCCAACGAAAACCCGGTCTACTACGTGCAATACGCGCACGCGCGGCTGTCGGCCCTGGCGCGCAACGCCGCCGACCTGGGCCTACAGCCGGACCTCGGGCACCTCGAACTGCTCGACCACGACCGCGAAGCCACCCTGATGCGCACCATCGGCGAGTTCCCGCGGGTGCTCAAAACAGCTGCGGCCCTGCGGGAACCGCACCGCGTGTGCCGCTACCTGGAAGACCTGGCCGGTGATTACCACCGGTTCTACGACTCCTGCCGGGTGCTCCCGATGGGCGACGAAGAGCACAACGACCTGCACCGGGCGCGGCTCGCGCTGTGCGCGGCCACCCGCCAGGTCATCGCCAACGGTCTGCAGATCCTCGGCGTCAGCGCTCCGGAGCGGATGTGAGCGGACAGCCGACCGGCAACGTGGTGCCGGAGATGCCGCGGACGCCCGACGAGGTCAACCTGTTGGCGTCGAATGTCTGGCCGCGCAACCTGGTTCGGGGCGCCGACGGTCAGGTCAGCGTCGCCGGCGTGACGGTCGGTGCGTTGGCCGAGCAGTTCGGCACGCCGCTGTTCGTCATCGACGAGGACGACTTCCGGTCCCGCTGTCGCGAGATCGCCGACGCTTTCGGGGGCGGCGAGCACGTGCACTACGCCGGAAAAGCGTTCCTGTGCGCCGAGATTGCGCGCTGGGTCGCGCAGGAGGGCCTGTGCCTGGACGTGGCCACCGGTGGCGAGTTGGCCGTGGCCCTGCACGCCGAGTTCCCGGCCGACCGAATCACGGTGCACGGCAACAACAAATCGGTCGCTGAACTGACAGCTGCGGTCGCGGCCGGCGTCGGGCACATCGTGCTGGACTCCGAGATCGAGATCGAACGCCTGGAGGCCATCGCCGGCGCGGCCGGTGTGGTTCAGGACGTCCTGGTCCGCGTCACCCCGGGCGTCGAGGCGCACACCCACGAGTTCATCTCCACCGCGCACGAGGACCAGAAGTTCGGGCTCTCGCTCGCCAGTGGCGCCGCGATGGACGCGGTGCGCAAGGTTTTCGCCACCGACAACCTGCGCCTGGTCGGTCTGCACTGCCACGTCGGCTCGCAGATCTTCGACGTGGCCGGTTTCGAGATCGCCGCGCACCGCGTCATCGGCCTGCTGCGCGACGTCGTCGCCGAATTCGGCGTCGAGAAGACCGCGCAGATGTCGGTCATGGATCTCGGTGGCGGACTGGGTATCTCGTACCTGCCGAGCGATGACCCGCCGCCCATGAAGGAACTGGCCGACAAGCTCAAGGCCATCGTGAAGGCCGAGTCGGAGGCCGTCGGGCTGCCCACGCCCAAGCTGGTCGTGGAGCCCGGTCGGGCCATCGCCGGCCCCGGCACCATCACGCTGTACGAGGTCGGCACCGTGAAAGACGTTGCGGTGTCAGCCGACAAGTACCGGCGCTACGTCAGCGTCGACGGCGGCATGAGCGACAACATCCGCCCGTCCCTGTACGACGCGCAGTACGACGCCCGGCTGGTGTCCCGCGCCAGCGAGGCCCCGGCGACACTGGCCCGGATCGTCGGAAAGCATTGCGAGACCGGCGACATCATCGTCCGGGACACGTGGGTGTCCAGTGATGTTGGTCCTGGTGACCTAATCGCGGTCGCCGCCACCGGCGCGTACTGCTACTCGATGTCCAGCCGGTACAACCTGCTGACCCGTCCCGCCGTGGTTGCGGTGAAGGACGGCACTGCACGGCTGATCCTGCGTCGGGAGACCGTAGAAGACCTGTTGAGCCTGGAGGTGAGTGGTCAATGAGTGAAAAGCCGATCGGCGTAGCAGTTCTCGGACTCGGGAACGTCGGGACCGAGGTGGTCCGGATCATCGAGAACAGCGCTGACGACCTGGCCGCTCGCATCGGTGCGCCCCTGGAGCTGCGCGGCGTCGGTGTCCGCAAGGTCGCCAAGGGCCGTGGCGTACCCGTCGAGATGCTCACCGACGACATCGAGGCACTGGTCGCCCGCGACGACGTCGACATCGTCATCGAGCTGATGGGTCCTGTCGAGCCGGCCCGCAAGGCCATCATGGCCGCGCTGGAGCAGGGCAAGTCGGTGGTCACCGCCAACAAGGCGCTGATGGCGCAGTCCACCGGCGAACTGGCACAGGCTGCCGAAAAGGCGCGCGTGGACCTCTATTTCGAGGCGGCCGTGGCCGGCGCGATCCCGGTGATCCGTCCGCTGACGCAGTCGCTCGCCGGTGACGTCGTGTGCCGGGTGGCCGGCATCGTCAACGGCACCACCAACTACATCCTGTCGGCGATGAGCGAGACCGGCGCCGACTACGCCGACGCACTGGCCGAAGCCGGTGTGCTGGGCTACGCCGAGGCCGACCCGACCGCCGACGTCGAGGGCTATGACGCCGCCGCGAAGGCCGCCATCCTGGCGTCCATCGCGTTCCACACCCGGGTCACCGCCGACGACGTCTACCGCGAGGGCATGACGAAGGTCAGTGCCGCCGACTTCGAGTCCGCGAAGGCGCTGGGCTGCACCATCAAGCTGCTCGCCATCTGCGAGCGCCTGACCACAGGTAAAGGCAAGCAACGGGTTTCGGCCCGTGTCTACCCTGCGCTGGTACCGCTGGACCACCCGCTGGCGTCGGTCAACGGCGCGTTCAACGCGGTCTTCGTGGAGGCCGAGGCCGCCGGCGAGCTGATGTTCTACGGCCGCGGCGCCGGCGGTGCCCCGACCGCGTCGGCCGTGATGGGTGACGTCGTCATGGCCGCGCGCAACCGCGTGCAGGGTGGCCGCGGTCCGCGGGAATCCAAGTACGCCAAGCTGCCCATCGCCTCGATCGGCGCGATCGAGACCCGCTATTACGTGAGCATGAACGTGGCGGACAAGCCGGGTGTGTTGTCTTCTGTCGCAGCCGAATTCGGCAAGCGTGAGGTCAGCATCGCCGAGGTCCGTCAGGAGGGCATGGAGGACGAGTCCGGCCAGCGCAGCGGCGCTCGCATCGTCGTCGTCACCCACCGGGCGACCGACGAAGCCCTGTCGGAAACCGTTGCGGCCCTGGCCGATCACGAAGCAGTGCAGAGCATCAACAGCGTGCTGCGCATGGAAGGAACGAATCGATGAGCGTGCACAAGCCGTGGCCCGGCCTGATCGAGGCCTACCGGGATCGTCTGCCCGGCACCGAGAACTGGACGCCGGTCACCCTGCTCGAGGGTGGCACCCCGCTGATCCACGCCAAGCGGCTGAGCGAACAGACCGGCTGCACAGTGCATTTGAAGGTCGAGGGGCTCAACCCGACCGGTTCGTTCAAGGACCGCGGCATGACCATGGCCGTCAGCGACGCTGTGGCCAAGGGCCAGAAGGCTGTGCTGTGCGCGTCCACCGGCAACACCTCGGCATCGGCGGCCGCTTACGCTGCGCGCGCGGGCATCACCTGCGCGGTCCTGATCCCGCAGGGCAAGATCGCCATGGGCAAGCTGGCGCAGGCGGTCATGCACGGCGCCAAGATCATTCAGGTCGACGGCAACTTCGACGACTGTCTGGAGCTGGCCCGCAAGCTGACCGCCGACTACCCGACCATTGCTCTGGTCAACTCGGTCAACCCGGTCCGCATCGAGGGCCAGAAGACCGCGGCGTTCGAGATCGTCGATGCCCTCGGCACCGCGCCTGACGTGCACTCGCTGCCCGTCGGCAACGCCGGCAACATCACCGCCTACTGGCGCGGCTACCGCGAATACCACCGTGACGGCGTGTCCGACCGCCTGCCTCGCATGCTCGGCACGCAGGCTGCCGGCGCGGCGCCGCTGGTGCTCGGCGAGCCCGTCAAGAACCCGGAGACCATCGCCACGGCCATCCGAATCGGTTCTCCGGCTTCGTGGGACGGCGCTGTCGCGGCCAAGGAGCAGTCGGACGGGCGCTTCCTCGCTGCCACCGACGAAGAGATCCTCGCCGCGTACCACCTGGTCGCCAAGGCCGAGGGCGTCTTCGTCGAGCCGGCGTCGGCCGCCAGCATCGCGGGCCTGCTCAAGTCGATCGAGGACGGCTGGGTCAAGCCCGGCTCGACCGTGGTCTGCACCGTCACCGGCAACGGCCTCAAGGACCCCGACAACGCCCTCAAGGGCATGCCCGAGGTCAAGGCCATCCCTGTCGACCCGACCGCCGTGGTCGAAAAGCTCGGACTGGTCTGACGCCAGTGACCGAAACCCTGCCCACCGGCCTGCTCGCCACCGCCGTCGTCCCCGCCTCGAGCGCCAATCTCGGCCCCGGCTTCGACAGCCTGGGTCTGGCGTTGAGTCTGTACGACGAAATTCAGGCTGAGACAACCGATTCCGGTCTCACCATCGAGGTGACGGGGGAGGGCTCCGGACAGGTTCCGGACGACGAGTCGCATCTGGTTGTCCGGGCCGTCCGGCGTGGTCTGGAGGCCGGCGGCGTCTCGGTTGCTGGCCTGAACATCAAGTGCCGCAACGTCATTCCGCATTCGCGGGGGCTCGGGTCGTCGGCGGCCGCGGTGGTCGGTGGCCTCGCCGTCGCCAACGGCCTTATCGCACAATCGGGTTCGCAGCCGCTGACGCTCGATCAGCTGGTGCAGTTGTCCTCGGAGTTCGAGGGGCATCCGGACAACGCGGCCGCCGCGGTGCTCGGTGGCGCGGTGGTGTCCTACACCGAACCCGGTCCGGTGTACGCGGCGGCGCCGCTGACGCTGCACCCGGATATCCATCTGTTTCCGGCGATTCCGCAGGTGCGGTCGTCGACCGCCGAGACCCGGGCCGTGCTGCCGGACGTCATCGCGCATAAGGACGCCACGTTCAACGTCAGCCGTGCCGCCCTCCTGGTGGTGGCGCTGACCCAGCGCCCGGATTTGCTGATGGCCGCCACAGAGGACGTGATGCACCAACCGCAGCGCGCGGCGGCGATGCCGGCCTCGGCGGAATATCTCGCGATGCTCCGGCGTTCTGGGGTGGCAGCAGTGCTTTCCGGTGCTGGACCTGCGGTTATCGCATTCAGCACCGAACCCCAGTTGCCTGCCGAGGTCCTCGAATTCGGCGCGGCCAAGGGGTTCGCCGTCGAAAAGATGGCAGTGGGCCAAGGGGTTCGCTGGACCGTCGGTGCCGGCGTCTAAACGGAAAGCACACGCCGGAGTGGCATTTCTTGCTTCATTGTCGGATGCGAGATATTCTCGCACCGTCCAGCAATCGCAGGCTCTAGTACCTGCGCCTACGGTAGGACGACCACTCTTCTCTTTGATGTTCAACTCGTGGACTGATGGTTCGCCGCACGGCGGCAAATCCTGGTGCTTGGCTGATGCAGTGCCTCAGCTGACCAGGCATTTGACGAATGCGGTTCGGGGATGCCGTCCGACTGCGAACCAAACCCTCGCCTGATCAGACGTGCGAGGGCACAGAAAGGAAATCCGTGACTGATACGGACCTCTTCACCGCCGATGGCAACACTGATGCCCCGGCAACTGAAGCGCCGGCGGCCGGACGCTCCGGATCGCTGACCAGTCTTCTGCTTCCCGACCTGCGCGCGCTCGCTGCCGAAGCAGGCGTCAAGGGCACCTCCGGCATGCGCAAGAGCGAACTGATCGCGGCCATCCGCGAACACCGCGGCGAGGCCAACGGCGCGAAGGCCGAGGCCAAGGCCGCCAAGGCCACCGAGCCCAGGGCCGAAGCCAAGAACGAGGCCAAGGCTCCCGAGGCCGTCAACGGCACCGACGCCCCCGCCGAGGTCAAGGAAGCCCAGGCCCCGGCCGCGGACACCGCCGGTGAAGCCGCCGCTGGTGACGCCCCCGCCGCTGAGCAGGCCCCGCGGCGCGAGCGCCGTGGCGCGTCGCGTCGCGCCGGCTCGCCCGCCGATGGCGAAGCCGGCGATGCCGCCGACAAGCCTGCCGACAAGTCGGAGAACGCCGACAACGCCGACGCCCCGCGCGAGGAGCGCAACCGCGACCGCAACGCTGACAACAGCAACCAGGGCGGCAACAAGGGCGAAGGTAACCAGGGCGGCAACCGCGACCAGGGTGGCAACCGCGACCGCGGTGGCGACAACCAGGGCGGTAACCGCAACCAGGGCGGCAACCGCGACCAGGGCGACAACTCCAACAACAATGACGACGACGACAGCCGTGGCGGCCGTCGTGGCCGTCGGTTCCGTGACCGCGACCGTCGTCGTCGTGGGGAACGTGGCGACAACCAGGGCGGCAACGCCGAGACCGAACTGCGCGAGGACGACGTCCTGCAGCCGGTCGCCGGCATCCTCGACGTGCTGGACAACTACGCGTTCGTCCGCACCTCGGGCTACCTGGCCGGACCGAACGACGTCTACGTCTCGATGAACATGGTCCGCAAGAACGGCCTGCGCCGCGGCGATGCCGTGACCGGCGCCGTGCGGGTCCCCCGCGAAGGCGAGAACACCGGTGGCGGCAACAACCCGCGCCAGAAGTTCAACCCGCTGGTGCGTCTGGACAGCGTCAACGGTGGTCCTGTCGAGGCTGCGCGCAACCGGCCCGACTTCACCAAGCTGACCCCGCTGTACCCGAACCAGCGACTGCGCCTGGAGACCACTCCGGAGCGGCTGACCACGCGTGTGATCGACCTGATCATGCCGATCGGTAAGGGCCAGCGTGCGCTGATCGTGTCCCCGCCGAAGGCCGGTAAGACCACGATCATGCAGGACATCGCCAACGCGATCACCAGAAACAACCCGGAATGCCACCTCATGGTGGTGCTCGTCGACGAGCGTCCGGAAGAGGTCACCGACATGCAGCGCTCGGTGAAGGGTGAGGTCATCGCCTCGACCTTCGACCGTCCGCCGTCAGACCACACCCAGGCCGCCGAGCTGGCCATCGAGCGGGCCAAGCGCCTGGTCGAGCAGGGCAAGGACGTCGTGGTGCTGCTGGACTCGATCACCCGTCTGGGACGTGCGTACAACAACGCGTCGCCGGCGTCGGGCCGCATCCTGTCCGGTGGTGTCGACTCCACCGCGCTGTACCCGCCGAAGCGGTTCCTCGGTGCTGCCCGCAACATCGAGAACGGTGGCTCGCTGACCATCATCGCGACCGCCATGGTCGAGACCGGCTCCACCGGTGACACCGTCATCTTCGAGGAGTTCAAGGGCACGGGTAACGCCGAGCTCAAGCTCGACCGCAAGATCGCCGAGCGCCGGGTGTTCCCGGCCGTGGACGTCAACCCGTCCGGTACCCGTAAGGACGAGCTGCTGCTCGGCCCGGACGAGTTCGCGGTCGTGCACAAGCTGCGCCGGGTGCTGTCGGGTCTGGACCCGCACCAGGCCATCGACCTGCTGATGAGCCAGCTGCGCAAGACCAAGACCAACTACGAGTTCCTGGTCCAGGTCTCCAAGACCGCGCCCGGCAACATGGACGCCGACTAGTCGTTCGCCAGAACAGCGCAACCCCCGAATTCGGGGGTTGCGTCGTATCCAGGGTCGTACCCATCCGGCCGGTGATATCACCGGCGATACCGGGTTCCGGAGTCGTGTGGGTGCAGAGGGCGAGGTGCTGCAGTGACGAATGTGAACGCTGTTGCAGGTGCGCTCGCGCTTAAGGTTGGGCCTTCAGTCCCGGCATGACGTAGCGGCGCACGTGCGCGAGCAGCTCTTCGGAGTTGTTGGCGTCCAATCGCTGCCCGGGCATCGTGGCCAGCGACAGGATCACGCGCGCGATCCATTCGGCGGCGTCGTCGATGTCGGTGTCGGTGTGGATCTCGCCGTTGTCGCGCGCGGCGACGAGATACCGGGACCAGAATTCGGCGAGGTCGGGCACCAGGCCCTGGACGCCGGCGCCGGCGCAGGCGGCGAACTCGTCCGGCTCCTCGACACGCAGCTTCATCAGCAGGGCGCCGGGGTCGTCATAGGCGGTGCGGCCGTGCTGAATTCCGGTCACTATCTGGTTGTCCAGGCCTTCGATCGACTCCAGCATGGCGTGTGCGTCGGTCCAGTAGGCGTTGTTCAGGCGGACGATCGCGGCACCCAGCAGGCTCACCTTGTCCGGGAAATGCCGGTACAGCCAGCCGCGGGAGACCCCGGCAGCCTCAGCGACCTCGGATACCGTCGTGGCGCGAATTCCCTTGGCGCGCATGCACTCTTCGGCGGCGTCGATCAGCCGATCACGCACGCTTCTCGGGGATTCTGGGCTTGCCACCGGGTGTCTCCTCACATGTCAACCGGGCGAACGACGATTCTGCCAGGGTGCTGACGCTATTGCGTTACGCCACAACCATGGTAGACACTTTCTGGAATCTGTTCACTCGGGTGGTTCTCGTGATCGCCCATGCACCGGGAGCCCACATGGCGGACACCCTTCAGCAGTTGCTTCGCGAACGCGCCGACCAGGACACCGTCGCCGTCAAGTACGGGGATGCGACCTGGACGTGGCGAGAGTACGTTGCCGGAGCGCAGGCTCAGGCCGCCGCCCTCATCGGCCAGGCCGATCCGCGGCGGCCGCTGCACGTCGGCACCCTGCTGGGCAACACCCCCGACATGCTGACGGCGCTGGCCGCCGCGGCGCTGGGCGGCTACGTGCTGTGCGGCATCAACAACACCCGTCGCGGCGAGGCACTGGCCCGCGACATCGCGCGCGTCGAATGCCAGATCGTCCTGGTCGACGAGAAGCACTGCGACCTGCTCGAGGGCCTCAGCCTGCCCGGCGTCACCGTCATCGACGTCACTGCGACCGACTGGCCGCGGCAGGAGCTGACGCCGCATCGTGAAGTCGGACCCGACGACACCTTCATGATGATCTTCACCTCCGGCACCAGTGGCGAGCCCAAAGCCGTCGAGGTGGCGCACTCCATCGTGCTGTTCTCGGCGGCAGCGCTGGTACAGCGCTACGAACTGACCGCCAGCGACACCTGCTACCTGGCCATGCCGCTGTTCCACTCCAACGGCGTCTACGCCGGCTGGGGCGTCGCGCTCGGATCGGGAGCGGCCATGGCGCCCGCGCAGTTCTCCGCGTCGGGATTCCTCCCGGACATCCGCCGCTACGGCGCGACCTACATGAACTACGTCGGCAAGCCGCTGGCCTACATCCTGGCCACCGCCGAGCAGCTCGACGACCACGACAACCCGCTGCGCGTGGCCTTCGGCAACGAGGCCGCCGACCGCGACATCGACGAGTTCAGCCGCCGCTTCGGCTGCAGCGTGTGGGACGGCTTCGGCTCGACCGAGCTCGCGATCATCATCACCCGCTCCGAAGGCACTCCGGCCGGCAGCGTCGGCAAGGGCTTCCCAGGCGTCGCCATCTACGACCCGGAGACCGTCACCGAGTGCGAGGTGGCCCGCTTCGATGAGACCGGTGCGCTCGTCAACGCCGAGGCGGCCACCGGCGAGCTGGTGAACACCAACGGCAGCGGCATGTTCCGCGGCTACCACAACGACCAGGGCGCGACCGACGAACGACTGCGGCATGGCATGTACTGGTCCGGGGATCTGGCCTACCGCGACGCCGACGGCTGGATCTACCTGGCCGGCCGCACCGCCGACTGGATGCGGGTCGACGGAGAGAACATCACCGCGGCACCCATCGAACGAATCCTGTTGCGCCACCCCGTGATCAGTCGCGTCGCGGTCTACCCGGTGCCCGACGAGTTCGTCGGCGACCAGGTGATGGCCGCCATGGTGCTGCGCGACGGCCAGACCCTGGACCCGAAGTCGTTCGCGGAATTCCTGGCCGCACAGCCGGACATGTCCCCGAAGTCCTGGCCGCGGTACGTCTGGCTCGCCGACGACCTGCCGAGCACAGCGACCAACAAGATTCTCAAGCGCGAACTGGTCGCACTGGGCGCCGATCCGGCAGGCCGGGTGCTGTGGAAGCGCGACGGCACCGACTACGCCCTGCTGCCCGAAAACTGATCTGCGTGATCGTGTCCCCCTGACGGGTTCCCGTTCGTCTCATTGCTGTTGGACGATCAACCCAGAAGGAGACCACGATGAAATACGCAACGCTGATCTACATCAAGCCGGGCAGCCACGACACCGACATCACCGAGGAAGAGCACGCGGCCCTCAGTGCCGAGTACGCGGCACTTCGTCAGGACCCGCAGTGCATCGATGGCGGCCACCTGCAGCCCGTCGAAACCGCGACATCGGTGCGGGGTGACGGCCTGATCACCGACGGTCCGTTCGCCGACACGAAGGAGGTCTTCGCCGGCTACTTCGTCATCGAAGCCGACAATCTCGACGACGCTCTCAAGTTCGCCCAGCGCATCCCGGCCGTGCGACTCGGTGGCGGCGTCGAGGTGCGGCCGCTCTTCGAGGTCCCGGGCGAGGGATAGGGCGAGCGAGGCGACGGGGAGGGGCAACTGGGCGAGCGAAGCGACGGGAAGGGTTGAGCTACTGATCGACGCGATCTTCCAGCGCGAGTGGGGCCGGGTCCTGGCCGCGCTCATCGGCATCCTCGGCGACTTCGAACTTGCCGAGGATGCCGCGCAGGAGGCGTTCGTACGGGCCGCCGAGCGATGGCCGCACGACGGCGTGCCCGACGCGCCGGTGGCCTGGCTGGTCCGTACCGGACGCAATGTGGCGATCGACCGGTTGCGCCGCGAGCAGACCCTGCGCGCCAAAACCCGTCTGCTCGAAGCGGATCGGCAGGGTCAGAACATGGACGAGATCGACCTCGACGACAGCACCATCGGCGACGAGCGCCTGCAGCTGATCTTCATGTGCTGCCATCCGGCACTGGCCCGCGAAGCGCAGGTGGCCCTCACCCTGCGGGCCCTCGGCGGGCTGACGACGGCCGACATCGGGCGCGCGTTCCTGGTCTCCGAAGACACGATGAAGCGCCGGCTGTCTCGGGCCAAGGCGAAGATCAAGGCGACGAACATCCCGTTCGCCCTGCCCGCGGACCCGGCACTGCCCGACCGGGTGTCGGTGGTGCTCGCGGTGATCTACCTGATCTTCAACCAGGGTTTCACCGAGCGCGACGACCTCGCCGCCGAAGCGATCCGGCTGGGCCGCCTCCTTGCCGACCTCCTGGTCGACGAGCCCGAGGCCTACGGGCTGCTGGCCCTGATGTTGCTGCACGATTCGCGCCGCACAGCCCGTGTGGTCGACGGCCGGGTGGTGCCCCTCGCCGAGCAGGATCGGGCATTGCACGACCAGGCCAAGATCGACGCGGGCCGGGCCGCCCTCGACCGCGCGCTGGCCCTGCGGCTGGCCGCCGGGCCGTATGTGCTGCAGGCGGCCATCGCCGCCCTGCAGGCCGAGCCGGTCATCGATTGGCGCGAGGTCGTGGTTCTGTACGAGCGGCTCGAAGAGCTGACGGGATCACCGGTCGTCGCACTCAACCGCGCGGTCGCCGTCGCCGAGTCCGGCGATCCCGCCCGGGCGCTGGAGCTCGTGGATGCGCTTGACCTGGGCGATTACCGCTATCTGCCCTCCACTCGGGCGGAACTGCTGCGGCGTCTGGGCCGCGCCGGCGAGGCGCGCAGGGAGTTCGAACGCGCCCTGACTTTGGCGACGACCGAGCCGGAACGACGATTCCTGGAGCGTCGCCTGGCCGAGCTGGGGCAGCGCTGTGCCGAGGAATAGTCACCGGCCCGGACGCGTTTAGGACCTTGGCGGCTGACCTGGCATAATCGACCGCCGAACCCCCTCGGTTCCGGTTCACGTCCGAATAATCGGGCGACCCGGCGCCATCGATCACAGAGGACCATGAAATGAAATCGGGTATTCACCCCGCATACGTCGAGACCACCGTGGTCTGCGGTTGCGGCAACAGCTTCCAGACGCGCAGCACCAAGGAAAGCGGCCACATCGTGGTCGAGGTGTGCTCGCAGTGCCACCCGTTCTACACGGGCAAGCAGAAGCTTCTCGACACCGGCGGCCGCGTGGCCCGCTTCGAGAAGCGGTACGGCAAGCGCAACGTCGGCTCGAAGGCCGCGTCCGAGAGCTAGCTACGTTCACGGCGCCCGATCTGTCGCATTCGCGTCAGGTCCGGGCGCCGTTTTCGTATCCAGAACCCGGCACCCCAGAACAACCGCAGGAGTCCGAAAGTGGCAGAGACAGATACAGCGCCCCGCATCGAGGCGCTGCTGGCCGAGCACGCCGATCTCGAGCGACAGCTGGGGGACCCGAACCTGCACGCCGACGCCGGCGCGGCCCGCAAGGTCGGGCGCCGCTTCGCACAGGTGTCGCCGATCGTCGTGACCTACCGCAAGCTCGAGGCCGCCCAGGGCGACCTCGAAGCGGCGCGTGAGCTCGCTGCCGAGGACGCCGCGTTCGCGGCGGAGGTCCCGGAGCTCGAAGCCCGTGTCGCCGAACTCGACGCCAAGCTGACCGACCTGCTGGCCCCGCGCGACCCGCACGACGCCGACGACGTCGTCCTCGAAGTGAAGTCCGGGGAAGGCGGCGAGGAGTCGGCGCTGTTCGCCGCAGACCTCGCGCGCATGTACATCCGCTACGCCGAGCGCCACGGCTGGACCGTCACCGTGCTCGACGAGACCTGGTCGGACCTCGGCGGCTACAAGGACGCCACCATCACCATCGCCAGCAAGGGCGATTCCGCCGACGGCGTGTGGTCGCGCATGAAGTTCGAGGGCGGCGTGCACCGGGTGCAGCGGGTTCCCGTCACCGAGTCCCAGGGCCGCGTGCACACCTCGGCCGCCGGCGTCCTCGTCTACCCGGAGCCCGAAGACGTCGAGCAGGTCCAGATCGACGAATCCGACCTGCGGATCGACGTCTACCGGTCGTCGGGCAAGGGTGGTCAGGGCGTCAACACCACCGACTCGGCGGTCCGTATCACGCACCTGCCCACCGGCATCGTCGTCACCTGCCAGAACGAGCGCTCGCAGCTGCAGAACAAGGCCCGCGCCATGGTGGTGCTCGCCGCGCGCCTGCAGGCGCTGGCCGAAGAGCAGGCCTCGGCCGACGCCTCCGCGGACCGCGCCAGCCAGATCCGCACCGTCGACCGCAGTGAGCGCATCCGGACGTACAACTTCCCCGAGAATCGGATCGCCGACCACCGCATCAACTTCAAGGCCCACAACCTCGACCAGGTGCTCGACGGCGACATGGACGCGCTGCTCGACGCTCTCGCCGCCGCCGACAAGCAGGCCCGGCTCGCACAAGAGTGATCCGCCAGGCCATCACTGAGGCGACTACGCAGCTCGCCGCCGCCGGCATCGATTCCGCGCGTGTCGACGCCGAATACCTTGCCGCGCATGCCGCCGGGGTGGACCGCGCCCGGGTGATGTTCTCCGAACCCGATCCGGAGTTCTATCCGCGTTTCCGCGATCTGGTGGCGCGCCGTGCACGGCGAATTCCCTTGCAGCACTTGATCGGAACGGCCGCTTTCGGTCCGGTGGAAGTGCGGGTCGGTCCGGGCGTGTTCATTCCGCGCCCGGAGACCGAGGCGCTGCTGGAGTGGGCCATGACCCAGCCGCTGCCACCGAGCCCGCTGATCGTCGATCTGTGCACCGGTTCGGGGGCCCTCGCCCTGGCTCTCGCGCACACCTGGCCGCAGGCGCAGGTCGTCGCCGTCGAGAAATCCCCGGAGGCCCTCGTCTACGCCCGGCGCAACTGTGCCGGCAGCGCCGTCGAGGTACTTGAGGCCGACGTCACCGTTCCCAGCCTGCTGGCAGACAGGACCGGCACAGTGGACCTCCTGGTGTCCAACCCGCCGTACATCCCCGAGGGCGCGGAACTCGATCCGGAGGTCATCGACCACGACCCGGCCGCGGCCCTGTTCGGCGGACCCGACGGCATGTCCGTCATCGTGCCGATCATCGCGTCGGCGGCGCGGCTGCTGCGTCCCGGCGGCAGGTTGGGCATCGAACACGACGACACCACAGCGGATCAGGTGGTGGCCGCTCTGGAGCGCGACGGTAGTTTCGGAGATATCACCGCGCGGCAAGATCTGGCCGGGCGGCCCCGGTTCGTCACCGCGACACGACAGTGAGTCGGTCATTGCAACCGATGAGCGCTAGCGAGGAGTAGTAGATGGAGACGTTCGACTGCAGCGATGCGGCCAAGCGCAGCACCGGGATCTCCTCGGCCATCAGTGCGCTCAAGGGCGGTCGCCTGGTCGTGCTGCCCACGGACACCGTCTACGGTCTCGGCGCCGACGCCTTCAACAGCGAGGCCGTCGCCGCGCTGCTGGCCGCGAAGGGGAGGGGCCGCAACATGCCGGTCCCGGTCCTCGTGGGTTCGTGGCGCACCATCGACGGCCTGGTCTACGCCGTGCCGCCGTCGGCGCGCGATCTGATCGAGGCGTTCTGGCCCGGGGCGCTCAGCCTGGTGGTGCGTCAGGCCCCGTCGCTGTCGTGGGATCTCGG
This sequence comes from Mycobacterium sp. ST-F2, assembly GCF_001905655.1. Lineage (GTDB taxonomy): Bacteria > Actinomycetota > Actinomycetes > Mycobacteriales > Mycobacteriaceae > Mycobacterium. Next base: position 25,035 of record NZ_JMHT01000054.1, read on the forward strand.
GGACACCAACGGCAGCGTCATGCTGCGCATGCCCCTGCACCCGGTCGCCATCGAGTTGTTGCGCGAAGTCGGTCCCATGGCCGTCTCCAGCGCCAACATCTCGGGCCGGCCGCCCGCGGTCAACGCCGACGAGGCGCGGGCGCAGCTGGGCGACAAGGTCGAGGTGTACCTGGACGCCGGACCGGCGACCAAGCAGGCCGCCTCCACGATCGTCGACCTGACCGGCGCGACGCCGCGCGTGCTGCGCGAAGGACCGATCTCCGTCGCGCAGATCGCCGAAGTTCTCGGCGTCGAAGCGGAGTCCCTGACCGGCGAGGTGCCGTGACAGTAGTAGCCGACGCAGGCCGGCTGCTCGCCCAGATCGACCGTGGCACCGGCGTCCCGCTGCGGGAGCTGGTGCTGGTCGGTCTCACCGCGGCGATCATCACCTACTTCGCCACGGGCTGGGTGCGGGCGCTGGCGTTCCGTTTCGGCGCCGTCGCCTACCCGCGCGAACGCGACGTCCACGTCCAGCCGGTTCCGCGGATGGGCGGACTGGCCATGTACATCGGGGTGGCCGCCGCGGTGCTGCTGGCCTCCCAATTGCCCGCGCTGACACGCGGTTTCGTGTATTCGTCAGGTATGCCGGCCGTCGTGGTGGCCGGCGGTCTGATCATGCTCATCGGCCTGATCGACGATCGGTGGGGCCTGGACGCCCTGACCAAGTTCGCCGGCCAGATCACCGCCGCCAGCGTCCTGGTCACCATGGGCGTCGCGTGGAGTGTGCTGTACATCCCGATCGGCGGCGTCGGCACCATCGTGCTGGACCAGGCGTCGTCCATCCTGCTGACCCTGGCGCTGACGGTGTCGATCGTCAACGCGATGAACTTCGTCGACGGCCTGGACGGCCTGGCCGCCGGGCTCGGCCTGATCACCGCGTCGGCCATCTGCATCTTCTCCGTCGGGCTGCTGCGCGACCACGGCGGTGACGTGCTGTTCTACCCGCCCGCCGTCATTTCCGTGGTGCTCGCCGGCGCCTGCCTGGGCTTCCTGCCGCACAACTTCCACCCGGCCCGCATCTTCATGGGGGACTCCGGGTCCATGCTCATCGGCCTGATGCTGGCGGCGGCGTCGACCACCGCGGCGGGCCCGATCTCCCAGAACGCCTACGGCGCGCGCGACGTTTTTGCTTTGCTGTCGCCATTCCTGTTGGTCGTTGCGGTGATGTTCGTACCGGCCCTCGACATGCTGCTGGCCATCGTGCGTCGCACCCGTGCCGGCCTCAGCCCGTTCAGTCCCGACAAGATGCATCTGCACCACCGGTTGCTGCAGATCGGCCACTCGCACCGACGCGTCGTGCTGCTCATCTACCTGTGGGTCGGCATCGTTGCGCTGGGGGCCGCCAGCACCATTTTCTTCGACCCCCGGTACACGGGTGCGGTGATGCTCGGGGCCATCCTGCTGGCCGCCATTTTCACCCTGATCCCGCTCCTGCGGCGGCGCGATGACCTGCCCGAAGGCGAGTACGACAAAAAGTAGTAGGTGGTCGATTTGGGGCGTCCACCATGTGGTACGGTTCTGGCAGAACCCGAAAAACCTCGCGGGTTGCCGGCCCGGCCCATCGGTTCACACAAGCCGATCGGCGCCGAATAACGACCGACAAAGGGAGCTTCCCCTTGGGTGATTCCAGTGTGCCCGACGCGCTCGATGTGACCTTCGATACGCTCTGTGGGCACGCACACAGGATTGCCAGGTATATGGGGACGGCACTCGTGACCGCGGGATTGAGGTGAACACCATGACGACGCCAGCGCAGGACGCGCCTCTGGTGTTGCCGGCAGTGGCTTTTCAGCCCGTGCGTTTGTTTGCTATCTCGCTCCTCGTGACGGCCATCGCGCTCGGCGGCGGCTACGCAGTGAGCGGCAATCTCAAGTTCGGCGCCTTCTTCGGTCTGGGGATGGCGCTCGGTCTCGGCAACGCCATGCTGGTCCGCCGTGCGGTTGCCAAGGTCACCGCCAAGGACCACCCGCTGAAGATGCAGATGGCAGCCAACTCCGCGATGCGGTTGGTGTTCATCTCGGTGATTGCCCTGCTGGTCACTTGGTTTTTCAAGCCAACCGGCATCGGCGTGCTGTTCGGGGTGGCATTGTTCCAGGCGATTCTTGTCATGAGCACCGCATTGCCGGTCATGAAGAAGGTCCGCGCCAGCCAACGTAACGGTGGCGGCGTCGACCAACCAGAAGCACACGACGGATCAGAAGCAAAGGACTGACGACCCAAGTGATTCAACAATTCACCGCCGAGGCCGCCATTGAGGTCGGCCACCACGAGCAGCACGAGCTGTGGGGCTACACCTTCAACGTCGACACCATCATCGCCACCAGCGTGGCCGCTGTCATCGTCATCGCGTTGGCCTTCTTCGTGAAGGCGAAGGTGACCTCGACCGGAGTGCCCGGCGGTGTGCAGCTGTTCTTCGAGGCCATCACCATCCAGATGCGCCAGCAGATCGAGACCGCGATCGGTATGAAGATCGCTCCGTTCGTGCTGCCGCTGGCCGTCACGATCTTCACCTTCATCCTGATCTCCAACTGGCTCTCGGTCCTGCCGGTGCAGTTCGGTGGGGCAGACGGTGGCGCGAAGGAACTGTTGGCCCCGCCGGCCTCGGACATCAACTACGTGTTGGCGCTCGCGCTGTTCGTGTTCCTCTGCTACCACGCGGCAGGCATCTGGCGCCGTGGCGTCTTCGGTCACTTCAAGAAGCTGCTGAAGGGCCATGTCGCGGTCCTGGCGCCCATCAACATCGTCGAGGAGATCGCCAAGCCGGTCTCGCTGTCTCTGCGACTCTTCGGCAACATGTTCGCCGGCGGCATCCTGGTCGCGCTGATCGCGATGTTCCCCTGGTATGTGCAGTGGGCGCCGAATGCCATCTGGAAGACCTTCGACCTCTTCGTCGGCCTCATCCAGGCGTTCATCTTCGCGCTGCTGACCATCCTGTACTTCAGCCAGTCGATGGAACTCGACGAGCACCACTAAGTACCCGCAAGACCTGTAGGAACCACAAATAAGACCCTGGTAGCGCAGCTACCAGTTACCAAGGAGGAAAAAGAGAATGGCCGACGCAGCAACGAACGCCACTATCATCCAGGGCGCCCTCATCGGCGGTGGCCTGATCATGGCCGGTGGCGCCATCGGCGCCGGTATCGGTGACGGTATCGCCGGTAACGCGCTGATCTCGGGCATCGCCCGTCAGCCGGAGGCCCAGGGCCGCCTGTTCACCCCGTTCTTCATCACCGTCGGTCTGGTGGAAGCCGCGTACTTCATCAACCTGGCCTTCATGGCGCTCTTCGTGTTCGCCACCCCGGGCCTGTCGTAATCCGTCGACATGGGTGAATTGAGCGCAACCATCCTGGCCTCGGGCCAGGCAGCAGCGGAAGGCTCTGGTGGTGGAGGGGGTCAGAACTTCCTGATCCCCAACGCGACCTTCTTCGTCGTGCTGATCATCTTCCTGATCGTGCTCGGCGTGATCGGCAAGTGGGTTGTGCCACCGATCAGCAAGGTCTTGGTCGAACGCGAGGAAATGCTGGCCAAGACCGCTGCTGACAACCGGAAGTCGGCTGAGCAGGTGGCCGCCGCAGAGGCGGACTACAACGCGGCAATGGCGGGTGCCCGTACGGAGGCCTCGGCCATCCGTGACGAAGCCCGCAACGAGGGCCGCAAGGTCGTCGACCAGGCGCGTGCAGCGGCGAGTGGTGAGGTGGCCGAAACCCTCAAGGGTGCCGACCAGGCACTGTCCGCACAGCGGCAGTCCACACAGGCCGAACTGCAGTCGTCGGTCGACAACCTGTCCCAGACGCTGGCGAGCCGGATCCTCGGCATCGAGCTGGCGTCTGACGTGAAATCAGGCGGGAGCCAGTAGATGGAAATCTTCATCGGGCAGCTGATCGGCTTTGCCGTCATCGTGGCCATCATCTGGAAGTACGTGGTGCCTCCAGTGAAGGGCATGATGGCCAAGCAGCAGGAGGCCGTTCGCGTCGCGCTGGCCGAAAGTGCCGAAGCCGCACAGAAACTCGCTGACGCCGACAAGATGCACGCCAAGGCACTTGCCGACGCGAAGGCCGAGTCGGCCAAGGTGACCGACGAGGCCCGGCACGATTCGCAGCGCATCATCGAGCAGCTCAGCGAGCAGGCCGGTGTCGACGCCGAGCGGATCAAGGCGCAGGGCGGCCAGCAGGTCGAGCTGCTGCGCCAGGGCGTCATCCGGGAGCTTCGTCAGGGGCTGGGCGCGGAGTCGGTCGCCAAGGCTGACGAGCTGGTGCGGCGCTACGTCGCCGAGCCCGGCGCTCAGGCCGGCACGGTCGACCGCTTCCTCGACGATCTGGAGCAGATGGCACCGTCCTCGGCCGAGGTCGGTACCCACGCCGAAGTGAAGCTGCGGGCCGCGAGTCGCGAATCCCTGACCGTTCTCGTCAGGAAGTTCGACACCACCGCCAACGGTCTGGACGCGTCCGCGCTGACCGCGCTGGCCGATGATCTGGCTGCCGTCGCCCGCCTGTTGCTGACCGAGGTCAACCTCGGCCGCCACCTGGCAGAGCCTGCCGACAACCCGGCCCCCAAGGTCGCGCTGCTGGACGCGGTGCTGTCCGGCAAGATCGGCGCCAACGCCCTGGAGCTGCTGCGTTCCGCGGTGTCTTCGCGGTGGTCGGAGCAGTCCGATCTGGTCGACGCCATCGAGCACGTCGCTCGCCTGGCGCTGATCAAGCGGGCCGAGGTCAGCGGTGACGTCGCCGAGGTCGAGGACCAGCTGTTCCGGTTCAGCCGCGTGCTGGACGCGCAGCCACGTCTCTCGACGCTGCTCGGTGACTACGGCACTCCGGTCGACGGCCGAGTTGCCTTGCTGGACAAGGTCCTTACCGGTACCAACGGCTCGGTCAACAGCACTGTCAAGGCGCTGCTGACGCAGACCGTGAGCCTGCTGCGCGGCGAACGTGCCGACCAGGCAGTCCTCGATCTGGCCGAGCTGGCAGTCGCCCGCCGCGGCGAGGTCGTCGCCCACGTGGAAGCCGCCGCGGCACTGTCCGATGCCCAGCGGACCCGACTCACGTCGGTTCTGACGCGCATCTACGGCCACCCGGTGTCCGTCCAGCTGCATGTCGATCCGAGCCTCCTCGGTGGTCTGACCATCACCGTCGGCGACGAGGTGATCGACGGATCCATCTCGTCACGACTGGCCGCCGCCTCCAACCGGCTGCCCGACTAACTCCGAAACACCCAAGACTAGGAAGACCAAAAACCATGGCAGAGTTGACAATCTCGGCTGCTGATATCGAAGGTGCCATCGAGAACTACGTAACGACGTTCTCGGCCTCGACCGATCGTGAAGAGATCGGCACTGTCGTCGACGCCGGTGACGGCATCGCACACGTCGAGGGTCTGCCCTCGGTCATGACCCAGGAGCTCCTCGAGTTCCCCGGCGGCGTTCTGGGCGTGGCCCTGAACCTCGACGAGCACAGCGTTGGTGCGGTCATCCTGGGTGAGTTCGAGAAGATCGAAGAGGGCCAGCAGGTCAAGCGCACCGGCGAGGTGCTCTCGGTGCCCGTCGGCGACGAGTTCCTGGGCCGCGTCATCAACCCGCTCGGTGAGCCCATCGACGGCCAGGGTGAGATCAAGGCCGAGACCCGTCGTGCCCTCGAGCTGCAGGCCCCGACCGTGGTTCAGCGCCAGAGCGTCAGCGAGCCGCTGCAGACCGGTATCAAGGCCATCGACGCCATGACCCCGATCGGCCGTGGCCAGCGCCAGCTGATCATCGGTGACCGCAAGACCGGCAAGACCGCCGTCTGCGTCGACACCATCCTGAACCAGCGCGAGGCCTGGGAGACCGGCGACCCGAAGCAGCAGGTGCGCTGCGTCTACGTCGCGATCGGCCAGAAGGGCACCACCATCGCCAGCGTGAAGCGCGCGCTGGAAGAGGGCGGCGCCATGGAGTACACGACCATCGTCGCGGCTCCCGCCTCCGACCCCGCCGGCTTCAAGTGGCTGGCCCCGTACACCGGCTCGGCCATCGGTCAGCACTGGATGTACAACGGCAAGCACGTCCTCATCGTGTTCGACGACCTGTCGAAGCAGGCCGACGCCTACCGCGCCATCTCGCTGCTGCTGCGTCGCCCGCCGGGCCGCGAGGCGTTCCCCGGTGACGTCTTCTACCTGCACTCGCGTCTGCTGGAGCGTTGCGCGAAGCTGTCCGACGAGCTCGGTGGCGGTTCGATGACGGGTCTGCCGGTCATCGAGACCAAGGCCAACGACATCTCGGCGTTCATCCCGACCAACGTCATCTCGATCACCGACGGTCAGTGCTTCCTGGAGTCCGACCTGTTCAACCAGGGTGTCCGCCCGGCCGTGAACGTCGGTGTGTCGGTGTCCCGCGTCGGTGGTGCCGCCCAGATCAAGGCCATGAAGGAAGTGGCGGGCTCGCTCCGCCTCGACCTGTCGCAGTACCGCGAGCTGGAGGCCTTCGCGGCCTTCGCCTCGGACCTGGACGCCGCATCGAAGGCTCAGCTGGACCGTGGTGTTCGCCTGGTCGAGCTGCTCAAGCAGCCGCAGTACAGCCCGCTGGCTGTCGAGGACCAGGTCATCGAGATCTTCCTGGGCACCCAGGGCCACCTGGATTCAGTTCCGGCCGAAGATGTTTCGCGCTTCTCGTCCGAACTGCTCGAGCACGTGAAGGCCAGCCACGCCGACATCCTCACCGGGATCAAGGAGACCAAGAAGCTCTCGGAGGAGAACGAGGAGAAGCTGGTCTCGGTCATCAACGAGTTCAAGAAGGGCTTCGCCGCCACCGACGGTAGCTCGGTCGTCGTCAAGGAAGCCGAGGCCGAGGCCCTGGATCCTGCTGAGCTCGGCCAGGAGTCGGTCAAGGTCAACAAGCCGGCACCGAAGAAGGCCTAGGTAACCAATGGCAGCCACACTGCGCGAGCTACGCGGACGTATCAAATCCGCCTCGTCGATCAAGAAGATCACGAAGGCGCAGGAGCTGATCGCCACGTCGCGGATCGCCAAGGCGCAGGCCCGGGTTGATGCAGCCCGGCCCTACGCCACTGAGATCACCAACATGCTCACCGAGCTTGCGTCGGCCAGCGCGCTGGACCACCCGCTGCTCGTGGAGCGGGAGAACCCGCGCCGTGCCGGGGTCCTGGTGGTGTCGTCGGACCGCGGCCTGTGCGGCGGTTACAACGCCAACGTGCTGCGTCGGGCCGAGGAACTGTTCACGTTGCTGCGCAACGAGGGCAAGGAGCCGGTGCTGTATGTCGTGGGCCGAAAGGCCTTGGGCTACTACAGCTTCCGTCAGCGCGCCGTCGCCGAGTCGTGGACCGGCTTCTCGGAGCGTCCGGAGTACGCCAACGCCAAGGAAATCGCCGAGACGCTGGTGACGGCGTTCATGGCGGGTGCCGACGACGAGGGTGACGGACCGGGTGCCGACGGCATCTTGGGCGTCGACGAACTGCACATCGTCTCGACCGAGTTCAAGTCGATGCTGTCGCAGACCGCCGAGGCCGTGCGGATCGCGCCGCTGGCCGTCGAGTACACGGGGGAGCCGACCGGCATCCACACCCTGTACTCGTTCGAGCCGAGTGCGGACGTGTTGTTCGATGCGCTGCTGCCGCGGTACATCGCGACCCGTGTCTATGCGGCACTGCTTGAGGCCGCGGCCTCGGAGTCGGCTTCGCGTCGACGCGCCATGAAGTCGGCAACGGACAACGCCGACGACCTGATCAAGGCCCTGACCCTCGCCGCGAACCGCGAGCGCCAGGCCCAGATCACCCAGGAAATCAGCGAAATCGTCGGTGGCGCCAACGCGCTGGCCGACGCGAAATAGGCCCCGTAGGAAGCGAAGAGAGATATGACTTCTGCTGTAGAGACCAAGACCACTGGTCGCGTGGTTCGCATCACCGGCCCGGTGGTGGACATCGAATTCCCGCGTGGCTCTGTGCCCGAGCTGTTCAACGCCCTGCACGCCGACATCACCTTCGGTGCGCTGGCCAAGACCCTGACCCTCGAGGTTGCCCAGCACCTCGGTGACAACCTGGTGCGCTGCATCTCGATGCAGCCGACCGACGGACTGGTGCGTGGCACCGACGTTCGCGACACCGGCGCCTCCATCTCGGTGCCCGTCGGCGACGGCGTCAAGGGCCACGTGTTCAACGCCCTGGGTGACTGCCTCGACGAGCCGGGTTACGGCAAGGAATTCGAGCACTGGTCCATCCACCGCAAGCCCCCGGCCTTCGCGGACCTGGAGCCCCGCACCGAGATGCTGGAGACCGGTCTGAAGGTCGTCGACCTTCTGACCCCGTACGTGCGCGGTGGCAAGATCGCCCTGTTCGGTGGTGCCGGTGTCGGTAAGACGGTTCTGATCCAGGAGATGATCAACCGTATTGCCCGCAACTTCGGTGGTACCTCGGTGTTCGCGGGCGTCGGTGAGCGCACCCGTGAGGGCAACGACCTGTGGGTCGAGCTCGCGGACGCGAACGTTCTCAAGGACACCGCCCTGGTGTTCGGCCAGATGGACGAGCCGCCAGGCACGCGTATGCGCGTCGCCCTGTCGGCCCTGACCATGGCCGAGTTCTTCCGCGACGAGCAGGGCCAGGACGTGCTGCTGTTCATCGACAACATCTTCCGGTTCACCCAGGCCGGTTCCGAGGTCTCGACCCTGCTGGGTCGTATGCCTTCGGCCGTGGGTTACCAGCCGACGCTGGCCGACGAGATGGGTGAGCTCCAGGAGCGCATCACCTCGACCCGTGGTCGTTCGATCACCTCGATGCAGGCCGTGTACGTGCCCGCCGACGACTACACCGACCCGGCCCCGGCCACCACGTTCGCCCACCTGGACGCCACCACCGAGCTTTCTCGTGCGGTGTTCTCCAAGGGCATCTTCCCGGCCGTGGACCCGCTGGCTTCGTCCTCGACGATCCTGCACCCCAGCATCGTCGGCGACGAGCACTACCGGGTTGCTCAGGAAGTCATCCGAATCCTGCAGCGCTACAAGGATCTTCAGGACATCATCGCCATCCTCGGTATCGACGAACTGTCGGAAGAGGACAAGGTGCTGGTGTACCGCGCCCGTAAGATCGAGCGCTTCCTGAGCCAGAACATGATGGCGGCCGAGCAGTTCACCGGCCAGCCGGGTTCGACGGTGCCGCTGAAGGAGACCATCGAGGCGTTCGACCGTCTCGCCAAGGGCGACTTCGACCACCTGCCGGAGCAGGCGTTCTTCCTCATCGGTGGTCTCGACGACCTGGCGAAGAAGGCCGAAAGCCTCGGCGCCAAGCTGTGATGAGCGCTTGCGCGAAGAACCGACTGGCACAGTTCGCTGTCAGTCTTAGCCGAAAGGTGGTGTGACATGGCCGAAATGGACGTCGAGATCGTCGCCGTCGAGCGCGCGCTGTGGACAGGTAAGGCCACATTCGTCTTCACTCGCACCACCGCCGGCGAGATCGGCATCCTGCCCCGGCACATCCCGTTGGTCGGCCAGCTGGTCGAGGACGCGATGGTCCGGGTCGAGCGCGAGGGCGAGGACGATCTGCGGATCGCCGTGTCCGGTGGGTTCCTCTCGGTAACCGAGGACACCGTGCGGATTCTGGTTGAAGATGCGGCGCTGGAGTCGGAGATCGACGCGCATGCGGCCAAGGCCGATGCCGCGTCGGACGACGAGGCGACCGCTGCGTGGGGCCGGGCGCGTCTGCGCGCCGTAGGCCAGCTCGACTGATACCCCGATGAGCGCGTCCATGTTGTTGATGGTCGCGCTCGTCGGCGTGTTGGTGCTGGCTGTTGCCGCACTGAGTTATCGCTTGTGGAAGTTGCGCCAGGTTGGCGGCACCGCCGCCATCCTGCGCGACTACCCAGCAGCCGGCGGCCACGGGTGGCGGCATGGAGTCATGCGCTACCGCGGTGGCGAAGCCGGCTTTTATCGTTTGTCGAGCCTGCGCTGGTGGCCCGACCGGACTCTGTCCCGTCGTGGCCTGGAAGTCGTCGGGCGCCGCGCCCCACGGGGCGACGAATTCGACATCATGACCACCGAAACGGTCATTCTCGAGCTGCGCGACAACAGTCCCGAACGGCGCAGCGGTTACGAAATCGCTTTGGACCGTGGAGCCTTGACGGCATTCACGTCGTGGCTGGAGGCCCGGCCGTCGCCGCGGTCCCGCCGCCGCGCGGTGTGATTTATCGAACTTCCTCGCTGCTGTCGGATTGCGGCGTCCCGCCGCCCGGCTGCCACAACACGTCACCGTCGGGATTCGCGACCCGCGACAGGATGAACAGCAGATCCGACAGCCGATTCAGGTATTTGGCCGGCAGGACACTGACCCCGTCGCCGTGCTCATCGATCGCCTGCCAGGCCGCACGTTCAGCGCGCCGGACCACGGTTCGCGCGACGTGCAGGTAGGCCGACAGGGGAGTGCCACCGGGCAGGATGAACGACGTCAACTTCGGCAGTGGTTCGTTGAACTCGTCACACCAAGCTTCGAGCCGGTCGATGTACGGCTGGGTGATCCGCAGCGGCGGATATTCCGGATTCTCGACCACCGGTGTCGACAGGTCTGCGCCGGCGTCGAACAGATCGTTCTGAATCTGCAGGAGTACCAAGCGAATTCGTTCGTCGGGTGCGCCGGCGGAGACGGCGACGCCGATCGCGGCGTTGGCTTCGTCACAGTCGGCGTAGGCCCCCAGACGCGAATCGTTCTTCGATACCCGGCTGAAATCGCTGAGTCCGGTAGACCCGTCGTCGCCGGTCCGGGTGTAGATGCGGGTCAGGTGCACAGCCATGGTGAAACCGTACTCGCGGAGACTTCTTCGTGGCCTGACACCGGCCTGCGCCGCTGTTTACACTTAGCCGCGTGAGCGAGCGTTTCGTGGTGACCGGGGGTAGCCGGTTGTCCGGCGAAGTTGCCGTGGGGGGCGCCAAGAACAGCGTGCTGAAGCTGATGGCCGCGGCATTGTTGGCCGAGGGCACCACCACGATCACCAACTGTCCGGACATCCTGGATGTGCCGCTGATGGCCGAGGTGCTGCGAGGTCTCGGGGCGACCGTCGAGCTCGACGGCGACGTGGCGCGCATCACCTCTCCCGACGAGCCCAAGTACGACGCGGATTTCGCCGCGGTTCGGCAGTTCCGCGCTTCGGTGTGTGTGCTCGGTCCGTTGGTGGGGCGCTGCAAGAAGGCGAAAGTCGCGTTGCCCGGTGGTGATGCGATCGGATCGCGGCCGCTGGACATGCATCAATCTGGCCTGCGGCAACTCGGCGCCCGATGCAACATCGAGCACGGTTGCGTGGTCGCCGAGGCGGATCACCTGCGTGGCGCCGAGATTCAGCTGGAGTTCCCATCGGTGGGTGCGACCGAGAACATCCTGATGGCTGCCGTGTTGGCCGAGGGTGTGACGATCATCCACAACGCGGCGCGCGAGCCCGACATTGTCGACATCTGCGACATGTTGAACCAGATGGGCGCCAAGGTCAGTGGGGGAGGCACCTCCACCCTGACCATCACCGGCGTGGACAAGCTACATCCGACCGAACACCGGGTGATCGGTGACCGGATCGTGGCAGCGACCTGGGGAATTGCCGCCGCGATGACGCAAGGCGATGTCGCGGTTACGGGGGTGGACCCCCAGCATCTGCAGCTGGTGCTGCACAAACTCCACGATGCCGGCGCAACCGTGACCCAGCACGACAACGGGTTCCGCGTCGTGCAGTACGAGCGGCCGAAGGCGGTCAACGTCGCGACGCTGCCGTACCCGGGGTTCCCGACAGACCTGCAACCGATGGCCATCGGTTTGGCGTGTATCGCTGATGGCACGTCGATGATCACCGAGAACGTGTTCGAAGCCCGGTTCCGGTTCGTCGAAGAGATGATCCGCCTGGGCGCCGATGCCCGTACCGACGGACACCACGCGGTGGTCCGCGGAATGCCGCAGTTGTCGAGTGCGCCGGTATGGGCCTCGGATATTCGTGCCGGCGCCGGCTTGGTGTTGGCGGGATTGTGCGCCGACGGTGACACCGAGGTTCACGACGTTTTCCACATCGACCGGGGATACCCGTTGTTCGTGGAGAACCTGGTGAGTTTGGGCGCGGAGGTCGAAAGGGTCAGTTGACGGCGTTTGGCGTGTCGCACGGACCCTTACGACGGAGCCCGTGCGACGCGTTTCGGCGCAAAAACGGCCGATATGCAGGCGTTTTGTAAAATCAAGATCGGCCCGCTAATGTATTCCAAGTCAGCAGCGAGCGGGGCCGAAAAAGCCCAGAGCAAGAGCTTGACAGCCCGACCAAGAGATAGTAGGTTGGTGGGGTTGCCCGAAAACGGCGTGTTGTTTGAGAACTCAATAGTGTGTTTGGTGGTTTTTGTTTGTTGTTTTTTGACCATGCCTCGTGTTTTCCCGTTTGTGGGGTGTGGTTGTTTTTTGATGCCAGTTTT
>NZ_JMHT01000055.1 GCF_001905655.1 Mycobacterium sp. ST-F2
CTGTGCGCCACGAGGCGCTGGGTATATCGAGAGGCGGTGAGAGACCGTCTCCTTCGGGTCGTCGCAGCGGCCTGAGGAAGCATCGGGGCAGCCGATCGCCGGGAACGACGGTGATCGGTGGCAAGCGGTCCCGAGAAGGCAAGCCGTGCCGGCACTGCCAGACGGTGCGGGCTTGTCGAGCAAGGTCAGAAGGTGCAGCGTAAGCGAACCAGTGTCAGACGCTCCGTAACCGCGAAGCCGGCTCCAATCTGGTGGATATGGGCCGGTGTGCAGTGCACGAACCCGAGCGGGTGGGGTTTGACTCCGAAGCCGTTTAGTTCCAGCGGTGGGGAGGCCACGGTGAAGGCCTGCGGCGTAGCCGTGGCGATGCTGCCGGAGTAGAGCTGGGCGCCTCCCTGACCAATCGATGACCTGGTGAACGTGGGAACCACCCTGCGGGACCGCTCATTTCGTTTCCGGCAGCCAGTCGGGGCGGGTGTGACGACTCGGGTTCGGAGTCAAGGAACCGCATTTCAGGGTGGGGCGGAGGCCTCGTAGTAGTCGCGGGCGGTGACGTGCCCGTCGTGGAGACCGAGAAAGGCGGTCACAGGGCGAAGGGGGCCAGCAAGACATGCAGTGCGGAAACTGGAAGGTCAGGAGAGGAAGTTATGTCGCCGGTGAATACCGACGAGCTGGAGTTGGCGCTGATGCTGGCGCGGCAACGGGTACTGAAGATCCAGACCAAGCTGCACCGTTGGGCACGCGATGATCTTGATCGCCGGTTCGACGATCTGTTCAACCTCGTCGCCGATCCCGCGTTCGTGTTGGTGGCGTGGGATCGGGTCAGCGGGAATAAGGGTGCCGCCACGGCCGGGGTGGATCGGCGCACCGCGTCGTCCATCACTGCCGGGCAGGGCATCGAGGTGTTCCTCGATGAACTGCGGTCGCAGTTGAAGGACCGCAGTTTCCGCCCGTTGCCGGTGCGCGAGCGGATGATCCCCAAGACCGGTGGTGCGTTGCGCCGCTTGGGGATTCCCACCGTGGCCGATCGGGTGGTCCAGGCATCGTTGAAGTTGGTGTTGGAGCCGATCTTTGAGGCGGATTTCCTGCCGTGTTCCTACGGTTTCCGTCCGAAGCGCCGCGCTCATGATGCGGTGGCCGAAGTGCGTTATCTCGCAACACGTCCCCGGTGTTATGACTGGGTTGTTGAGGGAGACATCAAGGCCTGTTTCGATGAGATCGACCACACCGCTCTGATGGGGCGGGTGCGTCGACGCGTCGGTGACAACCGTGTCTTGGGGTTGGTGAAGGCGTTCCTCAAGGCGGGCATCCTCACCGAGGACGGCCTGCTGGCGGACAGCACCGCCGGAACTCCGCAGGGTGGGATTCTTTCGCCGCTGTTGGCCAATGTGGCGTTGTCGGTGCTCGATGAACACATTGCCGGGTTGCCGGGTGGTCCGGCTACCGGCTCGGTTGAGCGCGCTCGACGACTTCGTCACGGGCAGCCGAACTTTCGGCTGGTCCGCTATGCCGACGACTGGTGTCTGATGGTGCGGGGCACCAGAGCCCACGCCGAAGCACTACAGGAGGACATCGCCGCCGTGTTGGCGACGATGGGGTTGCGTCTGGCACCGGACAAGACCCTGATCACCCATATCGACGAGGGGCTGGACTTCCTCGGGTGGCGCATCCAGCGTCGCCGCAAGCGGGGCACCAGCTGCAGCTACGTCTATGTTCATCCGTCCACGAAGGCCGTGTTGGCGGTCAAACGGAAGATCAAGACGCTGCGCCGAACAGTTGAACTCAACCAGCCGCTCGATGACCTGCTGCGCCGCATCAACGCGACGCTGCAGGGATGGGCGGGCTATTTCCGGGCCGGGGTGTCCTCGGCGACCTTCTCCTACCTCAGTCACTACACGTGGCAGACGGTGTGGCGCTGGCTCCGACGAAAACACCGCAAGTCGACCTGGAAAGACCTGCGCCGCCAATATTGCGGCGGCGGCTGGTGGCCAGCCACCGAGGACCGTGTGCTGATCGATCTGGAGAAGATCGGCACGACCCGCTACCGCTACCGCGGTGCGGTCATTCCCTCGCCCTGGCCGACCGACGAGGAGGACACCACAGCAGCCTGACCGGGTCTTGTGGAGAGCCCGGTGCATTGAAAGGTGCACGCCGGGTTCGGGAAGCGGCCCGGGAAAACGGAACAGCCCCAACGGTTGTCACCGCGTCCCGGGCCGACTTTCAC
>NZ_JMHT01000056.1 GCF_001905655.1 Mycobacterium sp. ST-F2
GCCAGGGGGGCGGGGTTTCGGGGGCCGCCCCGCCGAGCCGGCTCGGCAAGCAGTGAGTTCAGGTCCATGACGATCCTTTTCTATTCCGCCGCAACGGTTTCAGCTGGCTCGGCCGGAGTCGACTGCGCCGCGGCCGATTCGCCGAACATGCCGTAGACCTTGTTGCGCACCAGGTCGAACGGCCGGGGGCTGAGGGCGTCGGTGAGGGCGGTCAGCTGCCCGGACGGCGGGCTGAGCCGGCGCGGGCGGTGCATGATCGCGTCGCACAGGGTGGCCGCGGCCTGCTCGGGGGTGAGAGTGGGGAAGCGGTCGTACATCTTGGTCGGGGCAATCATCGCGGTCCGCACCAACGGCATGTGCACCGTGGTGAAGGTGATGTTCTCCGACACCGTCTCACCTTGCAGCGTGTCGCACAGTCCGTCCAGTGCCGACTTGCTGGCGATGTAGGCGCCGAAGCGCGGCAGCTTGGTCTGCACACCGATCGACGACACGTTGATGATGTGCCCGAAGCCGCGCTCGCGCATGCCCGGCGTGAACTTCAGGATCAGCTGGACCGGGGCGAAGTAGTTCAGCTGCATGGTCCGCTGGTAGTCGTGCATCCGGTCGTGGGACAGCTCCAGCGAGCGGCGGATGGAGCGGCCCGCGTTGTTGATGAGGATGTCGACGCGGCCGAGGTCGGCCAGCACCTGGTCGGCCATGGCGCCGATGGCGTCGAGGTCGCTCAGGTCGCACGGGTACACGTGCGCGGTGCCGCCGTCGGCGCGGATGTCGTCGGCGACGCGCTCCAGGTTCTCCCGGGTGCGGGCCACCAGGACGACCTCGCCGCCGGCGGCACCGATGCGGCGGGCGGTGGTCTCACCGATGCCGGCCGAGGCGCCGGTGATGACAACGATCTTGCCCGCGACGGCGTCTTCGAGCGTGTAGCCGGTGAGGGCGTCGACCACGGTCTGCAGGTAGATCGGACGGGTCTTGATCGGGGTGTTCATGACGCTCGCAAAGACGGCGAGCGGCTTGGCGCTGACGGCGGCGACAGGCTTGGTCGCCAGGGCGGTGATGTCGGAGAGGTTCATGGCGGTGTTTCTTTCTTGCGTGTGGTGGTGGGTTAGCCCAGAGCCCGGCGGGCGAGGCGGAGGGCGGGCAGCAGCAGGGCGTGGGGAGTGATGGAGCCGGTGATGGCCATGAGCTTCACGACCGCGCCGGGCACGATCTGGCGGGCGCCTCCCTGCATGCCGTCAACGGCCTGGGTCGCGACATCGACAGGGGAGACCTGCGCCGGTCGGAGGCTGAATTCGTGTGCCGAGGCGACCTCGGCCCATTCGGTGGGGACCGGTCCGGGGCACAGCGAGGTGCAGGAGACGCCGGTGCCGCGCAGCTCTTCGTGCACGGCTTCCGAGAACGAGTTGACGAACGCCTTGGAGGCGCCGTAGGTCGCCATTGACGGCATGGGCTGGAAGGCAACGACGGAGGCGACGTTCAGGACGGCGCCGGCGCCGCGCTCGACCATGCCGGGCAGGACGGCATGGGTGAGTTCCTGCACCGCAACGACATTGACCTCGACCTGCTCGCGCTCGCGGTCCATCGGCAGCGTGTGGAAGGCGCCGCTGGTGCCGAAGCCGGCGGAGTTGCAGAGGCCGGCGACCGGCCGGGTGCGGAGCTCTTCGATCAGGGTCTGGCGCTGCGCGGCGTCCGCGAGATCGCACGGCCGCACCGTCACGCCGACGCCGTGCGCGGTGCGCAGTTCCTCGGCCAAGGCGTCGAGGCGGTCCTGACGGCGGGCGACCAGGAAGAGGGGGTAGCCGCGGGCGGCGAGCACGCGGGCCAGTTCGGTTCCGATTCCGGACGAGGCACCAGTGATGACGACCTCGGTGGTGCCAGAGGGCTTCGGCAGAGTCATGTGGCTCTCATTTCATGTCGACGTGTGACTGTGCCAGTAACACTGGCACAGTGTGAATGTTGGTGTCTATACTTCGTGCCATGACAGATGTCACAGTCGAGGAATTCACCATCGACGAACTGGCCGCGCGCACCGGCACGACGGTGCGGACCATCCGCTTCTACAACGAGAGCGGCCTGCTCCCGCCGGCTGAGCGGCGCGGGCGCCTCGCGTATTACGGTGCGCCGCACCGCATTCGGCTGGAATTGGTGCAGCAGCTGCAGCAGCACGGCTACACGCTGGCCGCCATCACCAAGGTGCTGGCGCGGCTGCCGGAGGGGGCGACGGCCCACGACCTCGCCGTGCGTGCGGCACTTCTCACACCGTGGAGCCCGGCCGAGGACGAGACCGTCGACCTACGCGAGCTCGAACAACGCGCCGGTCTGTCGCTGGATGACCGGGCACTCGACACTCTCGATGCTTTGGGGGCGATTCGGCGATTGGATGACGGCCGCTTCAGCGTCCGGCAGTCGGTCCTCGGTGCCGCGATGAACCTGCGTGACACGAACGTGCCGGCCGACGACATCCGGCGCCTGGCCGGCGTCGTCGACAAGCACATCGACGCCCTCGCCGCCGAGGTGACGGACGTCGTCTTCAGTCGGATTCGGGAGGCCGAGGACCCCAACGTGTACCTGGGCCGGATCGCCAAGGTGGTGCCGAATCTGCGGCCGCTGGCCGCGCAGATGATGGCCGACCGGTTCACGGCTGCGATCAACCAGGCGGTGCAGGAACGCGTGGCGGAACTGGAGATTCCGGCGAAGTAGGCGTTACTTCCGCCGGAGTTGGCAGGTCGCCCTGGTGGTGGCGACGACCGTGCCGTCGGTGTCGGTGATGACCGCTTCGACGACGTACTCCGACTTGCCGTTCTGCGCGGCCTCGGCTGCGATCCGTGCGATGTCGTCGGCGCTCAGCTCGGCCTGCGCCCGCACATCGGATTTGGCCGGTGCCTTGTACTGGATCGACATGTCTTTGACGAGCGGGAAGAACTGGCTCTGGTCGAACGCGGTGATCGCGAGGATCCCGCCGAGCACCTCGGCGACCGTGAACAACACGCCGGCGTACATCACGCCAAAGTGGTTGCCGTTCCCCGCGATTGGGGCCGTTGTCGCGGCGAAGCCGGGGCGGACCTCGACGACTCTGACGCCCAGGCCGTGGGCCGACGGGATGGTGGTCGCGAACATCGAGTTCATGAACTCGAGCTGGGCGGCGTCGGCGCTGTTCGTCACGTCGCCAAGGCTATCCGCAGCGGTTAGTCCGGCTACTGATTTTGTGGTTTGTGGTGCCCCCACCAGGGCTCGAACCTGGGACCTGCGGATTAAAAGTCCGTAGCTCTACCGACTGAGCTATAGGGGCGTGGGACACAGGATACTGCGTCCCGTGACGCGGCCTCCGGGGTGGCCGGTTGTGCGGCGGCAGGCGGTCTGTAGTGCCGATTTGGGTCGTGAGGCGGTCGTGCCCTAAGCTATCGAAGCTCCCAACGGAAACGTTGAGAGTGCCCCCGAAGAGATTCGGATTGGCCCCCATCGTTTAGTGGCCTAGGACGCCGCCCTTTCACGGCGGTAGCACGGGTTCGAATCCCGTTGGGGGTACGCAACGCGAAAGCGAAGCAAATGCAGTACGTAAGGCCCTGTGGCGCAGTTGGTTAGCGCGCCGCCCTGTCACGGCGGAGGTCGCGGGTTCGAGTCCCGTCAGGGTCGCCAGAACGGCGAGGCAACTTGCCCTTCCGGCCAGGTAGCTCAGTTGGTACGAGCGTCCGCCTGAAAAGCGGAAGGTCGCCGGTTCGATCCCGGCCCTGGCCACCATCAAGAAACCCCAGCTAGTCGGTGGTTTCGTTACTCTGTTCCAGCTCATCGTTAAAGGTCAGTTGCCCATTCAAGTGGGCCAGTGGTGGGCCACCATGCCGCGCGTTAGCGATATTCGTTGGACGTGCAAGCGTGTCGAGTGCGTCGGCCACGGCGTCGAGGTCATGGTCGTACAGGTCGGCGTAAGTGTGTGCGGTGACGGTGATGGAAGCGTGCCCGAGGGTCTTCTGCAAGAGGCGTAGGTCTGCGCCAGCGGAGCGTGCCAGCGACGCATATGTGTGGCGGAGATCGTGGATGCGTAAGTTGGGGCGGTTGATCTGCCTTTTGGCCTTCGCCCATGCCACGTCGCGGACCCAGTTCTCCCGGCGCAACAGGGAGCCATTGGGCGAAGTGAACGCCGGGTCGCCGCCGGAGCGGCCACCGATGCGCGTCTTCAGCAGACCGAT
Source organism: Mycobacterium sp. ST-F2 (assembly GCF_001905655.1). Taxonomy (GTDB): domain Bacteria; phylum Actinomycetota; class Actinomycetes; order Mycobacteriales; family Mycobacteriaceae; genus Mycobacterium. The sequence goes on from NZ_JMHT01000056.1 coordinate 4,182, forward strand.
GACTTTCATTGGGATCGGCACCGTCCGTATGCCAGATTTGGACTTCGGCGCACCTTCGACGAGCTTGCCGCCAACAGCCGTGATGGAACGGCGGACTCGGATACGCCGCGCCGCCAGATCGACGTCCGACACGCGCAGGCCGGTCAGTTCACCCCACCGCAGCCCGGTGTAGGCCAAGACGGTCACTATGTCCCCCTGCGTTCCGCAGAGCGTGGCGAGCTGGTCGACTTCATTGGCAGTCAGGTACACATGTTCGCGTTCTCGGAGTGGCGGGAAAGTCGTCCCAGCGCACGGGTTGCGGACGACCCAACCCTCATCGAGTGAATAGGCCATGACCATACGCAGTACAGAGTGCCGCCAGCGCAGCGTCCGCGGGCCAACTTCATCGGCCATTCCATTCACCCATGCCTGCACCGAATGCCTGTCCACCTGGGTTACCGACCACACACCGAAATGGGGTTGCACCGCGAGGCGGTAGCAGTCCACATAACCACGGCGAACCTTCGCCGTCAGATCAGCGCGTGAGGCCAGCCAGCGCTGGTAGGCGTACTCGACAGTGATCGCGGCACCGCGCTTCGGATCGACAACGATTCCACGTGTGTGAGACGTGATGACCTCGGCTTCGAATGCTCGCGCCTCGGCCGCTGAGCGGAAGACTCGTCGCCGTTTGATCCGGCCCGGGACCCGCCACTCGACGCGCCACCGCGGTTCACCACCCGAGGTCAGGTACTTGGTGATCGACACGATCAGGCCTACCGTGGCCCGCTGACGTGGCAAGCCTCTATCCAGGCCACGACATCGCGACGGAGCCACCGACGCCGGCGGGGACCAAGTTGAACGTGCGGCGGACCGTACGACGGCAAACCGAGTTCACGGCGCTGCGCGTATTCATGGAGCGTTGAGACGGAATATGGCACCAACACGCTGACCTGGTGCGCTGTCAGGAACTCGAAATCGTCAGCATCACTGGATATTTCACGAATAATACGCATCTACGCGCTCCCTCTTGGCTCCCGCGGGACCGCTGACGCGGTCCCTTGCGACTGAATGATGTGGTCCCATACGAACTCGACAGTCGAAGCGTCGGCGAACCGACTATCAATGAAATCTGCCGCTCGAAATAGGCTCGCTTCATCGTCAAACGTCAACCGAGCCGTCAGCATGAATTTCCCTCTCGCCACTACGTTCTCCTCAACCTGTCGTCGCACAACTGCACGTCGATACGTCTTCTCAGGTCATCGGCGGTATCCGCCAGAGCGCATAGGAACTCAGCGTTTGGGTCGACCTCGGCTCGCCAGCGCTGGGTTTCCGCGTACTCAGCAAGTGCATCGGTGATCACGAACGCCTCGTGGCTGTCACGGTTGGCGCTGATCGCCAGCTCGACATGGAACACCTCGTCGTAACCGGTCATCGGTCGTGTCCTTCGCAACGTGGATCAGCAACCAGGCTCGCGTAGTACGAGCACCATTCGGCGACTGCGTCGTCTGGAACAAACGGAGAACGGATCCGCGCAAGGTGACCAATCCCATCGGCACAGACGGCGAGCCCCTGTGGCGCCGCGACCGGCGTGACGGGCGATTCAGCCGCCGACCACGCGTCGCCGAGCACCGCTTCTGCAGCCTGTCGCGTCGGCACCGAATAGCACAGCTTGATGCCGGCGCAATCTCGGAGCGACGTCGGCAGGTTGTCAGCCGTCGGCTTCTGCGTGGCGAGAATGCATACCAGTCCAGCCGAGCGCCCTTGTGCAACCAATCTCTGTAGCAGACCTATGATCTCGTCGACGAGTTCACGAGCCCCCTTACTCGGGTGATAGGCCTTCGACACGAATGCCTGGACCTCATCGATGCACAAGACGATCAGCGGCATGTCGTCGCCCGGACCCAGGTCCCAAAAGTTGGAAGAGCCACGGTGATTCAGCATCCTCGCAACTCTGCGTGCTCGTTCGGACTCGAGAGAGCGCAGCAGCGCGATCACCGCCTCAAGATCGTCGACCGTGCTGATGTACTCGAAGCACCTCGCGGCCAATGGATTCCAATCGGACCCGCCTTTTCCATCCACGACCGCCAGCTGGACATGTGGCAGTGACGCCCACGCGGCCATCATCGAACGCAGCGACCCGGTCTTGCCGGACCCTGGCTGGCCACCAACCACAACACCGGCCCTGTTCGCAAGGGGAACATCCACCCAGGATCCGTCCCCGTCAACGCCGACGCGGAGTGACCAGTCAATAGGCGGCACCGGTCGTGCGAGCACGAGTGAGCTGTGCAATGGATCGGCGGCGGGAGCCGTCTCCGTGTGGCGGTGGCTCAGATCGAGCACGCCAGGTTTCGGTGACGAGAGAAGCAGCTCCACGCCAAACAGATGCGGTAGCTCTCCCATTGCCGCTTTCCATGCCATCGCGGTCCCCGGCAGCGGGCGAAACCGGACAGTGTCGACTGTGTCCCCGGACCGCGCCTCGATCGCGGTCGGCCGCTGGACCGTGCCATCGTTCAACCTGAACAACAGGCCTCGGCTGATCAGTACGTCGTCGAAGTCGGTTAGCCGACCCGTCAGTGATTGATGGAGAAGCCTGAGTTGGTGGCCTTTCTTGAAGACCGCTGGTGCACTTTTGCGTGAAGTCGCAACTGCGACCAACGCAATCCCGACGAGTAGTGCTACGGGCCACAGGCTGGATATGAGCTTGATGAACAGCCACCCCGCTCCGATGAGCGCGGGCACGACGAACAGCGAACCCACGGCCGCCTCGCTGTCTCGTGTGACTGCGGCCGTCAGCACTCCGATGATGACGCCGACAACGATCATCAAAACGGCAGGTGCTGCTGCGTGGAGCCCAAACCACGACATCAAGCCGAGAGCGATGAGCCCCCTGGACCACAGGCATCCGCTACTGATGTCTGACACCATTTGCTGCTGATCGTGACCTGTACGGGCGCTCACGATGCGGCCCGCTGCTCACGCACGGCAGCTTTCGCGGCTGCCAACAATTCAGTGGCGTTACCGATGTCACTCACACCAGTAATCCCCGTGATCGTGGCCCGTGTTGCACCAAAATCACCGCCGCGCACCGTCATTCGCAGTGACCCGGTGATTTCGATCAAAGTCCCAGCGGGCGGAAGAGCGCTGGTGAGCGGCTCAGGCGCGATCACTGTCGCACCTTCCACCCATCCGACCAGGCTGCCCGCGACAGTCGCGGGGAATACCGCCAATTCAGTGCCGGATGCGTCGGTCTCTACGCCGACCGCGACTCGGGTGCCGTCTGCGCGTGTGCTGTAGCGTGACCGCGCCCGTGCAGGTCCAGCCACCACAACTCGAAGCGAATTACCAAGTGCCAAATCCATTTTCGAACCTTCCTGTTCGGATTCGTGCCGGCTAATCCGGTACTGATCCAACATTTCCAGCCGGTTGGCCCACCGACTAGAGGAAGTCGCAAATGTTCGAAATTGCAGGTCAGGGGGTATAAGTCCGCCGTTTCCGGCCAATGACCGGCGTTCCTGGCGGTGCCGACGACAACCAGACCGTGCCGCGATCTGCAGATTCGATTAGCTCGCCGATCGTGCGAGTCATGTCGTGAAACGAGGTGAACAAGGTGTTCGCGTCATCGAGCAGTTTTGGAACTCTTGCTGAAACGCCCTTCGAGGCAACCCATGGTTCGGTGAATCGGCGCCACGACGCCAACGTTGATTGGCGACCATACTGGCTGCCCCACCGGCCCAGAACCCGCCCGATTTCGGCTGGAGTGGCACCCGTACTGGCGAGTCTTCGTGCAAGGCGAGTCCGGTCGCGCGTCGTCAATACCCCGCCAGCCAGTCGCCTCAGTTCTTTCCACGCATTCTCGGTATCCGAGAATGCGTGGACGATGGCCCCCTCTGGGACATGCGCAGTGATCTCGAGCTGAGCTCCGAGCTCGTCAGTCAGCGTGTCGATATGTTTCTGGACTTGTAAGAGCCAGGGGATATGCACGTCGAGCAGTGCTCTGATCTGGCTTCGCGCCGCTTCAAGTGAGTCATCGACCACTTGCCCGCGAAATTGCATGGCAGCCTGCTCGACACATTCGGCCAATGCCTGGCGGCCGGCCGTTGTAGTTGTTTCTCGCCCGCCGCGGAGCGACGGCCCGGCGAAGACCAATCGGCGCAGCATCCCGCGATCTTGAGACTGCCCGAGAGCACTGTCGATGCGCTTGGCGGCGACGCCAGCTCGCAAAGCTTTCGATGTTGCAGTTCGAACTGTCTGGAGACCGCCGGATAGCGTTTCGGAACTTGCAACCACCTGGGCAAGATCGTCGTCCACGGACTGGCCCATGATCGTAGCCTAGCTGCATTCTGCGGGTAACCGCATTGAGCGGCGGCCATAAATTGGCACCACCCGGACTTGGTGCGTGATAGCGACCGGTGCCGCCATCCGCGAGAAGGCTTGCGGTGGAACGGCCATCCGCGCAGGGCGCCAAAAGGAAGCTCGATCCACGTTGGCAGTGTCACGAATTGACAGTCATTAATCTAGTGCGCCACTCGGTATTCGGTGATGCCAGAATATTTCTTGGATAAGCATGTATAGCACTGCTAGCGACGCTATACATGGGGTCATCGCTATAAAGTAAATCGCCGATTGCACTAATTGTGCTGCGTTGCTTCATATGGCAGCTATGCATGGTTGTAGAGCTAGATTGTCAATTTTATGGGGTCATATGTCAACGTTTAGTTGACCGTACTCTGAATTCCCGTTCAGTCAGTTATTCTCTTGGCCGGTAATGCAATGCATCGTTTATGGGGTGTCGAGAATGAAATACATTTCAGGCGAGAACGGCATGGCTGTGCTCGAACTAAGTCGGAGGAACCTGACCATACTTCTGGCGAAGTTGGACGACCCGCTTTCCGCGTGCGCGTTGGTGGCGCCGGACGGTCAGCTCATGGTTCGAGTTGTTGAAGAAGAGGAGTCTGCAGCAGTTCGCCTTGCCCGGTTGAGCGAGGGTGTAGTCCAACTGACTCGCCGTGAAATCCGCTGTCTACTAATGACTTTGGATCGTGGTTGCAGAACGCGCATAGGGAAGAACATCGGAAACGTGTCGATCCGGGCGGTCGAGGACCATGAGCATTACCACGATCGGCGGCCAGGACTGATGTGGATGCCATCGTTAGGGGAGATGTTGTGAGCAGAGTGTCCGAGTACCGCCCCTACCCGCCGCGTTGGTCCAATGACTGACGACGACATCGTCCCGCCGGAACTCACCGAGACCGAGAAGGCTCGGCACCGCGCTGCGCATGCTGCGTCCGCCGACCTACGCGCGGCATTCGAGACCGGCGACCAGGACGAGCGTTACGCGGCTGCTGGGCAGTTCTTGCAGGCTATTTCGAAACTTGATCCCACTACCCGCGACAAGCTGCACGTCCCCGACGACGCGGGGGAATACAGGTACGACCTCATAAGAATGATGCTGCGCATCCCTGATCGTTGGGGCCGCTGGATCAGATGCGAAGCCGGCTGGTATCCGCTGATCACACAACTCGACCAGCAGTTGGCAGAGCTAGACCCCGCCTATGAGCTATATCAGTGCAAGGAGAAGTTTGGCGAACTGCGCTACTACGCGCACACCGACCGCGAGGACGTACGCATTGCGTTCGATGATTTGATCAGCGCGGCGGAACGCCGCAGTGCCGTCACTTGCGAACTTTGCGGCGAGCCCGGAGCCTTGCATGTCGGGAGCTTCAGCTGGCTACGGACGCTGTGCTCGGCGTGTGCTGTCACACACAACTTCGGCTTGGTCGGAGAAACTGTCGAGGAACTCACCCCGGAGATGCGTGGCGTCTGGCGGGTGACCACGCGCGGAAGCGAGCACATCTGGGATCTGAACCGTGGCCGATACACGCGTCTACCGGGTCCGGGCAGTGGGTCGGGGCCCATGCTTGGCGACGGCGATTCCAATCGGATTACACAGGTCGTGCGATGGCCACGGGTCGGCGATCGATCACATGTCGCTTTCGAGTGGGATGACGCGAGTGACCAGTGGAGGATAAGCAGCCCCATCTCGAAAATAGAGCGAATCTATTGATCGTGGCTGTGACCGCTTCCACTCCGTCCGACGCTGAGTCCGCATTCGAAACCGCCAGCGTCGCCCTATATGAGGTCCGTTATTTCGAAACTCGCGGGATCTAGGGAGTTACGTGTCATGGAGATCGATGTGGAGGCTGCGATAACGCTCGTCGTAGAAGACATCGCCTACAAGGCCCTGATCCGACAGTCCCGGGCACGACTGCACGCCATCGAAGAAATGCGCGACGCGAAACAACTGAGCTTGGCTGGCAAGAGTCAGAGAGAAATCGCCGAAGTCCTTAACACCACCCAATCACGCGTGCATCGGATCCTGCGAGGCGCCAAGGTGATAGGCAAATCCGCAACGCCCGAGGAGGTGATCCTTCGAGCCACCGTCAATCGGACTGCGCGCGAGCTGCTGGTTAAGGAACTCGGCACCATGCATTACACCTTCGCGACGTGCGCGCCGTACCCGCATGAAGGGTCAATCCCAGGAACCTGGTCACAGGTTGGCGCCGCGCATGTGCTCGGCTTGCTCAGCGACGAGGAGTACGAGGAAATCTGTGCCGCTGTCAGACCACCAGTTCCGTAGCCAGGTCCACACCCAACTGCCGCTCACACCTTGTTTTCCCAAGCGCGGAGCCAGCCAAAGGCGATACAGAAACTGAGCCCTCCAAGTTCTCTATATGCGCGAAACGGTCAAGCGGCTTGTAGATATCCACCAAAGGCTGCGATGCCTGGGACCGCGGGGCTGTATCGCTTGCGGCATTGCTTTCCGGGTCGGTGCCCGAGAGGGTTCTAGTCAGGTTTCGGTTCGGGTGCCGCCACCGAAATGTCGTTCGACGCGAACGCCAGCAAGCTCAGCGTGATCCAACGTGGCGGTGCACGTTAACGGCGGCATCCACAATTAGGGCGACAGCTGGGCAGCTAAGCGTCGGTCAGGTTGGCCGCATGGCCTTCTCGGCGATCGGCGGGGGGCTAACGCCTACGGGGAAGCACGATTCGGGATCTCTGCACCGTGGACCCATCAGGCAGATCCGCGCGGAGCCCGAGAACCTCAAACTGATCGGAACTCGCGTTGACCGTGGCGATCTGCACGTTCATCGCGCCCGGGAAAAGTTCTGCGAGTGCCTGTTGCAGCGCTTCTGCTGTCTCGATACCCAGCTGAACTGGATCGGCATTGCCCACCGTCAGCTGCCTCGGTGTTTCTGAACGAGCTTGCGGACTTCGGCGTCGTTGGGCGTGATTCCCATGGCTTTCATCTGCTTCTTGACCTCGTCGATGGCGTCCGACTCGGTGCCGCCCAAGGGGATCTGGATCCCCGCCGAGAATTTCCTCTCGAGGTCACGTCGCAGCTTGGCCATGCCGGCTTTGTTGAGGACAAACTTTCCGGAACTACTCATCTGACGTCTCCTTGCTTCAAGCCCTGGCGCGGCCAGTCCGCAGTCGGTCTCGGAAGTAAGTCCAACATGCTCCACCGACAAGCTCCTCGGCCCGTGCTGACCTGTTCCCTGTGTGCGGTACACCGGGAACAGGTCACCTTCACGACCGAATACGTGAGGCAGAGACAAATATCTGAGCTGTCTCGTTTCTCTAGATTCGAGACTGAGGATGTCCCGTGTTGACGACGCCTGAAAACTGACCCCCTGTCGACGGGTGAATTTTGACC
>NZ_JMHT01000057.1 GCF_001905655.1 Mycobacterium sp. ST-F2
CTGGGGAATTACGTGACAGCAACCCCTGGGGAATTACGTGACCGACGACAGCCGACATGCTGCGGGCCGCAGGGGCTTTCCACGGCCGCGCCCCTGATCTCGAACAACGAGCCCTGTTGCGGGCGTTCGAGTGCATCTTCAACGCCGACCTGCTCATGCAGGGTTCGACGCCGACCGAAATTGGGCATCGGATCGACGCTGCCGCGAAGTCGAACACGGGCACGCTCGGGATCGTGTTGCGCGCGATGGCCGCCCATCTGTTGCAGCCGTACTCGGCGGCCGTACCGCTGATGCGAGAGGCGCTGGAGGTGCTGCTCACACTGTCCGACGAGGAACTCCCCCGGTTCGGCCACGTCGGCATCATTCTGGCGACCGCATTGTTCGACGAGCGAGCCGGTGACCGCTACCTGGACCGGCTGGCTCGGATCGCGCGGGATTCCGGCGCCTTGCGGACGTTGGATTCGGTGCTCTGGGTCCAGTCGCTGTTCACCCTTGACCATGGTGATCCGGCGGCGGGCGGGCTGTACATGAAACAGGTTCGCGAGTTGCGCCAGGCGATCGGTTATGACGCCGAGAACGTCGTCAACGTCGCGTACCTGGCCTGGACCGGTGCGCCTCGCAGCCACGTGGAGATGCTCGCCGAAGCCTCCAAAAGCATGGGCTTCGGTGGTGTATATCGTTCGGCAACAACAGCGTTGGGTATTCGCGATATCGCTGAAGGCCATTACCGCGATGCGCGAACTCGGCTGAAACCGATGATCGAGCCGTCATTCTGGCAGGTCACCTACGTCCGGCTGGCGGACTATGTCGAAGCCACAGTTCGTAGCGGACACCTGCCGGAAGCCGAGGCCACCGCCCACACCCTCGCCGACATGGCTTCGGTCAGTGGGACAGCGTGGCTGCGCGGACTCGATCAACGCTGCCGGGCACTGCTCGCCCCCGATGATGCGGCCGAGGCCCACTATCGCGCAGCGATCGAATTACTCAGTGCCGCAAACGTACCTGTGGACCTGGGACGTGCGCACCTGTTGTACGGCGAATGGCTACGCCGATCGAAACGCCGGCGCGACGCGCGGGAACAGCTGCGCGCGGCAATCGACATCTTCGACCGCACGCAGGCAACCGCATTCGCTGAGCGGGCACGTGCCGAGCACGCCGCCACCGGCGAGAAGATGAACAGCCGCCAGGTGGTCGCCGGTGTGGAGATGTCGGCGCAAGAGGCGGCCATAGCCCGCATGGCCGCCGAAGGCAAAACCAACGCCGAGATCGGCGCGGCTCTGTTCATCAGCACCAACACCGTCGACTACCACTTACGCAAGGTGTTCGGGAAATTCGGTATCTCGTCGCGCCGCCAGCTCGCCAAATACCTACGCGCCGACTCGCGGTCGTGACTACGAGCGATACGTGGTTCGGCGCCGGCTACGAGGCCAGCAGACTTCTCTCATGCCGCACATCAGCTGCGAGGACGGTGCGCAGCTCTTCTACAAGGACTGGGGTACGACGGGGACTCCGGTCATTCTCAGTCACGGCTGGCCGCTGAACGCCGACGCCTGGGACGCCGCTGCGCTCTTCCTGGCCAACAACGGGCACCGCGCGATCGCGCATGACCGCCGCGGCCACGGCCGGTCGTCGCAGACCTGGCACGGCAACGAGATGGACACCTATGCCGACGATCTGGCGACGCTGATCGAGGTACTGGAGCTGACCGATATCACGCTCGTCGGTCATTCCACCGGGGGCGGCGAGATCGTGCGTTATATCGGCCGCCACGGCACCGGGCGGGTAGCCAAACTGGTGCTGGTCGCCGCGGTGCCGCCGCTGATGCTGCGCACCGACGACAACCCGGAAGGTTTGCCGATCGCCACCTTCGACGAAATCCGCTCCGGCGAGCTGACCGACCGTTCGCAGCTCTACCGGGACTTGGCCGACGGCCCGTTCTTCGGCAACAACCGCAACAACGATGTGTCCCAAGGGGTTCGCGACGCCTTCTGGTTACAGAGCATGGCCTGTGGACACCGCGCCGCCTACGAGTGCATCGCCGCATTCTCGGCCACCGACTTCCGCGCCGACCTCGCCAAGGTCGATGTGCCGACACTGGTGATCCACGGCGACGACGATCAGATCGTCCCGTTCGAGGTCGGCGGCAAACGGTCAGCGGAATTGATCTCCGGCGCCACATTGAAGGTTTACTCCGAAAGCCCCCACGGCCTGCCCGACACCGACCGGGATCGGTTGCACGCCGATCTACTCGACTTCATCAACTCCTGAACCGATCCGACAGAAAGCGAGCTGACGATGACTGCTGCCAATCCTGCCTGCGACACAATTGTTCTGGTGCACGGCCTTTGGGTCACACCCCGCAGCTGGGAAGGCTGGAAGGCGCACTACGAAGCCAAGGGCTACCGGGTGCTGGCGCCGGCCTACCCTGGCTTCGAGATCGAGGTCGAGGAACTGCGCAAGAACCCCGACATCATCGCCAAGCTGACCGTGCCCGAGACCGTCGACCACTTCGCGAACGTGATCGAAGAACTCGAGGTACCACCCATCATCATGGGGCACTCCTTCGGAGGCACCCTGACCCAACTGTTGCTCGCCCGCGGTCTGGGTGCAGCCGGCGTGGTCATGGACTCCGCACCGACCGAAGGGGTCCGGGTCGCCCCGCTGTCGCAGGCGAGGTCATTGTTCCCCGCGTTGAAGAACCCGGCCAACATCCACAAGGCAGTCGCTTTCACTCCCGAGGAATTCCACTACGCATTCACCAACACCCTGACGCGCGAGGAGTCGGACAAGGTGTGGGAGCGCTATGCGATTGCGGCGCCGGGCAATTGGGTGTGGGTCTACGGCCTGCTCGCCAATTTCACGCCAGGACATCAGGAAACGTGGGTGGACTACCGCGCCGACCGGGCACCCCTGCTGTTCATCGGTGGCGAGAAAGACCACATCATGCCGCCGACGGTGAACAAGTCCAACGCCAAGCACTACGACAAATCGCCGGCCATCACCGAGTACTACGAATTCGCCGGCCGCGACCACTGGACGTGCGGTGCCCCCGGATGGGAAGCCGTCGCCGATTACGCCCTCGACTGGGCGCTGGCCTACGCCGACACCAAACCCCGCGGCCAGCACACCGCGTAGCCGGAGAAACAGACGTGACAGCGACATACGACCTCAGCAGAACAGCTCTGCTGTTGGTGGACCCCTACAACGATTTCCTCTCCGACGGCGGAAAGCTCTCGCCGCTCCTGCAGACCGTCGCCGACGAGGTGGGCCTACTGGACAACTTGCGCAGCGCCCTCACGGCCGCGCGAAATGCCGGAGTACACGTGCTTTTCGTGCCCCACCGGCGATGGGAAGCAACCAACTACATCGGCTGGGACCACCCAAATCCCAACCAGCAAGGCGTCAACCGCCAGCAGATCTTCGCCCGCGGCAGCTGGGGCGGAGAATTTCATCCTGACTTCCAGCCACGCCCGGACGAATGCGTGGTGGCCGAACACTGGGCGCAGAGCGGCTTCGCCAACACCGATCTGGACGCCCAGCTCACCCAACGCGGCATCACTCACGTCGTCCTGGTCGGCGTGGTCGCCAACACCTGCATCGAATCCACGGGACGCTTCGCGATGGAACTGGGTTACCACGTCACCTTGGTGCGCGATGCAACCGCGGCATTCAGCGCCGAAGCCATGCACGCCGCCCACGAGATCAACGGGCCGACGTACGCCCACGCGATCGTCACCACAACCGAGCTCGTCGGCATCCTCAACCACTGACCACCAGACACCGCAGGAGGGCATCGTGGCATCCACGGTTCTCGCAGACTCCACTTCCACGGCCGTCATCGACGCCCCCATCGACGCGATCGACCTCGCGGACTGGCTCTTCAACCTCGAAGACGCCGAATACCAGCGATGTGCACCCGGTGAGCACATCGCCGCGGGTGCCACCACCACCGACGACGGACGCCCCATGTCGATCAACGTCGAACAGGTAGGTACAGCACTGGCCATCCAGCACTACATCGGCGAGATCGTCACGCCATCGCACTGCAAATTGGTCTCGGTGTCGGATTCCTTCACACCCCTCGGCCGCACCACCCTGAACGTCACGTGGGAACTCACCCTGTCCACCGCCGGAGAACAATCACTACTGACCAACAGGGTCCTCATCCTGCCCACCACCGCGTATCTTGAGTTTCTGCAGCACCACGGCATCCCAGCCGACCAGGCCGCTGCCGAAAGTCAGGCATCGATCACCCGGCACAACACCGTGGAGACACCCCTGTTCGCAAAGAGCATCGAACGTAAGACGCTCGCCACGACCCGACGAGACCGCCAATGACCCAACTGATCGACGCGCATGCCGTCACCGACGACGTGCTGGCCCGCTTTGACACGTTCCTGGGGCCCGACGCGCAACGGTACCGCAACCACGTCTACCGCTGCCTCAACTACCAGCGAATACTGTTGCAGTTGACCGTGATTCCCGACGACGTCGCACTGGCCTGGGCCCTGCACGACATCGGCGTCTGGACCGCCGGCTGGGACTACATCGAGCCGTCACTTCAGTATGTCGATGAGTTGGCATCCGTCTATGGCGTCGACAACGTCGGGCGCGCCAGGCAGATGGTCGAGTGGCATCACAAGCTGCGTCCCTGTTCGGACCGGTGGACCGAAACTTTCCGCGTCGCGGACCGCATCGACGTATCGCGTGGACTCATCCGCAGCGGAGTGGCCCGCGCCGAGATAGCCGATGTCGTGCAAGCATTTCCGTATCTCGGCTTTCAGGCACTGCTGCTTCGAACCGCCGCGAGCTGGACCCTGAAGCACCCGCTGCACCCCATGCCGATGCTGCGCTGGTAGCTCGAAACACGGCGGAATTCACGACGATGGATGATCGAACGTCGTTGTCGCTGCGGCCAATTCGGAGATGACATCGGCGACCTCTTTGCGGCGTCGCCACGCCCGACGCTGCCGCATGGCGCCATTGCCCTGCTCGACGACGCGCGCCAACTCGTCGCGAACCATGTCGTAGTCACCCAGCGCGTCCAGAGCCGGACGGAGGCGCTCGATGAGCCCGGCCAGCAGCACCTGTGCCGGCGCCACCGAACAGCCGTCCGCCAAGTCGATCGCCATGCCGTCGAGCCCGTCGCGCGCCGATTTCCAGTGCGCGGCCCGCAGCGTCCAATCTGCAAGCTGTGGCACCGGTTCCCCATGTCGCCGCGCGTCCAGGGCCATCATCACCGCAGCCCGGATGAGCGTGGCGAGCAAGACCGTTTCGGCGACTGTCGCGGGCACGTCGGCCACCCGCACCTCGACGGTCGGAAAGTGCGCGGACGGCCGCACATCCCAATAGAGCATGCCGTCGTCGAGCACGGCGCCGGCCTGTGACAAGGCATGGGCCACAGCGTCGTAGCACTCGACTGAATCGAAATGCGGCGGCGGCCCGGCACTCGGCCAGCGCGTCCACAACACTTTGCGGAAGCTGGCATAGCCGCTGTCGGTGTTTCGATAGATCGCGGAGTTCGCGCTCAGCGCGAGCAACAGGTGCAGGATCGGCCGGAGCCGGTTGCTGACGTCGACGGCCGACGCACGGTCCGGCACTTCGACGTGCACGTGACACCCGCAGATGCCCTGCTCATGAGCGATCATGCCGAACCGCTCGGCGATGCGGCCATAGCGCGCGGTAGTGGTCACCGGGAAGGCGTGCGGCACGGTTGGCGGCAACGCGACAGCCAGCAGCCGCGCCCGATGAGCCTCGGCCGACTCGGTGGCGATGCGACGCAGCCGCGTCAGTTCGGCACGCAGATCACCACTACTGCTCATCACGGCGGTCGTGGTCTCGACCTGGCAGCGGGTCAACTCGAGCTGCAAGTCGACACCACGTGCGGCCGCATATTCAGCGACCGCCTGATTCCGCGGGGCGGGCTCACCACCACGGTGATCGACAAGGAGAAACTCCTCCTCCACCCCGAAAGTCGGAAGGTCGATCATGGACTCAGGGATGCCCCCGCGCCCGCCAGGGCAAACCTGTGGCCGTCACCCACCGAGCCCGTCGCGCAGGACCTCAGCCGCTGCGACGCTCAGTTCAGGTCCTGCAGGCAGCCGGGCCAGCACCGGCCAGGGCGCGGGCAGCGGCTCACCCTCGATACCGAGATATTTGGCCGCGTCAGCGTCGTGGACGCCGTACCGCACGCCGGTGTCGGCCACGACATACAGCGGGCCGGTTACCGGCCCGCCGGCAACTCCGGTGGCGTGCACGTACACGTACCGTCCCGGCGACATTGCCACCGCATCGACATTCGGGCCGGCGCCGTCATCCTGCGCCAGCGACACCTCGCGCTCGCTCGGTTTCCCTTGCCAGACAACGGTATCTGTGCGCCCCGCATCCGATCGCCATTGCGCGCAAACCGGCACCTCCCTCGGCAAGGGCGCACGAGCCTGCTCCGGGAAGGTCGACACGGCAAGTGCGTGGACAGCCGGAATGGTGGCGATGGCCGCCGGCGGCACCGCCCGGAGCTCGCCGCCCGCCACGCCGTGCGCGAACCGGATGACGTCGGCAGCGACATCGCCGATGCGCTGCAGACCATTCGCGAGCACCACGTGATGTTCCGCGACGTCGGTGCGGCTCACCCGCAGGACCTGGCCGACGACGAAGCCGCCCGGCCCTGTGGTGCCGAGGCCCGGAATCGGCGGCGCCGTGATCGCGGGGAGTTCGGGCAGCAGGTCGAGAAAGGACCGGGACACCGGCCTGGGCGTGACGCCGTCGAGTCGCAGCGCCCGTACCACCGCCAGATCACGCAGGTCGACTTCGGCACGCTTGCCGTCGTACACCAGATACGCCGTGGCGTGGTATTCGCCGGCAGCCGTCGCCAGGATGGGCCGCGCCGATTCGCGCGCTACCGCTTCCTGGCCGGCCACCAGAACCGTGCGGCCACCATCGCACACCTGCCACGACACGGCCGGCAGCGACCGACCCAAATCGGCTGGAGCACCAGGGATTCCGACAAGAGGTCCACGCGGCGCGGCGGCGATCGTGTCCGCGTCGACCGGCACCGGGTTGACGGCCGATCTGGCGACGAGCCGGGCCGACGCGAGGTTCAGGGCGGGGTGCCATGTCGGGCCGATCCGCACGTACAGCGCGCCCGTGTCGCGGGCCATGACCATGGGCGCATCCCCCAGCCCACTTGATGGCGACGCGATCGCGATGACCACGCACACCGCCACCACCAGGAGCGCGGCGAGCCAGCCCACTGCGTACGAAATCGATTGCGCACGAACCGGTTCGTCGACCATCGCGGTGTCACCACGCACCAACGCGTGGATCAACCGGCGCATCTGAAAGCGCCGGCCGCTGGCCTCCAACTGCGCGCCCTGCCCCCGAGCCATGTCCATCCCCCGGCTAGCAGCCTAACCGCGGGCAGATGCGCGCCCCGACGCCAATTCTTGCCCGGGATTCGTGCACGATTTTCCGCGCCGACCGCGGAAAATCGTGCACAAATCCCTACGAGACGTCGACCCAGTCCAGGGTGCGGCCGACGGCCTTCTGCCAGCCGGCATACCCGGCGGCGCGCTGCCCGTCGTCCCACGACGGCGCCCAGCGCTTGTGCTCCAGCCAGTTGTCGCGCAGCTCGTCGGGGTTCGACCAGAAGCCGACGCCCAGTCCGGCGGCATAGGCCGCGCCGAGCGCAGTCGTCTCGGCGACAACGGGTTTCACGACCTCGACGCCCAGCACGTCGGCCTGAATCTGCATGCACAGCTCGTTGGCGGTGATACCGCCGTCGACCTTGAGTACGTCCAACTGGACGCCGGAGTCCGCGGCCATGGCGTCGACCACGTCGCGGCTCTGGTAGCAGATGGCCTCCAGCGTGGCCCGGGCCAGATGCGCGTTGGTGTTGAACCGTGACAGCCCCACGATGGCGCCGCGCGCATCCGAACGCCAGTACGGCGCAAAGAGCCCCGAGAACGCCGGCACGAAATACACGCCGCCGTTGTCCTCGACCTGGCGGGCCAGTGTCTCACTGTCCGAGGCGCCGGCGATGATGCCCAGCTGGTCCCGCAGCCATTGCACGGCCGAACCAGTGACGGCGATGGAACCCTCAAGGGCGTAAACGGGTTTCGCGTCGCCGAACCGGTAGCACACCGTGGTCAGCAGCCCGTGCTCCGAGCGCACGATCTTCTCGCCGGTGTTGAGCAGCAGGAAATTGCCCGTGCCGTACGTGTTCTTCGCCTCGCCCGCCGACAGACACACCTGCCCGACCATGGCGGCCTGCTGGTCGCCCAGGATGCCGGTGACCGGCACCGGCGCGCCGAGCGGACCGTCGGCCGCGGTCAGGCCGTACGGCTCGGACACCGACGACGACGCGATGGTCGGCAGCATCTGGCGGGGAATCCCGAAGAACGACAACAGTTCGTCGTCCCAGTCGAGCGTCTCCAGATTCATCAGCATGGTGCGGCTGGCGTTGGTGACGTCGGTGACGTGCACCCCGCCGCGGGTGCCGCCGGTCAGGTTCCACAGCACCCAGGTGTCGCAGGTGCCGAAGATCGCGTCACCGCGCTCGGCCGCTTCCCGCACGCCGTCGACATTCTCGAGAATCCACTGAATCTTGCCGCCGGAGAAGTACGTCGCGGGTGGTAGGCCGGCCTTCCGGCGGATGACGTCGCCGTGGCCTTCACGTTCCAGCGCCGACGCGATGCGGTCGGTGCGGGTGTCCTGCCAGACGATGGCGTTGTAGTACGGACGGCCGGTGTGCTTGTCCCACACCATGGTCGTCTCGCGCTGGTTGGTGATACCGAGGGCGACCAGATCGGACGCCGACAACCTGGTGTTGTTCAGTGCCGACTGCAGCACCGAACCGGTGCGCTCCCAGATCTCGACGGGATTGTGCTCGACCCAGCCGGCCCGCGGCAGGATCTGCTCGTGCTCGAGCTGGTGACGCCCGACCTCACTACCGGAGTGGTCGAAGATCATCGCCCGGGTGCTGGTGGTGCCCTGGTCGATGGCCGCTACGAATTCAGCCATGTGCCTTACCCTTTCGCCCGCAAGTGGCGCGTCACCGCCAGCGCGCCCACACGTAGGGTACGAGTGAGCGCAGGAAATCCAGGTCAGGACCGGACCGCGCGCCGCTGAACGCCTCCTCGAAGTATTCCTCGGCAACCACCAGGATGCCCTCCGCGTAGTGCTGGGTGAATTCGATGCTGCCGTAGTCGTCCATCAGGGACCGCACCGTCCGCACCATCTCATCGGTGCGCTCGGCCCGGCTCCGGGCCAGGTAGTCACGTAGGAAAACCCGATCCTCGCCGCGCGCGGCATCCCATGAGGTGCACCAGACTCAGCGACCGTTTTCCCTCGTACAGGTCGCCCAGGATTTCCTTGCCGTAGGTCTGCTCGTCGCCGATCAGGTTGAGCAGATCGTCCCGAATCTGGAACGCCGCCCCGAAGTGGAAGCCGAACCGCACCATGGACCCCAGGTCTGCGGTGCCGCCCGAGCCGATCATCGCGCCGACCCGCAGTGGGTGAATCGTGGTGTACCAGCACGTCTTGTGCATGATCAGATTGAGGTAGTCGGCCGGTTTCAGACCCTCGACGTTCTCGCGCTGCCACCCCACCTCGATGGCCTGGCCCTCCAGCGTCCGCAGGGCCATGGTGTCGAACTCGGCCCACACCAGATCAGCCAGATTCCGGTCGAGCCGGCGGGTGGTGCGCCGCAGCACCTGACCGGCGATCACCGCCAGCGCGTCGCCGGCGTTCAAGGCCGCGGCCATGCCGTAGGCACTGGTCAACGTCGGGCGGCCACGCCGCATCTCACTGCAGTCGACGATGTCGTCATGGATGAGAAATGCGTTGTGCAACAGCTCAATTGCCACTGCCAGGCCCCACACGTCGGCCGGGTCGGCACCGAAGACCGCCCCCGCGGACAGACACAGTGCGGGCCGCAGCGCCTTCCCGGGGCGCCCCGGATACTCGCGCAACGGCTCATACAGCCAGCGCGACGGTTCCCCGTCGGGGAGCGCGTCGAGCATCGAACGCCGGATGTGCCGGGCGACGTCGCGTAACCGATCATCGACCGCGGCCACCAGGTCGGCGCGATCGGCTGTGCTGGTCACGGGGCCGGCGGCCGGACGGTCAGGGCCACCGGCAACCACAGGTCCGGCTGGCCCGTCGCCAACAACGTGCCCCGGTAGATGCCCGGCGGGTCGAACGGCGCCAGCTGCACCCGCAGTTGCACACCACGGCTGGTGCGCGCCGGCACCGGCACCGGGTCGGGGTCGCACACCGCAGCGGACGCCGCGATCACGTGTCCGGTGTGCGCCACGAGTGCGGAGCAATGCAACGACACCTCGCCGAAGTCGTTGTGGGTGTTGTTGTGCAGCCACACCTCGGTACTCACCCATCCCGGACCGGTGCCTTCGAGCGTCACCATGCCGCCCGCTGCGCTCTGTCCGAACGTCAACGAGCCGGCCCCACCGGCGCCCGGCAGGCTTCCCGGGGCCGCACCGAGCAGGAATTGTCCGAACATCGCCCACCAGGCGCGGGTCAGGCGTTCCAGATCACTCTGACCGGCACCATTCGGGCCCGGCGGATCACCGGAGGCGGGCTGGGTGTCCCCTACCGTGGCAGCGCGGACGAATCGGTCCACCAACTGGCTGGCGGCGCGGAAACCCTCGGCCTGGATGGCGCCCAGCGCGCGGGCGTTGGCGGTCGGGCTGAATACCGACGCCCACGGCATGTCGGCAACCGCACCGTCGTCCCCGAGACCGCGATCCACCAGCAAGATCCCCCATTTATATGGCGTATTCGGAAAAACCTTGCGGGTATGCTAAGCGCCACTGCCTGCGGTAGGAGGTGTTTATGGCACCCACGCACGATTTACTGGCGTTGTTCGGTGCACTCGATCGCTCCGTCGTCGTCGCCGACGACCCCAAATGGACACAACTGGTCGAAACGTACCTGCCCGGCACCACCGGCCCCGGCCGTCAAGGCTGGTACGACCAGGTCCTCGATCTCATGCGCCTGCTCGCTCCCAACCCGGACGCGGTGCCCAACCCGTCCCTGGACACCGCATTGCAGAATCTCAGCGAACTGGTCCACGACATCAGCCCGCAGGCTCCCCCGGAGCCACTGCCCAGCGATTCCGCGCCGGAGGCCCTGCCGCCCGGCGAGGACGCGGACTGGACTCTGGGAAACGCCGGCGCGCCGAACCTCACCTCGACACAGAAGACCCAATTGTTCTATGCCGCAGCGATATTGGCCGTTCTCGCACCGCAGGCCCCGCCCGCGGCCGAACTGGGCCGTCTCGCCACCAACCTCGGTGTGCTCGACGATTTCTACGGGCTGGCCGGCGATCCGCTGCCGATCGATGAGGCAAGCTCCGCCGATGACCTCGGCAGTGCGCGCAGCAGCCGCATCGGAGTCATCAAGAAGTGGTTGACGCCGGAGAGATTCGCCGGAAACGACGCGTGGCCGCGACTGATCGCCGGTGTCCTCCATGACGATCCGACGGCGATCCGTCCGGAGGTCGCCAACGTCGCGCTGGTGTTCGGCACCGGCAGCATGACGATCCGTTCCGGGTCCGGCGCCATGGCCGCCGACACCGCCGCCGTCGGCTCCGTGACCGAGATCGACGGCAATCTGTGCGCCGTGCTAACCACCGACGCCTCCCGGCCCGACGTGACGATCGGACAGATCAAGGCCATCGTCGACCCACTGAACTGGGACCAGCTCAGCCGGTTCTTCGTCAAGATGCCGAAACTGCCGGCCACCGCCGACGGCTGCAGCCGGGTGCTCGAACACGTCAGCACCCAACCCGACGCGTTCCAGCTGAAGACCGCGCTCAAGTACTGGAAGGCGGACTTCGGAAAACCTGCAGCGGGACAACCGGATCCGGCCGGCATCGTCAATTACGAGCTGACCGAGAACCGCATCGGCACCGGCGACAACGGCCTGGTCCTGGTCGACAACGGCTACATCCGCATGGGCCCCAACGTCCGTGACGGCGTCCTCTCACCCGGCGTGCGCATCACCACCAGCAAGATGGTGGCCATCCAGGGTTGCAGCGTCACAGCTACCGCGATGTTCATCAACATGCTGGGGTGGTCCTCGCTGGGCAACGCGATGCTGTTCGACTCGGCCAAGCGCCCGCCGGGCAGCTACACCCGGCCGCTGCAGCCCTGGCAGCCGTCACCCGAGGCCCCGGCCACCGGCGCCGCTGCCGCTGCCGCTGCGGGACAGGGCAATTCGACCACGGCACCGCCGCCGCCACCGCCATACGGTGCCTACTCCTCGGTGTTCGGCGAATTGGCCAAGGCCTGGGCGCAATCGGTGACCCAGGCCGCGGCCTCGGCGACCACGCTGGCCACCAAATGGTCCAAGAACGGCCTCACCGTGCAGGACCTGATCGACGAGAGCACCAAACTCGGGGGTCAACTCGCCAGCCAGCCGTGGCGCTATCTCGCCACCGCGCAAAAACCTGTCCCCACATCGCCGGGGCCCGGCACCGGCACAGCGACAAGCGGAGGCGGGACCTGATGACCACTGCACCCCCCGACCCTGCGGCCGGGTACGCGACACTGACGCAGTATCTCGCGGACATCGCGGTCCGGACCGCCAACGAGAGCGCGAAGGTACTCACCGCTGCCGCCGCGAAACTGGACTCCGGCAAGCACACCTCCGAAGACTGTTATCAGGCGATGACGGCGCTGGCCGGGGTGTCACTGCTGGGCTGGGTAGAGGCCGCCACATCGATATTGGCCGGCCCGGGCTTCGTCAATCTCGCCCTGATCGCCCACTCCGAGTGGTATCCGGTGCCGGGCAAGCCACCGCAAACGCACACCGTGAAACTCCTTGGCCCGCTGACTCGTTCGGTTTCCCCGGACGTGATCATCCCCGCGGTGGTGGGATTCGAGGCACGTAAGGCCGACGGCACGACGGAGCCGGGTCTCGGCGGGAACCTCCCGGCGGGAGCCACCCACTTCCGGTTGTCGGTCAACAGATTCGGCATGCACAGCGGGTGCTACGTGGGCAAGGCGGCCGTCACACAACTGCCCGACGCCAGCGGTGCCGGCGGCGCGCCCGCCGTCCAGTTGGATGTCGAAATCGACCTGTGAGCGACCGCGATATCCGGTCGCGGGACGGCACCGGACAACCCACCATCGACGAGCTGGTGGACCGCGCGGTCAAGGCCGCCAATCGCGGCGATCGCGCTGCCGCCAGTAGCCTCGCCGAGCAGGTCCTCGCTGTCGACAAGGACAACGCCGACGCCGAGGACCTGCTGGCCGCACCGGCCGACGGCGGCGAACTGCGGCGCCTGACAATCATGTTCGTCGATCTGGTCGATTCGACTGTGCTGTCGACACAGATCGAACCCGAGGTCTATCGCACCGTCGTCGGACATTACCGCGACCGGGTGCAGCAAGGCGTCGAACGCTACGACGGCCACATCGCATCGACCAAGGGTGACGGCCTGCTGGCGGTCTTCGGTCATCCCCACGCCCACGAGGACGACGCGCGGCGTGCGGTGCAGGCCGGGCTCGACATCTCCCGCGCGGTGGCGCGGCTCAGCCAACGGGTACGCAAACAGTTCGGCTTCGACATCGCGGCCCGCGTCGGCATCCACCACGGCCTGGTGTATCTCGACATCGTGCAGGACGACGTCTACGGACTGGCGGCCAACCTGACCGCACGTGTCTCGAGCCTGGCGCCCGCGGGTTCGGTGGTGGTGTCCAACGCGATCGAGCGGCTGGTTCGTCAGTCCTTCGACCTCGAACCGCTACCGGCACAACATGTCAAGGGCATCGAGAACCCAGTCGAACACCACCTCGTGGTGGGTGAGAGTGCCCCGTCATCACGGCTGGCCACCCGGCCCATCGTGGGCCGCGCGGCCGAACTGGCCTACCTGCAGTCCATCTGGGACGACGCGCAGCACGCCCGCCTCGCCGTCAACGGGGTCGGATTCACCGGCGAACCCGGCATCGGCAAGAGCCGACTTGCCACGGCCGCAGCCGATTTCGCCGTCGCCGCGGGCGCCCCGGTGCTCGCGCTGCTCGGTTCCCCGTTCCACTCCGATTCAGGTCTGCATCCCGTGCGCGCACTGCTCGAAGATCGCTGCGGCATCACCCGGGAAACACCCGAGGCGGATCGTCTGGCGCTGCTCGGCGAGGAGATCGCCGCGCGGGCAATGGATGTCGCACGGTACCTCCCGCTGTTCGCGCCGGTGCTGGGCATCCCGGAAACGACTCCCGGCTACCAGCCGGCATCCACCGACGCCCGCACCCTGTACAGCCGAATCCGGCGTGGACTGTGCGACTATCTGCTGGCCTGTCTCGGTGACGGCCCGGGCGTCGTCCTCGCGGAGGACATGCACTGGTTCGACGAATCGACGACGGATCTGGTGCGGTCCCTGCTCGACGCCGGATGCGGGCGCCTCGTGGTGGTGTTGACCGCACGCCATGAAAGCCAACTGACGCCCTTGGCGGATGCCGGCAAGGCACGGGTCTTCGCGCTGACCCCATTGACCGCGGCCGAGGCCGACGAACTGATGTCGGCCCTGGACGGCTCACTGTCACAGGAACAACGCGCGGAGATCGGTCGCCGATGCGACGGCGTCCCGCTGTACATCGAGGAAGTGGTCGCCAAACACGCTCAGCGACTGATCGATTCGTCGCAGTGGACTCGGGTGCCCGACGTACTGTACGAACCGTTGTTCGCCCGGCTGCAGGCCGACGAGAACGTGCTGCCGCTGCTCGCCGCGGCGGCAGCGATCGGCCGCGACGTCACCCACAGCCTACTGTCCCGTGTCGCGGACCTGCCCGCCGACCAATTCGCCACGGCGCTGGGCGAACTCACCGCGGCACGGGTACTGATCAACACCGCGTCGGACCGCTGGCGGTTCCGCCACGAGTTGTTGCGTGAGGTCGCCGCAGAACTCGCTCCCCCCAGCCAACGGCGCCGGTTGCACGGCCGGATCGCCGATGCCCTGATGGATGTCGGCACCGCGCAGCCGGATTGGAATGCCGTCGGGGTGCATTGCGAGCTCGCCGAGCGGTTCGCCCAGGCGGCCGACGCCTTCCGCCGTGCAGCCCACGACGCGCGCGCACGAGGCGCGACCGTCGAGGCCCACGGCCAACTCACCCGGGCACTGACCAACATCGAGAGGTTGCCGGCCGGCGATGCCCGCGCGAAACAGGAAGCCGGCGTACGCCTGCGCCGGGGATTCCTGATGTCGGCCATCGCGGGGCCGACCAGCTCCGAGGCCGCCGCCGACTTCGAACGGTGCCTGGAACTCGGCGGTTCCTCACTGACCATCGAATCCCAGGCGACACTGCAGGCGCTCGTCGGCTACTTCCTGTCCCGAGGAGACATGCGGCGCTCGGCGTTGCTGTTGGAGACCGGCCGGGTGCTCTCCGCCGACGCGCCCGAGTGGATGCGCGAGGCCAATACCGCCGGCTTCGCCACAATGTCCTGGTACCGAGGGGATTTCAGCACTGCGCGCAGCGAGTTGGAGCGGTTGACCGCAGCTCACAATGACGTCGACAGCGCCCGCATCGAGACCGCGTGGTTCATTCCGCATGAACCGGTCGCATCACTGCACACCCTGCTGTCGATGGCCCGCTTCGTCCAGGGCGATCTGCTGGGAATGCAAGCGGCACTTGATGACACGGAGGCGCGCTGCGCGAAGCTCGGCTTCCCGCACGGTCCGTTCAGCCTGGCCTACGCCCGCTCGATCGAGATGTGGATGCGTTACGAATGCGGCCAGCAGGCACGGTCGGTGCAGTGCGTGGACGAACTGGCAGGACTGGCAAGACGGCACGGATTCGACTCGTGGCAGCTGCTCGCGGGTGCCGAACGCGCCTTGATCGATGCAGTCCTCGCACTGGCCGACGATCAGGCGGCCCCGCAGACCATCGACGCGCAGATCACCGGCCTGGACAACTGGATTCAGGCCCAGGCGGCACTGGAGATCAAGCCTTTCCTGTGCGTCTACTCCGCCACATTGGCCCGACTGCTGATGAGAGCGGGCCGCACGGCAGAGGCGCGGGAACGGTTGGATGCGGCGCTCGGGTTGACCGCTGAGCTCGAAGCTCGTTTCTACGACGCGGAACTGCTGCGGCTGCGGGCGCTGACCAGCGACGGCCGGGACCGCCGCGACGACCTGACGGCGGCCCACCGGACGGCCGTCGAACAAGGCGCGACCGTGTTCCGCCTGCGCGCCGCGATCGATCTGTTCGAGCTGGACCCCGATACCCGGCAGGAGCTCCTGGACGCCGTGGCACTGCTGCCGCACGGCAGCCACTGGCCCGAAATCGACCGCGCCCGAGCGTTGCTCGGGTGACCGAAGGACCGGGTGGGCGCCGGGAGAAAATCGTCATCCTCGGCGGTGGGATGGCCGGACTCAGCGCGGCATGGCGGCTCTCCGAGCCCGGTTGGCAGGACCGCTATGAGTCCATCACCGTCTATCAACGCGGCTGGCGGTTGGGCGGCAAAGGTGCGTCGAGCCGCGGATCGCACGGGCGCATCGAGGAACACGGACTGCACGTGTGGCTGGGCTGCTACGACAACGCGTTCACCGTACTGCGCGAGTGTTACGGGGAAATCGACAGGGCCGCAACCGATCCCGCGTGCCCGGTGCTCGACTGGACAGATGCGCTGATTCCCGCCGACACCATCGGTCTGACCGAGCAATGGGGCGACGACTGGCTGGTGTGGCTGGGCAGATTCACCCGCAACGACGAGTTGCCCGGGGAGCCCGACCTGACCGGTCGCGAGATGACCGTCCCGGGCTTTCTCCACCGCGCCATCCGGATGCTGCTCGACTTCGCCGACTCGATCAGCGGCGATGGACCGGTCGGCCTGGTGCTGTCGACGTCACCGGACGCCAAGGCCGGAACCAATTGGGGGCAGGTCCTGCGCGCCGGTCTCACCGCAGCGCTGCTCGCGTTGTTCGAACCGCAGGTCACAAACGAGTCCCCCACCGAACTTCTCGACAAGGTGCTCGAAAACCTCAGGGAGACACTCGATTACGACGGCCGTGCCGATCACCACCGGGCCTGGCTCCTGGTGTCGATGGTGACAGCCACCATCCGCGGGATGTTCGTCGACAAGGTCGCCACCGATCCCCGCGGTTTCAAGTCCCTCAACGACGAGGACTTCACCGACTGGATCATGCGGCACGGCGCACATCCGGACGTGCTCGGTTTCCCGCTGCTGCGCGGCCTGTACGACTTTGTGTTCGGTCACGTGGAGGGCGATCATGACCGGCCCCAGATGGGCGCCGGCACAGCGGTTTTCCTCATCGGCCTGGCCCTGTTCCAGTACCGCGGATCGATCTTCTGGAAGATGACGGCCGGGATGGGCGACGTCATCATCGCGCCCATGTATCAGGCACTGCGCCGTCGCGGTGTGACGTTCGAGTTCTTTCACCGCGTCGACGGTCTGCATCTCGATGAGCGGCGCCAGGTGATCGACTCCATCACCATGGGCCGCCAGCTCCGGCTGGCCGACGAACGGGCTCAGTACGAGCCGCTGGTCGCCGTCGGCGGTCTGCCGGTGTTCCCGAACGCCCCCGATGTCCGGCAGCTGGCCGAAGCCGACCGGGCCCGGATCACCGACTGGCATCTGCTCGAAACCCATTGGGGCCAGGAGACCGACGCCGAACCGCGCCGGCTGCGGCGCGGCGTCGACTTCGACCGGGTGGTCGTCGCAACGTCCGTCGGCATGCTGCCGTACATCGCCGGCGAACTGATCGACGACCAGCAGGCGTGGCGGGACATGACATCCCGGATCCGCACCGTCGCCACCCAGTCGTTCCAGCTCTGGCTGCGGCCCGATGAACACACCCTCGGCTGGACCGAACCGGGCATCACCACCAGCGGCTACATCCCGCCGTTCGAGACCTGGGCGTCCATGGGCCAGACCCTGTGGGCCGAGCAGTGGCCCGCCGACGACGCACCACGATCCGTCGCCTACTTCTGCGGCACGCTCGCTGCCGAACCTCCACCGCAGCAATACGACCCCGACTACCTGCCCCGCCACCGGGCCCGGGTACTCGCCGACGCCGTCCGGCATCTCGACCGCAACGTCGCCATCTACCTGCCCGGCGCCGTCACCGACGACGGCTTCGATTGGCACCTGCTGTGCGGGGTGAACGGCGCCACCGGAGCCGCCGCGCTGGCCACCCAGCACGTCAGCGTCAATGTCGATCCGTCAGATCGGTACGTGCAGTCGGTGCCCGGCAGCGACCGGTACCGGCTGCGGCCCGACGAGAGCGGCTACGACAACGTCGTGTTGTGCGGGGACTGGACCGACTGCGGCTGGAACGCCGGCTGCATCGAAGCAGCCGTGATCTCCGGCCTGCAGGCGGCCAACGCCCTGCGCGGCCGCGGCCGCTTCCACCGGATCAGGGGTTGGCACCTGCCGTAGCCGGATCAGTGCCGTCGACGCTCGCGGTAGGCCGCGACGTGCTGGCGGTTACCGCAGTTCCCGGTGTCGCAGAAGATGCGGGACCGGTTGCGCGACAGGTCGATCAGCACGGCGGTGCAGTCCGACGCCGCGCACGTCTTGAGCCGGCGCAGTTCACCCGCGCGGATCAGGTCGGCAAGGGCCATCGCCATCTCCGCGCCCATCCGCTGGGCCAGCGGATCCTGGTCGGCCGCCAGGTGCAGATGCCATTCCGGCATCTCCGGGTGCCGCGTCAGCCAGGGGTTGGCGCGGGTGTCGCTGAGCAGGGCGTTGACCTGACCGACCACCGCCTCCTCGTCGTCTACCGTGGCCCACAACGCACCGAGGCGCTCCCGGAGTGCCTGTACCGCCAGCAGCTCGGCGGCGTCGCGGTCGCGCCGGCCGGTCCAGCCGAACTCGTCCAGGTACACATCGAGGGACGGGAGGTCCGCGAGCTGATCGCCGTCGACGCGGTCGCTGTTGATCAACACACACGCCGCACGCAGCGTGAGCTCCGTGTCATGACTGAAATTCATTTGACTCGTTACACCCACCCTCCGTAGCGTCATGACCAATCTCAACTTCACTCATTACATCATCGGAGGTGGCCCGTGACTGCGTCGAACGGCACCGCGGCCGGCCACTTCCGGGCCGGCATGATCTTCGCCGTCACGTCGGCCTTCACCTTCGGGATGGCAGGCGCCCTGGGCAAATCGCTGATCGAGGCCGGCTGGAGCCCCACGGCGGCGGTGGTCGCCCGACTGACCGGCGGCGCGCTGGTCATGGCCGTCGTCGCGACGCTCCTGCATCGGGGCTGGGTACGCGAGGCCCTGAGCCACAAAGGGACGGTCATCGCGTATGGCGCCATCCCGATCGCCGGTGCCCAACTCTGCTACTTCAACGCCGTCACCTATCTGCCGGTCGGCGTGGCGCTGCTGCTCGAATACGCCGCACCCCTGCTGGTGGTCGGCTGGGTGTGGGCCACGACCCGTCGCCGGCCCAGCACCCTCACGCTGGCCGGTGTCGCGATCGCCATCGCCGGCATCACCCTGGTGCTCGGTCTGGTCGGGCCCGGCAGCAAGACCGGAGCCCACATCAGCCTGGCCGGAATCGCGTGGGGCATGGGCGCGGCCATCTGCGCCGCCTGTTACTTCGTCATGTCCGACAAGGCCAGCGCCGACGGCAGCGGTCTGCACTCCCTCACGCTGGCCACCGGCGGCCTGATGGTCGGCGCCGCGGCCGTCGCCCTGCTGGGCCTCTCCGGCGTCATGCCGCTCGTGTTCACCAGCCAGGAGACCACGCTGGCGGGGTTGACGACGTCCTGGCTGATCCCCGTGGTGGCGCTCGCCATCGTGCCGACCGCGATGGCGTACACCTTCGGCATCATGGGCATCGCCCGCCTGCAGCCCCGGTTCGCTTCGCTGGTCGGCCTGTCCGAGGTCATGTTCGCCGTGCTGGCGGCCTGGGCGCTGCTGGGCGAAGCCGTCACCGGGATCCAATTGCTGGGCGGCGCCGTGGTGCTCGTCGGACTGGCGCTGGCCCGGCAGGGTGACCGCGGCGAGGCCACCTGGCACGACGACTGGCCGGACAGCCCGGAAGGTTTGCCAGCAGGTCAAACAATTGGCCGTAGCTGAGCACGGTATGTGAAGATGGCCCGCGTGACCTTGCTCAGCACGGCGGTCCGAGTGGCCGCAATCGCCGCCACCGTCATCTCCGGAACCGCGCTGCTGCCGTCGGCACCCGCCCAGGCGGACCCCTGCCCGAACATCGAGGTGATCTTCGCCCGCGGCACGCACGACGACCCCGGCATGGGCCGCGTCGGCTCGGTCCTCGTCGACGCACTGCAGCCCCTGGTCGGGAGCCGCACCGTCACCGGCTACGCCGTCGACTACCCGGCGTCCTACGACTTCCT
Source organism: Mycobacterium sp. ST-F2 (assembly GCF_001905655.1). Lineage (GTDB taxonomy): Bacteria > Actinomycetota > Actinomycetes > Mycobacteriales > Mycobacteriaceae > Mycobacterium. The sequence continues at coordinate 20,345 of NZ_JMHT01000057.1, forward strand.
CACCGCACAGGACGGCGCGACGGACGCGCAGAACCGCATCGCCCTGATGGCGCAGCAGTGCCCCAGCACCAAGATCGTGCTCGGTGGGTACTCGCAGGGCGCCGCGGTGGTCGACATGCTGGCCGGCATTCCTCCGCTGGGCGACCGCATCGGCGATGTCGGCTCGGCACCGCCGCTGCCCCCTGAACTCGCGAACCGGGTGGCCGCCGCGGCTGTATTCGGTAACCCTTCGGCCAAGTTCAGCCATCCGCTGAATTCCATGGGGCTCTTCGCCAATCGCTCGGTCGACCTGTGCCTGTGGGGCGATCCGATCTGCTCGCGCGGTCGTAACCCGTTCGCGCACAGCCGCTATGAGTCATCCGACTTCGTGGGGCAGGCCGCGCAGTTCATCGCCTCCCGCGTCTGACCGGCCGCTGAGCGGCTGTCGCGGAGGCACATCCGGAGCCACAGTTAGGATTCGGTGTGATCATCAGTGCACTGCGCCGGGCCTTCGCCGGCACCGCAACCACCGTAGTCATCGCCGGCATCACCGTCCTGACGCCGCCGTCCCTGGGTGCCGTCGGCACCGCCACCGCTGCGAACTGCCCCGACATCGAGGTGACGTTCGCCCGCGGTACGTCTGAAGACCCCGGCCTGGGCCGGGTCGGCGGGGCGTTCGTCAACCAGCTGCGCAACAAGGTCGGCGGTCGCTCGGTGGGGGCGTACGCCGTCGTCTACCCCGCGTCGTATGACTTCCTGGCCGCCGCCGACGGCGCCAACGATGCCAGCGCCCACATCCAGTGGATGGCCGAGAACTGCCCGGGTACCCGGCAGGTGCTGGGCGGCTACTCGCAGGGCGCGGCAGTGATGGACGTCATCGGCGCCATCCCGGTCCCCGGCATCGGCTTCAACAACCCGCTGCCTCCCGAGGCGGCCGGCCATGTCGCGGCCATCGCGGTGTTCGGCAATCCGTCGGCCAAGCTGGGCCTGCCGTTGACGGCCAGCCCGGTGTGGGGCGGAAAGGTCATCGACCTGTGCAACCCGGGTGACCCGATCTGCCAGACCGACGGGGACAGCGTGCCCGCGCACAAGTCGTACGCCGGCGGCCCGACCAACGAAGCGGCCAACTTCGTAGCCGGATTGTTGTAGGGCTGGCATCTTTTCTCGACGAGACCGTCAATTCGCCGGGATACCATCGGATTTGTGATCGGCCGCCGTACGTCTGCTGTGCTGATCACCATTCTGACTGTCGCCGCCGCACCAATGTCCGTGGTGCTCACGGATATTGGCGTGGCGAGCGCCGCCGCCAACTGCGCACCTGCGGAAGTGGTGTTCGCGCGCGGCCGGATGGAGCCGCCCGGCCCTGGACAGGTCGGCGCGGCCTTCGTCACGGCGCTACGCCAGCTGCGTGGGCCGAATATCACTCTGTACCCGGTGAATTACCCCGCGGACACCCAGGTCGACATGGCCGCCAATGACATGAGCCGGCGCGTGCAGTGGCTCGCCCGCAACTGCCCCGCGACCAAGATTGTGCTGGGCGGTTACTCATTGGGCGCGGCCGCCACCGATCTGGTTCTCGCGGTGCCCATTTCGGCGTTCACCTTCAACAGCCCGTTGCCCAAGGGCGTCGACCAGCACATCGCGGCCGTGGCGCTGTTCGGCAACGGCGCCAACTGGGCCGTGCCCATCACGGCGTTGAGCCCGACGTACCAGAACCGCACCATCGACCTCTGTCATTCGGACGACCCGGTCTGCAATCCGAGCAGCCCCTACAAATGGCGCGCCGAGTGGCAGGACCACCTGGCGCCGGGCTACATCAAGTCCGGCATGGTGAACCAGGCCGCGAAATACGTGGCGGCCCGGCTGTGACCTGCGGCTAGACTCCAGCCATGGCCATTCGCTCCGTCCTGACGTCCGCTCGATCTGCCGTCGCCACGGCCAGCGCGGCAGCAGCCGTCGCCACTGGACTGTTGGTGTCGACGACGACGGCTCCCGCGGGAATCGTGGGCGCCGCATCGGCAGACCCGTGCCCCGCCGCGGAAGTGATCTTCGCCCGCGGCCGCTGGGAACCACGGGGCATCGGACGGGTGGGCACGGCGTTCGTCGACTCGTTGCGCGCCAAGACCCCTCAGAGCGTCGGCGTCTACGCGGTGAACTATCCCGCCAACATCGAAATCCCGCAGGGCGCCAACGACATCAGCTCACGCGTTCAGGACATGGCGGCGAGGTGTCCCGACACCAAGCTGGTGATCGGCGGCTACTCGCTGGGCGCGGCTTCCACCGCCATGGCGCTGTCGTCCACCGAGAAGGGGCTCGGATTCAACCGGCCGCTGCCGGCCGGCATGGACTCCCACATCGCCGCAGTCGTGATGTTCGGCAACGTCACCCGCCGCATGGGTGGCTCCAACATCAGTGCGCTCTACCACGATCGAACCATCGACCAGTGCAACGGCGCCGATCCGATCTGTATGGACGGACTGCCACAGACCATCAGTCAGCTGCAGGGCGATTGGTCGAACCACCTGCAGGACGGTTACATCGGGTCGGGCATGGTCGATCAGGCCGCCGACTTCGTCGCCGCCCGATTGGCGCCAGCGCCGGCATCGGCACCGGCGCCGTAAGCGCTGCGGTCAGAGCGTGCGCAGGTCGCGGGTGACGGTGATCCGCGACGCCAGCTGGTCGTCCGGCGGGTAGTCCACCGACACCAGCGTCAGGCCCCGTGCCGGAGCGGCGGCGTACTCGCTGGACCGGCTGTCGGCCGCCAAAAGGCCTGCGATCCAACCGGGTTCACGACGGCCCTCCCCCACGGCGAGCAAGGCACCGACCAACGAGCGCACCATGCTCCAGCAGAAGGCGTCAGCCGTCACGTTGGCGGTGACCAGATCACCCGAGCGCCGCCAGTCCAGCCGCTGCAGATCCCGGATGGTCGTCGCACCCTCCCGGAATCGGCAGAACGCGGCAAAATCCTGCAGCCCCAACAACTCCTGCGAAGCGGCGTTCATCGCGTCCAGATCCAGCGGCCGCGGCCACGGTGTGATGAACCGGGCCTGTTGCGGCTCAACGCCATACGGCGCCAACGACAACCGGTATTCGTAGTGCCGCCGCAACGCCGAGAAGCGGGCATCGAAACCCGGTGCGGCACGGACGATGTCACGCACCCGGACATCCGCGGGCAGGAACCGCGCGAGCCGACGCACCAACGGCAGAAACTCCGGATCACCGGGCCGCGGTGTGCGCGGATACGCGAAAGCCAGTGCGGCAGAAGGCACATCGACGTGCGCGACCTGCCCGGTGGCATGGACGCCGGTATCGGTCCGGCCGGCGGTGACCAGGCGCACCGGCTCGCGGAACACCGTCGACAGCGTCTCCTCGATGACGCCGGCGACCGTGCGCTGCCCGGCCTGCGGTGCCCAACCGGCGAATTCGGTGCCGTCGTACGAGATATCCAGCCGTAAACGAACGTGCCCGCCATCGGATTCGATGGCGGGCACGTCGTTCACAGCGTGATTAGGACTTGGCGTCATCCTCGGTCGCCTCAGCCTCAGCGGTCTGAGCGTCGGCGATGCCGGCGTCCTCAGCCTCTGCCGCGTCAGCCGGAGCCTCTTCGGCGATTGCGGCGTCATCGGCGGCCACAACCTCGGCCTCGGTCTCGTCGGCCGGAGCCGCGGCCTCGGCAGCCTTGGCCTGAGCGGCGGCCGCGCGACGGGCGCGGTCGGCCTCGGAGACGACGGTCTTCTCCCGGACCAGCTCGATCACGGCCATGGGGGCGTTGTCGCCCTTGCGGTTCTCGACCTTGATGATGCGGGTGTAGCCGCCCTCGCGGTCCGCGAAGTGCGGTGCGATCTCGGCGAACAGCGTGTGCACCACGTCCTTGTCGCGGATCTTCTTCATCACCTCGCGCCGGTTGTGCAGCGCGCCCTTCTTGGCGTGGGTGATGAGCTTCTCGGCGTACGGACGCAACGCCCGGGCCTTGGCATCGGTGGTCTTGATGCGGCCGTGCTCGAACAGCGAGGTGGCCAGGTTGGCCAGGATCGCCTTCTGGTGCGACGACGACCCGCCGAGGCGAGCACCCTTGGTGGGTTTGGGCATTGCAACTTCTCCTAATTGGGGCCGGCCCCCGTATCAGGTAGGGCCGGGACGGAATCTCTTGTTTAGAGCTGTTCGGTTTCGGCGTAGTCCTGGTCAGCGTCCAGGTCATAGCTGGCGTCGCTGCTCCAGGTGCCGGTGGCCACGTCGTAGCCGGCGACCTGCGACGGGTCGAACGTGGCGGGGCTGTCCTTGAGCGACAGACCCAGCTGGTGCAGCTTGATCTTGACCTCGTCGATGGACTTCTGGCCGAAGTTACGGATGTCCAGCAGGTCCGACTCGGTACGCGAGACCAGCTCGCCGACGGTGTGCACACCCTCACGCTTGAGGCAGTTGTACGACCGCACGGTCAGCTCCAGGTCGTCGATCGGCAGCGCGAACGAGGCGATGTGGTCTGCCTCGGCCGGCGACGGGCCGATCTCGATGCCTTCGGCCTCGACGTTGAGCTCCCGGGCCAGACCGAACAGCTCGACCAGCGTCTTGCCGGCCGAAGCCAGGGCGTCACGCGGGGCGATCGAGTTCTTGGTCTCGACATCCAGGATCAGCTTGTCGAAGTCGGTGCGCTGCTCGACGCGGGTGGCCTCCACCTTGTAGGTGACCTTCAGCACCGGCGAGTAGATCGAGTCGACCGGGATACGGCCGATCTCGGCACCCGAGGCCTTGTTCTGCACGGCGGGGACGTAGCCGCGGCCACGCTCGACGACGAGCTCGACCTCCAGCTTGCCCTTGTCGTTCAGGGTGGCGATGTGCATGTCCGGGTTGTGGACCGTCACACCGGCCGGGGGCACGATGTCACCGGCGGTGACGGCACCCGGGCCCTGCTTGCGCAGGTACATGGTGACCGGCTCGTCCTCTTCCGAGGACACGACCAGGCCCTTGAGGTTCAGGATGATGTCGGTGACGTCTTCCTTGACCCCGGGGACCGTGGTGAACTCGTGCAGGACACCGTCGATGCGGATGCTGGTGACCGCTGCGCCCGGGATGGACGACAGCAGCGTGCGCCGCAGCGAGTTGCCCAGGGTGTAACCGAAGCCCGGCTCCAGCGGCTCGATGGTGAACCGCGACCGGTTCTCGGCCAGCACGTCCTCGGACAGGGTGGGTCGCTGAGAGATCAGCATTTTTCTATCTCCTTCTCGGCACCCGCTATTTGATGCCGGTTTGGGCGGTCCCGCCCGGCCCAGGATTAGGCCGAGCGGGCATCCATCAAAACTACTTCGAGTAGAACTCGACGATCAGCTGCTCGGTGAGCGGCACGACGATCTGGGCGCGCTCGGGCAGCTGGTGCACGAGGATGCGCTGACGCTCGCCGACAACCTGCAGCCACGACGGCACCGGACGCTCGCCGGCGACCTCACGAGCGATCTGGAACGGCAGGGTGTTCAGCGACTTCGGCTTGATGTCGATGATGTCGTACTGCGACACCCGGTAGCTCGGGATGTTCACCTTGACACCGTTGACGGTGAAGTGACCGTGGCTGACCAGCTGACGGGCCATACGGCGGGTACGGGCCAGGCCGGCGCGGTACACGACGTTGTCCAGACGGCTTTCGAGGATCTGCAGCAGGTTCTCACCGGTCTTGCCGGCCTTGCGGTTGGCTTCCTCGTAGTACTTGCGGAACTGCTTCTCCATGACGCCGTAGGTGAAGCGAGCCTTCTGCTTCTCCTGCAGCTGGGTGCGGTATTCGCTCTCCTTGATCCGCGCGCGGCCGTGCTGGCCGGGCGGGTAGGGGCGCTTTTCGAACGACTGATCGTCACCGACGAGGTCGACGCCGAGACGGCGCGACTTGCGGGTGGCGGGTCCGGTATAACGTGCCATTTTTCAGATTCTCCCTAGACCCGGCGCCGCTTGGGCGGACGGCAGCCGTTGTGCGGCTGCGGCGTGACGTCGGAAATCGCGCCAACCTCGAGGCCGGCTGCCTGCAGCGAACGGATCGCGGTCTCGCGGCCCGAGCCCGGGCCCTTCACGAAGACGTCGACCTTCTTGACACCGTGCTCCTGCGCCTTGCGGGCAGCGTTCTCGGCGGCGAGCTGCGCGGCGAACGGGGTGCTCTTGCGCGAACCCTTGAAGCCGACGTGACCCGACGAGGCCCAGGCGATGACGTTGCCCTGGGGATCGGTGATCGAGACGATGGTGTTGTTGAACGTGCTCTTGATGTGAGCGGCGCCGTGCGGGACGTTCTTCTTTTCCCGGCGACGAGTGGGCTTGCCGCGCTTGGCCGCAGCGCCGGCTTTCTTGGTGGGTGCCATTTACTTACCTGGCCTTCTTCTTGCCGGCGATGGTGCGCTTCGGGCCCTTGCGGGTACGCGCGTTGGTCTTGGTGCGCTGGCCGCGCACGGGCAGGCCACGACGGTGGCGCAGGCCCTGGTAGCAACCGATCTCGATCTTGCGACGGATGTCGGCCTGCACCTCGCGGCGCAGGTCACCCTCGACCTTGAGGTTGCCTTCGATGTAGTCGCGCAGCTGGGTCACCTGGTCATCGGTGAGTTCCTTGGTGCGCAGGTCCCGGTCGATGCCGGTGGCGGCCAGGATCTCCTGGCTGCGGGTACGGCCGATGCCGTAGATGTAGGTCAGCGCGATCTCCATGCGCTTGTCGCGCGGAAGATCAACGCCCATGAGGCGTGCCATCAGGCAGTGTTCCTTTTCGTAGCGGAGGTCTGATCCCAGTCCGTTCCCCGTCTTATCGGGGTCCGGCCTCCGTGCCGGACGTGGTTGAGGGCCGGATGCCCTCAGTGGTACTGGGAGGTCTGCATTCAGTTATGGGTGGTGACTCAGTAAGTACTGAGTTAGCCCTGCCGCTGCTTGTGCCGCGGATCAGAGCAGATCACCATGACCCGGCCGTGGCGGCGGATCACCCTGCACTTGTCGCAGATCGGCTTGACGCTCGGGTTCACCTTCACGACTTAGCGATCCTTTTCTCGGTTCTGAATTGGTGGTGCTGCGGGCGTTACTTGTAGCGGTACACGATGCGGCCACGGGACAGGTCGTACGGAGACAGCTCCACCACGACACGGTCCTCCGGCAGGATGCGGATGTAGTGCTGCCGCATCTTGCCGCTGATATGGGCGAGCACCTTGTGACCGTTCTCCAGCTCAATGCGGAACATCGCATTGGGTAGGGGCTCGATCACGCGACCCTCGACCTCGATGGCGCCGTCTTTCTTGGCCATACTCTTTGGTAATCCTCTGGTTCTTCGGTTTCGTATCTCATACGCCCGTGCTTGGCGCAGAGCCCACCCCGGCTACAAGAACGTGGACTTAATGCCTGGAAATTCCGAGGGGCAATTCCCGGGGAACTTCAGAACAGAGCACGCAAAGAGCCGGCGCAGAAGCTGCACCGTTGGTCCACGATACCCGCTCGGACCCCAGGTACCAAAATCCGTGAACGACCCCGGCCAACCTCAGGTGGCTCCATCATCGTCGCAAGTCAGGGCGCATGATGAACAGCGATGACTGGACCCGCTTCCCCGGCCCGCAATCCGGTGATTCTCACCGTCGACGACGATCCCGCTGTGTCCCGGGCTGTTGCCCGCGACCTGCGTAAACACTATGGCGAGCGCTATCGGATCGTGCGCGCCGAATCCGGCCAGGACGCGCTGGTCGCCATCAACGAGCTACAGCTGCGGGGCGACACCGTGGCGTTGTTCATCGCCGACTACCAGATGCCGGAGATGAACGGCATCGACTTCCTGGAACTGGCCATGGACGTGTTCCCGCTGGCCCGGCGCGTGCTGCTGACCGCGTACGCGGACACCCACGCCGCGATCAACGCCATCAACCTGGTCGACCTGGACCACTATCTGCTCAAGCCGTGGGACCCGCCCGAAGAGAAGCTGTACCCGATCATCGACGGCCTCCTGGAAGCCTGGCATGAGGTCGGCGACCGCGCCGTCCCCCACACCAAGGTGATCGGCCACCGGTGGAATCCCCGCTCGTGGGAGGTCCGCCAGTTCCTGGCCCGCAACCAGCACTACTACCGCGCGTACGCGTCGGACGAGCCCAAGGGCAAGCAGCTGCTGACCGCCGCCGGCCTGGACGGGCTGGAGCTGCCGGTGGTGATCTCCGAGCAGGGCGAGACGCTGGTCCAGCCGACGGACGCGCAGCTGGCCGGAATGCTCGGCCTGTCGACCACACCGTCGTTGGAGATGTACGACCTGGCCGTCATCGGCGGCGGACCGGCCGGCCTGGCGGCCGCGGTGTACGGCGCGTCCGAGGGGCTGCGCACGGTCCTGATCGAGCGCACCACCACCGGCGGGCAGGCGGGCCGCAGCTCGCGCATCGAGAACTATTTGGGCTTCGAGACCGGCATCTCGGGCGCCGAGCTGACGACCTCGGCGCGGCGGCAGGCCGAGCGCTTCGCCGCCGAGGTCATCACCACCCGTGAGGTCGTCGGGCTGGACGTCTCGTCGCTGGCCAGCAAGACGCTGACCTTCGACGACGGCCGGAGTATCACCGCGCGGTCGGTCATCCTGGCCACCGGCGTCGACTACCGGCATCTGCAGGTCGCCGGGTGCTGGGAGGACCCCGACAGCGTCGGCAACAGCTATGTCGGCAACGGCGTCTTCTACGGCGCCTCGGTGTCGCAGGCCTCCGAATGCGCCGGCGAGGACGTCTACATCGTCGGCGGCGCGAACTCCGCCGGCCAGGCCGCGATGTTCATGTCGCAGCAGGCCAAGTCGGTGACGCTGCTGGTACGCGGCAAGTCGCTCGAGGCGTCGATGTCCTACTACCTGATCCAGCAGATCGAGAACACCCCGAACATCAGCGTCCGGACCTGCACCGAGGTGGTCGACACCTGCGGCGAGGACGGGCACCTGACCGGGCTGTGGCTGGTCAACAACGCCACCTGCGAGCGCGAGCACGTCGAGTCGACGCGCCTGTGCTGTTTCATCGGCGCCACCCCGCGCACCCAGTGGCTGGAGAACGCCGGCATCGCCCGCGACGACCACGGCTTCATCCTCACCGGCCCGGATCTCAAGGACGTCTGCGGCTGGAACCTGGACCGGCCGCCGCACCACTTGGAAACAAGTGTGCCCGGTGTGTTTGTTGCAGGAGATGTCCGCGCTGAATCGGCCAAACGGGTCGCAGCCGCGGTTGGCGAAGGCTCGATGGCAGTGATGCTGGTGCACCGGTATCTGGCCGAGACGTAGGAGGAGACCGGTATGGGCGAAACGTGCGCGCGAAGTGAACTGAAAACGCTGTTCCTTTTCGAGGCGTTGACCGACGAGCAGCTGGACACGCTGTGCGCCAACGGTCACATCGCGACGTTCGAGCCCGGCCCCGTCTGCACCGAAGGCGAACCGGCCACCTGCTTCTACGTCATGCTCGACGGCGAGCTGGTGATGTCGATGAAGTCGGGCGGCATCGACATCGAGACCAACCGCACCTCGATGCGCGGCGTGTACTGCGGCGCCTGGTCCGCGTACATCCCCGACGAGCAGCCGGTCTACGAGGCGTCGGTGCGGGTGACCAAGCCGTCGCGGTTCTTCGTCCTGGACGCCAACGCCTACGCCGACTTCATGCGCAAGGAATTCCCGATGGCGGTGCACCTGCTGGAGGGCCACAAGGTCGGCGGCCGCCGCGGGCGGCAGATCGTCGGCCAGCGCGAGAAGCTCCTCGCGCTCGGCCAGCTCTCGGCAGGGCTGACCCACCAGCTCAACAACCCGGCTGCCGCGACCGCCCGCGCCGTCGCCGACCTGCACGACCGGATCGGCAAGATGCGCCACAAGCTCGCCATGCTGGCCGACGGCCAGGTCAGCCCGCAGTCGCTGCGGGTGCTGGTCGGCATCCAGGAGGGCATCGCCGAGCAGGTGGCCAAGGCCAGGACCCAGGAACTGTCGGCCATCGAGGCGTCCGACCGTGAAGACCAGATCGGCGAATGGCTGGAGGACCACGACATCGCGTCCGCGTGGGACTACGCCCCCACCTTCGTCGACGCCGGCCTGGATGTCGCTTGGCTGGAAGGCATTTCGTCATCCATCGGGAGCGCCGACTCGTCCGCGACGTTGCAGGGCGCGCTGGGCTGGCTGAAGTACACCATCGACACCGAGCTGCTGATGTGTGAGATTTCCGAAGCGAGCAAGCGGATTTCGACGCTGCTGGCCGGTGCCAAGCAGTACTCCCAGATGGACCGGGCCCCCTATCAGAACGCCAACGTGCACGACCTCCTGCGCAGCACGCTGATGATGTTCGGTGACCGCATCGGCAAGGACGGCACCACCTGCGTCAAGGTCGTCAAGGAGTACGACCCGGCGCTGCCCGAATTGCAGTGCTACCCAGCAGATCTGAACCAGGTGTGGACGAACATCATCGACAACGCACTGCAGGCCATGAAGGGCTGTGGAGTGCTGACGATCCGCACCAAGCGCGCCGGCGACGACACCGTCCGGATCGAGATCAACGACAACGGCCCGGGCATTCCGCCCGACGTCATCGAGCGCATCTTCACCCCGTTCTTCACGACCAAGCCGTTCGGCGAGGGCACCGGCCTGGGGCTCGATCTGGCGTGGCGCATCATCTGCGAGAAGCACCACGGCAACATCTACGTCGAATCCAAGCCGGGCGACACCACGTTCATCGTCACGCTGCCCGTGCACGCACCCGCGCCAGAAGAAATTCTGGCTGGGACAACGGGATAGTTCGAATCACCGCGCGCCGAACGGAATAGCCGCCCGCGCCCCATAGTTGCCGCAAAGGTGACCAAACCAGACCTTGGGCGCTACGGCGTATTCGGGCGCGGCGCGACGCCGCAACAGGCAGCAGAAATCGAAGCGCTGGGCTACGGCGCGATCTGGGTCGGGGGATCCCCGCCCGCGGAACTCGACTGGGTCGAGCCACTGCTCGGCGCGACGGAGCGGCTGAAGGTCGCGACCGGCATCGTCAACATCTGGACGGCGGCAGCGGGACCGGTGGCCGAGTCGTTCCACCGCATAAACACTGCGTATCCGGGCCGGTTCCTGCTGGGCATCGGCGTCGGGCACCCGGAGGCCATCACCGAGTACAAGAAGCCGATCGATGCGCTGAACGAGTATCTCGACAAACTCGACGAGTACGGCGTCCCGAAGGAACACCGCGTCGTGGCCGCGCTCGGCCCGCAGGTGCTCAAGCTCTCGGCCCGCCGCAGCGCCGGCGCACACCCGTATCTGACCACCCCGGAGCACACCGCCGAGGCGCGTGAATTGATCGGGCCGGACGCGTTCCTCGCGCCCGAGCACAAGGCGATCCTCACGACCGATGCGGAGAAGGCTCGCGCGGTCGGACGCCAGGCCCTGGAGATTTACCTCAATCTGAACAATTACCTCAACAGCTGGAAACGGTTGGGGTTCACTGACTCTGACGTCGCCAAGCCCGGCGGTGACGGGCTCGTCGACGCGGTGGTCGCGTACGGCACCGTCGATGCGATCGCCGCCCGGCTCAAGCAGCACCTCGACGCCGGCGCCGACCACGTACCAGTTCAGGTGCTGACGTCGCCGGAGAAACTGGTGCCCGCACTGACCGAACTCGCCGGCCCGCTGGGCCTGCGGTAACTGAAGGGATCACGCATGAGCAAGCTGGATCTGGGTCGCGTCGGGGTGTGGACGTTCGGCGCCCCGACGCCCGAGCAGGCCGCGGAGATCGAGAAGCTGGGATACGGCGCGGTGTGGCCGGGCGGCTCCCCCGCCGGCGACCTGGCGTTCGTCGAGCCGATCCTGGCCGCGACGGAGAAATTGCAGGTGGCCACCGGCATCGTCAACGTGTGGACGGCCCCTGCCGGGCAGGTCGCCGAGTCGTACCACCGGATCGAGGCGGCCTACCCGGGACGATTCGTGCTGGGCGTCGGCATCGGCCACCCCGAGCACACCAAGGAGTACCGCAAGCCCTACGACGTCCTCGTCGAGTACCTGGACGAGCTGGACGCCGCGGGCGTTCCGGTCGCGCGCCGGGTGGTCGCGGCCCTCGGCCCGAAGGTGTTGCGGCTGGCGGCCGATCGCAGCGCCGGTGCGCACCCGTACCTCACCACTCCCGAGCACACGGCCGAGGCGCGACAGCTCATCGGGCCGGACGCGTTCCTGGCACCCGAGCACAAGGTCGTGCTGACCGACGGATCGGCCGAGGCCACCGCGGAGGCACGGGCCATCGGCCGGCAGACCGTCGACTTCTACCTGAATCTCAGTAACTACCTGAACAATTGGCGCCGGCTCGGCTTCTCCGAAGACGACATCGCCAAGCCGGGCAGCGACGCGTTGATCGACGCGGTGGTCGCGCACGGAACACCCGATGCCATCGCCGCACGGCTCACCGAGCATCTCGACGCCGGCGCCGATCACGTGACCGTCCAGGTGCTGGGCGGCTGGGACAAGCTGGTGCCGACGCTGACGGCGCTGGCGGGTCCGCTCGGCTTGGGCGGATAGCCTGGCGCTCAGCGCTTTTGGCCTTGACCGTCCTGCTGGTCGTGGTGCTGCCAGATGCGGCGCAGCCAGTCCCAGTGCGGCCGGCGCTGCGTCGGCTTCGGGGCCTCGGCGATGGGCGGCGCGGCAACCGGCTGCGGCGGCACGACGGCCTTCGGCGGGACGACGACGGGCGCGCTCACCACGCCGGCCACCGGCGCCGGTGCCGGACCTGCCACATGATTGGCGGTCGGCATCGGGGCCGCGGCCGGCGCGACGTACGGAGTCGACCGCGTGTGGTCGACGACGGCCAGCGGAGTCGACGGCTCATCGCTGCCGCCGAGGAGGATCGCGCCGAGCGCGGCAGCGACGGTGACCCCGCCGAACACCACCGCGACGAGCGCGCTCCGTGTGCTTTTCGGTGGCCGCGTCGACGCGAGCGGTGCGGCGGGAATCAGGTTCGGCGCCAAAGGTTCTTCGGCGTCTCCCGACTCGGCCAGCGACCAGGCCAGCGCCCCGAACGGCATCGTCGGGAGCCCGTGGAGGCTTCCACTGGCCGGGTCGGATGAGTACTCCAGGTTCGGCAGTGTGGCGGTCATGGCAGTGGACATGGCGTGCTCCTGTGTCGTTCTCGCGGTCCCGGATGGGCGGCTCTCACAGGTAGGAGTCGCGCGGCACCCACGACGGGACAACTTTTGGCGGGCTTTGCTTCTCGGCTCGACATCGGCCGGGCTAATAGATGATTGGTCCCTGCGTCGTCGTCACCGGTGCCGGCTCAACGGGCCCGATCGGGCCCGTGGGCAACGGCCGCGGGCGGGGCGGCTTGGGCGTGCCGGTCGGTGTCGTCGGAGTTGGCGATGGCAGCGGCTCGGTGATGATGGGCGGCGTCTGGCTGGGCGACGGCTGCTCGGAGACGACGGGCGGCCGCGGATGGTGCGTCGGCAACGGCCGCGGCGACGGCGGCGGCGTCACGACCGGCGCGGCCGGCGGCAGCGGCACCGGCGACTGCTGCGGCGGCGGGACCGCCCGTGGCGGAAGGACCGTCGTCGGCTCGATAGGCGCGGTGACGACGGCGGTCGGGCTGGGAGGAGGTGCGACGGTCGTGGTCAACGGGTTCTCCGGCGTCGTGCTCGGTGGCGGGGTGACGGAGGTGGTGACGCCTTTCGGGGCGACCGGGGCGTTGGTTTCGTACCGCCAGGCGATGGTCAGCGCCAGCACGATCAGCGGAATGCCGATCAGCAGCGACATCGTCAGCATCACGCGGCCATTCGGCTGCCTGGCGGCCGGTTCCGCGGCGAGCCCGTCGGCCGCGGCGAACTGCTCGGTCGGCGCATCCGGCAGCGCACTATGTGCCGCGGTGGGTGCGCTGTCCAGATCGGCCGACGCCGAGGTCAGCTGAATCCGATTCAGTGTGCGGTCGCGCAGCCAGGTCGGCGCGGGGATGAACAGCGGCGTGCCGCCGAGCAGCGCGACCGGGTTGACCATCCGGCGACGGTCCTGATCGCACGTCGGGCAACTTTCGATGTGACGGGCGATCCGCTTGCGCATCAGGATGGTGAAAGTCCCGTCCCACCCGGCGAGGATCGCGCCCAACTCCGCACAGCTGTTACCACTCTGTCCGCGTCGGGCGACCAACAGCGCGCCCAGCGAGCGTTCCATGGTGTCGCGCAACCGCTGCATGATCTTCTTGGCGCTGGCGGTACTGACGCCGAGGGCCTCGGCAAGTTCAGGCCCCTCCAGTCCGTGGCGGTAGCCCAGCTCCAGCACCGCGCGGTCGCGGTCGGACAACCCGCCGGCCGCTTCGGCGACCAGTTTGGCCAGTTCGTTGCGGGCTGCCAGCGTGTCGGGCCCGGCGTCCCCGGACGCCTCGTCGGGCAGTTCTTCTGACGGTTCTTCGCGGCGCCGCTGCCGGATCCGGCGCAGCGCCTCGTTCCTGGCGATCGCGTACAGCCAGGGGCGCAGCTTGTCGGGCTCCCGCAACTTGTCCAAAGCTGTTGCGGCAGTGCAGAACACGTCCTGGACGCAGTCCGCGGCAGCATCGCGGTCCCGGACCATGCCGACGCAGAAGTCGTGGAGCCGGTCGGCATAGCGGTCATAAATACCGGCAAATGCCATGCGGTCTCCGGAGAGCGCGGCGCCGACCAAGTCGGCGTCGCTGACAATGTCCCAATCTGGCACTGCGGTCATGAGACGGGCTCCCGTACCGGATCGATCGCCGGTATGCACTGATGCTAATCCGGCGAAGGCGAGATGGTTTGCCGAATCAACGAGCATCGGCGTTGGCTTCATTGAGGAGAACGAGAGCAGCCCGGACCCGGTTCAACACCGGACCCGGCTGCGTCTCGAATCCGCGCAGGCGGGGTGCCATCACGGCCAGTCAGTGCTTCTTGTGGTCGGAGTGCTTCCAGTCCCAGTCGTACCAGTGCCAGTAGTAGTGGCAGTGCTCCCAGTCCCACCGGGCCCACGAGCAGTAGTCGTGGCCCCAGGTCTGCGGAGCAGGGATGGACGGCTGGGCTTGTGCGGTGCCCGCCGTCAGGCCCATGCCGGCCAGGGCCATGCTGCCGGACAGCAGCGCTGCCGCGGCAGCCCGCTTCGCAAGAGACTGCCGCTTGGCAGGGGTGTTGTTGGTCATTTCGCGCTCCTTGTTCGGTGTTGCAGACGCCCCGTGCGGGCTCTGTCATAGGTAGGAGCGCGACCCCCGGACGCCGGGGACACTTTTTTCGGAAGAATCCGAATTGCCACGAAAAAACTTGTCAGACTCTGCTGCCGGCAGTGCTCATACCAGCATGAGCAACCATTCACCGACCCCGTGGAACCCCGACACCGACAACACCATCGCGGCTGACGCCATAGACGCCGGCCCGCGTTCGGCGACCTTCTCCCGGCTCGCGTACAGCGACCAACTCGACATACCCGATGCGCCGGAGGACGAACTCACCGTCGCCGTCGGCACCGACGACGGCCGCTGGGCCCGGCGCCGCGTGGCGCTTGCCCTGGGCGGTGCGGCCAGTGTGATCGTGGCGTCGGCCGCCGTGGCGTTCACCGCGATCAGTTCACTCGACGCGGGGACCTCTGTGGCGGCCGCCGGCGGCTCGACTGCCGTTCCCGCGGCCGCGCCCACCGTTCTGGTGCAGCCGCCGGCGGCACTTCCGGCGCCCTCTGCCCCGCAGGCAGCACCGGCCGTTCCGGTAGTTCCCGACCACGTGCCGGCGGCCGCGCCTCAGCGACCGGCCGCACCGGTCGTCACCGCGGCACCCGCGGCCGCACCCGCCCCGGAAGTCGCACCACCGGCTCCCGCCCCCGAGGTGGTCCCGGCACCGCCGCTACAACCACTGCCCACGTTCCCGCCCATCGTCATCAACCTGCCGGCGCCGCCGGTCGCGCCGCCCAAGGAACCGCCCACCAAGCCTGAACCGCCGGCGCTGAAGGGCCCGCTCGCCATTCCGAGCCCCGGAAAGACCCCGCCCGTCAACCCGAATCTGCCTCTGGATGCCGGCTGACATCACCAGACCCACAAGCCCGCCACGGTGGTTACCGTGGCGGGCTTTTCATTGACCCTGTACCCAGGGCGCAGTTGTCCGAGAGGCACACGCCCCCACGTCAGGATCAACGGCCCAACGCACCCAAGCCGCGTCGACCCTGCAACCAAGGCGCACTTCTGCGAGAGGCACACGCCCTCACGTCAGAGTCAACGGCTCAACGCCGGCCGCCGGAACCCGCATCGCCGGTGGGAGGCGGCGGCGCTTCGAACGACGGCGGCGCAACCGACATCGGTGGACGCGTCACCGGGCCGGGCCTGCCGGCCGTGTGATCCGGTGGCGACGGCTGCGGTGCCGGCATCGGTTCGGCAGCCGGGGAATCCTGCTGGGGCTGCGGTTGCTGACTCGGCACCACCACCACCGGCGGTGCGACCGATTTGGTCGAAATCCCAGGCACCAGCATCCCTGGCGCGCTGGGCGGCGCGCTCCGCGGGGTGCTCGGCGGCGCGGAAAGCGGCGTCGTCGCGGGTGTATCCAAGGGCGCCGTGATGCCGCTGTCGACCGGTTCCCGGCCGTGGCGGGCCGGCCCGGTCAGCGTCCAGACCAGACCCGCAACCAGCAGCAGCGCGCAGGCGGCCAGGCTGATCGGCAGAGCCAGCCGGCGGCGTCGTTCCTCCGCGGGCGCGGTACCGACGCCGGGGTCGGCGCCGGCACCGGGGTCGGCGCCTGTACCAGCGTCGACGCCCGACCCGGCGTCGGTCTCGTCGATCAAATCGGTTGTCCAACAGACCAACTGAATGTCCGCAAGCGTGGTGTCCCGGAGCTCCGTCGGGGCCGGGATGAAGGGCATGGCGCCCAGTAGCGCTGCCGGACTCACCCGGCGGCCCCGTTCGGATTCGCACTCGGGACACGATTCGATGTGCCGGGCGACGCGTTTGCGCATCAACACCGTCATCGTGCCGTCCCAACCATCGAGCACCGCGGCAAGACCCGGGCATCGTGCCGGGTCCTGCTGGGTCTGCCGGGCCACCAGCAACGCACCGAGCGAGCGGCCGACCATCTCCCGGGCGCGATGGGTCAGGGTGTTGGCGGTGGCCGGGCTGACGCCGAGTGCCTTGCCGAGTTCCGGTCCGTCGAGCCCGTGGCGGTAGCTCAGTTCGATGACCTCGCGGTCACGGTCCGAGAGGCCACCGCAGGCCTCGCGGATCAGCTGGGCCAGGTCGACCTGCTCGGCCAGGGCGTCCGGACCGGCCTCGGCCGACGCGCCGTCGAGGTATTCGTCGTCGGCCGGCTGTTCGAGCTTGCGGCGCTGAATGTGCCGCAAGGCCTGGGAGCGCGACACCGCGTACAACCACGGCCGCAGCTTCTCGGGCTGGCGGAGCTTCGACAGCCCGGTCGCCGCGGTACAGAACGCCTCATGGACGCAGTCGGCAGCGGCGTCGCTGTCCCGGACCATGCGCACGACGAAGTCGTTGAGCCGGTCCGCGTAGCGGTCATAGATCGCGGCGAACGCCGCGCGGTCGCCCGAGGCGGCCGCGCGGGCGAGTTCCTCGTCGGGTGCTTCGTCCCAATCGATAAGCGCGCTCATCGGCGGGGTTCTCCCCCCATCAGTAGTAGTAGGCCGGGTAGAAGCCGGTGTCGCCGTTGTCGCAGTTGACGTTGATGTCCCAGAACCGGTTGAGCGGAATGCCCGGCACGAAGAAGCCCGCCTCTCCGGCGGAGTTCTGGTAGGCCCGCGTGGTGAACCAGTCGGAGGTGTAGGTGCACCAGGTGCCCCCGCTGCCGCCGCTCCAACCGATCCAGATGCCGCCGTAGTGCGGCACCGGATTCACTCCCAATGGGTTCGCGTGCGCGGTTCCAGCGCCCGCCAGAGCTACCGGTACTGCCGCTGCCGCAGCAATTCCAGCAACGAACTTTTCAGCTTGGTAGCCATTGTGCTCCGCCTCTCCTTCGCTCGGCCCGGTTGGCCTCGCTTGTATGTAGGAGCATCTCGCCGTATCAATCCTGACAAGTTTTTCCGAATTTGGTCAGGCATCCGCAAAGAAGTCTCAGACCGCGCAGATACCCGGGAGCAACCACAGCGGGTCAGGGCCGCAGGTGCCATGCCGGCAACCCCTTGCCAACACCGGGCCGCAATTACTAGGATATGCAAGTATCCCGGCGCGTGAGCCGAGAATCCCGAACTCTCCATAACTTTGGACGGACGTCATGACCACCCAGATTCCGCACTTCATCAACGGCCGGCGCACCACCGGCGAATCGACCCGCACCGCCGACGTGCTCAACCCCAGCACCGGCCAGACCCAGGCCCAGGTGCTCCTGGCGTCGGCCACCGACGTCGACGCCGCGGTGGCGGGTGCCGTTGTCGCACAACAGGAATGGGCGTCGTGGAACCCGCAGCGCCGGTCGCGCGTGCTGATGAAGTTCATCGATCTGGTGAACCAGAACAAGGACGAGTTGGCCCGCCTGCTCTCACTGGAACACGGCAAGACGTTCGAGGACTCGCTCGGCGACATCCAGCGCGGCGTCGAGGTCATCGAGTTCGCCGTCGGCATCCCGCACCTGATGAAGGGTGAGTTCACCGAGGGCGCCGGATCCGGCATCGACGTCTACTCGATGCGGCAGCCCCTGGGCGTCGTCGCCGGCATCACGCCGTTCAACTTCCCCGCGATGATCCCGCTGTGGAAGGCCGGACCCGCGCTGGCCTGTGGCAACGCCATCATCATCAAGCCGTCCGAGCGCGACCCCTCGGTGCCGCTGCGCCTCGCCGAGCTGTTCATCGAGGCCGGTCTGCCGGCCGGTGTCCTGCAGGTGGTCAACGGTGACAAGGAGGCCGTCGACGCCATCCTGGCGCACCCCGACATCAAGGCCGTCGGCTTCGTCGGCAGCACCGACATCGCGCAGTACATCTACTCGAACGCCGCCGCCAACGGCAAGCGTGCGCAGTGCTTCGGCGGCGCCAAGAACCACATGATCGTGATGCCCGACGCCGACCTGGATCAGGCCGTCGACGCCCTGATCGGTGCCGGCTACGGCAGCGCCGGCGAGCGGTGCATGGCCATCAGCGTCGCCGTCCCCGTCGGCGAGGAGACCGCAAACCGCTTGCGCAACAAGCTCGTCGAGCGCGTCAACCAACTGCGGGTGGGCCACAGCCTGGACCCGAAGGCCGACTACGGCCCCCTGGTCACCGGCGCGGCGCTGGAGCGCGTGCGGGGCTACATCGCCCAGGGCGTGGACGCCGGCGCCGAGCTCGTGGTCGACGGCCGCGAACGCGCCAGCGACGACCTCACGTTCGACGATGCCGACCTGTCCGGTGGCTTCTTCCTCGGCCCCACCCTGTTCGACCACGTCACCCCGGACATGTCGATCTACACCGACGAGATCTTCGGCCCGGTCCTGGTGATCGTCCGCGCCCACGACTACGAGGAGGCGCTGCGCCTGCCGTCGGAGCACGAGTACGGCAACGGCGTCGCGGTGTTCACCCGCGACGGCGACACCGCCCGTGACTTCGTCTCGCGCGTACAGGTCGGCATGGTCGGCGTCAACGTGCCGATCCCGGTTCCGGTGTCCTACCACAGCTTTGGCGGCTGGAAGCGGTCCGGCTTCGGCGACCTCAACCAGTACGGGACGGCGTCGATCCAGTTCTACACCAAGGTCAAGACCGTCACCGAGCGCTGGCCGTCGGGCATCAAGGACGGGGCCGAGTTCTCGATCCCGACCTTCAAGTAAGGGCCTGCGTTGAGCATCGACCTCTTCGGACTCGACGACGACGAACGCGTGATCGCCGAAACAGCGGCCGCGTTCGCCGAAAAGCGGCTGGCGCCAAACGCTTTGGCGTGGGATGCCGACGAGCACTTCCCCACCGACGTCCTGCGGGAAGCCGCCGAACTGGGCATGGCGGCGATCTACTGCAATGACGACGTGGGCGGCAGCGGGCTGCGCCGGTTGGACGGCGTGCGCATCTTCGAGCAGCTCGCCGCCGCTGATCCGACCATCGCGGCGTTCCTGTCGATCCACAACATGTGCGCGTGGATGGTGGACAGCTTCGGCACCCCGGAGCAGCGCAAGACGTGGCTGCCGAAGCTGGCCTCGATGGAGGCCATCGCGAGCTACTGTCTCACCGAACCGGGCGCCGGCAGCGACGCGGCGGCCTTGCGCACCAAGGCCGTTCGCGACGGTGACCACTACGTGCTCGACGGGGTCAAGCAGTTCATCTCGGGCGCGGGCGTCTCGGACGTCTACGTCGTGATGGCCCGCACCGGGGCCGACGGACCACGCGGCATCTCGGCCTTCATCGTCGAAAAGGACACGCCCGGAATGAGTTTCGGCGCCAACGAGGAGAAGATGGGCTGGCACGCCCAGCCGACCGCCCAGGTGATCCTGGAAGGTGTGCGGGTGCCCGCCGAGGCCATGCTCGGCGGCTCGGACGGCGAGGGCACCGGTTTCTCCATCGCGATGAACGGCCTCAACGGTGGCCGCATCAACATCGCCGCCTGCTCCCTGGGCGGCGCGCAGGCCGCCTACGACAAGGCGCTCGGCTATCTGGCGTCGCGTGAGGCCTTCGGCGGGGCCCTGATCGACGAGCCGACCATCCGGTTCGCCCTCGCGGACATGGCGACCGCCTTGGAGACCTCGCGAAACATGTTGTGGCGGGCGGCAACCGCACTCGACACCAACAATCCGCGCAAGGTCGAACTGTGCGCCATGGCCAAGCTCCACGTGACCGAGGCCTGCTACACGGTGGCCGACCAGGCATTGCAGCTGCACGGCGGCTATGGCTACCTGCGCGAGTACGGGCTGGAAAAATTCGTCCGCGATCTCCGGGTGCACCGCATCCTGGAGGGGACGAACGAGATCATGCGCGTGGTCATCGGTCGGGCGGCCTCGACCGCCGCACGCAACTGAGCGATTTGTGCACGAAAATCCGCGGCGAGCGCGGGAAATCGTGCACAAATCGCCGAGAACTCTAGGGAGGACACACTGATGGCGACGATCGCATTCCTCGGGCTGGGCCACATGGGTGGCCCGATGGCGGCCAACCTCATCGCGGCCGGGCACACCGTGCACGGCTTCGACCCGGTCCCGGCCGCCGCGCAGGCCGCACGAGAGCACGGCGCGACGACCTTCGACAGCGGCCCCGAGGCGGTGGCCGGCGCCGACGTCGTCATCACCATGCTGCCCAACGGCGATCTGGTGAAGCGCTGCTACGCCGACGTCCTGCCGGCCGCGGCACCCGGCACGCTGTTCATCGATTCGTCCACCATCTCGGTCGACGACGCCCGCGAGGTGCACCGTCTGGCCGGCGAGCACGGCTTCGCCCAACTGGACGCGCCGGTGTCGGGCGGCGTGAAAGGGGCGACGGCCGGCACGCTGGCGTTCATGGTCGGCGGCGAGGCCGAGGCCTTCGAACGCGGCCGCACGGTGCTCGAGCCGATGGCCGGCAAGATCATCCACTGCGGCGACTCGGGGGCGGGCCAGGCCGCCAAGGTGTGCAACAACATGGTGCTCGCCGTCCAGCAGATCGCGATCGGTGAGGCATTCGTCCTCGCCGAGCACCTCGGCCTGGACAAGCAGTCGCTGTTCGACGTGATCACCGGCGCGACCGGCAACTGCTGGGCCGTGCAGGTGAACTGCCCCGTCCCGGGTCCGGTCCCCACGTCTCCGGCCAACAACGAATTCCAGCCCGGTTTCGCCACCGCCCTGATGAACAAGGACCTCGGTCTGGCGATGGCTGCGGTGCGCTCGACGGGGTCGTCGGCACCCCTCGGCAGCCATGCCGCGGACATCTACGCGAAGTTTGCCGCCGAGCATCCCGATCTCGACTTCAGCGCGGTAATCAATCTGCTGCGTCAATGACGTCGCATCATCATCACCGCACGTCACAGTGGTATTCGTTAGTTAACTGTGACATCGCGCGCATTAGGGCATAGGATGCGTGGGTCGCACAGGGAGGATTCGCGCCGCATGACTTTCAAATTTTCCGCCAAGGGGGCAACGGCCTCGGCTACCGCGATTGCTGTGGCGTTTTTCGGGGCGGGCATCGCCTTCGCGTCGCCCGGCCCGTCGACCCCCGGGAACCCGGGCAACCCGGGCACCGACCCGGCACAGCCGACGCAGACGCAGCAGGCCAGCAAGAACAACGAGTCGGCCACGACTCCGTCGGGTGACCTCGGCACGGCCAGCAGCAAGACCGTCTCGAGCTCGACCTCGAGCTCGTCGGCCGGCCACACCGGCAAGACGGCGCGCAACAACGACAACGGCCTCGACTGGGGTGACGACTGGAGCCTGGGTGGCTTCCCGCCGATCAACCTGTCGAGCATGCAGCCGCCGGAGGCCACCGTCGCCGTGCCGCTGTCCCTCGGCCTGCCCGGCCTGAGCCTGCCCAGCCTGGTGCTGGACGCCGGTCTGGGCGGTCTGATCACCGGGCTCGGCGGTCTTCTGCTGAACAGCGCGGCAGCCGCAGTGCCCGCGGGCGCGACGCTGGCAGCCCCCGCTGCCGCCGCCGCGGCCCCGGCCGCGACCGCCGCCACCTTCGGCACCCTGTCCGCCGTCGGCGACATCGCGAAGGTCTCCTCCGCGGCTGCCGCCCCGGCCATCGCTGCTCCTGCTCTCGCGGCACCGGCCGCGGCTGCCGCTCCGAGCCTCGGCGGTCTGCCGGCGATCGGTGCACCGGCGATCGGTTCGCTCAGCGCGCTGGCCGCACCGAAGCTGCCGGGCATCGGCCTGCCGAAGATGCCGTCTGCCGGCCTGCCGGAGCTGCCGGACTTCACCAAGCTGGGCGCCCCCAAGCTGCCCAAGCCCGAAGACCTGCCGCACCCGGAGGTCGGTCTGCCGAAGGCCCCCAAGATCGGCCTGCCGGACATGTCGGACATCCCGCACCCGCAGATCGGCTTCCCGCCGCACCCGCGGATCTTCCCGAAGATCGGGCTGCCGAAGATCAGCCTTCCGTGGTTCTGAGCCGCTGAAAGAGGCGGGGCAACCGCCCCGCCTCGACAATTGAAAAGATGTGAAGAACTGGTGGTCAGCCCTGGGCTGACCACCAGTTCTTGTGTAGGCGCTCGCATCCGGCGGCCAGCAGGCCGTCGTACTCTGCGCGCACCTGGACCGCCCCGGGGAATTCGTGGCCGGCCGAGTAGCCGGTGGTGACCACCAGCGTCGCCAGCTTGGCGGCCCGTGCCGCGCGGAAACCGCGGGCACCGCCCGCCACCGCCAGCGCGCTCTCCGGTCCCAGCCCCAACTCCCACAGGGCGTGGCCGTGCAGATCCGGTTCCCGGGTCGGACGCGGCAGATCATCGGGCGTCACGATGGTCTCGGCGATGCCGTCGCCCAGCAGCTGACGGACCAGCGGCTCGACCCAGGACCGGCTCCCGGTGCTGACGACAGCCACCGCCACCCCGGCGCCGAACAAGCCGGCCGCCAGGTCGGCGAGGCCGTCGCGCGGGCTGACGTCACCGTCGAGGACCGACGTCTCGAAAAGGTCAGTCTTGGTGCGGTACACGTGGGCGGCGATCTCGTTGCTGACCCGTCCGTATCCGCGCCGGCGCAGTGCCGAGGCGACGCGACGCTGTTCGTCGGCGATGCGGACCAGCCGGCCATATTCGGCCACCGACCAGGAGATATCCAGCCCGTGCTCGGCGAAGGCGGCGTTGAACGCCACGCGGTGTGCGTCGCGCTCGACGTCGGCCAGCGCACCGTCCAGGTCGAAGATCACCGCGCGCAGCGGGTCGATCACGGCATGGGCCGGGCGTGCCACATCCCACCAGAACGTGCGCTCCACACAACTCACCGACATGAGTACAAGGGTGTCCCACGTCACATGTGCGGGGCCTCCCCCCAACGGGGGATTGGACGGGCGAGATTCGGGATGAACATTCCCGATGGTCCACAGCCGGTCCTCCCGACCAGCGCGGAATCGCCGCTCTAAGGTGATGCCATGAGCACCAGCGAGAAGCCGAAGGCGGATCGCGCATGACCGCCGAGCCCGAAGCCGGCGCCGCTGCGCCGGTACGGCTGATCCTGGTCGACGACCACGAAATGGTCATCGAGGGACTCAAGGCCATGCTGGCCGCGTTCAGCGACCGGGTGCGGGTGGTCGGCCAGGCCGTCGGGGCCGAACGCGCCGCCGCGGTGGTCGACGAGCTGCAGCCCGACATCGTTCTGTGCGACGTGCGGATGCAGGGCGCCAGCGGCCTGGACCTGTGCCGTGAACTGCGCGAACGTGCCCCGGACCGCAAGGTGGTCATGCTGTCGGTGTACGACGACGAGCAGTACCTGTACCAGGCGCTGCGGGTCGGGGCGGCGGGCTATCTGCTCAAGAGCATCAGCAGCGACGACCTGGTCCGTCAGCTCGAGTTGGTGCACGGCGGGGCGACGGCCATCGACCCGAGTATGGCCGCCCGGGCCGCCGATACCGCCGCCCGCATGCAGCGCGACGAGTTCTGGCCCGGCGCCCGGCAGGGCCTGACGCAGCGCGAGAGCGAAATCCTGTCGTTCGTCGTCGACGGACTGTCCAACCGCGGTATCGCGACCCGGCTGGTGATCGGCGAGGAGACCGTCAAGAGTCACCTGCGGTCCATCTACCGCAAGCTCGACGTCAGTGACCGGGCCGGCGCCGTGGCCACCGCGCTGCGGGAGGGCATCTACCGATGACGCCGCGCAATGAGGTGCTGACCGCCGACCGCGAGCTGGCCCTGCTGCGCGAGCTGATTCAGGCCGCCTCGAGCGGACCCGGCGTCGAGCCGCTGGCCGCGGCGGCCGCCCGGATGATCACCGCGGCCACCGGCACCGACGTCTGCTTCGTCCACGTGCTCGACGACACCGAACGCTCGCTGACATTGACGGGCGCCACCCCGCCGTTCGACCAGGAGGTCGGCAAAATCCGGCTGCCGCTGGGCGAGGGCGTCTCCGGGTGGGTGGCCAGCAATCGCGAGCCCGTCGTGATCCGCCACGACAAGGAATCCGATCCGCGCTACCGGCCGTTCGAATCGCTGCGCGGCAGTGACTTCGCGTCCATGGTGTCGGTGCCGATGGAGACCGACCCGGGCGGACTGGTCGGCGTGCTCAACGTGCACACCGTCGAGCGCCGGGAATTCACCGCCCGCGACGTGGAGCTGCTGCTGGTCATCGGCCGGCTGATCGCCGGGGCCATGCACCAGGCCCGGTTGCACCGCCAGCTCGTCGCCCGCGAACGTGCCCATGAGAACTTCGTCGAGCAGGTCATCGAGGCCCAGGAGATCGAGCGCCGCCGGCTGGCCGGCGATATCCACGACGGTATCTCGCAGCGGCTGGTGACGCTGTCGTACCGGCTCGACGCGGCGAGCCGGGCGGTCGGGACCGACACCGCCGTCGCGGCCGAGCAGCTGACGCTGGCCCGGGAGCTGGTGGACCTGACGCTCGGCGAGGCCCGCGCCGCCATCGGGAACCTGCGCCCGCCGGTCCTCGACGATCTGGGGCTGGCCGGCGGGCTGGCCAGCCTCGCGCGCTCCATCGGTCAGCTCGACGTCGACGTGGAGCTGACCGACGTCCGCTTGCCCGACCACATCGAGCTGGCGCTGTACCGCATCGCGCAGGAGTGCCTGCAGAACGTCGTGAAGCACGCCCACGCCAGCAATGCGCTGCTGAAGTTCACGGCCGACGCGGAGCACGCCCGGCTCGAGATCATCGACAACGGCATCGGTTTCGACACGTTCGAGCGCCCGCTGGGCGCCGACGAGACGGGTGGCTACGGGTTGTTGTCGATGGCCGAGCGCGCCGAGATCGTCGGCGGCCGGCTGAATATCCGGTCCCGGCCCGGCTCGGGCACCATCGTCACCGCCACCATCCCGCTGCCATCGACGACTTGATGACAACGGCCTGACGTTGCTAGAAATCATCCGTCATGTATCTCGCGGCTGATTTGGCAAATTTTGACAATGCCCGAGGAATACCGAACCATCGTGGTTGACATGGGAGTGTAGGTGCGCACAGGCAACACAAATGCGGTCATCGGTGCTGCTGCAGTCATCTTCGCTGCATTCGCCTATCTGGTGATCTTCGGTGACCATGGCACGTTGGCGGCACGTCTCACCAACGACATCGGGCTGACGGTCTTCAGCAGCCTTGCCTGCCTCGCCGCGGTGGCCGCCTACCGGGCCAACCGAGGCCGGCGACAGCGCGCCTGGCTGGCACTCGCGATCGGGATGGCGGGCTGGGTCGCCGGCAACCTGATCCTGCTCTATCACCACGCCGTGCTCGGTTCGCCGCCCGCGTTTCCGTCGGTGGCCGATGCCGCGTTCCTGCTGCTGCCCTGCTCTGTGGTGGTCGCGTCCGCCGGGAAGGTTCGGCCCGACCGCATGTCGGCACTGCGCCCCGTGCTGGACGGCGTCATCATCGCCTCCGCGCTGTTCCTCGTGTGCTGGGTGCTGATCCTGGAGGAGCTGTTCGCATCCACGCATTCCAGCTGGCTGGCGACCGCGGTGTCGGTCGCGTTCCCGATCTCGGACGTCGTCATGATCACGCTGGCGGTGTTGACGGTCAGTTCGACGGTACCGGGCAAACGCCAGGCCATCGTCCTGGTGTGCACGGGGCTGATCATCGTCGCAGTGGCCGATAGCATCTGGATATACGTTCTGGCCCAATCGAATTCGACCAGTCCGGTGGCTGTCGTCGGCTGGGCCGCGGGCTTGGTGTTGTTCAGTGCCGGCGGGCTGATCGATGCGCGCAAACCGCCGTCGGCGACGGGGCGGAAACGGCAGGCCCCGGCCGATCCATTGCTCTGGCTCCCCTATTCGCCGATGGTGGCCGCAGTGGTCGTCGGGCTCATCGACCTCTGGCCGGTGACCAACGACAAGCCGGTACTGATCGCCGCGTCGGTACTCGTGATGACGGCACTGGTCCGGCAGCTGATCGTGCTGATCCAGAATCGGCGGCTGTTGTTCGACCTCGCCGACCAGACCCGGCGCGATCCGTTGACGGGGCTGGGCAACCGGCTGATGTTCAACGACCACCTCGATGCGGCCATCCGGTCACGTGGAGACGACCGGGTTCCCATCGCCGTGCTCGCACTCGACCTCGACGACTTCAAGATGGTGAACGACAACCTCGGGCACCCGAGCGGCGACGAGCTGTTGATCGACGTCGCGAGTCGGCTCAAGAACACGGTGCCGGCCGAGCACACCGTGGCCCGGCTCGGCGGCGACGAATTCGCCGTTCTCATCCGGTCGGCACCGAATGCGGCAACCACCATCGCCGAGCGGATCATCGAGGCCTTCGACGCACCGTTCTCGCTCAACAGCGAGAAGGTCTTCATCCACCCGAGTGTCGGGTTGGCGATCACCCCCGCCGACGAACCAGACGTCACCGCTGACGATCTGATGCAGCAGGCCGACATCGCGCTGTACGCCGCCAAGCGGACCGGCATCGGCGGCGTACAGACCTTCTCCGCGGACATGCGCCAGGTCTCGCGGCTGGACCTGCCGCAGCGGTGGAGCGACAGCGGTCGGATCCAGCCGCCCGCCCAAGCCGGTGTGCAACTGCTCGGGCAACTGCGCCGTGCCATCGGCGACTCCGAGTTGAAGTTGGTGTATCAGCCCAAAGTGCTGCTGGCCACCGGCGAAATCGTCGGTGTGGAGGCGTTGCTCCGCTGGCCCCATCCCGAGCTCGGCCTGCTGACCCCGTCCGAGTTTCTGCCGTTGATCCGGCGTAACGGCCTGATCGGCTCGGTTACCGACACGGTGCTCAAGCAAGCGGTCCTGGACGCCTCGACCTGGTTCGGGACGGGATATCGCAATGTGCCGGTCGCCATCAACCTCTTCGCGCAGTCGCTGACCGACGTCGATCTGGCCGATCGCATAGGGACCATCCTCGCCGAGCACTCACTGCCACCGAGCGCCCTCACCGTGGAGATCACCGAGCAGATGCTGCTGTCGAACATGAGCCGGACGGAGGTGGTCATCGATCGGCTCCGGAAGTCGGGTCTGCGGGTGTCGATCGACGACTTCGGGTCCGGCTACTCGACCACGAGTTACCTGCGCGACCTGCCGGTCGATGAACTCAAACTCGACCGCGAGTTCGTGCTGCCGATGACGCACAATCCCCGCGCCGCCGCCATCGTTCGATCGGTGATCAACCTGACCCACGCCCTGAACATCGCGAGCGTCGCCGAAGGAGTCGAAGACGCCGCGACCGCCGAGCAGCTCTCGGCGTACGGGTGCGATATCGGCCAGGGCTACTACTTCGCCAAACCGATGTTCGCCGAATCGCTGCGGCCCCTGATCGAATCGCGGAATCCGCTGCGGCGCTGAGCCGGTCAGAAGTCGCCGGCGGTGCGGCGCAGGGTCTCGATCGCATCGACCAGCGCCGCGGACTGTTCGTCGGACATCCCGACGTCAGCGAACACCTCCTTGTTGAGGGTCACCGTGGCGTCCTCGACCGTCGAGCGGCCCACCTCGGTCAACCGCACCAGGGTGGTCCGCCCGTCGGTGGGGTGCGGCACCCGCTCGACGAGACCATCGGCCTCGAGCCGCCGGATGGCATGGGTGACGCTCGTGACGTGCACCTGCAGCCGGTCGGACGCCTTGGTGATCGGCAGCGCGCCACTACCGCTGAACGCCAGCAGCCGCAGCAATTCGTAGCGGGAAAAGCTCAGGTCATAGGGCCGCAGCGCAGTCTCCACGCGCGCCAGCAGAATCTGGTGGGCCCGCATCACCGACGTCACCGCGACCATGCCGTCGGCGACGTCGCCCCAGCCGGCCCGCTCCCAGTTGGCCCGGGCCCGGGCGATGGGGTCACTGCTCACCGCTCATTCATACCGCACCGGACCCCTCGGCCGATGCAGTCAGGCCCCGACGCCCGTCCCGTCCACCGCCTTACGGATGGCCGCCAGCACCGCGCGCGACGACCTGCGGTCCCCGACGGTGATCCGGACGCCGCCGTCGGCGTAGCTGCGCACCCGCGGGCCGTCGTCGCCGAACTCCCAGGCCCGCGCCCCGCTCGGCAGATAGACGAAGTTGGCGTGACTGTCGGTGCAGTACACGCCCATCGAGCGCAGCCGTGCCCGCAGAAACGCCCCTTCCGAGGCGATCATCCGGATACGTTGCCGCAGTTGATCTTCCGCATCGTAGGACGCGGCGACGGCCACCAGGCCGGTGATCCCGATCCCGAACGGCAGCTGCATACCCCACAGGTCGCGGGCGAGCGACGGCGCACACACGCCGTAGCCGATGCGCAGGCCGGCCAGTCCGTAGGCCTTCGAAAAGGTGCGCACCACAACCAGATTGGGATACCGCACCACGAGCGACGGGATGTCCAGGCACAGCTCGGGGGCCAGGAATTCGACGTACGCCTCGTCCAGCAGGACGACGGTGCCCGACGGCACCCGGTCCAGGAACCGGTACAGGTCGGCGGCCGACTCGACCGTCCCGGTCGGGTTGTGCGGACGGCAGATCACCACCACGCGGGCCCGCGCCGCGGCCGCCGCCATGGCGTCGAGGTCATGGTGACCGTGCCGGTCCAGCGGCACGGTCACCGACCGCAGTCGCGCCATCTGCGCGAAGATCGGGTAGCCGTCGAAGGTCGGTGACGCCGTCACCAGCACATCGCCGGGGTGCGTGACGGCCTGCAGCACCTGCAGGATGACGCCCGTGGCGCCCGCACCGACGAGCACCTGGTCATCGGCGACGCCGACGTGTCCGGCGATCAGCGACCGCAGCCGCTGCGGCAGGAACTCCGGATACCGGTTCACCACACCGATCGACGCGGTGAGCGCGGCCCGCACCGCAGGCAGTGGCGGGAACGGATTCTCGTTGAGCGCCAACGCCAGCGGGTCGTCCGCGGCGGGTAGCGAACCGACCGCATCGGCCAACGCGCACGTGGGCGTCATCGCTGTCCGCCCCAGCGCACGGCGGCCGCACCGGCGAAGTCACCGGCGTGCGCGAAGGCCGCCATCATCACGACGTCACCCTCGCCGACCTGTCCGTCGGTGATCGCCCGGTCCAGGTTGACGGGCACGCCGGCGGCGAACAGGTTGCCGCACTCGTCGAACGTGTCGCGGTGCTTCGACTCGGGCAGTTCCAGGGCCTCGCGCCAGTTCCGCAGGAACACGCGGTTCGGCTGATTGGTGACCAGCAGGCCGATGTCCTTGGGCGCCAGCCCGATCCGGTCGCACACCGCGTACGCCACCTCGGGCACCTGACGGTTGCCCCGGGCCAGCACTTTGGTGATCTTGCTCTCGGTGAAGCCGATGCAGCCCTCGCCGGGCCCGGCCTGCCACCATTTGCGCGGCGGGTCGACCGACATCGTCATGTCACCGGCGTATTCGCCGTAGGTGCGGCATTCGACGTCGAGGATCGGCGAAACATCAGAGGCCGCAACGAGTCCCACCGCGGCACCGTCACCGGGTACCGACGCCTGCGCCTTGGGTCGAATGGTGACCTGGTCGAAGACCTGGCCCGCCGCGTTCTGCGCCACCGCCACCAACGCGGTACGCCCCTCCCCGGAGGCGATCAACTGCTTGGCCAGCTTGAGGCCCAGGATGAAGGCCGCGCACCCGCCGTTGTGCAGGTCGATCACCCAGTTCGGCTTCATGCCAAGCCGATTGGCCATACCGCCACCGCCGCCGTAGAACGGCATGTCGGGCAACTGGGTGTGGGTGATCAGGATGTCGACGTCGGCGAGGGCGTCGGAGCCGTGCCGGTCGACGAGGCCCGCCGCCGCCCGCTCGACCATGTCGATGGCCGTCTCGTCGGGTGCCACGTGGTGGCGGAACTTCGGCGCCCGGAACATCAGGTTGTCCCGCAGGTCGTCGGAATCGGCGAACTGCGCGTAGTAGTCGGCGCTGATCGGCTCGCCCGGAAGATAGGTCGAAACGTCGAGCAGGCTCACAACTGGTTGGCTCATGCGTGACTCACTTCATCCAGGCCGGGGTGATCGGCAGACCGTTGCGGTGCCGGTATTCGGCAATCGCCTTGAGGTTGTCCAGTTCCAGGCGGTGGCCCGCCCCGAACATGTCCCAGAAGTCCCCGACCCACACGGGTCGCTGTGCGGGCGCGGTCTCCGGGTAGGGGTTGTTGTCGTAGAACGGGTGGTGGCAGTTGGTCCACAGCACCACCGAACCCGGCTTGTTGAGCACGACCTGGGCGTCGACGACGCGCATCAGGTAGATCATCCAGAGGTGCCGGCCCTGGTCCCAGGCACAGTGGTAGTCGACGGTCATCGCCTCGCGGTTCGCCACTGTGCGCGTGTAGATTTCGGTCTCCGAGCCCAGCCGGTCGTAGGCCAGCCAGAGGCCCGGTTCCTCGGTCTCGGTGAATCCGCGCAGACTGTAGGTCCACTCCTCGAGGCTGCGGGTGTCCGCCAGGTACTCGAACAGTTCCTCCGGCGGGCAGTCGATGTAGTCGTTGACGGTGCAGTAGTCACCGAAGACGACGTCGTGCGGGTATACCGACCGCATCATCTCCATGATGATGGGTGTGGCCTTCTCCCGCGGCGCGTTCTCGATGCGGGTCACGCCGTCGATGGGTAGGGCGATGTCTTCAAGCGCGGGCAGCGACATGCTGGGAGCTCTCTTTCTGCGTCTGTTGTGTGGCGGTATCGAGAAATGGTGCGAACGTGGGGATTTCGTCGGCGGAGCATTCGACGCTGACGACCGATGGCCCGTGCCGGCTGAGCGCTTCGCTCAGCGCGCCGGCCAGCTGCGGCAGCTCGGTGACGTCCGTCGCGTGCAGGCCGGGGAACATCGCGGCGAGGCCTGCGCCCAGCCGGGCCGGGGTGAAGCGGTTGTAGCTGTAGCGGTCGCCGTAGAACAACTGCTCGCGGGTGACGCACATGGCGTGGGCGTTGTTGTTGAACAACACGAAGGTGATCGGGAGCCGGTACTCCAACGCCGTGTGCAGCTCCATGCCGTGCATGAAGAACGAGCCGTCGCCGGCCACCACCACGGTCCGGTATTGCGGCCCAGCGGCTTTCGCGCGGGCGAAGCACATGCCGATGCCGGCGCCGAAGCTGTACCCCATGCCGCCCATCCCGAGCGCCACCACGAAGCGGCCGGCCCGGCGCACCGGCAGCCCGTGCACCGTCGAGGCACCGGTGTTGCCGGCGTCGACGACGATGTCGGCGCCGTCGGGCAGCAGTTCGTCGAGCAGCGCGACGGTGTCGCGGTACCGGATGCCGGGGCCGTCGTGCGGCGGCGGCTGAAGTTCGGTGTGCGGCAGCGGGTCGAGGACCCGTAGCCCGTGGGGCCGGCCGGCTCCGGTCAACGATCGGGTCAGCGCAGTCAGCGATGCCCGCAGGTTGGTCGAATTCACGTGCGTGCTCGGCACATACGGACGTTCCGCGCCGAGCGAGACCGTCTGCACCCCGGCCAGCGCGCCGTCGAGACCGGCGCGCGCCGTCACCGACAGCCGCGTCCCGACCACCAGGCACACCGCGCTGCGGGAGACTGCGTCCACCACCCGCGGATGACCCATCACACCGGTGACGCCCAGCCATGACGACTGTCCCAATCCCGGTGAGCCGCTGACGTCCTTCGCATCGGGCACCGTGGCGACCCAGGCCCGCAGCACCGAGCGCAATTCCTCGAGCTCACGGCGGGCGTCATCGCGGGCCACCTGCTCTCCGGCGATGATCGTGACCGGACCCAGCGCCCGGCGTAACACCTCGGCAATGGGACCCGGGTCTGCCAGCAACGAATCCTGCACCGCAGCAACGGGATTGACCGCATCGATCGTCGCCTGCTGGATATCCTTCGGCAGCAGCAGCACTGCGGGGCCGCCGCTGTCGGCCGCGGCCAGCGCCTCGGCGAGCGCCGGCACGATGTCCTGCGGTTCCGTCACGCGACGGCAGTACACCGACACCGCCGAGAACAACGCCACCGCATCCAGCGAACCGGAACGTCCACTCGTGTCCTGGAAGCTCCCGCGGCCGTCCATGCCGGTCGGCGCCTGCCCGACAAGGGCCAGTACCGGCACTCGACTGGCCAGTGATTCGCCCAGTCCCGCAACGAGATTCAGCGACCCTCCGCCCGATGTCGCAGCCACCACGCCGATGCGGGACACCGCGCGGCTGTAGCCGTCGGCCATGGTGGCGGCGGAGAACTCGTGCTTGGCCAGTATCGCGGTGATGTCATCGCTCACGAACGCCGCGTCGTACAGGTCCTCGATGTTGGCCCCGTCGACACCGAAGATGTATTCGATGCCTGACGCCGCAAGTTGCGCGATGATGTGATCCACCACCCGATGCCTGCTGACCATCTGCCACCTGCTTCCGCTCGTCTACCCAAGACACGAGGCGGAGCGGCGGATGGTTCAACGCCGCCGGGAAAATCTACAGATTGCGCTCCAGCAGCACCTTGCCGTTGTCGGCGGAAACCAGTTGTACCGCAGCAATTTCCGAAACCTGCATCGGCGTGTTACCGCTCGGCAACGCGGTGGCACCCGACATGCCGAACCACGTGGCGATCTGGTTGCGACTGCCGTCGCGGCCCACCACGACCATGCCCAGATTGGTCGGCGGTGCGGCAGGTCCGCTGGACCAGTCGCCGTAGCTGCAGGCCATGTCGATCCGCGTACCCCAGCCGAAGCTGCTCAACGCGATGGTGGCGTTGAACGGTGTGGGCGCCACGTGCTGCATGGGCAGCTGCTCCGCCTGCTGCTGGGTCTGACCACCGCCGAAGAACCCGGGCGAAACCACGGCCACCGCACCGACTGCCAGTACCGCCGCGGCCAGGCCGGCCACCGCCGTCGTCACCCAGCGGGTCCGGCGCCGGCGCCACCGCACCTTGGCCAGCACCGAATCGAGCACCTCGGCCCGCAGCGGCGGTTCGGGCTGCTCCGCACCGATCTCTTGTACGTCCGCCAAATTCAGCAGACCCAACAGAGCCGGCATGCCACTGAGCTCGGCGACTGCTTCCCGGCACCGGGAGCAGGTCTGTAGGTGCGCCTCGTATTCGCGGCGTTCCGCACTGGACAGCGAGCCCAGCACGTAGGCGGCGTCCCAGGTCGCGTATCGGTCGCCGTCAAAGGGTCCGACGGACTCGACAATGTGAATGCTCACCGAGTCACCCCCATTTCCTGCAGATTCAGGCGCAGCGCCCGGACCGCATAATGCAGCCTCGATTTCACAGTGCCCTCGGCGATCTGAAGTTCCGCCGCGATCTGCGCGACGCTCAACTGCCGGTAATACGCCCGCTCGATCACGGCGCGATGATCCACGGAGAGCTGGCTCAGGGCGCCCCCGAGCAGCATCCGATCCAAGGTGATGTCCACTTCATCGGTAGCCTTCGGATCCGTCCGGTCCTCGGCCTCCACCACCTCTGAAGAGGTGGTTTCGTGCCGACGCCGGGCGCTGCGCTGCTCATCGATGATCAGATTGCGGGCGACGGTGTAGAGCCACGCCCGCGGGGACTGGTCGGTACCGGATACGACGTCCGGATGCCGCCACGCCCGCAGCAGGGTTTCCTGCACGACGTCCTCGGCACGCGCCGAGTCCTGGGTCAGGCGCAGGGCATAGCGCCACAGTGCGCCAGCGTGCTCGTCATAAAGCACCCGCATCATGGCGGCCTCCGGATCGCTCATGCACCAACCTCCGTCATTGACACGAGATCAGGGGCGATCCGGTTCACCGGATCAGTCGCGCAGCAGGGTGAGGATTCGTGGCCCGTCTTCTGTGACAGCAACGGTGTGTTCCCAGTGTGCGGCACGGGAGCCGTCCTTGGTAACTACCGTCCACTCATCTTCGAGAATTACCGTCTTCGAGGTACCCAACGTCAGCATCGGCTCGATTGCCAGCACCGAACCCGGTTCGAGGAATGGGCCCCGACCGGGCGACCCCTCGTTGGGCAGGAACGGGTCCATGTGCATCTCTTGACCGATGCCGTGCCCGCCGTAGCCTGCGACGATGCCGAACTTGCGGTCGTAGCGGGCGGACGCCGCGTGGGTCCCCCGCTCGATGGCATACGAGACGTCGGTCAGCCGGTTACCGGGGACCATGGCGGCGATGCCGGCCTCCATGGACTCACGGGTGGCGTCGGACAGCTTCTGGTCGGCGTCGATCAGCGGGCCGACACCGAACGTCACGGCCGAGTCGCCGTGCCAGTTGTCCAGGATGGCGCCGCAATCGATCGAGACCAGGTCACCGCTGACGAGCACCTCGTCGGCGGTCGGAATGCCGTGCACCACGCGGTCGTTGACCGACGCGCAGATGGTCGCCGGGAAGCCGTGATAGCCCAGGAACGACGGGATGCCGCCACCATCGCGGATGACGGACTCGGCGATCTGGTCCAGCTCGAGAGTGGACATCCCGGGCACGGCCGCTTCACGGACCGCCTTCAGCGCCGCCGCCACCAGCGAGCCGGCAGCCGCCATGGCGTCCAGTTCGCCGGGTGTCCGCTGCGGGACGACCTTACGGCCGCGTCGGGGTAGACCAATCATCGAAAGCTACTGACTTCAGCCGGAGTGGCGGCTCAGCCGCCGAGCGCCTGGAGGGCGCGGGCGAAGACCTCGTCGAGGCCGCCGACCGCGTCGACCGACACCAGTTCGTCCTGGTAGTAGTCGAGCAGCGGGGCGGTCTCGTCCCGGTACACCTTCATGCGGTTGAGGATGACCTCTTCGGTGTCGTCGGCGCGGCCGCGGCTCTTGAGCCGGGTCAGCAGCTCGGACTCCGACACGCGGAACTCCAGCACGGCGTCCAGCTTCAGGCTGCGCTTGGCCAGCATCTCGCGCAGCGCGACAGCCTGCTCGACCGAGCGGGGGAAGCCGTCGAGGATGAATCCGGCGGCGGTGTCGTCGGCGTCGAGACGATCGTCGACCAGCGCGTTGGTCAGCTCGGCCGGGACCAGGTCGCCGGCGTCGAGGTACTTCTTGGCCTCGACACCCAGCGGGGTGCCCTTGCTGATGTTGCTACGGAACAGATCACCCGTGGAGATCTGCGGGATGCCGAACTTCTCGGCGAGCTTCTCGGCCTGGGTGCCCTTGCCTGCTCCCGGCGGTCCCAGCAGAACCATTCTCATTTGAGGAACCCTTCGTAGTTGCGCTGCATGAGCTGGCTCTCGATCTGCTTCACCGTGTCCAGACCCACGCCGATCATGATCAGCACGGCTGTACCGCCGAACGGCAGGTTCTGTGCACTGCTGCCGCCGCTCTGCAGGAACAGATTAGGCAGCACGGCGATCAAACCGAGGTAAATCGAGCCGGGCAACGTGATTCGGCCGAGCACGTAGCGGAGGTAGTCGGCGGTCGGCTTCCCGGGGCGGATGCCGGGGATGAAACCACCGAACTTCTTCATCTCGTCCGCCCGCTCGTCGGGGTTGAACGTGATGGACACGTAGAAGTAGGTGAAGAAGACGATCAGGCCGAAGTAGATCGCGATGTAGACCGGGTCGGCCGGGTTGGTCAGGTACTTGGCGACGGCCTTGGACCACCAGCCGTTGGACGCGTTCGGATCGCCGGCGGTGACCAGCTGGGTGACCAGGTGCGGGATGTAGATCAGCGACGAGGCGAAGATGACGGGGATGACGCCGGCCTGGTTGACCTTAAGCGGCAGGTAGGTCGAGGTGCCGCCGTACATCCGGCGGCCCACCATGCGCTTGGCGTACTGCACCGGGATACGGCGCTGGCCCTGCTCGACGAAGACGACGCCGACGATGATGACCAGGGCCGAGATGACGACCGCGGTGAACACGACGCCGCCGCGGCTCTCCAGGATGGACTGTCCTTCGGACGGGATACGCGCGGCGATACCGGCGAAGATCATCAGCGACATGCCGTTGCCGATGCCACGCTCGGTGACCAGCTCACCCATCCACATGACCAGGGCGGCGCCCGCGGTCATGACCAGCACGATCACCACGAGGGTGAAGATGCTCTGGTCCTGGATGATGTTCAGGGTGCAGCCCTGCAGCAGGTTGCCGCTGGCGGCCA
This sequence comes from Mycobacterium sp. ST-F2, assembly GCF_001905655.1. Classification (GTDB taxonomy): domain Bacteria; phylum Actinomycetota; class Actinomycetes; order Mycobacteriales; family Mycobacteriaceae; genus Mycobacterium. Next base: position 57,142 of record NZ_JMHT01000057.1, read on the forward strand.
TCGCGACGATGGAGGTGCCCTGCAGGACAGCCAGCGCGATCGCGAGATAACGCGTGTACTGCGTCATCTTGGCCTGACCGGACTGGCCTTCCTTCTGCAGCTGTTCGAAGCGCGGAATGACCACGACCAGCAGCTGCACGATGATGCTCGCGGTGATGTAGGGCATGACGCCGACCGCCAGCACCGACAGCTGCAGCAGCGCGCCGCCGGAGAACAGGTTGATCAGCGAGTAGACCTGCGCGGAATCACCACCGGCGACCTGCTCGATGCACTTCTGCACGTTCGGGTAGTTCACCCCGGGGGACGGCAGTGCAGCACCGGCCCGATACAGGATGACGACACCCAGCGTGAAGAGGATCTTGCGTCGCAGATCGGCCGTCCGCAGGGACGAGATAAAAGCCGAAAGCACTCTTCCTCCTGCGCAGCCGAGCTCGGGCCGCGGCGTGCTGATGGGGCTGGTCAGGTCCAGCGTCTGGTTAATTCCGTGCACGACCGGCAACAGGTACCCGACCTGCTGAGCCGCGCCGTCAAATCAGTCTCCGAGAATAACAGTTGCCGTCCCCGCGACCCGCATCTGCTCGGTGCCGAACCCTTCCTACCCAGCCCGGATCAGTCGATACGCGCCGTGACCCGGCGTTTCTGCCGAGTTCAGGAACGGCGCGTACAGTCGCCGACAGGTTGTTACATGAGCTAACTACCGACCCGCTCACCGGGTGACTCACGACAGGAACGACGCGATGGCACGTACTGACAACGACAGCTGGGACCTGGCCTCGAGTGTGGGAGCGACCGCGACGATGGTCGCCGCCGCGCGCGCCCTGGCCACCAACTCCGAAGACCCGATCATCGACGACCCGTTCGCCGCTCCCCTGGTCCGCGCGGTCGGGGTCGACTTCTTCACCAAACTGGTCGACGGGACCGCCGACTTCAACGCGCTCGACGAGACCGGCGCCGGAATGGCCCGGTTCGCGAACAGCATGGCCGCGCGTACCCGGTTCTTCGACGATTTCTTCTATGACGCCTGCCGTGCCGGTATCCGCCAGGCCGTCATCTTCGCCTCCGGGCTGGACTCCCGGGCGTACCGGCTCGCGTGGCCGGCCGGCACCGTGGTGTACGAGCTCGACCAACCCGAGGTCCTCGCATTCAAGGCTCAGGCGTTGACGGATCTGGACGCCGCACCGACCACCGACCGGCGCGTAGTCGCGATCGACCTGCGCGACGATTGGCCGGCCGCCCTGCAGGACGCCGGTTTCGCCACCACCCAGCCGACGGCCTGGATCGCCGAGGGGTTGTTCGGCTACCTGCCGCCGGAGGCGCAGGACCGCTTGCTGGACCAGGTGTCCGAGCTCAGCGCACCGGGCAGCCGGATGGGTGCCGAGGGCGTGCCCGCCCTACACGAGCGCGACCACGAAGCGGCACGCGAGCGGATGAAGGCGATGTCCGACCACTGGCAGGCGCAGGGGTTCGACCTCGACTTCACCGATCTGGTCTACCTGGGCGACCGGGCCGACGTGACCACTTATCTGCAGAGTCACGGCTGGCAGAGCACCGCCGTCACGTCCAACGAGCTGCTGGTCCGGAATGGACTGCCGCCGATCGAAGTTGACCCGAACAGCGACCAGGGCACCTTCGCCGAGGTCAACTACGTCACCGCGCTGCGCTGATCCCACTCCCCCGCACCGACAGGACTGAACCGATGACCCGCACCGACAGCGACACCTGGGATCTGGCCTCGAGCGTGGGCGCCACCGCGACCATGGTGGCCACCGCCCGCGCCCTGGCCACCAAGGAACCCGAACCCCTCATTCACGACCCGTATGCCGATCCGCTGGTGCGGGCCGTCGGTGTCGACTTCTTCATCAAGCTGCTGGACGGGCAGGTCGACCTCACGGGCGACGTCGGGACGGCCGCCGCCATGATGACGACGCTGATGGCGGTGCGGACCAAGTTCTTCGACGACTTCTTCGTCTCCGCCACCGGCGGTGGCGATTCGGCCGGGGCGACGGAGTCCGTTGAAATCCGGCAGGCCGTCATCCTGGCCGCCGGCCTCGACTCCCGCGCCTACCGATTGGACTGGCCCGCCGGCACCGTCGTCTACGAGATCGACCAGCCCGAGGTGATCGCCGCCAAGACCGGCGCCATGGCGCAGATCGGGGCCACACCGACGTGCGAGCGCCGCACCGTCGCGATCGATCTGCGTGAGGACTGGCCGGCCGCCCTGCGCGCCGCCGGTTTCGATCCCTCGGCGCCGACCGCCTGGATCGCCGAAGGGCTGCTGATCTACCTGCCACCGGAAGCGCAGGACAAGCTGTTCGACAGCATCACCGCCCTGTCGGCACCCGGCAGCCGGCTGGCCACAGAGTTCCACACCGACCACGGTGCCGGCATGCGCCAGCGTGGTGCGGCCATGAGCGAGCGGTGGCGCGGCGCCGGGCTGGACCTCAACCTGACCGACCTCTGGTACCAGGGCGACCGCACCTCGGTGGTCGAGCACCTGGACGCCAGCGGCTGGAATACCACCGCCCGTCCGCGCCTTGAAGTGTTCGCCGAGTACGGCCGCCCCCTCGCCGAGACCGAAGACACTGCGGCGCTGCGTAATTCACTGTCCGTGACGGCCATCAAGAACTAGGACTAGGAGCTGGACCCATATGACACGAACTGACGGAGATTCCTGGGACCTGGCCTCCAGCGTCGGGGCCACCGCCACCATGGTCGCCGGACAGCGCGCCCTCGCCCACCGGGAGCAGCTCATCGACGACCCGTACGCCGAGCCGCTGGTGCGGGCCGTCGGGCTGGACTTCTTCATCAAGGCGCTCGACGGCGACATCGATCTGAGCGACGTCAACCCGGCTTTCACCCCGCGGCGCGCGGCCGAGGGCATGACGGTACGTACCCGCTGGTTCGACCAGCTGTTCCTCGATGCGGCAGCTGCCGGCGTGCGACAGGCCGTGATCCTGGCCGCCGGTCTGGATGCGCGCGCCTACCGGCTGCCCTGGCCCGAGGGCACCGTCGTCTTCGAGGTGGACCAGCCCGAGGTCATCGAGTTCAAGTCGACGACGCTCGCCGGCCTCGGCGCAGAGCCGACGGCCGAGCGTCGCACCGTCGCCGTCGACCTGCGCGATGATTGGATGCAGGCCCTGCGGGACAACGGCTTTGATCCCGCGGCACCCACCGCGTGGATCGCCGAAGGGCTGCTGATCTACCTACCACCGGAGGCCCAGGATCGGCTGTTCGACAACATCACCGCGCTGTCCGCCCCCGGCAGCTTCGTGGCCGCCGAGCAGGTGGGCGATCTGAGCACCGCGTTCGACGACGAGCGCATCCAGCAGATGCGCGACCGGATGAAGGCGCTCGGTTCGAACATCGAGATGGCCGACCTGATCTACCAGGGTGACCGCAACCACGTCACCGACTACCTGACCGGTCTCGGCTGGGACGTCACCGCCCGGTCGGTGAAAGAAGCCCACGGCGACAACGGCTTCCAGTACCCGGACGACGAACTGTCTCGGGCCTGGACCCAGTTGAAGTACGTCCGCGCCGAGCTCGGCCAGAAGCGATAACCGCGATGGCACGCGAACACGGGGACAGCTGGGATCTGGCATCGAGCGTCGGCGCGACGGCCACGCTGGTGGCGACGGGGCGAGCGATCGCCAGCACCCACGACCACGGACTGATCGACGATCCGTTCGCGGCGCCGCTGGTGCGGGCCGTCGGGATCGAAGCCTTCACCAAGATGGTCGACGGTGAGCTGGACCTGGCCGCCCTCGAAGCCTTCGCCCCGGACGTGGCGGCGCGCGCCCGGGCCAATATCGATGAAATGGCCGTGCGCACCCGGTTTTTCGATGACTACTTCGCGGCGGCGACCGATGGCGGCATCCGCCAGGCCGTCATCCTGGCCTCCGGGCTGGACTCGCGCGGGTACCGGCTGCCGTGGCCCGACGGCACGGTGGCGTACGAGATCGACCAGCCCGAGGTCATCGAGTTCAAGACCCAGGCCCTGGCCGGCCTCGGCGCCACCCCGACTGCCGAACGCCGGACCGTGCCGATCGATCTGCGTGAGGACTGGCCAACAGCCTTGCGGGCGGCCGGTTTCGATCCCAGCCGGCCGACGGCGTGGTTGGCCGAGGGTCTGCTGATCTACCTGCCGCCCGAGGCGCAGGACACGCTGTTCGACAACATCCATGAACTCAGTGCGCCGGGTAGCGCCGTGGCCACCGAATTCGTGCCCGGGCTCAAGGATTTCGACCCGGACCGGGCTCGCGAAGCCGCGGCCGGGTTCCAACAGCTCGGTTTGAACATGGATATGCCGTCGCTGGTCTACCACGGCGAAAGGCATTCCGCCGCAGAGTATCTGGCCGCAAAGGGCTGGCAGACGACCGGCATCGGCCGGAAGGATCTGTACGCCCGGTACGGGCTGACGGCTGCGGACCTCGGCGACGACGACCCGATGCGCGAAATCATCTACATCAGCGGCAGTTTGGGCTGACGAACTATGGGCTCACAAGTGCGTGTTGGTAATCCAACTGCGGCGGCGCCGCGGGCGTACCGGGCGTCTCGGTGCCACTGATCGGGCAGCGCGCGGTTTCAGGCACCTTGATCAGAGCGAGCGCGCCGATGATGCACGCCACCATCATGTAATAGGCAGGCACCAGGCGGTCGCCGGTTACCCCGACCAGCCAGTCGTTCACCACGGGGGCGGTGCCACCGAACAGCGAAGTCGACAGGTTGTAAGCGATCGCGAAGCCCGCATAGCGGACCTGCGTGGGGAACATCGCCGGGAACGTCGCCGAGATCGTCGACAGCTGTGGGACGTACAGCAGGCCCAACACGGCAAATCCGATGACCGCACCCCATGTGCCGGTCGCCATCAGCAAGAACATCGGCACCGCGCCGAGAAACAGGCCTCCCAGCGAAAACCACCACATCGGTTTGCGGCCCAGGCGATCAGACAGACTGCCCGACAGCGGAAGAAATACCATCATCGACACCATGCCGATGATGGGAACGATCAGCGCCTGCCGGCTCGACAGACCGATGGTGCGCTGCAAGTAGGTCGGCATATAGCTCAGCAGCGTGTAGTTGACGACATTGAGCGCAACGACCAGGCCACCCAGCTGCAGAACCGGGACCCAGTGCCGGCCGACGAGATCCTTGAACCGGGCGAACGCACTCTCGTCGGTTCCCCCGGACCGCTCGAGGTCACGGAACACCGGGGTGTCCTCGAGCTTGGACCTCAGGTAGACACCGACCAGGCCCAACGGTGCCGCCACCAGGAACGGCAATCGCCAGCCCCACGAACTCATCTCGCCGTCAGTGAGCGCAACCGAGAAACCGAGCATCAACAATGCGCCGAGCGAAAACCCGGCCAGCGTACCGAATTCCAGAAAGCTACCCAGGAATCCACGCCGACGGGACGGCGCATACTCCGCCATGAACGTTGCGGCGCCGCCATATTCACCGCCAGTCGAGAAACCCTGGATCATCCGGAGTGCCACCATGATGGCGGGTGCCCACAGGCCGATCGCGGCGTAGGAGGGCACCAGACCGACACAGAATGTCGCGCCGGCCATCAGCACGATGGTCACCGCCAGCACATGTTTGCGTCCGACCCGGTCGCCCAACGGTCCCCAAACGAGTCCGCCGAGCGGGCGGACGAGGAATGACACCGCAAAAGTGGCGAGCGCCAACAACGTTGCCTCTGCAGTGTCACCGGGAAAGATGGCGTCGGATATGTAGCCCACACCGTAGGCGTAGATTCCGTAGTCGAACCATTCGGTGGCGTTGCCGATCGCCGATGCGGCGATCGCCCGCTTCAACGCCCCGGAGTCGGGCGGCTCCCCTGCGGGCTCGCCAGCGGTCGGCGGTTTGCCGCCGAATTCTCGTGTCGGGTGCTCTCGCGCGGGCACAGTTCCTCCAAGTGTCCGACGACACCCGTTCCTCCGTGCGCGCTATGGCTGATCTGCCGGATGTACATCCGCAGGACCAGGCCGTCGTCTCGTCAGCAATTCATCAGTTGCCAGGACCCGACGTTACCGTGCCTGTCCGCCGATGCGCTGCGCATCGCCGCAATGTGTTGCGGTCAGAATCGGCAATCCCCCAGCCACAGCGCGCTGACCCCGGTCATCGACCGCTCGGCCTGGCCGAGCGCACCGACCAGCGACCGGCCGAGCAGTGCCGCCACCGCTTCCGGCAACGACGCCGCGGCCGGCTGCGAGGAAGGCTTGGGCCGCATGCGGTCCAGCAGTGACGAGCCCGGGTAATCGACAGTTCGGACAGGAGCTTCAACATCGATACCGGCCAGCACCTTGGCTCGGCGCACGGCGGTCCGCAGCCCACCGAGTTCGTCGACCAGGCCGTGCTCCTTCGCGTCGGCACCGGTCCAGATGCGGCCGCGCGCCACCTGCTCGACGGCCTCGACCGGCAGGCTGCGGCCCTCGGCGACGCGTGCCACGAAGTCGGTGTAGAAGAGGTCCGCCTCGGCCACCACGTGCGCATGCTGGGCCTCGGTGAAGGGCTGATTAGCCGACCAGGCATCGGCATTCTCGTTGGTACGCACGGCATCCGACCCGACACCGAGCCGTTCCTTGAGCCCCTTGGTGACGAGCTTTCCGGTGACCACACCGATCGATCCGGTAATGGTGCCGGCGTTGGCGACGATGTGGTCGGCCGCCATCGACACGTAGTAACCGCCCGACGCGGCGACCGCACCCATCGACGCGACGACCGGCTTACCCGCCTCGCGCAGCCGCGCCACCTCGCGCCAGATGGTCTCCGAACCCGTGACCGCGCCACCCGGACTGTCCACACGCAGCACGACGGCTGCGACGTCGTCGTCCGCGGCGGCTTCCCGCAGGGCGGCGGCGATCGTGTCGCCGCCGACGCTCGACGGTCCGGGAGGGAAGGCGCTCGGGCCGCCCCGGCCACTGACGATGGGGCCCGCCATGGTGACCACGGCAATGGTCGGCTTGTGTTTGCGGCCCGGCAGCGGCGGCACCTCGGGCAGCGTGTGGCCGGCGGTGGCCTTGGCGTACCGGGACAGGAACAACCGCGGTGGCGCGTCCTCGCCGTCGGCTTCCGCTGCGCCACCGGTCAATTCGCCGACCCGGGCATAGGCCTCGTCACGGAACCCGATGCGGTCCACCAGTTTGGCGGCCAGTGCGTCGTCGCGCAGCAGCGGCGCCCGGTCGACCAGGGTGTCGAGCTCGTCGGCGTCGACGCCGCGGGATTCCGCGATGGCGGCCAGCACCTGGGCGTGCAGGCTCTCGATGAGGCGGCCGTCGGCCTCGCGGTGCGGCTCGGTGTAGCGGTCCTGCGTGAACATGTTGGCCGCCGACTTGTACTCACCGCGCGCCACGAACTGCGCCTCGATACCGGCCTTGTCGAACGCGTCGCGCAGGAACAGCGCATTGGTCGCGAAACCCACCAACCCGACGGTGCCCGACGGCTGCATCCACACTTCCCGGAACGCCGAGGCCAGGTAGTAGGACATGGTGCCGGGGTAGGTCTCGGCCCATGCGATCGACGGTTTGACGGCGCTGAACGCGGCGATGGCGTCACGCAGCTCCTGCACGGGACCGGCTGCAGCAGCGGGCAATTGAACCCGGGCGATCAGTCCGGCCACCCGCTTGTCGTCGGCTGCGCGGTGGATGGCGGCCACGGCGTCGCGCAGCACGAGCGGCCGCGCGTTGCCCATGACGAAGGCGATCGGGTCGAAGCCGGCGGTCTCCGGCGGCACGGCCTGCAGGTCGAGTTCCAGTACGCAGCCGTTGGGCACGCCGTGGTGACGCGCCGTGTCGACTTTGCGGACAAGGGCACGCAACTCGTCGGGGCCGGGGAGACCGGGCAGGCTTGGCCGGAAAGCAAACATGTTCCGAGCCTACCGATTCGCCGTCGCATGCCGAGCAGACGCAAAACTGTCCATTTCGTGCCCTGTTTCGACAGTTTTGCGTCTCCTCGCGGGTGATGATCGACGCCATGGTGCTCAAGGTCTCTGTCTCCCCTGATCTGGTCCACGGCGATGCCGACGACGGCTACGGCAAGGTCGCCGACGCGTTCCGGGCCAACTTCGCGGCCGGGGGCGAGGTCGGCGCGGCGCTGTGCGTCTACCGTGACGGCCGCAAGGTCGTCGACATGTGGGGCGGCTACCGCGACGGGATCAGCCGGGCGCCGTGGCAGGCCGACACCATGGTCAACATGTTCTCGTCAACGAAAGGTGTTGCAGCCCTAGCCGTTGCGCACGCGGTGTCGAAAGGGCTCTTCGATTACGACGAGCGGGTCAGCACGTACTGGCCCGAGTTCGCCGCGCAGGACAAGGGCGACGTCACCGTGCGTCAGCTGCTGGCGCACCAGGCGGGCCTGTGCGTCCTGACGCCCAACCCGCTGCTGTCCGACATCGCCGACCCGGTGCGACTCTCCGCCATCCTCGCCGCGCAGAAACCCGCATGGACGCCCGGCACCCGGCACGGGTATCACGCCATCACCATCGGCTGGTACGAGTCCGAGCTGATCCGTCGCACCGATGGCCGTACGCTCGGCCGCTATCTCGCCGAGGAGATCACCGGGCCGTCGGGCCTCGACCTGTACATCGGTCTGCCGGACTCGGTCGATCGGAACCGGCTCGCCACGTTGCACCATTGGCAGCGTTACGAGTCCTTGCGGCACCTCGACGTCATGCCGGCCGGGTTCCTGATCGGCAGCCTCAACCCGCGCGGGTTGCTGGCCAGGACCGCCGCCATCCCCGCCGACATCGACCCCTACGCCGGCGACTACAACACCGACAAGGTGCGCCGCGTCGAGATCCCGTCCGCCAACGGCACCGGCACGGCGCGCGCACTGGCCGGCCTCTACGGCGCCGCGGCGACCGGCGGGAGCGAAATAGGTTTCACCCCAGAGATTTTCGATGCATTGATCGCCCCGCCGCGCAATCCGTCGGGCGGCACGCGGGACATGGTGCTGCGGCTGGACGGCGCATACTCCCTCGGCTTCTGCAAGGAGTTCCCGCGGATGGTGTTCGGCTCGTCGGGAAAGGCGTTCGGCACGCCCGGCTTCGGTGGCTCGTTCGGCTTCGCCGACCCCGACACCGGCGTGGGCTTCGGCTACGTGATGAACCGACTGGGCTTCCATCTGGTCAGCGATCCCCGCGAGCTGGCCATCCGGCAGGCACTCTTCCACGACGTCCTCGGCGCCCGGTTGCAGAGCTAGCTGCAGGACCAGGCCACCGAAACTGAGCTTGTGTGCCAATTCCCCGACGAACTTGGCACACAAGCTCATTCTCGGCGGACACAAAAGGGAGCCCCGGCCGAAGGCCGAGACTCCCTTTTTGCGAAACAGTTACAGCTCGGTGGCGCTACCACCGGCAGCGGTGATCGCCTCGCGGGCGCTACCGCTGAACTTGTTGGCGGTGACGTCGACCTTGACGGCCAGCTTGCCGTCGCCGAGCACCTTGACCAGGGTGTTCTTGCGAACCAGGCCCGCGGCCACCAGCTCGTCCACACCGACGGTGCCGCCCTGCGGGAACGCCTTGGCGAGGTCGCCGACGTTCACCACCGCGTACTCCGTGCGGAAGCGGTTGCGGAAGCCCTTGAGCTTCGGCAGACGCATGTGGATCGGCATCTGGCCACCCTCGAACGTCACGGGGACGTTCTTGCGGGCCTTGGTGCCCTTGGTACCACGACCAGCGGTCTTACCCTTGGAGCCCTCACCACGACCGACGCGGGTCTTGGCCTTCTTGGACCCCGCGGCCGGCTTGAGGTCGTGCAGCTTGATGACGCTCATTTACGCCTCCTCAACCGTGACGAGGTGGTTGACCACCGCGAGCAGACCACGGGTCTGCGCGTTGTCCTCGCGAACGACGGACTGGCGGATCTTGCGCAGTCCCAGCGTCCGCAGGCTCTCGCGCTGCTTCCACCGGGCACCCACGGTGCCACGCACCTGGGTGATCTTCAGTTCAGCCATGATTATGCCGATCCTTCACGCGCTGCCGAGGCGGCGAGCGCTTCTGCCTCACGCCGGGCCCGCAGCATGCCGGCCGGCGCAACATCTTCGATGGGCAGGCCACGACGGGCCGCCACTTCCTCCGGACGCTGCAGCTGCTTCAGCGCGGCAACGGTGGCGTGCACCACGTTGATCGCGTTGTCGCTGCCCAGCGACTTGGCCAGGATGTCGTGCACGCCGGCGCATTCCAGCACCGCGCGAGCCGCACCACCGGCAATGACACCGGTACCCGGGCTGGCCGGACGCAGCATCACGACACCGGCAGCAGCCTCACCCTGAACCGGGTGCACGATCGTGCCACCGATCAGTGGGACGCGGAAGAAGCCCTTGCGAGCCTCCTCGACACCCTTGGCGATGGCGGCCGGAACTTCCTTGGCCTTGCCGTAGCCGACGCCCACCATGCCGTGGCCGTCACCGACGATCACCAGCGCGGTGAAGCTGAAGCGCCGACCACCCTTGACCACCTTCGAAACGCGGTTGATGGTGACAACGCGCTCGATGTAGTTGCTCTTCTCACCGCGGTCGTCGCCGCGACCACGGCCACCGCGGTCATCGCGGCGACCACGGCCGTCGCGGTCACCACGACCGCCACGGTTGTCCTGCGCCGAAGCGGCGCCAGCCTGCTCGGCCATCATGCAGTCCTTCCGGTCATCTTCAAGTAAGTCATTAGAACGTCAACCCGCCTTCACGAGCGGCGTCCGCGAGAGCGGCGATCCGGCCGCCGTAGCTGTAGCCACCGCGGTCGAAAACGACCTCGGAGATGCCGGCAGCCTTGGCGCGCTCGGCGATCAGCTGACCCACCCGGGTGCTGACGGCCTTCTTGTCACCGTCGACGGCACGCACGTCGGCCTCGATGGACGACGCGGCGGCCAGCGTGGTGCCGGTCAGATCGTCGATCACCTGGACGTGGATGTGCCGCGAGGAGCGGTTGACCATCAGGCGCGGACGCTCGGCGGTGCCGGCGACCTTCTTGCGCAGACGGGCGTGACGACGCAGACGCGCCACCCGACGGGTCTCAGAGATGTTCTGGCCCAACGGCTTACGCTTGTCAGTCTCAGTGTTGGCCATTGCTACTTACCTGTCTTTCCGACCTTGCGGCGGATCTGCTCACCCTCGTAGCGAATGCCCTTGCCCTTGTACGGGTCGGGGCGACGCAGGCGGCGGATGACTGCCGAGATCTGGCCGACTTTCTGCTTGTCGATGCCGGACACCGAGAACTTCGTCGGGGTCTCGACTGCGAACGTGATGCCCTCGGGGGCTTCGATCAGCACCGGGTGGCTGTAGCCGAGCGCGAACTCCAGGTTCGAGCCCTTGGCCTGCACGCGGTAACCGACGCCGAAGATTTCCATCTTGGTGGTGTAGCCCTGCGTCACACCGGTCACCAGGTTGGCGATCAGGGTGCGGGACAGTCCGTGCAGCGAGCGGTTACGACGCTCGTCGTTCGGACGGGTGACCACGACGGCACCTTCGTCGTTGCGCGACACCTCGATGGGCTCGGCGACATCGAGAGTCAGGGTGCCCTTGGGGCCCTTGACCGCGACGTTCTGGCCGTCGATGGTCACATCGACACCGGCCGGAATGACAACCGGCTGCTTTCCAATACGCGACATGTTTTCTGCCCCCTACCAGACGTAAGCGAGGACTTCGCCGCCCACGCCCTGTCGAGCTGCCTGGCGGTCGGTGAGCAGGCCGGAGGACGTGGAGATGATCGCCACGCCCAGGCCACCCAGAACCCGCGGCAGGTTGGTGGATTTCGCGTACACCCGCAGACCGGGCTTCGACACCCGGCGGAGGCCGGCGATGCTGCGCTCGCGGCTCGGGCCGTACTTGAGGGAAACAACGAGGCTCTTGCCCACACGGGCGTCCTCGGTGCGGTAGTCGGTGATGTAACCCTCCTTCTTGAGGATCTCGGCGATGTTCGCCTTGATCTTCGAGTGGGGCAGGGTCACCTCGTCGTGGTACGCCGAGTTGGCGTTGCGCAGACGTGTCAAGAAGTCTGCGATCGGATCCGTCATTGTCATGACAGCGTTGATCAACCTTTCTCGCTGCGGTTCCCATGCATCACGCCCGTGTCGGTCCCACCTTGCGGTGGCTCGGCACGTCACATCGTGGGCCTGCTACGAAGTGTTTTCCCTTATCTGACCGAGGTCGGTCAGGGGTCGTGCATCAGTAGTGCAATCCGGCTTCGGAAGGCACATGCCGATCGGCCATTGGACGAAAACGCCCATGGCAGCCTGCCCAGTGTAGACAATGCGCAGCTCAGGGCCAAATCCGTGCGAGGGAGGGGCTTCCAGTGGCGAATATGCGACCCGACCGGTGGATTGCCGCGCAGATTCTGGCGAATTCGCCGCTCATTGCGGCATTTTCGGCGGCGCCTCGCCCGCATGCACATCGCAGATCCGCGTGGCGAGTACCTGAGTTCAATCGTGCGGCAATGTGCCGGCGATTATTGCACTCAGGGACGTCCGACGGCTCGGAACCATCCCTGGCTTCAATCACCATGGCTGCCAGTGCCTCGTGATTGAAGCTACGCATCTTCCCGGGCCGGGCCGCTGCCTGCCCGGGCGCGCCATGCCCGTCGCAGATCCGACGCATGACGCTAGGTGGGTGCCCATGCGACGGACAGACGCAAAAGCCGCCCCGGTCACGAGGACCGGGGCGGCTTTCTACAGCGTCATGAGACGGGCAGAGTCACCAGCTGGACTTCTGCACGCCGGGCAGCTCGCCGGCGTGGGCCATCTCCCGCAGGCAGATTCGGCACAGGCCGAACTTGCGGAACACCGAGTGCGGGCGACCGCACTTGTTGCAGCGGGTGTAGCCACGCACTGCGAACTTCGGCTTCTTGTTGGCCTTGTTGACCAGAGCCTTCTTTGCCATTGTCAGTTCTCCTTGAACGGGAAGCCCAGGGCCCGCAGCAACGCACGGCCTTCGTCGTCAGTGGTGGCCGAGGTGACGACCGTGATGTCCATGCCGCGGGGGCGGTCGATCGAGTCGACGTCGATCTCGTGGAACATCGACTGCTCGTTGAGGCCGAAGGTGTAGTTGCCGCTGCCGTCGAACTGCTTGGCCGACAGACCGCGGAAGTCGCGGATACGGGGCAGAGCGATGGAGATCAGGCGGTCCAGGAACTCCCACATGCGGTCGCCACGCAGGGTGACGCGGCAGCCGATCGGCATGCCCTCACGCAGCTTGAACTGCGCGATGGACTTGCGGGCCTTGCGGATTTCCGGCTTCTGGCCGGTGATCAGCGTCAGGTCGTTGACCGCGCCGTTGATCAGCTTGGCGTCGCGGGCGGCGTCACCGACACCCATGTTGACGACAACCTTGACCACGCCGGGGATCTGCATGACGTTGGCGTAGTTGAATTCATTGTTGAGCGCGTCGCGGATCTCTTCGCGGTAACGCGTCTTCAGCCGGGGCTGAGTGTTTTCCACAGTGGTCATCTCAGATGTCCTTGCCATTGCGCTTGGAGATACGGACCTTCTTGCCGCTCTCCTCATCGACGCGGTAGCCGATGCGGGTCGCGTTGCCGTCGGAGTCGACCACCATCACGTTCGAAACGTGGATCGGCGCCTCCTGGGTGACGATGCCACCCGACGATGCACCGCGCTCGTTCTGCGACTGCGCGGTGTGCTTCTTGATCCGGTTGACGCCCTCAACGAGCACCTTGTTGCGGGTCGGGTAGGCCTCGATGACCTTGCCCTTGGCACCCTTGTCCTTGCCGGCGATGACCAGCACGGTGTCGCCCTTGTGCACCTTCATCACAAAACCTCCGGGGCCAGCGAGACGATCTTCATGAACTTCTTCTCGCGCAGTTCGCGACCGACCGGCCCGAAGATGCGGGTACCGCGGGGGTCATTGTCGTTCTTGATGATGACGGCGGCGTTCTCGTCGAACTTGATGTAGCTGCCGTCCGGCCGGCGGCGCTCCTTGACGGTGCGCACGACGACGGCCTTGACCACGTCACCACGCTTGACGTTGCCGCCCGGGATGGCGTCCTTGACGGTCGCCACGATGATGTCGCCGATGCCGGCGTAGCGCCGCGACGAGCCACCGAGCACGCGGATGCAAAGGATTTCCTTTGCGCCCGTGTTGTCGGCGACCTTGAGTCGCGATTCCTGCTGAATCACTCGATCTCCTGACCTGGGTTTTGTATGCACGCCAGATACCGACCTGGACGTGCGCGGTCTTGTTGTCCAAAGGCACGCGAGGTCACGTGATGACCGGGGTCTGCCCTGGGCAACCCTTACATAGTAGGCGAGCAGCCATAACGCTCCAAATCGCTGCTCAACCAGCCTCGAAAACAACGAAATGGTCGCTGCCGTTCGTCGGCAGCGACCATCGCGTCGTTCTGGAACAGCGGACGATCAGCCCCCGATGCCCCAGCCCAGGACCCGCGACGTCAGCAGCACTAGTGCCAATGACACGGTCGCCACCACGACGAGGCCGATCACCGCGACGACGAGCGGGCGCCAGCCGGTGCGCGCGATCTGCCGGAAGTCGGTGGACAGCCCCACCCCGGCGAAGGTCAGTAGGAAGGCCCACTTGGACACCGCGGCCAGGTTCGCGATCTGCCCCTTGCTCAACAGCCCCGCGGTGACGACGGCCGAGACCGCGAGGAAGCCGAGCACGAACTTCGGGAACTTCTGCCAGACGAACGCCGCCTTGGCGCGCACGCCGGAGGCGACGGCGTCGGCCTCTCCCCTGGCGGCCCAGTAGATGGCGAAGCCGAGGACGACGAAGCCGATCAGCGCGTTGCGCACCGACTTCACCAGCACGGCGGTCTTGCCGGCCTCGTCGGAGAACAGGTAGCCGGTGGCTGTGGTCTCGGCGGTGTTGTCCACCGCGAGGCCGGCCCACAATCCGAATTCGTGGTCGGTCAGCCCGATGGCGTGACCCAGTGGGGGCAGAATGAACAGCGCGACGGCGCCGAGCGCCAGGATGGAGGCGATCGCGTAGCTGACGTCGGAGTTGCGAGCGCGGATGGCGCCCTTGGCCGCGATGATCGCCGACACGCCGCAGATCGACGTCCCGATGGCCAGCAGTGAGCCGAGCTTGCCGGACAGGCCGAACCACCGGGCCGCGGCGAGAATGATCGCGCCCGCGACGGTCATGTCGATCAGGATCTGCACCAGGCTGGCGGCGCCGAGCTTGAGGACGTCGCCGAGGACGAACCGCGCCCCCAACAGGACGATGCCGACCTTGAGCCAGAATTCGTACGTGGCCACACCGGGACGGAAGATCCGGTGCAGGCCAACGGTGTTGGTGATGATCAACCCGAAAACGATGGCCCACAGCACGTATTCGATGTCGGGCACGTGCCAGTGCTGATGCTTGGCCAGCGCCAGCCAGCCGATCTGGGCATATTTTCCGGCCAGGCCCACCGCGATCAGCAGCAGCAGACCGGGCACGTAGTCGAGGAACCTGCGGGCGCCCGTGGCTTCGGTGTGATCGCCCGATTCGACGTGGTCGGCGGTGTCAGCCGCATCGACGGTCATCGCGTCACCAACCGATCTTCGGCAGCACGCCGGCCACGGCCAGTGCCGTCACGGCCAGCCCCAAAATCGTTGCCCACCAATCAGTCCCGACGCGGCTTATCCAGCCTTGCGTCGCGTCGCTCTCAGTCATCACGCCTCTCCCGTCACCGATGTTGGGCTCATGGTGGCGGGTGCCGCGCCGCGTGCACAGGGATCTGCTCGCGCTGAATCTGAACGGACCGGCGGGTCAGCCGAGAAGCGCGTGCGCCAGCCGCGTCAGCGCGCCGCTGATCTGCGGACCCTGCCGGTCGGCACCGCCTATGCGGTGTTCACCGGCTTCGGCGCCGTCGGGGCCATCGCCATCGGGGTTCTGGTCCACAAGGATCCACTGAATATCGGCCGGTCGGTGGCCTTGTCGATGATCGTCGGCGGAATCGTGTTGGCGCGCTTGACCAATCCTGAGTAGTGAGCGGCAGCCCCGCTCAGCCCATCCGGATACCGAAATCCCCCAGCAGCACCGGCTTTGCCGCATCGAGTCCCTTCGAACCGGCGGGCCCCTGCAACTGCAGCGCGATGAGGTAGTCCCCGTTGTTGGTCCACACATGCACGATGCGGTCGACGTAATCGCTGCCGGAGCCGGGCTTGTCGGCGAGCACACCCATCAGCTTCTGCCCGCTGTAACCGCACAATTCGTCGGGCAGGATGCTGACGCTGTTGAATTCGTGGCCCGCGGTGCGCGCGTCGGCGTATCCCTGGAACGCCGCGGCGGCATCCTGCGGCGTTGGAGTGATCTTCACGGTGCCGGTCAGGCCGTCGGGACCGGCCAGGTTCAGCGCGACATCCCCGGACGGCGGCGCCCCCGGACTGAATCCATCAGGGACCGCGACGACGACGGTCGGCGAGCCGGGCGCTCCCGTGGTCGCGGTCATCGTCTGCGCGGGCGGGCTCGGCGGGTCGCAGACCTGCTCCCCTGCCGTGACGGGGCGTTTGGTGGTTTCGACCACTCCGTACGTCGGCAGGTCGGGCATCTTCGACCCGGATGCCGCCGTGGTCGACGACGACGGGGCAGACGTACTGGTCGTGATCGTGGTGCCGTCGGATTTGGTTGTAGTGGCAGGCTTCTCGTCGGTCTTACCGCCGCAGGCTCCCAACAGCACCGCCGCCGACATCGCGGCGACGCACCGGATGATCGGTCCGCTCATCTCAGTCCCCTAGTCCTTGCAGAACGCCTTGGCCAGTTCCTGTTCGACGTCAAGATACGGCGTACCCGAGATGTCGACGACGACTTTGGCGATGGTGCCACCGACAAAGGGAAACGGGGCCCGGAAGCGGTTCGACACCGGCTGGCCCGCGTTGCGCCCGACGGCGACGCCACCCCCGGCGAGACCGAAGGTGCCCGGGTGGGCGCGGATATCCGGGCGGGTTGCCACCACCGCGTCGTCGATGCGCAGTTCGACGGTGCCGAGCGGCGTGTGACTGCCTTCCACGGTGCCGGTGCGGTCGTAGTGGACGCCGAACACGTGCCGCCCCAAGGGCAACGGATCGAGCGCGGACACCACCTGCTCGTCTTCGCCCATGAAGTTGTAGACGTACTGCAGCCGGCCGTCCTGGACGAACAGCACATGTCCGCCATGGCCGGCGCCCTGCTTGAAAAGCACCCCTTCGGCGGCCGCCGATTCGACGTCGACCTCCGCCAGCACCGAGAACGACTGTCCCCGTAGTTCGACGCCGGCGCCGATACCCACCTCGGCGGTGCCCGGGTAGTAGGTGAACGTCTGACGGTCGCGCATCAGGTAGGGGCGGTCGCGCAGCAGCGTCTCGAACACGTTGAGGTCCGCCAGCGGCAGGCCGTTGTACTTGGCCGCCTCGGCGAACCAGAGTTCCTGCATTTCAGCAAGTTTCGCGGGATTCTGTGTGGCGAGGTCATGGCATTGACTGCGGTCTGATGCGATGTGGAAGAGCTCCCAGCGGTCCTTGTCGAAGTGCGACCACCCCGACGGCGTGGCGGCGTGCACCGTGTTGGCGAACCAGCCGTCGTGCCAGATGCCCCGCGTGCCCAGCATCGCGTAGAACTGCGTCGTCTTGCCGGTGCCGGCCGCCGAATCTTCGAGGGCCGCTTTGAAACTCACGCCTTCGAGCGGCCGCTGCGGCACGCCGCGCACCTCGGTCGGTGGTTCGATGTCCAGCAGGTCGTAGACCGTCGGGGTGATGTCGGCGACGTTGACGTAGTTGTCGCGCACTTCGCCGTGTGCGGCGATTCCGTTGGGCCAGCTGATGATCGCGGTGTCGGCGATACCGCCTTCATGGGAGGCATAGCGCTTGAACAGTTTGTAGGGCGTGTTGAAGGCCATCGCCCAGCCGATCGGATAGTGGTTGTAGGTGTCCGGCGAACCCAGGGTGTCGAAGTACCGCATGCTCTCTTCGACGGTGTCGATGTAGCCGTTGAAGAATTTGTTCTCGTTGACCGAGCCGTTGGGGCCGCCTTCGCCGCTGGCCCCGTTGTCGGAGATGACGACGATGAGGGTGTTGTCCAGCTGCCCCGACTCCTCCAGGTAGTCGAGAATCCGCCCGATCTGCGCGTCGGTGTACGACAGGAAGCCGGCGAACACCTCGGCCATGCGGGCGAACAGCCGCTTCTCGTCGTCGCTCAGTCCGTCCCAGGGCCGCACCGTGTCCTGCAGCGGCCACGGCTCACCGTTCGGACCCTTGACGTCCAGATAGGAATTCATGGGCGAGAGCTCGGTGTCGGGCGGCACGATGCCCAGGCGCTTCTGGTTCTCGAGCACCAGGTCGCGGTAGGCCTCGTAGCCCATGTCGAATTTGCCGGCGTATTTGTCGGCCCAATCCTTGAAGACGTGGTGCGGCGCGTGACCCGCCCCCGGACAGACGTACGAGAACCAGGGCTTGTCCGGAGCGATGACCTTGGCGTCCCGGATGAACTCGATGGTCTTGTCCGCCAGGTCTTTTGACAGGTGATAGCCCTCTTCGGGAGTGGCCGGTGGCGCGACGGGATGGTTGTCGTAGACCAGCTCCGGGTACCACTGGTCGGTCTCGCCGCCCATGAATCCGTAGAAGCGTTCGAAGCCGCGCGACAGCGGCCAGTGCCGTTTGGTGGACGCGAGGTTCGACTCCTCCAGCGGCGTCAGGTGCCATTTGCCGACGCAGTAGGTGTTCCAGCCCCGCTCGGCCAACACCTCGGACAGCAGTGCGGTCTCAAAAGGGATGCGGCCGTGGCAGTTCGGGAAGCCGTCGGTGAATTCCTCGATGGTGGCCATGCCCACCGAGGTCGCGTTGCGTCCGGTGAGCAGCGAGGCCCGCGTCGGCGAACACAGGGCGGTGGTGTGGAACTGCGACAGCCGCACCCCCTTGTCGGCGATGCGGCGCATGGCCGGCATGTCGACGAGGCCGCCGAAGCAGTCCCAGGTCGCGATGCCGGTGTCGTCCCACACCAGATACAGCACATTGGGTGCGCCCGCCGGTGCGACCGGCGCCGCGTAGGGAGTCCAGTCGGGCTCCGAGTCGCGGATGTCGAGTTTGATCTTGCCCTGGAATTCAGTTGCCATGACGCCTCGTCCCGGTCAGTGCTCGCCGAATCCGGCGATCCGCCCGGAGATTACACCCGGGAGCTGGGCTGCGCCCGCGATATTGACGTTCACGACGAGCTACCGCCGGCTACGCCTATGGCAGCACCACCCGGCCGACCATGTCGCCCGGCAACGCATCCGTAGCGCGGCCCAACGGCTCAACCGTCACACCCAGCGCCGTGGCCCGCCCGATGTCCGGCACCATCACAGTGCGCAGGTCACGCGTGGCCGGCGCGGCGGCAATCGGGACCCCGTCCTTCATCAGCCACACCTGATAGGCCATGCCCTGTGGCGGCGCGGCAGCCCCGTCGAACATCACCATGCCGTCGCCGCGCTCCCGGGAGTACACGACGGTCGCCGTCCCGCCGGAGCGCAGGGCCGTGGACACGCTGCGGACGTCGGGCGCCGTCATCACCCGTTCGGCGACCGGCGGTGCGGGCGGCGGGCGCAGCATCCAACCCGCCGCGAACGCGCTGCCGCCGACGGCGAGCACCGCCGCTGCGACCAGAACCGCATTACGCCACCGACGTTCGCGAGCCTGACTCCGGTTGCCTTGCAGCACAGCAACTCTCAGCGCCGCTGGCGGCGGCACGGCCGTGGCGTCCGACAGGGTCACCAGCGTCTCGCGAGCCTCGGCCACCTGACTGCGGAACGCCTCCGCCACGGCGCCGGGCGCCGTGGTCAGCCGCCGCTCGATCTCGGCACGTTCCGAGTCGGAGACGGCATCGAGCGCATACGGCACGGCCAACTCCAGCAGATCGAATTCGGACGGATCGGTCATGGTGTCCCCAGACAATCACGGAGCTTGCGCAGCCCTTCGCGCATCCGCGATTTCACGGTGCCGAGACTCGTGGCCAGTCGCTCGGAGACCTGCGCGTAGGTCAGGCCGTCGTAATAGGCCAATTCGATTGCCGCACGCTGCGAATCTGTGAGAGCGTCGAGGCAGCCGACCACGCGCCGACTGTCGTCACCCCGCACCGCCGCCTCCGCCACCACATCGGACGGCCGATCGAGATGCGTTGTGCCGTAGTCCCATTCACGACGACGGCTCGCCGCTTCCGCGCGTACCCGATCGACCGCCCGGCGGTGCGCCAGCGTCAGCACCCAGGCAACCGCCGAACCCTCGACGGAGTCGTAACCGGCAGCCGCACGCCACACCTGTGCGTACACCTCCTGCGTCGTCTCCTCGCTGTAGCCCGGATCCCGCAGCACCCGCAGGATCAGGCCGAACACCCGGGCACATGTCGCGTCATAGAACGACGCGAAAGCGTCGGCATCCCCTTCGGCGACACGCTCCAGCAAGGCACCGAGATCGGGGGCGTGCTCAGACGATACGGCCATCGTCGAGCAGCCTAGCCTCACCCGTCAGTGCTTCGCCTGCGCCAGCAGCTCACGGATCATGCCCTCGGTGACGTCGTAGTCACCCTCACCGAACTTGAGGTGGCGGACGACGCCGGCGGCGTCGATCAGGTAGCTCGCCGGCCAGTACTGGTTCTGGTAGTTGTTCCAGGTGTCGTACGAGTTGTCCAGGGCAACCGGATACTTGATGTGCAGATCTGCCGCACCCTTGATGACGCCGTCGCGGTCGTGTTCGAACTGGTATTCCGGCGTGTGCACGCCGATCACGGTGAAGCCCTGGTCCTTGTAGCGGTCGTACCAACCGGTGATGTGCTCGATGGCACGCTGGCAGTTGATGCAGGTGTAGGTCCAGAAGTCGACGAGAACCACCTTGCCACGCAAGGCTTTCAGGTCCAGCGGGGCGTCACCCGGGGTGTTGAACCAGCTGTCGATGCCGACGATGTCCGGCGCGGTACCGCAATCCTGCAGGACGCTCGCGCCCTCCGCACAGCTCGACAGGCCGACGCCGGCCGGCGCGATGCGGGCCTGCAGTGTCGCGGTGTAGTCGGGAATCTTCCGTTGCACCGTGGCGGGCACATTCAGCGCCAGCGCCACCGCGGCGACCAGCATGACCACTCCAGCCGCAGCCCGGATCTGTCGCTGCCGCTGCTGAAATGCCTTGACCCGCTCGGCAACTCGCTGGCCACCCACCGCGAACAGCAGCAACGGCAGTGCGGTGCCGACTGCGAACGACGCGGTCAGTGCCACGGTATCGAGCCCGATCCGGCCGGTCGCGCCGGCCACCACGATCGCCGCCAGCACGGGTCCCGCGCATGGCGCGTAGAGCACACCCAACGCCAGGCCGAGCCCGAAACCCTTGCGGTTGCCGGCGATGTCACGTTGCGGCAGGCGTGCGAACGGCGCTTCCAGCAGGCGTTCGACGCGCGGGAAGATCAGGCCGACACCGATGGCCGTGAGCGCCACCAGACCGACCCAGCGGATGATTTCGGCCGGCACGTGCAATTGCTGCAGCACGACGGTACCGAGCAGGGTCACCACGCTGAAGCTCAGGACCAGCCCGGCGACCACCCGGTAGGGCGCGCGGCTGGTGCCGGAAAACAGGACCACGGGCAGGACCGGCAGGATGCACGGCGAGATACCGGTGATCAGCCCGCCGAGGAATCCGATGAGGACGAGTGTGTACATGCCCCGTATTCGGAGCCGACGCCGATCCGGATTGGATCGCGACGCACAAATTTCCCGCCGAACAGGCGCCGAACACAAAACTGCCCCTCTTCCGGAGAAGAGGGGCAGTTCCGATGTCTGTCGAAAGCCTTACTTGGCCTTCTCGAGCACCTCGACCAGACGCCAGCGCTTGGTGGCCGACAGCGGACGGGTCTCCATCAGCGAGACGCGGTCGCCGATACCGGCGTCGCCGTTCTCGTCGTGCGCCTTGACCTTGGTGGTGGTCCGGATGATCTTCCCGTAGAGCGGGTGGCTCTTACGGGACTCCAGCTCGACCACGATGGTCTTTTCCATCTTGTCCGACACCACGTAGCCGATGGCGGTCTTGCGGCTACCGCGCTCGGTCTCGGTGGCCGGCGTGTGCTTGGGGCCTTTAGTTTCTGCCATGACTAATCCTTACCAACCGGCCCGGACGCCAGGCCCAACTCGCGTTCACGCAGGACCGTGTAGACCCGCGCGATCTCCTGCCGCACGGTGCGCAGCCGGCGGTTGTTCGACAGCTGACCGGTGGCCATCTGGAAGCGAAGGTTGAACAGCTCTTCCTTCGACTCGCGCAGACGCGTGGTCAGCTCTTCCTCGGTGAGCTCACGCAGTTCACCAGGCGTAACTCCAACTGCCATCAGAACTGCTCCTCTCGAGTCACGATGCGTGCCTTGATCGGCAGCTTGTGGATGGCGCGGGTGAGCGCCTCCCGGGCGATCTTCTCGTCGGGGTAGCTGAGCTCGAAGAGCACGCGACCCGGCTTGACGTTGGCGACCCACCACTCCGGCGAACCCTTACCGGAACCCATGCGGGTTTCGGCAGGCTTCTTGGTCAGCGGGCGGTCCGGGAAGATGTTGATCCAGACCTTGCCGCCACGCTTGATGTGCCGGTTGATGGCGATACGAGCGGACTCGATCTGCCGGTTGGTGATGTAGGCGTGGCCCAGGGCCTGGATGCCGTAGTCACCGAAGCTGACCGAGGTGCCGCCGCTGGCGATACCGCGCTGCTCAGGGTGGTGCTGCTTGCGGTGCTTGACCTTGCGGGGAATCAGCATGCTTAGCTCTCCGTTGCTTCCGTCGGCGCATCGCCGGCGGGGGTCTCAACGGCAACATCCACTGCGCGGCCGGCCTCGGTGCTGGTCGCCGTGGTGCCCGACGAACCGCTGCGACGCGGACGGGTACCGGACGGACGATCCCGACGGGGACGGTCGGCGGCGGGAGCGGCAGCGGCGAGCTCACGCTTGCCACCGACGATATCGCCCTTGTAGATCCACACCTTCACGCCGATACGGCCGAATGTGGTCTTGGCCTCGTACAGGCCGTAATCGATGTCGGCGCGCAGCGTGTGAAGCGGCACGCGACCTTCGCGGTAGAACTCCGAGCGGCTCATCTCAGCACCGCCGAGGCGGCCCGAGCACTGCACCCGGATGCCCTTGACGTTGGGCTGACGCATGGCCGACTGGATGGCCTTGCGCATGGCACGACGGAACGCGACACGGTTGCTCAGCTGCTCGGCGACGCCCTGCGCCACCAGCTGCGCGACGCCCTCGGGGCTCTTGACCTCGAGGATGTTCAGCTGAACCTGCTTGCCGGTCAGCTTCTCCAGGTCGGCGCGGATGCGGTCGGCCTCGGTGCCACGGCGACCGATGACGATGCCCGGACGTGCGGTGTGGATGTCCACCCGGACGCGGTCACGCGTGCGCTCGATCTGCACGTCGGCGATGCCGGCGCGCTCCAGGCCGGTGGCCAGCAGCTTGCGGATGGCGACGTCTTCCTTGACGTAGTCCGCGTACTGCTTGTCGGCGTACCAACGGGACTTCCATTCGGTGGTGATACCGAGGCGGAAGCCGTGCGGGTTGATTTTCTGGCCCACTACTCCGAGCCTCCCTTCGTCTCGGTCTTGGCAGCCGCGGCCTTACTGCCCTGCGCACGACGAGCGCGGGCGGCACCGGCCGTTGCGCCCTTCGAGGCCTTGTCCTTGGCAGGACGGCTCTCGACGACCACGGTGATGTGGCTGGTGCGCTTGCGGATCCGGTACGCACGCCCCTGGGCGCGCGGCCGGATGCGCTTGGCGGTCGGGCCCTCGTCGGCGAAGACCGTGGCGACCACGAGGGTCGTCGGGTCCAGGCCCTCGTTGTTCTGCGCGTTGGCGGCAGCGCTGGCGATCACCTTGGCGACCGGCTCGCTGGCAGCCTGCGGTGCCCACCGCAGGATGTCGAGCGCCTCTTCGACGCTCTTGCCACGGACCAGGTCGATGACCCGGCGGGCCTTGCTCGCCGACACACGCACGAAGCGCGCCTTGGCGCTCGCGGACGGGTATTCAGTAACGGTAGTCATTAGCGGCGCTTGCTCTTCCGGTCGTCCTTGATGTGACCCTTGAAGGTCCGCGTCGGGGCGAACTCGCCGAGCTTGTGCCCGACCATCGCCTCACTGACGAACACCGGCACGTGCTTGCGACCGTCGTGGACGGCGAAGGTGTGACCGATGAAGTCGGGGATGATGGTCGACCGACGGGACCAGGTCTTGATGACCTGCTTGGTGTTCTTCTCGTTCTGCGCGTCGACCTTCTTCAACAGATGGTCGTCGACGAACGGACCCTTCTTGAGGCTACGAGGCATCGTCTATTCCTTTCCGGCCTAGCGCTTCTTGCCGGTGCGCCGGCGGCGGACGATGAGCTTGTCGCTCGGCTTGTTGGGCTTGCGGGTGCGGCCCTCGGGCTTGCCCCACGGGCTCACCGGGTGACGACCACCGGAGGTCTTACCCTCACCACCACCGTGCGGGTGGTCAACCGGGTTCATCACGACACCACGGACGGTCGGGCGCTTGCCCTTCCACCGCATACGGCCGGCCTTACCCCAGTTGATGTTCGCCTGCTCGGCGTTGCCGACCTCGCCGACGGTGGCGCGGCAGCGCACGTCGACGCGACGGATTTCACCCGACGGCATACGCAGCGTGGCGTACGCGCCTTCCTTACCGAGCAGCTGGATGCTGACACCGGCCGAGCGGGCCAGCTTGGCACCGCCGCCCGGACGCAGCTCCACGGCGTGGATGACGGTACCGGCCGGGATGTTGCGCATCGGCAGGTTGTTGCCCGGCTTGATGTCGGCGTTGGGGCCCGACTCGACAACGTCGCCCTGCTTGAGGTCCTTGGGGGCGATGATGTAGCGCTTCTCGCCGTCCACGAAGTGGAGCAGCGCGATGTTGGCGGTACGGTTCGGGTCGTACTCGATGTGCGCGACCTTGGCGTTGACGCCGTCCTTGTCATGGCGACGGAAGTCGATGACGCGGTAGGCACGCTTGTGACCGCCACCCTTGTGACGAGTCGTGATGCGGCCGTGCGCGTTACGACCACCAGTGCCGTGCAGCGGACGGATCAGCGACTTCTCCGGAGTCGAACGAGTGATCTCGGCGAAGTCGGAGACGCTCGAACCGCGACGACCCGGGGTCGTCGGCTTGTACTTGCGAATTCCCATTATCAGTTAATCCCTTAACTCCCGGCCGATCAGGCCGGAGCTCCGAACAGTTCGATCGGCTTGCTGCCGGCGGACAGGGTCACGATCGCGCGCTTGGTGCTCTTGCGCTGGCCGTAACCGGTGCGGGTGCGCTTGCGCTTGCCCTTCCGGTTCGCGGTGTTCACCGAGTCGACCTTCACGTCGAAGATCTTCTCGATAGCGATCTTGATCTGCGTCTTGTTGGACTCCGGCGCCACGATGAACGTGTACGTGTTGTCCTCGATGAGTCCGTAGGACTTCTCCGAGATGACCGGGGCCAGGATGATGTCGCGAGGATCAGTCACGGTAGCCATCAGGCCGACACCTCCTCTTTCGTGTTGGCGGTGATGTAGGCGTTGAGCGCCTCCACCGAGAACACCAGGTCGTCGGCGTTGAGCACGTCGTAGGTGTTCAGCTGATCCGGCGAGATCACGTGCACGCCAGGCAGGTTGCGGACGCTCTTGGCGCCGACCACATCGCTGCGGCCGATCACGACGAGCACCTTCTTGTTGTCGGTCAGCGACGACAGGAACGACTTGGCGCTCTTGGTCGACGGGTTCTGACCAGCCACCAGTTCGGTGATCGCGTGGATGCGCTCGTTGCGAGCCCGGTCCGACAGCGCGCTGCGCAGGGCGGCAGCGATCATCTTCTTCGGGGTCCGCTGGCTGTAGTCACGCGGCTGCGGGCCGTGGACGACGCCACCACCGGTGAACTGCGGGGCGCGGGTCGAACCCTGACGGGCGCGGCCGGTGCCCTTCTGGCGGTACGGCTTCTTGCCACCACCGGACACCATGGCCCGGGTCTTGGTGGCGTGCGTGCCCTGGCGGGCGGCGGCCAGCTGGGCCGTCACCACCTGGTGCATCAGCGCGATGTTGGGCTCCACGTCAAAGAGGGCAGCCGGAAGTTCTACCGAACCATCCTTCTTGCCGTCCGGGGTCTTGACGTCAATCTTGAGAGTCATTACTTCTCGCCTCGCTTAACTGCGGTGCGGACAACCACCAGTCCACCGTTGCGGCCCGGGATGGCGCCCTTGATGAGCAGCACACCGTTCTCGGCGTCGACCTTGTGAACCTTCAGGTTCTGGGTGGTGACGCGGTCGCTACCCATCCGGCCGGACATGCGGGTGCCCTTGAAGACACGGCCCGGGGTGGCGCAGCCACCGATCGAACCGGGACGACGGTGCACAGCCTGGGCACCGTGCGCGGCGCCCTGGCCCTTGAAGCCGTGACGCTTCATGGTGCCGGCGAAGCCCTTGCCCTTGCTGGTGCCGGTCACGTCGACGTATGCGCCGTCGGCGAAGATCTCGGCGGTCAGCTCCTGGCCGACCTCGTACTCAGCAGCGGCGGACTCGTCGTCGAGACGAAGCTCGGCCAGGTGCCGGCGCGGGTTGATGCCTGCAGCGGCGAACTGACCGGTGACCGGCTTGTTCACCTTGCGAGGGCTGATCTCGCCGTAGGCGAGCTGCACGGCGCTGTAGCCGTCGCGCTCGGTGGTACGGATGCGGGTCACCACGTTGGGGCCGGCCTTCACGACCGTGACCGGGACGACTTTGTTGTTCTCGTCGAACACCTGCGTCATGCCCAGCTTGGTGCCCAAAATGCCTTTGCGTGCCATTTTTCTGGGTCTCCTACTGGATGTTGACGTCGACGCTCGCCGGCAGATCGATGCGCATCAAGGCGTCAACGGTCTTCGGCGTGGGGTCGAGGATGTCGATAAGGCGCTTGTGGGTACGCATTTCGAAATGCTCCCGCGAGTCCTTGTACTTATGGGGAGACCGGATGACGCAGTACACGTTCTTCTCGGTCGGCAGCGGCACCGGGCCGACCACGCTTGCCCCCGTACGGGTGACCGTCTCAACGATCTTGCGCGCCGAGGCGTCAATCGCCTCGTGGTCGTAGGCCTTGAGCCTGATGCGGATCTTCTGTCCCGCCACGCTTCTCCTACCTAACTTTCACGGGCCCGTGCTCGGGCCTGGTCTTCAATACGCACGCATCGGGATACCCGATCGCGCGCGCTGGCTATGCCGCCGCTCTTTACGTTTCTGTGGTTCACCGACCCCCGCGCTCGGGCGTGTCGCCTTTGCGCACAGTCGTCCGCGTTGGAAATTCCATCGTGGGCGATGCTGGGACCGGATGCGCCCGAGATGGGCGCCGGTCGTATGCCCGCAGCGGGCGAACCCGGCGCAAGGCAACCCGAACAGTATGCCCCAGATCCGGGCTCGCTCCAAATCCGCTGCGGAGCCGTCCGGCGCGCCCGGGTTCTGCCGCCGGTCCTGCAGTGATTCTGCGGTGCGGGCGTGGTTGTTCGAGTAGATGCCGCCCAGTTCACAGAGTCAACGGATGCCGGGCCGCTCCTCCACTTGACCCTGTATTCACGGCGCAGAAGTGCGAGAACTGAGCACCCTAGGCACAGGGTCAACGCACGCCTGGGCGCTTCTCGCATTGACTCTGTACTCCTGGCGCAAAAGTGCGAGTGACGACCACCCAGGCCACAGAGCCAAACCGCGACGGCGGGTTGAGCCTGCGCGCACGGCGAGAAAGTGCGAGTACATAGCGCCCAGGCCGCAGAATCGGCGTCGGCACTGAACTTACTTTTGAGTAAGGTAGAGACATGTCGACACTGAGCCCCACGTACCGCGCCTGGAAGCAACGCGCCGGACGGCCCGGGGGCAGTCTGATGTTCTCCGCGGCCGCGATGGTGCGGGTGCCGTACTTCGCGTCGGTCCTACCCCGGGTGGTGACGATGGAGCCGGGCTACGCCGAGGTGGCGGTGCCGAAGTGGTTCTTCGTCTACAACCACCTGCACACCGTGCACGCCATCGCGTCGTGCAACGCCGCGGAGGCCGCCATGGGTATGGCGATGGAAGCGACGGTGCCGACCAGCCACCGCTGGATTCCCAAGGCCATGAACGTGCAGTACCTGGCCAAGGCCACCACATCACTGCGGGCGCACGCCCGGGTCGACGTCCCCGATTTCGAGACCCTGACCAGAGGCACCGACGTCGTCGTCTCGGTCTCGGTGGTCGACACCTCGGGCGAGGAGGTCGTGCACGCCGACATCACGACGTGGGTGACGCCGGCCTAGCCCGACGACGATCAAGCGGCGAGGCACGAGCCGCGATGAGGAGTCGGGCAGATCGGACCTCAGTCGAGGTACGTGCCGTGACCTTCGCGCACCAGGTCACCGTCGAAGATCAGCACCTCGTTGACCAGCTGCCCACGGTGGTTGCGGTAGTTGATGACGAGGGCCTGCGTCCCTATATAGGTGGCGACGATCTCGAAGTGCAGCTCGGGCACCGCGGCCAGCGCAGTGGTCCAGTACCGCCGCAGCGCGTCCTTGCCCCGCACCACTCCCCCGGACTCGGGCACGACACGGGCGGCGACCGGTGAGGTGAAGACGACGTCGTCGTGAAAATGCGCCAGGACGGCCTCGACATCGTGGGCGTTCCAGGCCTGGCACCAGTCCCGGGCGAATCCGTCGGCATCGCGAATCGTCATGCCGCCCCATCGAAGTCGACGCGAAGCCGAGTCGGCAAGTGATTATCCGCAGTCGAGAATCAGTGCGGCAGGCCCGCCCAGAAGGCGCACTGGTGCACCTGATCGAAATCGGTGACGACGCGGCTGCCATCAGGGCGCAGCGACATCCGGCTGTCATGCTCGTGGCCGGCCAGCTGCGGCCATTCCGGCGCACCCTCGGCGCTGGGCCGGCCATCGCGGACGAAGGAACTCCAGTAGTCGATCATCTGGTCCGACAGGGCGACTTGCGGCGGTGTCGGCGGCGGCGCTCCACCCATGTTGAAGATGTAGCGCAGGTCGAGCGAGTGGCTGGCGCCGACAGGGAAAGGCAAGTGGCGCAAAGGATCCGGCGTCGGTGGCGCCGGGTCGGCGAACTCGTAGCCATAGACCGGCGCGTCGGCGACCAACGCGTCGCCGATACGGTCGGCCACACAGGAGAAGGCCCCGTCGGTGACGGCCGTCGAATAGGCGACGGCGGCGCTGCCGTTGTAGCGGTTGAGGGGGTAATGCTCGGCTACCGCGGCGGCGTCGGCGCCGAAGGTGGACTGCAGCAGGTGCGGGTAGGCGTCGGCATGGAACCGCTTGCCGGCGCGCAGATACTGCAGCGCCACGAAGAGGGTGAATTCGTCGCGGGTGGTACCGATCATCACCGGCACCCGCGCGGCGTCGCCGGTACTGATGGCCCGCATCGGGTCGACCGGCAGCAGCGACGTTCCGGTAACCGGCCCGCTGAGCATGTTCTCGCCGATGCCGTAGTACCACACCGGTTTTCGCAGTTTGTCGACCGGCAGACGGCGCAGACAGTCCGCGGCGCCGGCCGGATCACCACACCCCGCGGCTTGCGCATAGGCGAGGCTCGCCCGCGAGGCTTCCGGTAGTGCACCCTGCGCCTGGCACGGCCCGCTGGCGATGATGGCGCCGCGGAAGAGACCGGCCGAGTCGGGAGCGACGAGGTGATCGCACACCGACATCCCGCCGGCGGATTCGCCGGCGATGGTCACCTTGCCAGGGTCGCCGCCGAACGCGGCGATGTTGTCGCGCACCCAGCGCAGCGCCGCCTGCTGGTCGGCCAGCCCGTAGTTGCCGACATCGGCGCCGTCACCGAGCGCGGGATGCGCCAGGAACCCCAGCGCGCCGAGTCGGTAGTTGACGGTCACCACCACGATGTCGCCGCGCGTGGTCAGCCGCGTCGAGTTGTAGATACTGCTGGAACCGTTGATGAACCCGCCGCCATGCAGCCACACCAGCACCGGTCGATGTTCGCCGGAGGCCCGCACCGGCGGCGTCCAGACATTGACGGTCAGGCAGTCCTCGCTGGTGTTGCGGCCCATCTCCAGATCGCCCTTGGGGTCCTGGATGCAGCGAGCCCCGGGTTTTGCGCCGTCCCGCGCGCCGTCCCACGCCGGCGCGGGAGCCGGCAGGCTGAAGCGCAGTGGCCCCAATGGCGGTGCGGCATAAGGGATTCCACCGAAGAAGCGCAGATCTGGATTCACCGTCCCGCGGACCGTCCCTGCAGTGGTGTGCACCAGTGCCGGGTCCGACGTCGCGGCGTCCGGGGCAACGGCGGTGGCGCCGTCGCTGTGGGAATCCAGACCGCATCCGGCTACCAACAGCACCGTCGCGGCCACTGCGGCGGCACGCTGCAGCAGTCGGCGGGGACGGGCGGATGACACGAGCACCCAGCGTACCGATCGCCCGCCGAATGCAGTTCGCAAATAGATCCCGCAACCCCCTCCCCATCGGCCATCGAACGACCTAGACTCCACTTGACAGCTGTCAAGTTTGCGCCTGCGTGAGGAGTTCAATGACTGCACCCGCCACCGATGAGGCCGCCAAGGTACTCGCCGATCCTGCCGCCTACGCCGACGACGACCGCCTGCACTCGGCGCTGACGCACCTACGGGCCACCAATCCTGTTGCCTGGGTGGACAATCCACCGTATCGGCCGTTCTGGGCCATCACCAAGCACGCCGACATCATGGCGATCGAGCGCGACAACAACCTCTTCATCAGCGAGCCCCGTCCGCTGCTCATGAAGGCCGACGCCGAAGATCTGCTCAAGGCGCAGGCCGACGCCGGCATGGGGCTGCGAACGCTGATTCACATGGACGACCCGCACCACCGCAAGATCCGCGCCATCGGCGCCGACTGGTTCCGCCCGAAGGCGATGCGCGATCTCAAGGTGCGGGTGGACGAGCTCGCGAAGCGCTACGTCGACCGGCTGCGCGATATCGGACCCGAGTGCGATTTCGTCGAGGAGATCGCGATCCAGTTCCCGCTCTACGTGATCATGTCGCTGCTCGGCCTCCCCGAGGAGGACTACGACCGCATGCACACCCTCACCCAGGAGATGTTCGGCGGTGACGACGACGAGTACAGCCGCGGCCAGACCCCCGAGGAACTGTTCAGCGTGCTGCTCGACTTCTTCGGGTACTTCGCGTCCCTCACCGCGTCGCGGCGGGCCAACCCCACCGAGGACCTGGCGTCGGCGATCGCCAACGGCCGCATCGACGGCGAACCACTCAGCGACATGGATACCGCGTCGTACTACGTGATCGTGGCCAGCGCGGGCCACGACACCACCAAGGACGCCATCTCCGGCGGCCTGCATGCGTTGATCCAGAATCCCGGCGAGCTGGCCCGCCTGAAGGCGAACCCAGACCTGATGCCCACCGCCGTCGAGGAGATGATCCGGTGGAGCACGCCGGTGAAAGAGTTCATGCGCACCGCCACCGCTGACACCGTCGTCCGCGGCGTGCCGATCGCCGAAGGCGAATCCGTCTATCTCGCTTACGTTTCCGGTAATCGCGACGAAGAAGTGTTCACCGATCCGTTCCGGTTCGACGTCGGCCGTGAGCCGAACAAGCACCTGGCGTTCGGGTACGGCGTGCACTTCTGCCTGGGTGCCGCGCTGGCCCGTATGGAGATGAACAGCCTGTTCACCGAACTGCTGACCCGGCTGGATTCGATCGAATTGGCCGGCACCCCCGAGCTGTCCGCGACGACGTTCGTCGGCGGCTTCAAGCACCTGCCGATCCGGTATTCGCTGCGCTGACGCGATGCGTCGCGAGGAATCCGTCGACGGCGGCGACGGCGATCTCGCGGTAATCGAAGTCGGGCAGGGTGCTGAGCTTGCCGAGCACGATGGGGCCCAATAACAACACCGCCGCACGGAGCCGGTCGACGTCACCCAACTCGGCGACGGCCTCGGGACTGGACAGCACCGCCTCGAACGGGACGGCGTACTGCTCGGCCACCCGGTCCCGAAGGTTGCGGACCTCGGCGCTCTCGGTCCCCGCCGCACCCCAGGGCAGGTGTTCGAGGTTGCCGCCGAGCGCCAGCCATGACATGGCCGCCAGGCTGACGGGCGCCTCGGCGATCAGTTCTGCCTGCGCGCGCACGAGTGCGATCAACCGCTCACGCAGGTCGCCGTCGGCGAGCGGTACCGGGGCCGGTGGAATGAGCGCGTGAAATGCCGCTGCCAGCAAGTCATTTCCGCTGGCATAGTGCCGATAGAGCGTCGCCCTGGCCACATTGGACGCCCGGATCACCGCGTCGACGGTCACGGCACTGGGTCCGCCGGAGCGCAGCAGGGCGGTCGCCGCCTCGAGAAGCCGCGCCCGCGAACGGGCCGGCCGGGGGTCACCATGTTCGCTGGACAACTCAATTCACCTTCCGGCCGACAAACAAGACTGTTAGTCTCGTTTGAAGATCATCGGTCTTGAAACTACCGGAAGGTGGCCGTATGGCCGACAAGGCGAGCGCGGTGAGCCCCCGGGCCGATACCACCCCGCCTACGGCCGTACCACCGGCCTCCCGGCACCGCACCTGGACGCTCCTGGTGGCGTGTTGCGGTGTGCTGGTGGTGATTTCGTCGATGGTCGCGCTCAACACCGCACTCGCCGACATCGCCATGGCGACCTCGGCGAACCAGACCCAGCTGACCTGGATCATCGACAGCTACACCTTGACGCTGGCCTGCCTGCTGCTGCCCGCCGGCGCCCTCGGCGACCGCTACGGCCGGCGCGGCGCTCTGCTGTTCGGCCTGGCCGTCTTCGCGGTGGCCTCGATCGTTCCGGCGCTGAGCACCCACCCCCTGCACATCATCGGCGCCCGAGCGGTGGCCGGCGTGGGCGCCGCGTTCATCATGCCTGCGACGCTGTCCCTGATCACCGCGTCCTACCCGGCGGACCAGCGCACCAAAGCGGTGGGCATCTGGGCCGGCATGGCCGGCTGCGGTGGCGTGTTCGGCATGCTGGGATCCGGTGTGCTGCTGCACTTCTGGCCCTGGCAGTCGATCTTCTGGGCCTTTGCCGCGGCCGGGCTGGTCCTCATTGCCATGACCACGACCACCGCGAGTTCGCGCGACACGGAAGCCCGAACATTGGATGTCGCCGGCGCGGTCGTCATCGCCGCGGCGGTCGCGGCACTGGTCTACGGCATCCTGGCGGCGCCCGACCGCGGCTGGACACATCCGGTCGTGCTGGGCGGCATCGCCGGCGGCCTGATCCTGGCCGGAGCGTTCGCGGTCATCGAGCTACGGGCCCGGTACCCGCTGCTGGATGTCCGGCTGTTTCTCGACCGTCGGTTCAGCACCGGAGCCGCAGCCATCACAGTGCTGTTCATGGTGATGTTCGGCTTCTTCTACCTGGCCATGCAATTCATGCAACTGGTCATGGGTTACAGCCCACTGGGAACCGCACTGGCCCTGTCCCCGCTGGCGGTGCCGATGCTCATCCTGTCCCCGCTGTCGTCGTGGTATCTGCCGAAACTGGGGCTGCGCGTCGTGGTGGTCGCCGGCCTGGGGCTCCTGTCGGTCGGCTTGCTGTCCCTGTGCCTGGTGCGCATCGACTCGTCGTACTGGGCCGTCGCCTGGCCACTGCTGGTGGTGAGTACCGGAGTCGGAATATTCACCGCGCCAACGACTTCGGCGATCATGACATCGGTGCCGGACGCCAAGCAGGGGGTGGCCTCGGCGGTCAACGACACCACCCGGGAAGTGGGCTCAGCCCTCGGGATCGCACTGACCGGCTCCCTCCTGGCAGCCGGATATACCAAGCACATCGGGCCCGCCGTCGCCGGTTTTCCGGCTCCGCTGCAAGACGCCGCGCGCGGCTCGCTGGCCGGCGCGGTCGCCGCCGCGCCCCATCTGGGCCCAGTCGGCGGTCAGCTCCTGACCGTGGCCCGGGTGGCGTTCCTGCACGCCATGCAGACCTCGCTCGTGGTGCTGGCGTCGATCACCGCGGTCGCCGGTCTGCTGATCGCGTTCTGGGCGCCCGGCCGCGAACGTATACCACCCAACGACTAGTCGACACAAGCATTTTCGCGATTCGCGTGCGCCAGGTGGCCACTCAGCGGCTAAGAGCGTGGGTCGGTATCACAATTGACTGTGCGTCTACGCAGTTCGGTACTCGAGCTTTTCCTGCGCCAGTGCACAGTCAACGCCCACAAGGCATTTGCTTGTCAAGTGCCCAGCCCCTAGCGGCCGAACCGTTACCGACCCACGCTCCTAGGACGCGATGAATTGCGCGGCCCGGTGCGCCAGCATGACGATGGTCGCGTGCGGGCCCCGGGCGGTGATGCCGGGCAGTGCGGCGCCGTCGGCCACCCATAACCCGTCGACGCCGCGCACGCGGCAGTGCGGGTCCAGGACGGCGCGTTCGTCGCCGTCAGCGCCCATCGGCGCGGTGGCCGACAGATGCTGCGCGGTGGACCACGCGGGCTCGCCGCCGGCGACGGCGTCGCCGAACAGGTCGCGACACAGTTCGTACCCGACCTGCAACGCCGCGGCGTCGGCCGGGTCGGCGTCGTAGCGGTGCTCGATGGCCGGGCGCACGTCGGGATCGTCCGACACCAGCAGGACCCGACCCTCGGCACGCGGCCGCATCAAGGAGATGCCGAGGTGCACCGGATCGGAACCGTCGGCGACACCGCCCGTCATGGCCGCGAAACCCCACGTGTACGGCCGGATCTCAAGCTCTTCGGTGGTGAGCAGCAACTCGAGCGGCGGGCGGCCGGGGGCCGCGGGCCAGGTCGTGGGCACCACCCATTCCGGGTGATCCGCGCAGGCGACACCCACCGGCAGGTCGGCCACCACCGACACGCCGACGCTCCGTAACTGTGCGGCCGGCCCGATGCCGGACAGCATCAACAGGTGCGCTGATTCAATTGCCCCGGCGCACAACACGATCCGGTCGGCATACCGGTCCGCCACCCCCTCGGGTCCGAGACACCTGACCCCCACCGCGCGGTCGCCGTCGAACAACACCCGCAGCGCACGCGTCCCCGCGAGCACCCGCAGGTTGTCCCGGCCACGCGCGGCCGTCAGGTAGACCTCGCCAGGACCGTGCCGGTGTCCGGTGTCGTCGATGTTCAGCGGCACCGCGCCGAGACCGGGCCGCACCCCGGCCTCGGCATTGAGGTCGTCGATCCACGAGTACCGGACGGCCGCCGCGTCGCGGAAAGCCTGTGAGGATGCTGCGAATTCGCTGATACGGCGCACCGGAACGGGGCCCGTCGAACCGTGCTCGGCACCGTCGAAGTCGTGGTCCGTTTCGATGGCGCAGTAATGCGGCACGACGTCGGACCAGGCCCAGCCCGGCACCGCCCAGGCGTCGAAATCCGACGGCCAGGCGCGGCAGAAATAGCCGCCGTTGATGGCTCCGGACCCGCCGAGCACCCGCCCCCGCACGATGTCCACGGACCGCGCCGGGTTCTGCGTCAACGTCGTGCGGTGCTGCCGCGCCACGGTGCTGTCGACGCCGACCGGCAACACCCAGCCCGGCTCCGGGCGGACGGTACCGCCGGTCTCCAGAAGAGTCACCCGGCAGGCGGGATCGGCCGAAAGACGCTCGGCCAGAACACAGCCGGCACTGCCGGCCCCGACGATCAGGACGTCATCGCGGCGCGGGCTCAAGTCCGGATCTGCGGCTTGAGCGCGCCCAGATGCCGCTCCCGCACCACGCCACCCCACAGTCCCAGGCCGTAGGCGATGTCGTCGAGACGCTTGAGCAGCAGATAGGCCAGCAGGCCGACGCGTTGGGTGTTGTCGTCGACCGTGTGGTGGCGGCGCGCCCAGTCGACGACGCCGTCGACGATCGCGGCGATCAGCACCACCTGCCGCCAGCGCCGGAAACACACCGCCAACACCAGGGCCACCGGCCAGTAGTGCCGACACAGCGCCGCAGCGAGTTGCAGCGCGGCCGCCCACAGTCCCTGCGCAGCCACCGCGGCGACTTCCCGCGGTTCGGTGTCGATGGAGCGCAGGGAGTTGGCGATGCGCCGGCCCGTGATCGCGGCGGCGATGGTCGAGGCCAGGTAGCCCACACCGGAACCCATGGCCAGCAGCACCCACACCACCAACGTCCAGCCGGAGATCACCAGCGGCGCCGTCTTACCCGGGTGCCGCACCGACAGCGGGGCGGCCGAGGAACCGTAAAAGGCCTTGCGGGCGAACCACTCTCCCAATGCGGTGCGGTGATCGTGCCCGACCAGCGCAATCGGCTCGTACCGCAGCCGGGC
Source organism: Mycobacterium sp. ST-F2 (assembly GCF_001905655.1). Classification (GTDB taxonomy): domain Bacteria; phylum Actinomycetota; class Actinomycetes; order Mycobacteriales; family Mycobacteriaceae; genus Mycobacterium. Next base: position 93,287 of record NZ_JMHT01000057.1, read on the forward strand.
GCCGGCCTCGATGAACCGCCAGCACAGGTCCACGTCCTCGCCGGACTGCAGCGACTCGTCGAAGCCGCCCACCTGGTCCAGCGCCGCGCGCCGGCAGATGATGGCCGCGCTCGGCACGTAGGCCACCATGCCGTACGGCACCACCGGGGCCTCGCGCATGCCGAGGTCCAGCGACGAGCGCACGGCCTCGTAGCGCGCGATCAGATTGTCGGGCTCGTGCAGGCCGACGATGCGCGGCGCGACCAGCGCGACGGCCGGGTCGCAAAAGTGCCCCAGCAGCGCTTCCAGCCACCCGCGACGTGGGACCACGTCCGAGTCCAGGAACGCCACGAAGTCGGTCTCACACGCGGCCAGCCCCGTGTTGCGGGCCGCGGCCGGTCCCCGGCTCACGTCATGCCGGAGCACCCGGACATCGCAGTGCCCGGCCAAGTCACAGAAATCGGCCGCCTGCAGCGGCATCACAGAACCGTCGTCGACCACCACCACGCGCATGCCGCGCAGGGACCGCACCAGCCGGGCGACGCCAACTGCGTTGTCCCGTACCGGAACAACGACGGTGACGTCCAGGTGCGACGGCCCCGTCGCCGGCCGCGGGTGGGCCACCGTGGCATCGAGCAGGGTGCGGGCGAGCTGGGCACTCTGGGCGTCGTGGACCTCCAGCCGGCCGCGGTCGAGCATGGTCTGCGCCGCCGGAGCCAGGCGCAGCAACCGCGTCGGAGACCCGCCGAGCAGCGCGGCGCCCTCACCCAGCACCTTCACCCGGCGATCCACTTGGACGGCAAAGCCGTCGGGCAGCCTCGGCCCCGTCACTGTCCCACCCCCGTCATGCGAGCATTCCCCCCGGGCCGGGCCGCCATGTGCCGATCCTGCGCACACAGCCGCCGACCATTTCTGCAAAGATACGGGCCCCCTCCGAGGCGGTGGCCGTGGTGGCGTCCCCCAGTACCCCGACCGGGCTCACTGCCGCCACCCCGCCGCGGCGCAACGCCGGCAGCAGCTCCGGCAAAGGCGCGGTGTTGCCGACGACGCTCTCGTCGACCCAGACGTCGGCCGGTGAAAGATGCAGCAGTACAGACGTTTCGGTATGGCCGGCGTGGGCGTCCGCACCCGCGGCCGTACACGCACACCAGGCCACGTCGCGCCCCTCGGCACGCAACAGCTCCGTCGCCGCCCTCAGCGCCGCCACATTGCCGCCGTGACCGTTGACGAACACGACGCGGCCGGCCCAGTTACAGACCGACCGGCCGAACTCCACCAGCAGAAGTTCCAGCGCCGCCAGCCCGATCGAGATGGTGCCGGGGAAACTCTCGTGCTCACCGCTGGCGCCGTAGCTGATGGCAGCCGCGACCAGCCACGCGGGCTGATCGCCGCCGTGGATCGTCTGCGCGCGCAGTTCCTCCGCGACGGACCGCGACACCGCCTCTGCGATCCGGGTGTCGGTGTCCAGCGGCAAGTGCGGCCCATGCTGCTCGGTGGCACCAAGTGGGACGATCAACGAAGGCCGCAAGGACTGCAACTGCCTAGACGTCGAGTTCCCGAGCTCGCTGGGAAAAGGCACCCGCCGATGGTAAGCCGAATTTGCCCGCTGTGCGCCAATTGTTGCCGTATACGCAACAATTCGTATCGAATGGTCAAATTTGCACGGATGTCAAGACCCTGGTGACCATCACGTCAGCCACGCGAGCACCGCACGTATCAGCGGACCCGTCGAATCAGGCGGCCCGGCCGAGCGGCGTTAGCCGCCCAAACGCCGGGTGAAGCCTTCCGGCACCAGGATGTCGTCCGGTCCCAGGTCGTGAATCGAGCCCTTGCCCAAGCCCCGCAGCGCCGAGTCGATGCCCCCGTGCATGATGTCGAGCACGTTCTCGACACCGGCCTGACCCTCAGCCGCCAGACCCCACAGGTACGCCCGGCCGAGCATCACCGCACGGGCGCCCAGCGCCAGCGCCTTGACCACGTCACTGCCGCGGCGGATGCCGCCGTCCAGCAAAACCTCGACCTGGTCGCCGACAGCCTCGGCGATGGCCGGCAACGCCCGGATGGACGCCGGCGTGCTGTCCAGGTTGTTGCCACCGTGGTTGGACACCGAGATCGCCGAAACACCCGCATCCACAGCACGTTTGGCGTCGTCGATGCGCATGACGCCCTTGAGCATGAACGGCCCGCCCCACAGCTCGCGCAGCCAGGCGATGTCCTCCCAGGTCGGCGCCGGCGTACCCATCCATTCGCCGTAGGCGTGGAAGAACGGCGGCGCGGCCTGGCCGCCCGTGGCCTGGTTCGGCACGCACAGCTCCGGCGGACGCAGGGTCTTGCCCCACGTCCACATGTAGCGCGGCTTGGTGATGACCTCGGGGCTCATCTTGATGATGGTCTTGATGTCCATCTTTTCCGGAATCTTGGGGCTGCCCCAGTCCCGGCCGTGACTGAAGCTCCAGTCGGTGGTGACGATCAGGCCCTTCGCGCCGGCCGCGCGGGCCCGCTCCGCCCGGGCCGCGATGTCGTCGCGGCTGCCGAGCCAGTAAATCTGGAAGAACGTCTTGGGGTTGGCCGCGATGACCTCTTCCATCGGCTTGCTCGCGAACGACGACAGCCCCATCGCGGTGCCGCGAGCCGCGGCGGCGCGGGCGACGGCGACCTCCCCGTCGGGGTGAATCGCCTGCACGCCGGTCGGAGAAATAATCACGGGTAGCGAAATCTCTTGACCCATAACGGTCGTCGCCATCTCGCGCTTGTCGAGCGCGCCGATGACGTGCGGCGCGAAGCCGAGCTCACCGAACGCGGCGACGTTGTCGGCGACGGTCAGCCCCTTCTCGCTCGCCGAGATCAGCGACGAGTAGGCGGACTTGGGGAGCCGCTTTTTCGCGCGCTCCTGCGCGATGGCGACAGTTTCGAACCAGGTATCACGGGCCATGATCTAGACAGGACTTTCGTTACAGAATTTTTGCGGAGCCTTGGCCGGCATGGCCAGGAGCTTGAGCGGGACGGGTCCTTTGCGGCCCCCGCTGCGCGAGTGGTCGAGGTGCGACTTGGGCTTCTCCCGATCGAGCGCCAGGGCAGGCTCGCCGTAGCCCTGCACGCACTCGGGGTCCGGTCCGTCCAGCGGCAGACCGGTGAAGAACTTGGCCGCCATGCAGCCGCCGCGGCAGCTGTCATAGTGCCCGCAGCTGCCGCAGGCGCCGGCCGACTGCGGTTCCCGAAGCTCGCGGAACAGCGGCGCGTTCTGCCAGACGTTCTGGAATCCGTTGTCGCTGAGGATGTTTCCAGCCAGGAAGCGCTCGTGGATGGCGAACGGGCAGGCGTAGACGTCACCCACGGGGTCGATGAGGCACACGACACGACCGGCGCCACACAGGTTCAGGCCGGCCAGCGCGCCGGGCTCACCGAGGCCGGACAGGTGGAAGAACGAGTCGCCGGTGAGCACCCGCTCGCCCTTGGCGACCAGCCAGTTGTACAGCTGCACCTGCTGCTCGGCAGTGGGGTGCAGGTCGTCCCACACGTCGGCGCCGCGGCCCGACGGACGCAGCCGCGTGATGCGCAGGGTGGCGCCGTAGTTGTCGGCCAGGGCCTTGAAATCGTCGAGTTGGTCGACATTGTGGCGGGTCACCACGACCGAGATCTTGGCGTCCTTGAAACCGGCGTTCTTCAAGTTCTCCAGGGCCCGGATCGCCATGGCGAACGAACCCGGTCCGCGGACCGCGTCGTTGATCTCCGCGGTGGCGCCGTCGAGCGAAATCTGAACGTCCACATAGTCACTCGCGGCCAGCTTGGCCGCGACCGCCTCGTCGATGCGCACCCCGTTGGTGGAGAACTTGACGCCGACGTGGTGCTCGGTGGCGTAGTCGACGAGCTCCCAGAAGTCAGACCGCACCGTCGGCTCGCCGCCGCCGATGTTCACGTAGAACACCTGCATGCGCTCGAGCTCGTCGATGATGTCCTTGCACTGCTGGGTGGTCAGCTCGCGCGGGTCGCGCTTGCCCGACGACGACAGGCAGTGCACGCAGGACAGGTTGCAGGCGTAGGTCAGTTCCCACGTGAGGCAGATGGGCGCGTCGAGGCCATGCTCGAACTGCTCGATCAGCCGGGGCACGGGTGCCGTAGCGGTCATGAAGCGGTGGATCCTTCTGGGCTGTTCTGGTCTGCCGGGATCAGCATCTTGGACTGGACCAGCACGCCGAACGCGTGCAGATACGGCCCCTGCTGGTCATCGTCGATACCCGCGGCGCGGCAGGCGCTGCGCACGTCCGGGTGGTCGGCCAGCGAGTTGACGATCTCGACGATGATGCGGTTCTTCAGGAACGAAAGTTTGCGCGTACCAAAGTGATACAGCAGCGCGCCGAACGGTTCGGGCCGGACGGCGACCTGGTGGTGCAGCCGCCAGCCGCGGTCAGGATCGAAGGCCACCTCCGGCCCGGTCCGGGCCGCGGCTGGTGCAGACACGGTCAGTAGACCCCGCACATACCGTCGATCGAGACCTCTTCGACCAGAGTCTCGGTGACCAGTTCTGCGTCGGAATTAGCCTGCTGATTCGAGTCCATGGATCGCCCCTTTCGCTACCGTGGCAGTTGTCGGGACTCGACAACTGTGATCCAAGTCGCAAGAATATGGCATCGAGTGCCGAAACGGAAGGGCAGGTCTGATGCGGACCGAAACGGTGCGTCCCGAGCACGACGCCGGGACCGCCCCACAGCACGGCCGCGTGGGCCGTCGCCGCTCCACCACGCGCGACCACATCACCGATGTCGCGCTCGAACTGTTTGCAACCCGCGGCTTCGACGACGTCAGCGTCGACGACGTCGCCCAGGCCGCCGGCATCTCGCGGCGCACTCTGTTCCGGTACTTCTCGTCAAAGAATGCCATCCCGTGGGCCGACTTCGACGCGAGTTTGACCGATCTGCGGAACCTGTTGAATGCCGTCCCCCACGACATGCCACTAGATGCGGCATTGCGGTCAGCTCTGTTGGAATTCAACAGCTTTGACGCATCCGAGACACCCCGGCACCGGCGCCGCATGCAGGTGATCCTGCAGACCGACGCGCTGCAGGCCTACTCGATGACCATGTACGCCGGCTGGCGGGGCGTGATCGCGGCCTTCGTCGCCCGGCGCCTGGACGCCAAGCCGGCCGACCTGGTGCCGCAGACCGTGGCGTGGACTGTGCTCGGGGTGGCCCTGACCGCCTACGAACAGTGGCTCGCCGACGAGACCGTCTCCCTGCCCGACGCCCTGGGCGAGGCCTTCGACGTCGTCCGCGACGGGCTGCGCTCGGTGTGATTTGTGCACGGTTTTCCGCGGTCAGCGCGGAAAACCGTGCACAAGTCACAAGAAGTTCCGGTCGGGGCGTCGGAGAATGACCGCCCGACGCGACGATAAAGGTGTGAGCGGCGAATCAGACGGTGATGCTCCGCAGACGCTGCTGGCGCTGTACGACTCGGCGCTACCGGTGATCTACGGGTACTTCGTACGGCGCTGCGGTGACCGGGGCACCGCAGAGGACCTGACGTCGGAGACGTTCCTGGCGGCGATGGACGCCGCCCGGCGCGATGAGCCACCAGCCATCTCGGTGCCGTGGCTCATCGGCGTGGCCCGCCACAAATTGGCCGATCACTACCGCCGCCGACACGACCGCTTCACCGTGCCGGTAGCTGAAACACCCGAGCCCGCAGAACCTTTCGACGACTGGGATGCCGAGCTGGATCGGCTGGTCGCCGAGGCGACGCTGGCCCGGTTACCCGAACCGCACCGCATGGTGCTGACGCTGCGATATCTGGACGACCGCCCCGTGCCCGAATGCGCCGAGTTGATCGGACGCACCGTGCACGCCACCGAGGCACTGCTGGTGCGGGCCAAGCGGGCATTCCGAAACGAATACCAGGACACCGAACACCAGGACGGAGGTGCGTCATGACCATGCACAACAGTCACGACCCACTGACCGTGCTGGCCGGCGGCGAACTTCCGGTCCAGCCGGACCCGGCCTTCGCGGCCCGGCTGCGAGCCCGGCTGGAAGCCGCCGTCACCCTGCCGAAAGGAGTAGTCATGAGTGGAACCGACACCGCCATCGCCGACCTGAACGCACCTGCCGCCGCGTCGGTCGACGTGCCCCGACCGGCCGCCCTGCCCTACCTCGCCGTCTCCGACGCGCGGGCGGCACTCGCCTGGTACGTCGACGCGCTGGGCGCCGCCGTCGTCGACGAACCGATCGTCATGGGCGACGGCCGGATCGGCCACGCCGAGCTGACGCTGGCCGGCGGCACGCTGTACCTGGCCGACGAATTCCCGGACCTGGGCCTCAAAGCGCCGGCACCGCAAGCTGTTTCGGTGAGCCTCATGCTCGCGGTACCTGACACCGACATCGCTCTCGAACGGGCGCGGCAACACGGCGCACAGGTGCAGCGCGAACCCTACGACGCCCACGGCTCGCGGACCGCGGTGGTGATCGACCCGTTCGGCCACCGCTGGATGCTGACGGGTCCGCTCCCCGGCGTCACCGCGCCGATCCAGCACGGCGACATCGGTTACGTCTCGGTGCAGACGCCCGACGCCGAGCGGGCCGCCGCGTTCTACGGGCACGTGCTCGGCTGGGACTATGACCCCGGCACCCGCAAGGTGACGGGCAACCGGATGCACACCGGCATCTTCGAGACCACCGGCCCGCAGACTGTGTTCTGCTGCTACGCGGTGCGCGACCTCGACGCGGCGCGGCAGGCGATCCTGGCCGCGGGCGGTCAGGTGGGCACGCCCGAGCAGCACGAGTGGGGCGCGACGCTCGACGCCACGGACGCGCTCGGCACCGACTTCGCGGTGTTTCAGCCAGTGCCGGGCATTCCGCGACCCGAGTTGAACGGCGCAGGGCCAGGCGAACTTTCGTACCTCACTTACGAAGTGACCGACTCGGCCGCGTTCAAGGAGTTCTACGGTGCCGTGCTGGGCTGGACATTCGAGCCCGGTCGGATCGAGGACGGTTGGGCGGTGCAGGACTGCCACCCGATGTCCGGGGTGGCCGGCGGCTCCGCTCAGACCGTCGCCGTCCCGATGTGGACCGTGACGGACATCGACGCCGCGGTGGCGCGGGTCCGCGAAGCCGGCGGCTCGGTCATCGAAGAGCCGTCACGCCAGCCGTACGGGATGATGGCGCACTGCGCCGACGACCAGGGCGCCCGGTTCTACCTCGGCGCCTTCTGAGCCCAGGGATTTGTGCACGATTTTCCGCGCCCCGCGCGGAAAATCGTGCACAACTCCCTAGAGGACGTCGGCGATCGGGACGGCGGCCGCGACCTTGGCGCGGTTTTTCATCACCTTGCCCGGCATGCCGCCGCCGACCACGCCGCTGACGGCGCCGTCGCGCTCGTAGAACGCCAGGAACTTGCGGCCGTCGTCCTCGATGATGTGCACGGTGTCGCCGGCCTTGGGCTCACCGAGGCACTGGATCTTGACGTCGTACTGGTCGCTCCAGAAGTACGGCACGACGACCGCGGCGGTGGCGTCCTGGCCCAGCATCGCGGGCACGATCACCCGCGCCTGCTCGGCAACGTTGCTCCAATGTTCCACGCGCACTTGGTGTCCCGCAGCATCGCGCCACGAGGCGACGTCACCGATGGCCCACACGTTGGGCGCGCTGGTGCGGCCGGCAGCGTCGCACACGACGCCGTTGTCGACGGCGATACCGCTGCCTTCGAGCCAGTCCGTCGACGGGCGCGAACCGATCCCGACGACGACGACGTCGGCGTCCAGCTCGGAGCCGTCGGCCAGCTGGACCTTCTCGACGTGGCCGGTGCCGGTCACGCCGGTAACGCCGACGCCGCAGCGCACGTCGACACCCTCGGCGCGGTGCAACCGCGCCACCAGTTCGCCGATCTCGGTGCCCAGCACCGAGGCCAGCGGCGTCGGCTGCGGCTCGACGATGGTCACCTCGACACCCAGCTTGCGCAGGCTGGCAGCCACCTCGCAGCCGATGAACCCGGCGCCGATCACCACCGCGCGCTTGGCCGCACCGGCGTGCTCGCGCAGCGCCAGCGACTCGTCGTAGGTGCGCAGCACCCGGATGCCCTCGAGAGCCGGCAACGACGGGATGGTGCGGGGCACCAGGCCCGTGGCGATGACCAGCTCGTCATAGGCGACGACCTCACCATTGGCCAGGGTCACCGTCTGCGCGTCGGTGTCCAACTTGGCCGCGCCCGAACCGAGCAGCAGCGTGATGTTGTTCTCGTCGTAGAACTCGGCGGGCTTGAGCGTCGTGTCGTCGGTCTCGGCGCGCAACACATCCTTGGACAGCGGTGGCCGGTCATACGGCAGATGGACCTCATCGCTGATCAGGGTGATCGGCCCGGCGTACTCGGCCTTGCGCAGTTGCTCGGCGGTGCGCGCGGCGGCCAGACCGCCACCGACGATGACGATGCCTCCGTTTGTAGTCACGGGGCTTTCTTACACGATGCACCGAATACCAGGTAGCCCACCCACGGCCTACAGTCCTCGCACCCTGCGCTCCACGATGTTCGACAGCACCACGATGCTTTCGCTGCGTTCGATCGCCGCACTGCCCCGGATGCGCTCGAGCACGGACTCCAGGTGCCTCATGTCCCGGGTCATGAGATGCAGGATCGCGTCGGACGTTCCCGTCACCGTGGCGGCCGAGACCACTTCGGGAATACCCTCCCAGGCCTCCCGCAACTGGGCCGGGGTGATGGTGCCGTGACAGTAGACCTGAACGTAAGCCTCTGTCCCCCAACCGATCACGTTGCGGTCGACGACCGTGGTGAAGCCGCGGATGATGCCGGTCGCGAGCAGCCGGTCGACGCGCCGCTTGACCGCGGGCGCCGACAGATTCACCCGCTCACCGATCTCGGCGAACGTGGCGCGCGCGTTGTCGGCCAATTCGACCAGGATGCGCTCGTCGGTCTCGTCGATACTTTCCACCGGTCGCACGCCTCCGTCACGCAATAGATTGTCGAATCGCGAGTCTTCACACAATAGATCTGTTACATATGCGCAACAAGCATCGATTGCTTGCGCGCAATTGTGCTCCTACCATCGAATTATGACGATTACTGATGTCGTCAAGATGGCGACACCGAACGCAGGTTGGCCACCCGAACGGGAAGCCCGCCCCCGGCACTATGTGATGACCCGGCCGACGCATTTCGCCGTCGAATATGCGATCAACCCCTGGATGGACACCTCCGCCACCGTCGATGCGGCGCTGGCGGTGCGGCAGTGGGAGCACCTGGTCAAGACGTACCGGAGCCTCGGCCACATCGTCCAACTGGTCGACCCGATCCCCGGGCTGCCCGACATGGTGTTCGCGGCCAACGGCGGACTGGTGCTCGATGACGGGTTCGAGAAGGTCGCCATCATCGCCCGGTTCACCTATCCCCAGCGGACCGGTGAATCGGTGGCATACGCCGGCTGGCTGCTGGACCACGGCTACTGCCCGCTGTACACCGAGCACACCAACGAGGGCCAGGGCGATCTGCTGATCGTCGGATCGAACATCTTGGCCGGCTACGGATTCCGGACCGACCGCCAGTCGCACGACGAAGTCGCCAAGCTGTCCGGGCTGCCGGTGATCAGTCTGCAGCTGGTCAACCCGCGCTTCTATCACCTCGACACCGCGCTGGCCGTCCTCGACGACCAGACCATCGCCTTCTATCCCCCAGCCTTCGGCGCCACGTCGGTGGCATTGCTGCGCAAGATGTTTCCGGGTGCCATCGAGGTCGCGGACGCCGATGCCCACGTGCTCGGGTTGAACGCGGTGTCCGACGGACTGAACGTCGTGTATCCGGCCGCGGCCACCGGCTTCGCCGCGCAACTCGCCGCCGCCGGTTTCCGCCCGGTCGGTGTCGACATGTCCGAGTTGCTCAAGGGCGGCGGCTCGGTGAAGTGCTGCACCCTGGAGGTGTACCCGACGTCATGCTGAAAGCCGTTGCGGGAACACCGGAAATCTCGGCAAGCACGGCTGCGCTGATCGACCTCGACGACCGCTACGCCGCGCAGAACTACGCGCCGCTGCCGGTGGTCGCCGCGTCCGCCGACGGGGTATGGATCACCGACCCCGAGGGCCGCCGCTACCTGGACTGTCTGGCGGCGTATTCGGCGGTCAACTTCGGGCACCGCAATCCCGAGATCGTCGCTACCGCCCACGCCCAGCTGGACACCGTCACCCTGGTCAGCCGGGCGTTCCACTCCGACCGCCTGGGCCCGTTCTGCGCCGCCCTCGCCCAGCTGTGCGGCAAGGACCTGGTGCTGCCGATGAACAGCGGCGCCGAAGCCGTCGAGAGCGCGATCAAGGTGGCACGCAAGTGGAGTCGGGATGTCAAGGGGTTGACGGATCCGAACATCATCGTGGCGCGGGGCAACTTCCACGGCCGCACGACGACCATCATCAGCTTCTCCGACGACGAGACGGCCCGGCAGGGCTTCGGCCCGTACACCCCCGGTTTCCGGGCGGTGCCGTTCGGGGATGCCGACGCGCTCGTGGCGGCCATCGACGACGACACCGCCGCAGTGCTGATCGAACCGATCCAGGGTGAGGCCGGAATCATCGTGCCGCCCGGCGATTACCTGCCCCGGGTCCGCGCGGCCTGCACCGAGCGAGGCGTGCTGATGATCGCCGACGAGATCCAGTCCGGCCTGGCCCGCACCGGGCGGACGTTCGCCTGCGACCACTGGGGTGTGGTGCCCGACGTCTACCTGCTGGGCAAGGCGCTGGGTGGCGGCATCGTGCCGCTGTCGGCAGTCGTCGCCGATCGCGACGTGCTCGGCGTGCTGCATCCCGGCGAGCACGGATCGACGTTCGGCGGCAACCCGCTGGCGGCGGCCATCGGCACCACGGTGGTCGGCATGCTGCAGCGCGGCGAATTCCAGTCCCGGTCAACCGAACTCGGCCGACACCTGCACGGCCGGCTGACGGCGATGATCGGGCACGGCGTGACCGCGGTGCGCGGGCTGGGCCTGTGGGCCGGTGTCGACCTCGACCCGGCGATCGGCACCGGACGGGAGGTCAGCCTGCGGCTGGCCGAGCGCGGCGTGCTGACCAAGGACACCCATGGCCCGACGCTGCGGTTCGCCCCGCCGCTGGTGATCACCCGGGCCGAAATCGATTGGGCGATGGACCGATTCGCCGAGGTACTCGCCACACCGGCGACGGCGCGGTGGTAAACCCATAGGATGCGCTTCAATCCGCCACCCAACTGGCCGCCGTTTCCACCGGACTGGCAGCCCGGGCCGGACTGGCAACCGGATCCGTCCTGGCCACCGCTGCCACCGGGATGGGCGCTCTGGGTCGACGACCAACCCCGTTACGGCCCAACAGAACCGGGGCCACCGCACCGGTCCTCCGCGCGGAAGTGGTGGATCATGGGCGGCGCGGTGCTGGCCGTGGTCGCCCTGGTGGCAGGCGGCACGGTCGTCGCCACGCAGTTCGCACACCGCGACGAGGCAGCACCAGGGGCAACGACGACAACCCCGTTCAACGGCTTGACCATCGTGCCGACCCACCCGCCCGAGCCGACGGACTTCACCTCTTGGAACCGCACCGGCGGCATCGACGCCACGTTCACCAACAACGGCCGGGCAGTACGCCTGTACACCCAAGACACCGCCGCCGCCCCGAAGCGTCTGATCCAACCCGGTGACCCGGTGTGCTCACTGCGCTTCACCGGACGCGTCCGTGCCGTGGCGGGCGGCTACGGTATCGGGCTCACCACCGCCGGCAGCCCGGCCGACGCGGATCCGGGACCCATCCCAACGCCGCTCGACAACGATTGGCACACAATCGATGTCACGATCACCACGACCGGTGAGGTCTCGGTCGACCTCGACGGCGCCGCCGCGCTGCGGCGCACACTGGCACCCGGCTGCGGCCGGCCTGCGATCAGAGTGTGGGACGGCGCAACGGAATTCGCCGACGTACTGGTCGGGCAGGTCGCCCCGTAACTCAGTACTTCAGGACACCGCGGTCGACGGCGATCTGCATACCGGAGATGGTCGCCGACCCCGGGCCCGCAAGCCATGCCACGACGTCGGAAACCTCGTCCGGCACCATGAATTCCGCGAGGCCCTGCTTGCCCTCGTGCGCGACGGGCTTGTACGGCATGGGCGCGAAGCTGTGCAGGTACGACGGGAACTTGCCGAAAATCTCGCCCATGGCCGTCGATTCGATCATCGGCGTCATGACCGAGTACGGGTGGATCGAGTTGACCCGGATGCCGAACTCCCCCACCTCGAGCGACAGCGAGTTCGTCAGGCCGACCAGGCCGAACTTGGACGCCGAGTAGTGGCCGTTGGCCGGTGTGGCCTTCAGGCCCGCCGACGAGCTGACGATGATGATCGATCCGCCGTTACCGGCCTCGATCATGGCCGGAACGACGGCCCGGATGGTGCGCCAGGTACCCGACAGGTTGACGTCGACGACGCTGTCCCACTGCTCTTCTGAGATCTCGAACAGCCGGCCCCAGCTCAGCACGCCGGCATTGGCGACCAGGATGTCCAGCCGGCCGAACTGCTCGACACCATCGGCCACCAACTGCTGCTGCGCGGCCAGGTCGCGGACGTCGACCTCGCGGGCCAGAACCTTGCGGCCCTCGGCTTCGACCAGACGCACCGTCTCGGCCAGGTCTTCCGACGTCGCCGGGCGGTACGAGATGGTGTCGGACACCGGGGCGCAGATGTCACTGGCGATGATGTCGGCACCCTCGCGCGCCAACCGGATGGCATGCGCCCGGCCCTGCCCGCGGGCAGCCCCGGTAATGAACGCCACCTTGCCTTCGAGTGCTCCGCCTGCCGCCATTGCCAGTCCCTTCATGACATCTCGCCGGAATCCGTGCCGGCATCCACCGCCACGCTAGCAGCCAAACTGGAACGTGTTCTAGTGGCTCCCTGAGGCGGGCCCTACGGCTACAACTCGGCGATGATCTGGGCCCGCTTTGCGGCGTACTCGTCCTCGCTGATGGTGCCCATCGCACGCAGCGTCTCGATCTCCTGCAGCCGCTGAGCTGTCGATGGCGCCGGCGGTGCCACGATGGGCGGCGCCGCCGGCGCCTGTGCCGGTGCCGGCTCCCGCTCGGCGGCCGTGGCCTGACGGACCACGGCCATCACCTGTTGCCGCACCGCCGGGTTGGACCGCAGGTCCGCGATGCTCTCGAGCGCTACGCCATTGGTCTTGAGAATCTGCAGGATGGCCATGATCGGACCCGAGCGTCCGGTCAGATCGTAGGTCCGGCCGTCCTGCTCCGACGTCAGCCGGACCGGCATCATGCCTGACACCAAAGCGCTTCTCTGCCAATCGATGTGGAACTTGTTGGTCGTCGGATCGACCAGCACCACGAGCTTGCGGGACGTGATCATCGGCAGCCGGCTCACCGAGGCGAGCACCTTGTCCTGTGCCTGGAAGGGCGCCAGACCCGGCCCCGAGATTTGCAGGTTGAGCTTCACCAGCGGCTGGTCGTTGACCCGGGTTCCGGTTTCACCGATCCCGGTCACCTCTGCCAGCGCCAGGACTCCGTGGGCCTCCATCTCCAGCCGATCCGCCTGGGCCTTCGCCCCGAAACTCGCCAGCCCCAGCGCGACCAGTACGTCGATGGCCGTGACCAGCAGACCGGTCCAGAACATCCACTTCAACAGTTCGTCCTGGCCGGTGTAGAAATACACCGCCAGGAAGATGGGGCCCACGAGTCCGCCGCACAGCAGGACCATGACCTGAGCCTTGAGGTAACGCACCAACATTCCAGCCACGCTCCTTGATCAGCCGAATCGCTGCGGCGAACTCTAGTGTGGCGTCAGTCGGTCAACACGTCCAACAGGACGAACGAGAAGTTGTCGGCGGCGCCGTTGGCCCGCGCCGTGCCGATGATGATGGCCGAACCGTCGCCCCGGTCGTTGCACGCGGTGGCGGCCTGCAGATCGTGATGGTCCATCTGGCCATGCACGCCGTCCGAGCACATCAGGTAACTACCCGACTGCAGGGGCGTCGCGGTCAGGTGCGGCACGATGGGCACGCCCTGCCCCAGCGACTGGGTGATGATGTTGGTGGGCCGCCCCGAGGCGTCGAGTACGGCGTCGTCGACCGACACCTGCGTCAGCGCCTCGCCTGCGACCGAATACACCCGGCTGTCCCCCACGTTGAAGACAATCACCTCGTCGGCGGTCAGGCACACCCCAGCGACGGTGGTGCCCATCCCGGCCAGCTCGGTGTCCCTGCCCATGTCGTAGAGCCAGTCACTGACATACGACAGCGACGACGTGATGTCGTCGCCGCCCGTCCATCCGGGCGACATGGTCGCGATCATGCTCAGCGCCGTCCGGCTCGCGACGTCGCCGCCGACGTGGCCACCCATGCCGTCACAGACCGCGCAGACGAACGGCGACCCGGGCTGCATGCGCATGTCCACCAGGACACCGTTGTGTGTCTGGCTGACCCAGCCGCCGACCATCACGGCGTCTTCATTGCGCTTCCGCCGCAGACCGGTATCGGTGAATGCGCGCACGTTCACCCGCACGACAGGCCATCCCTCATCGTGTTCCCCTCCATCGCGAACGATCCTGCCATCCTGCCGGTGAAAGCACTGCGCCGACACCTCTTTCTCACCGTTGAGCCTGCGTTGACGGCACCCGCTACTCGCACTTCTGCGCCGTAGCCGCGGAGTCAACGGCAATTGCATGTGCCGCACAACAAAGCGCCGCCCACCCTTTCGGGTGAGCGGCGCTCCGCTGGGAAAAACTAGATCACTTGATGATCTTGGTGACGCGACCCGCGCCGACGGTACGACCGCCCTCACGGATGGCGAAACGCAGACCCTCGTCCATGGCGACCGGCTGGATCAGCACGACGGAGATGTCGGTGTTGTCACCGGGCATGACCATCTCGGTGCCCTCGGGCAGGGTAACCACGCCGGTCACGTCCGTGGTACGGAAGTAGAACTGCGGGCGGTAGTTGTTGAAGAACGGCGTGTGGCGGCCGCCCTCGTCCTTGGACAGGATGTAGACGCTGCCCTCGAACTCGGTGTGCGGGGTGGTGGTGCCGGGCTTCACGACGACCTGGCCACGCTCGACCTCTTCGCGCTTGATACCACGAACCAGCAGACCGACGTTGTCGCCGGCCTGGCCCTGGTCGAGCAGCTTGCGGAACATCTCGACACCGGTGACGGTGGTCTTGGTCGTGGTCGGGCGGATGCCGACGATCTCGACCTCTTCGTTGACGTTGATCACGCCACGCTCGACACGGCCGGTCACCACGGTGCCACGACCGGTGATGGTGAAGACGTCCTCAACGGGCATCAGGAACGGCTTGTCGGTCTCGCGAACCGGGTCCGGGATGGACTCGTCGACGGCCTCCATGAGCTCCTCGACGGACTTGACCCAGGTCGGGTCGCCCTCGAGCGCCTTCAGCGCCGAGACGCGGACCACGGGGGCCTCCTCGTCGAAGTCCTGAGCCGACAGCAGCTCGCGGACCTCCATCTCGACGAGCTCCAGGAGCTCCTCGTCCTCAACCATGTCGGACTTGTTCAGCGCGACGAGGATGTAGGGCACGCCGACCTGGCGGGCGAGCAGCACGTGCTCACGGGTCTGCGGCATCGGGCCGTCGGTGGCGGCGACCACGAGGATTGCGCCGTCCATCTGGGCGGCACCGGTGATCATGTTCTTGATGTAGTCCGCGTGACCGGGGGCGTCCACGTGGGCGTAGTGGCGCTTGTCGGTCTGGTACTCAACATGCGAGATGTTGATGGTGATACCGCGCTGACGCTCCTCGGGCGCGTTGTCGATCTGGTCGAATGCGCGCGATTCGTTCAAATCGGGGTACTTGTCGTGCAGAACCTTGGTGATTGCTGCAGTCAGCGTGGTCTTGCCGTGGTCAACGTGACCGATGGTCCCGATGTTGACGTGCGGCTTCGTCCGCTCGAACTTCGCCTTCGCCACTTCTGTGTCCTCCTGGACTTGTTGGTGCTTTGGTTAAGCAGTGTTGATGTGTTCAGTTATGTGGTCTGCCGCAGCAGAACGGGTCAGAGACTACTGGCCCGTCGCCTTGGCGATGATCTCCTTCGACACGTTCGCAGGAACTTCTGCGTACGAGTCGAACACCATGGAGTAGTTCGCCCGGCCCTGGGTCTTCGACCGAAGGTCGCCGACGTAGCCGAACATTTCGGACAGCGGAACCTGTGCCTTGACGACACGCGCACCGCTGCGCTCCTCCATGGCCTGGATCTGGCCACGGCGGGAGTTCAGGTCGCCGATCACGTCGCCCATGTAATCCTCGGGCGTGGTGACCTCGACGGCCATGATCGGTTCCAGGATGACCGGCTGCGCACCCTGCGCAGCCTTCTTCAGTGCCTGCGAACCAGCGACCTTGAAGGCCATTTCCGACGAGTCGACGTCGTGGTAGGCGCCGTCGAGCAGCGTCACCTTCAGGTTCACCAGCGGGTAGCCGGCCAGGATGCCGTACTGCATGGCGTCCTGCGCACCGGCATCCACCGACGGGATGTACTCACGCGGGATGCGGCCACCGGTGACCTTGTTCTCGAACTCGTAGGTCGCGCCATCTTCGCCGACGAACGGGTCGAGGTTGATGATGACCTTGGCGAACTGGCCCGAACCACCGGTCTGCTTCTTGTGGGTGTACTCCACGTTCTGCACCGACTTGCGGATGGTCTCACGGTAGGCCACCTGCGGCTTACCGACGTTGGCCTCGACCTTGAACTCACGACGCATGCGGTCCACCAGGATGTCCAGGTGGAGCTCGCCCATACCGCCGATGACGGTCTGGCCGGTCTCCTGGTCCAGGTGCACCTTGAAGGTCGGGTCTTCTTCGGCGAGCTTCTGGATCGCCGTACCCAGCTTCTCCTGGTCGCTCTTGGTCTTGGGCTCGATGGCCACCTCGATAACCGGGTCCGGGAAGGTCATGGACTCCAGCACGATCTGGTTGGCCGGGTCGCACAGGGTGTCACCGGTGGTGGTGTCCTTGAGGCCGATGACCGCGTAGATGTGGCCGGCAGCGGCCGACTCGACCGGGTTCTCCTTGTTGGAGTGCATCTGGAACAGCTTGCCCAGACGCTCCTTCTTGCCCTTGGTCGAGTTGATGACCTGAGCACCGGAGTCGACCTTGCCCGAGTAGACGCGGACGTAGGTCAGCTTGCCGAAGAACGGGTGCGTGGCGACCTTGAACGCCAGACCCGAGAACGGCTCGTCGGCCGACGGCTTGCGCGAGATGATCTCGTCTTCCTTGCCCGGGACGTGGCCTTCGGCGGCCGCGACGTCCAGCGGGGTCGGCAGGTAGTCGATGACCGCGTCGAGCATGGGCTGCACGCCCTTGTTCTTGAACGCGGAACCACACAGCACCGGGTAGGCGGCGCTGGTGACGGTCAGCTTGCGCAGGCCGGCCTTGATCTCATCGATGGTCAGCTCTTCGCCGCCCAGGTACTTCTCCATGAGCTCGTCGTCGGTCTCGGCGACGGCCTCGATCATGGCGGTGCGGTACTCCTCGGCCTTCTCCTGAAGGTCGGCCGGGATGTCGACGACGTCGTACTTCTCACCGAGCTTGGTCTCGCCGCGCCACACCTTGGCCTTCATCTCGACCAGGTCGACGACGCCCTCGAAGTCACCTTCGGAGCCGATCGGGAGCTGGATCGGGATGACGTTCGCGCCCAGGCGGTCCTTCATGGTCTGGACCGAGAAGTAGAAGTCGGCGCCCAGCTTGTCCATCTTGTTGACGAAGCAGATGCGCGGCACGTCGTACTTGTCGGCCTGGCGCCACACCTGCTCGGACTGCGGCTCCACACCTTCTTTGCCGTCGAACACGGCGACGGCACCGTCGAGCACGCGCAGCGAACGCTCCACCTCGACGGTGAAGTCGACGTGGCCCGGGGTGTCGATGATGTTGATCTGGTTGTCGTTCCAGAAACAGGTGGTGGCAGCGGAGGTGATGGTGATACCACGCTCCTGCTCCTGCTCCATCCAGTCCATGGTGGCCGCGCCGTCATGGACCTCACCGATCTTGTACGAGATACCGGTGTAGAAGAGGATGCGCTCGGTCGTCGTCGTCTTGCCGGCGTCGATGTGCGCCATGATGCCGATGTTGCGGACCTTGTTCAGGTCGGTCAGCACGTCCTGTGCCACGGCTAGATTCCCACTCTTTCAGTTGCTTTGGTGTGTCCGCGTCGCCCAGACAGGGCGGTCAGTTGTGAATCAGATGCGCCGGCCGCCGACATTGGCGGCCGGCGATTGAGTCACCAGCGGTAGTGCGCGAAGGCCCGGTTCGCCTCGGCCATCTTGTGGGTGTCCTCGCGTCGCTTGACGGCGGCACCCAGGCCATTGCTGGCATCCAGGATTTCGTTGGCCAGGCGCTCGACCATGGTCTTCTCGCGGCGAGCCTTCGAGAAGCTGACCAGCCAGCGCAGCGCCAGCGTGGTCGAGCGGTCCGGACGAACCTCGACCGGCACCTGGTAGGTCGCGCCACCGACACGGCGGCTGCGGACCTCGAGGGACGGCTTGACGTTGTCCATGGCGCGCTTCAGCGTCACGACCGGGTCGGTGCCGGTCTTCTCGCGAGCCTGCTCCAGGGCGCCGTAGACGATGCGCTCAGCCAGCGACTTCTTGCCGTCCAGCAGCACCTTGTTGACCAGCTGGGTGACCAGCTGAGAACCGTAGACCGGGTCGTTGACCAGCGGCCGCTTCGGCGCGGGGCCCTTGCGTGGCATTAGCTCTTCTCCTTCTTGGCGCCGTAACGGCTGCGTGCCTGCTTGCGGTTCTTGACACCCTGGGTGTCCAGCGAGCCGCGGATGATCTTGTAGCGCACACCGGGGAGGTCCTTCACACGACCACCACGCACGAGCACCATCGAGTGCTCCTGGAGGTTGTGGCCTTCACCCGGGATGTAGGCCGTGACCTCAACCTGGCTCGTCAGCTTCACGCGGGCGACCTTGCGCAGCGCCGAGTTCGGCTTCTTGGGGGTGGTGGTGTACACGCGGGTGCACACACCACGACGCTGCGGGCTGCCCTTGAGTGCCGCGGTCTTGACCTTGGCGGTCTTGTCGTGGCGACCCTTGCGGACCAGCTGGTTGATGGTTGGCATCTATCGGCTTTCTGTGTTGCGTGTCGTACTGCGGTTTAAGTCTCTGTACTGCGGTTTTCGTCCGATCGCATACCCCGCGTCCGGGCGTGTCGCACGAGGCCAGGCACAGACCTTGCGGTGCACCACGGACATGCGAATTGGCCCGGCGTGCAGGCTTGCCTACAAACACAATGAATGCAAGCGCCCAGTCGGCCAGGCACGAACCACCACGATACCAGTACGGACCGCCACGATCCAAACCCGCCCAGAGGACTCAAACCGCAGGTCAGAGCCGTGGAGCCAGGACCGTGACGAACACCTTACAGATGGCGGGACGCCCGTCGACCCATCAGAACCACTCCGAGGATGACCGCGAAGATCACCACCAGACCGCCACCGACAACCGCAATCCGCGGCACCGACCAGAACGACGGCGCGATCTGTTTCGTCTGCACCGATTCCACGGATACCGGCAGCGGAAGGGGCCCGCCGGCCACCACCGCGGCGAACGACTTGGCCGAATCAGCGGTGAACTGCCCATGGATCTGGGTGCGGCCGGTCGTGATGGGTTCCAGCAGCGCCGGCGCGCTGACCACCTGCGTGTCGACGACGAAAGCAGTCCGGGTGCCGATGTTGGCCGCCGTGAACGTCGACCAGATGTCAGCGGCCTTGTCGTCGAACGTCACGAAGACGACGTAGTCGCCGCGCTGCCCGCCCTGCCGGGCCGACGCATCCTTGATCTGGTCGCCGCCGATGATCGACTTGTCCAGTAGGTAGACCTGTTTGCGGTCGTCGGAGCACGTCACCAGCGGCAGGTTCGGGTCGTCCTGGTCGGCCAGCAGGTCCGGCTGATCGCAGCGGGTGGCCTGGAACTGCAGCGCCAGCAGTTGAATCTGCGGCTGCTTACTCTGCCGGAGTTCTTTCTCGTCGGCGATGCGCTGACTGTCGGCAACCTGCGGGGTCCGGGGCGCCGTCGTCGCATCGGGCTTGGCCGCGATCGTGTGGATCACCGGCCTTATATAGAGGCGGCCGACGGTGGCCACCCCCCGCAGCTGGGCCTCGGTCACGTCGGTGGCTGTGACCTTGAGGGTGGTGCCGTCGAGCCGGACCGCCACGCCATGACCGCCGAGGTGGCGGACCCGCGATTCGAGGGCCTTGCGCGTTCCTTCGAGCGCGTCGGGCGTCGTGGCCGAGCCCCGCTCGGGCTGCACCGCGAACGTGGCGTCGACAACCGGTCGAGGTGGGGCGGCCCGCCAAATGTCCTTGGTGACGAAGACGACCACGCCATAGCTCAGGACCAGCACCGCCAAGACGATGCCGACGAGCCACCGCGGCACCCCTGGCCGGTTCACGGGAACTGTCGCCTGCGGTTGCCATTGCGGCACCTGCGGTTGCCACGGCGGCTGCGCACCGTGCGGCATTGCTGGCGGCGGCATGCCGGGCGCCGACTGCCACGCGTTCGGGTCGTCCGACATCAATCTCCCCACATCCGTCGTCACGCGACATGAAACACGCAGGCCAACCGGCACGTCATCCGTTCGTCTGAATCATCCGAAACCGGCTCAAGATCGCCGGGAACGAGGCCAACGACCTGATAACTTCCAGCGAACCTACAGGCCGGAACTGACGACCACGTCCGCAGCGGAAGGCACGGCATGGGAACAGAACTGCCGCCGAGCAAGTTCGGCGCGGGATACACCTACGGTGGCACGGCGGAACCGGAGCCGTCGTCGTTCGCACCGGCGACCACGCCGCCCGGCTTCTACACACCACCGGCAGCGCGACCCGCTCCGGCCGACTACGCGCCGCCCACGTCCTCGTCCCCCGGCCCGGTGGCCACTTCGCAAGGCTTCTACACGCCGGCCGCCGCACAGCCGCCCGTCAGCGGATTTCCGCAGCCAGCCTCCTCGCCTGCCACCGGCTACCCGGTCGGATATCCGGTGAAGCAGCAGTACGCCGGCCCCGGTGGCACCGCGATCACCGCGGCAGTGCTGAGCTTTATCGGGGTGGTCTACAACGGAACGTACGCCGTTATCGGCGCAGCGTCCCTGGCCGGGTTGATCTTGATGGCCACCTCATCACCCCAGCCGATCGGCGATGACGGCACAATCGCGCTGACGGCGGCACTCGGCGTGGTGTCGACCATCGGCCCAATCTTGTTGTTGATCGGCGGGATCAAGCTGCTGCGGCACCGACTCCGCGGCCGCCAGATGATCGTGGCCGGCTGCCTGCTTACCATTGCGGTGCAATTGTTTTGGACTCTCGGAATCTATGGCTTCATGCGCATCGGATCTGGCTTCATCGGATCGTTGGGCACGGAAGAAGCCTCATCGGCGTCGCACACTCTCAACAGCTACGCGGCGATGACCATGTTGTTCAACTTGCTTCCTGCCATCGGAGCGGTAGTCACCATGGCATTCGCCCTCGCCCCGGCGACCAGACGGTGGTGCGAACCGGTTCAGCGAATGCCCACACCAAGCGGCGCCTGGGGTCCTGCGGCGTAGTCGGTGCTGGGCGTTTTCATCCGAACGGCGGACAAATTTTCGCGGAAACTGGGCCGTCAGCAATCTAATATCTGCGTCAGCAGCTAACCGGCGGCGATGTTGACGGCAGATTCCAGCGCAAGGACCCAGCATGAGCGATCATCCCGATGCCGACAATGAAAAGCCATGGGGCGCACCAACAGTAACTCCACAAGCGGCTCGAACCAACGCTCTACCCGCCAGCCGGTTCCGCGCCGGGACGACCTACAGCGGCACCACTTCACCTCGTATCGCGACGCCGAACACTCCCCCACAGCAAGCGTCGAAGCCGGTGCAGCCACCGACGCCTGTACCGCCACCTGTACCGCCACCGAACCGGGCCGCACCCGCTGCGCCCGCCGCACCGATCCCGCCGATCACGCAGCCGACCGTCAACCCCGTCACCAACCCGATCCCGGCGACCGGATATGCCGGCGCAGCTCCCCTCGTCGGCGGCCGGCCGCTGATCTTCGACCTGAAGCCCCACCACGCCATGTGGGGGTTGGCCGGATTCGCAGCCTTGGCGTCGCTGGTGTCCGGTCTCGGGTGGATCCTCGCGGTGGGCGGGTGCGCGTACGGCGCGTGGTACCTGCAGGCCCGCGGCACCCAGTGGCCGCCCGACATCGCCGACGTGTTGGCCCGGTACCGGCTCGCACCCCCTGCACCTGGACAACCATCGACAGGCGGTGCCGCCGGACGGCCCGCTCCCGTGCCGTACATGCCGTTCCGCTCAATGACATTCACAGAGATGTTTCGCAGCGCCTGGGCGGTGTTGTCGCGAAACTGGCCCACCCTGGTCGGGGTGCCGGCCGTCATCCTGACTGCATTCGCGGTGGTTTTCGGCATCGTCCTCACGCTCGGAACGACGGTGCTGATGCAGGCGATGGATACGACGTTCAGCTCGACTGGGTCCATCGGCACCGTGGTGGTGGTGATGTTCGTCGGACTCACGCTGCTGACGTACGCCGTCGCGCTGCCGGCCGACGCCCTGCTGATCGCGCTGTCCGTCATCGTCACGCACAAGGCAGTGTCCGGAGAGCAGATTCGACTCGCCACCGTGCTGCCGTTGGCCCGGCAGCGGATGTTCGCCGTCGTGCGGCTGACCCTGGCGTTCTACACGATCTTTTTCCTCACCGACGCGATCTTCTACTTCGGAATCGTCGCCACGCTGTTCACCGCACCGGCCGCGGTGGTCCCGGTGATGATCCTGCTGTTCGCCTTCAACTTCGCGGTGGGCATCATGCTCAGCCTGTCGCCCATCGTCGTGGTGATGGAAGGCCGCGGGGTCGTCGACTCGTTCCGGCGCTCCTTCGAACTGGTCAAGCTCGACTGGACCCGGATCCTCGGCATCCATGCGATGTGGGCGATCTGCGTCATCCCCCTGCTGCTGTTGTCGTCGTTTTTCGTCTCGATTGCACTGGGCGGCATCGGCATCGGCGTGTTCTTCATCGTGGCGCTCTCATTGCTCATCGCCTACACGCGCACCCTGCAGATGGTGGCGTACATGGACCTGCGCATGCGGCACGAGAATTTCGATCGCGAACTGTTCGATGCGTGGACACGCAACGCCCGGGTCTGACGACCGCCTCGAAAAACGTGGAGCCCCAACGTGACTGATCCCTACGCTCAACCCGCACCAGCGCGGCCTCCGACCGACGTCACTCAAGGCTTGAAGGTCGCCGGAATCGCCATGGCCGCCGCCGTCGGGCTGCATATCATCAAATGGTTCCTGGTGTCGGCGTTCGGCACTGCCGGCTGGGTGCTGATACTGCTGATCCCGACCGGCGGCGGCGCATACCTGGTCTACCGCGGGCGCAATCCGCAACGGGCCCACGGCCTGGAAGCCCAATTTCAGAACGCCGCCCGCACGGCCATGCAACAGATGACGACGCCGCGGCCGGCCGCACCCGTGGCACCCGTTACGCCGGTTGCGCCGCCCGCACCCGGCATGCCGACGGCACCGCAGGCGTACGGCCATCCCGGCTATCCCACACCCACGTACCCCGCCGCTGCCGCCAGGCCGGCTACCGGCACCAGCGCACTGCCCAGCATCCTCATGCTCGTGCCCAGCCTGCTGGCGTACGTCGCGGTCTACAACTCGACCAGCTTCAGCTCGGTCTGGCAGCCGTGGTGGATTCTCAACGGCCTCAATGCCTTCTTCTTGATCTGCGCGGCAGCCCGTGCAATCACTCCGGCGCGCCGGGTGCCGACCGTACTTGTCGCGTTGTGCGGCGTCGTCCTGCACGGTCTGGCCACCAGCCCGTCCGGTGACGTCAACCTCATCAAGCTGTTGTCCACCAAGAAGTACTACGAGGGCGTCAGCTACTCGGTGCCGCCGACGGACCTGATGCCCTTGCTGGTGAATGCGGCGACGATCTCGGCATTCGTGTTCGTCCTGGCATGGGGTATTTCACGACGGCAGGGCGCCTGGGCTGTCGGACTGATTCCGACGGCGCTGTTGATCTGGTGGTCGGTCTGGTACCAGCAACACGAAGGCATCGGCCAGCCCGTGTGGTTCGGCTTCTGGCTGGCCAACATCGGCGTTTTCATCGGGGGCTGCCTGGCGTGCTGGGCCGTTGATGCGATGAGTAAGCCGCGGAGTGTCGTTCCGCCGCAACAGTATCCGAACCATGCCTGAGCAAGCATCAATCCAACGCGGCCATGGGCCGAGCGGAGGGCATCAGCCCGATGACCGAGCTAGCCGGGAAGTGACGAATCCCGGCTCAGTCGCGCTGAGCCATCCCTCGCGCCAATCGGAGCAACATCTCGGTGAACACCACGTCGGTGTCGACGCCGTCCATCACGCCTGTCATCTCCAGCAGCACGAAACCGTGCAACGCCGACCAGAACTCCAGCGCCGCGTAGAACGCGTTCTCGCCGTCCAAGCCGTACGAGGCCAGCACCTCGATGATCGGTCCCGCTGCCGCGTGCGTCGCCGCCGTGTACTCGGGGTCGTCGCCGCCCAGCGGCATCCGGGTGAACGCCGAGTACCGGCCCGGATGGTGATGGGCATAGCTGCGGTAGGCGCTGGCCATCGACATCACCGCGTCGTCCCGGCTGCGCCCCTCACCCACGGTGTTGAGCATGCCGATGATGTCGTCGATGACGCGCATCCGAACCGTTCGGCGCAGGTCATCAAGGCTTTGCACATGGTTGTACAACGACGGGCCCTTGGTGCCCAGCTGGTTGGCCAGCGCGTTGATGGTCAGTGCGTCCCAGCCCTCGCGGTCCAGGAACGTCAGGGCCGCGTTGACGATCGAGTCCCGGCTGAGCTTGGTGGTCCGCGCCGTCGCCCGCGACCGCGCCGGCGCAGCCGGTCGGGTTTCCCCAACCGCTTGCGACTCTGGCCGTGGTGCCATCTGCCCGTTCCTCCGGTGTTCGGTTCTCGGTTCCACCGGCCGCGGCGCGGCCAGCTAACTAATGACTCTAACCTCTAGACGCTGCGGATACGTCGCCATTTGGGCGCAACCTGTAACCGCGTCTCATGGCGAGTCCCACAGAACGGGCGAACCGCCTCCGCAGCACCTACCTCGCAACGTAGGCTCCCAGATACCGAACAACGGTGCACAACATTGCCAGACCAGAACGAAGGGGACCATCGTGAGTCGTAGAGCATGGGGAACCGCATTGGTTGCCGGACTGCTGACGGTCCCGCTCACGGTCGGCGCACCGAACGCCGCTGCGGTCAACGACGACACCCACATCACCGGGCAGGGCATCACCCAGACCCTCGACTGCCACAACGGCACCTTGTTCGTCAACGGAACCGGCAACATCATCACCGCCTTCGGCACCTGCTGGGCGGTGACCGTCCAGGGCTCGCACAACACCGTCATCGCCGACACGGTCGTCAACGACGTCACCGTCTACGGCTTCGATCAGAACGTGATGTTCCACAATGGGGATCCGGCACTGATCGACATCGGACGCCAACTGGGTCTGGGCAACCGGCTGAACAAGATTCCCTGACCGCGTCCGCACCAGGTGCCAGTAACGCCGACACGGAGGGACACCGCATGACCGCCAACCGAATCGCGATCGCGGCGGGCATCGTCGCCACTGCCGCCCTGGTGCTGACCGGCTGCGGATCGCAGGACAGCAAGACCGGTGGCGCGAGTTCGAGCGCTGCAGGCACCGGCGGCACGTCCGCGGCCCCCACCACGGCACAGGTCGAGGTCGGCAACACCATCAACTACAGCGCAGTGGGGACAACGCGCGAAATCGATTGCGCCAACGGCAAATCACTGACTGTCGGCGGTGCCAACAACACACTGACGGTCAAGGGCACCTGCGCGAAGGCCAACATCGGCGGTACCGACAACAAAGTGACCTTCGACAAGGTCGACCAGGAGCTCGACGTCGTCGGCATGCACGCCACCGTCACCTACAAGGACGGGTCGCCGAAGGTCACCAACACCGGGACCGGCAACACCGTCACCAAGGGCTAGCTTTCACGCCTGAGCGCCGTGCCGGCCCGCTCCGCCGGCGAACCGCTGCGCGCCGGCGATCGACTCCTCGGCCACCTGCACCAGACTGGCAAATTCGAATTCCATTGCGGATTCCTCGGATTCACCCCACTGGCGGAGCGCGGACATCCGGTCGGCCCGCAGGCACAACTGCGGCAGCGCGGCCAACTGGTGGGCCAGTTCTTCGGCCTTCTCGCGGGCCTGCCCGTGCGGCACCACCCGATTGGCCAAGCCGATCTGCAGCGCTTCGGCGGCGTCGACGGCGCGGCCGGTGAGGATCAGGTCCATCGCGCGACTGTGCCCGATCAGCCGCGGCAACCGGACCGTGCCGCCGTCGATGAGCGGGACGCCCCAACGCCGGCAGAACACCCCGAACGTCGCATCCTCCTCGACGACCCGCAGGTCGCACCACACCGCGAGCTCCAGTCCCCCGGCGACGGCGTAGCCGCTGACCGCGGCGATGACGGGCTTGGACAACATCATCCGGCTCGGCCCCATGGGCCCGGGCCCCGTCCGGTGCGTCTGGTTCATCTCCGGGGTGCCGAACGCCTTGAGATCGGCTCCGGCGCAGAAGGTTCCGTGATCTCCCCACAGCACCGCGACGGATGCGGAGTCGTCACGGTCGAATTCGTCGAACGCCTGGTAGAGCGCCGCTGCCGTCGGTCCGTTGACGGCGTTGCGGGCTGCGGGCCGGTCGATGATGACGGTCGTCACCGGTCCGTTCTTCTCGACACGCACGGGCTCGGTCATGATGCCTCCATCGGTTCATCGCGCCGCCCGGTCAGTTCGGCGGCGAAGTCTGCGTAGGCCTGCCGCAGCTGCTGTCCGGGCCAGTCGGCCGGGAGCAGTTCTGCGGGCAGGACCGGGTCGGCCAACAGGTGCCGCACGATTGCGGCCGCGGCGACGAAGCGGCCGGGAATGTCTGTCGCCGAGGCGATCTCGTCGAGCAGTTGCTGTGCGGTGGCGATCCAGGAGGGCAGGTCCCACAAGAGCGCGACCAGCCCCGCGGGGTCGTCGTCGCGGCTGGTCAGTACCCGGGCATTCGCCGTGATCTCCTCGGGGAGATCGGTGGCCAGATTGGCCGGGCGCAGCCACAGGCCCTCGCGGAGTTCTCCGAACCGGTTCTGCAGCAGATCGTTTCGCAGGTCGGCCCGCGTGCGCGCATCAGCGCCGATGGTGGTGATGACGACCGTCGTCCAGTCACCATGCCACGGGCGGGTTTTCGGGTCGATGGCGGCATCCTGCCGGCGTTGCCGCGCCAGCAGGCGGTCGGCGAGCCGGTAGCCGTCGGCCGAGCGCACCAGGTCGCCGGCGCTGACCATCCTGGTCAGCGCCACCCGCAGCGTCTGCTCCTTGATGTCGAAATCCGAAGTGAGCCGCACCAACTCGGCCGCGGAAGCCCACGCCGGGTGAGCACCCAGCAGGACGCTCAGCACCACCGACCGCGCGGTCATCCGCTTCAGATCAGCCATGGCCGTCAGACCCCGGAGGCAACCCGGCCCGCATCCCCGAACGGATCATCACGGTGCCGCACCGCCTGCCGGAACCCGTGCTCGACGGCGTCGGCGACGAACGCGTGGCCCTCGGGCGTGTGCCGGGCGATGCCGTCGAACACCGTGCTGACCATCCGGCTGGTCGCGATCCCCTGCTGCAGCAGCGACGTGTTGCACGCGAGCTTCGCCATGATCAGCTGGTTGACGGGCATCGCCGCGATCCGGGCGACAAGCCGCTCGGTGCGCTCCTCCAGGTCCTCGGGCTCCGGGGCCTCGACCGCCAAACCCCACTCGGCGGCCTGCGCCCCGGTGATGCAATCCCCCGTGAACAGCAGGCGTTTCGCGCGCTGGTCACCGAGGCGATGCGCCCACAGCCCGGCGGCGGGCACGCCCCACACCCGCATCGGCGGATAGCCGATCTTGGCGTCGGAGGCCGCGATCACCTGGTCGGCGTGCAGCGCGATGTCCGTGCCGCCGGCCACGCAGTAGCCGTGAATCTTGACCACTGTCGGCTTGTCGCAGTGCATCAGGCTCGAGAAGCCGCGGACGAAGCGACTCATCATCTGATAGTCGATCATCGGGTCCCAGGGCTGGTTCGGCAGGTGGTTGACGGCCTGGGTCTTGCCGTCGAGCACCGTGCCCTGGTGCTCCGCGCCGCCGGCGGCTCCGGTGCCGTCGGCGTACGCGCTCAAATCGAAACCGGCGCAAAAGCCTTCGCCCCGGCCGGACACCAGGATCACGTGCACGTTCGGATCGAGGTCGGCCCGCTCGACGCACGCGGCCAGCTCCAGCGGGGTGTCCGCCACGATCGAGTTGCCCTTTTCCGGACGGTTGAACGTGATCCGGGCGACGCGATCGGTGACCTCGTAGGTCATGGTCTTCAGGCTGTCGAAATCCACAAACTCACCTTTCCGAGAGCTGGGGGCACCCCAGTTCGGCAGTAGAAATCAGCCCTTGACCAGGGCGCGTTCGATGATGGGTGCGAGGTCGAGGCCCGTCGGCAGCGTGCCGAATGCGCCACCCCACTGGCGGTCGAGGCGGCTGACCAGGAACGCCTCGGCCACCGCGGGGTGGCCATGGCGAACCAGCAGCGCGCCCTGCAGGGCCAGCGAGATGTCCTCTGCCACTTTGCGTCCGCGGTATTCGAGCGTCTGCGGATCGGTGAGCTGCGCCTTGAGCGCGTTTACGTGGGCGTCCAGGCGGAGGTCCTGCGCCTGCGCCAATTCGTCGAACAGCACCTCGATGCACTCGGGCTTGGTGGCCATGGCACGCAGCGTGTCGAGCGCGCTGACGTTGCCCGAGCCTTCCCAGATGCCCATCAGCGGCGCCTCGCGGTACAGTCGCGGCATGCCCGATTCCTCGGCATAACCGTTGCCGCCGAAGCACTCCATGGCCTCCGCGGCGTGCGGCGTCGCGCGCTTGCACACCCAGTACTTCGCCGCGGCCAAACCGATTCGGCGGAAGAGGCTTTCGCGCTCGTCACCGCGCACGGCGCGGTCGGTGGCGCCGGCCATGCGCATCGCCAGCATGGTGGCCGCCTCGGCCTCGACGGCCATGTCGGCCAGCACATTGCGCATCAGTGGCTGATCGATCAGGTACGCGCCGAAGGCCTTCCGGTGCTGGGCGTGGTGCACGGCCTGCGTCAGACCGGTGCGCATGCTGGTGGCGCTGCCCAGCGTGCAGTCCAGGCGGGTCAGGTTGACCATCTCGATGATGGTCGGCACGCCGCGGCCTTCTTCACCGACCAGCCAGACCGTCGCACCGTCGTACTCGATCTCGCTGGAGGCGTTGGCGTGATTGCCGAGCTTGTCCTTGAGCCGCTGGATGAACATGCGGTTGCGGGTGCCGTCGGGCAGCACGCGGGGCAGGAAGAAGCACGACAGTCCCCCGGGCGCCTGGGCGAGGACGAGGAACATGTCGCCCATCGGTGCCGACGTAAACCACTTGTGGCCGCGCAGCGAGTAGCTGCCGTCGCCGTTGGGCGTGGCCTGAGTGGTGCCGGCGCGGACGTCGGAGCCGCCCTGCTTCTCGGTCATCGACATGCCGGCGGTGATACCTGCTTTGGTGGCAGGCACTTTCAGGTCGGGGTCGTACACCCGGCTGGTCAGCAGCGGTTCGTAGATCTTCGACAGTTCGGGGTTGAACCGCAGCGCCGGCACGACGGCGTAGGTCATCGAGATCGGGCAGACGTGTCCCGGCTCCGGGGTCCAGGCCGACATCTTCGCCGCGCGGACGACGTGCGCGCCCGGACGGTCGTCGGCCCAGGGTGCGCCGTGCAGGCCGTGCGTCACCGCGGCGTTCATCAGATGGTGGTAGGCGGGGTCGTACTCGACCTCGTCGACGCGGTGCCCGTAGCGGTCGTGCGTGTGCAGGATCGGGACGTTGCGGTCCGCGAGTTCACCCCAGCGCTGCGCTTTGCGACTGCCGCCGAGTTCGCCGACGGCGTGCACCTCGTCGACGCCCCACTCCCCGCCCTCGCGGATCAGCGCCTCGGCGAGCGCCGGGAAGGTCGCGGGGTTGTAGTTCTCGAGCGGCGGAACCTGATTGGTGACGACATGCGTGTCCGCGGACGCGAGGAGCAATGGGCGATCGGTCATGCCTTCAATGTTACATATTTACGACAGTCGCACAAGAACTGTATATAGCCGCTAGTGGCGCGTTACGACCTCGGTGGCGCGATCACCGCGGTGCACGAAGTACCCCAGCGTCACGATGACGAACCAGATGGCACCCACCAGGATCGCGGTCCGTCCGTCGTCGGTGAGGAACAGCAGCACGACCACCAGCGCCAGGAAGCCGAGCGCCAGGAACGTCGTGACAGGCGCCCCGGGCAGTCGGTAATCCGATGCCGGCAACACGCCCTCGGCGACCCGCCGGCGATAGATCAGGTGCGACACCAGGATCGAGCCCCACACGAAGATGATGCCGATGGTCGACACCGAGGTGATGTACGCGAACGCCTTGTCCGGCGACAGGTAATTCACCAGGACGCCGACGCCCATGGTCAGGACCGAGAAGCAGATGGCGAGCATCGGCACGTGCCGGCTGCTCAGCGCCTGCAGGCCGGCGGGTGCATCACCGCGCTGGGCCAGGCTGCGCACCATGCGGCCCGTCGAATAGATCCCCGAGTTGCATGACGACAGCGCCGCCGTCAGCAGGATGAAGTTCACGATGCCCGCGGCCGCCGGAATGTTGAGGTACTGGAACACCGCGACGAACGGGCTCTGCCCGGCGTGGTAATTCCGCCAGCCCTGCACCGACAGGATCACGATCAGCGCGCCGACGTAGAACAGGCCGATGCGGAAGGGCAGCGTGTTGATGGCCTTGCGCAGCGTCACCTTCGGGTTCTCGGCCTCACCCGCGGTGACACCGACCAGCTCGACACCGACGTAGGCGAACACCACGATCTGCAGGCTCAGCAACGCCGAGCTGAAGCCCGTCGGGAAGAAGCCGCCGTCGTTCCACAGGTTCGTCACGCTCGGACCGGTGGCCGGGCCGAATCCGGCGATCGGCAACAGGACCCCGATGCCGATGAGGATCATGCCGATGATCGCGGTGACCTTGATCATCGAGAACCAGAACTCGGCCTCACCGAAGATCTTCACCGAGATCAGGTTCGCCACGAACAGCACCAACAGGACGACCAGCGCCGTCACCCACTGCGGGATGTCGTGCCCCCACGGCCAGTACTGCACGTACTTACCGGCGACGGTGATCTCGGCCATGCAGGTCGTCGCCCACACCGCCCAGTACGTCCAGCCGTTCGCGAACCCGGCGAACCGGCCCATGAACTCCTCGGCGTACTCCGAGATGCTGCCCGACACCGGGCGGTACACCAGCAACTCACCGAGCGCCCGCATGATGACGAACACCGCGAGACCGGCCAGCAGGTAGGCCAGGATCAGCGCCGGGCCGGCCTTCTCGATGGCCCCGCCCGCGCCGTAGAACAGGCCGGTTCCGATGGCCCCGCCGATCGCGATCATCTGCACGGTGCGCGCAGACAGGCCACGTTCATATCCGGCGTCGGGGGTCTCTGCTACCTCAGTGTTGGCGTCTTGCACCCGAAGGGTCTACCACAATTGACTGTGCGGACTAAACGTTCTCGCGGAGGAACGCGATGTCGTCTTTGCGTCCGTCCTCGGACGTCTCGCAGATGACCGGGGCGTCCGCAGCGCGCACCACGGCAGCCAGCAACTGCGGGTCGATTTGCCCCATGCCGAAGTTGGCGTGCCGGTCGGCCCCGGAGCCGGCGGCATCACGGGAGTCGTTGCAGTGCACCAGATCAATGCGGCCCGTGATGGTCTTGATGCGCTCGACGGCGTCGACCAGCGCCTCCCCCGCCGCCCAGGCGTGGCACGTGTCCAGGCAGAACCCGATGCCCTTGTCCCCGATGCGGTCCCACAGCCGGGCGATGGTGTCGAAGTGCCGAGCCATGGCGTGATCGCCGCCCGCGGTGTTCTCCAGGTAGACGGGCACGTCGGTCTTGAGCGCGTCGAGCGCCTTCACCCACCGCTCGAAGCCGGCGTCCATGTCGTTGTCATCGGCGTGCCCGCCGTGCACGATCACGGCCGTCGCGCCGATCGCGCTCGCGGCGTCGCAGGTGTCCTGCAAAATCTTGCGCGACGGGATGCGCACCTTGTTGTTGGCCGACGCGACATTGATCAGGTACGGCGCGTGCACATAGAGAGGTACAGCGGACGCACGTAGCGTCTCGGCGTCCTCGCGGGGCGCGGGCTTCTTCCAGCTCTGCGGGTTGCCCAGGAAGAACTGCACCACATCGGCGCCGTCGGCAGCGGCCGCGGCCAGAGGATCGGTGTTGTCGACGTGCGAACCAATCAGCATGTGTCCCAGCCTACTTCGGTCAGCGTGGAAGCTTGGCGACCATTGCGTTCAGGATCGTCGCATCTTCACCGCTGAGGCTCGGCGCGCAGACGACGTTGTCGAAGACGACGTTGTTCCTGGCGGCCAGGGTTCGTACGCACTGGTAGTTGCCCCCGATGGTGATGGGCAAGGTCAGCGTGTCGGCGGTGGCCTGCAGCGCGTTGTTGTGCTGGGCCGCGGTGCCATCGACCGTCTTGATCGTGACGTCCGAGTTGGCGCATTGCTGCCACACCGGCAGCTGGGCGGCGATCAGGGCACGCGCCGCGGCCGGATCCGGAAAGGTCACCGCACCCGGATAGACCTGGACCAGCGGCTGCTCCGTACTCATGTAATTCGGGTACAGCACACCGGTTGGACTGCTGCCGCCGAACATGACCTGCAGGCTGTTACTGGCGACGACACCGCACTGCGGCGGTGTGAACGTGATGCCCAGTCCAACACCCAGATGCCGCCACGTGGCGATCTTCACCAGCGACGGCGCCTTCGTGATGTTCCGGAGCTCCTCGATCGGCAGCATGACGCGCGGCAGGTCCGCGGGCAGCAGCGTGCCCGGGGCCTGCGCCGGAGCGGTAGCGGTGGCGGCCGGCGCGCTACCCGACGCCACCGGAGCAGCGACGGGACTGCCGTTGACGGACGAGTCGCACCCGGCCAGCAGAGCGGCCGTTGCGGTGATCGCAAAAAACATTGGTGCGCAGCGCTTTTCAGCGCGGGAGGGCATTGGGGCGGTCATGCCGGCACCTTCGCCGCGATCTGGCCCAGTGCCGCCTGCGTGCCCGCGCCTACCGCTGCGGGGTCTTTGCCGCACACCGTCAGGTCGATCACCACGTTGTTGCGTGACGTGATGCCCCGGCCGCAGGAAAAATCGGGCGGGGCGGTCCGGGTGTCGATCAGCGTGTGGAGATCACCGGTCGCGGCTGCGGTGCCGATGGTGAACGTCGAGGGTGCCGGCATGGTCTTCACCTGGACGGATTTGCCGGCGCACGCCTGCCACCCGGCCACCGTCGCGGCGACCATGTCGCGGGCATCCTGCACGGTCTCGTAGAGGATCGCCGACGTGATGACCGTGGCACTGTTCGATCCGTCGCCCGGCGCGTAGTCCTGGGTGCGGACCTTGACGACAGGGCTGTCCGAGTAGGGCTGGATCGCGGCGTCGGCGATGGCGCCCACACAGGACATGTCCGAGACGTAGTCGTCGGGCAGCAGGCTCAACGTGTCGTGGGACTCGGTGGCGCTGAGGTTCGGGATGTTGACGGCGGCACCGGCCTCTGCGGCACTGGGCAGCAATCCTGTCAGCTGTTCCATCTGCACCAACGGCCCGGCCGGCGGCGGTGGAGCCGACGACGTCGGCGGCGGCGGTGTCCCAGTGGTCGTCGGCGCGGCAGTCGATGAGCTGGATGATCCGGCCGGCGCTGGGCTGCCAGAGTCGGACTGGCAGCCGGCACTCGGCACGACGATGACGGCGGCGACCCCGCACGCCAAAATGACCCGTGTTCGCATGAACATTCCCCTCCCCCGGACTCATCCTGGCACAAGCCGTTCCGGGTTCGGCCCAGTTCCGTGACCCACGAAAGGTGAACCCGCGCGGTCTGGATCTCGTGATCTGGGTATAGGAGGGATGATGAGCGTAATCGCAAGTGTCCGTAGCGAACTGCCGCCCCACCGCCACACGCAGGAGCAAATCACCGATGCGCTGCTGGAGCTTCCCGGCTACGCCGAGCACGCGGACGCGATCCGCAAACTGCATCGCAGCGCCAGGGTCGAAACCCGGCACACCGTCCTGCCGCTCGCGGACTATCCGGACCTGACGGACTTCGGCCACGCCAACGATGTCTTCATCGAACACGCCGTGGCCCTCGGCTGCGCCGCGATCCAAGGTGCCCTCGACGACGCCGGCCTGAAACCCGCCGACGTCGACATCATCTACACCACCACCGTCACCGGCGTGGCGGTGCCGACGCTCGACGCCCGGATCGCTGGTCTGATCGGCCTACGCCCCGATGTCCGGCGGGTGCCGCTGTTCGGGCTGGGCTGCGTCGCCGGCGCCGCCGGGTCGGGCGCACCGCGCAGGCCGAGCCGTCGATTGCGACCGTCGTCGGCTCCAGCCTGTTCGGTGACGGAGCCGGTGCCGTCGTCATGGTCGGAGACCGGCGTGCCGCGACCGTCGCCGCCCCTGGTCCGGAGGTGCTCGATTCCCGCAGCCACCTCTACCCCGACTCGGAACGGACGATGGGCTGGGACATCGACTCGGGTGGCTTCCACCTGGTGCTCTCCCCTGACGTACCCAAGGTCATCGAGACCTACCTCGGTGACGACGTCACCAATTTCCTTGCCGCACATGGCCTCGAGACCAGCGACATCACCACGTGGGTCAGCCATCCCGGCGGGCCCAAGGTGATCGAGGCGATCACCGCGACACTCGGCCTGCCCGACGACGCCCTCGAGCTGACGTGGCGGTCCCTTGCCGAGGTCGGCAACCTGTCGTCGGCCTCGGTGCTGCACGTCCTGCACGACACCATCGCCAAGCGTCCACCTCCGGGGAGTCTCGGGCTGATGATGGCGATGGGCCCGGGCTTCTGCTCCGAACTGGTCCTACTGCGGTGGCGCTGAACCCGTGGGCTGGTACCTGGCGCTGATCGCGGCCGTCGCCCTCGAACGGCTCGTCGAGCTCGTCGTGTCCAAGCGCAACCTGGCCTGGTCGCTGGCGCGCGGCGGCACCGAACACGGCTTCGGCCACTACCCGTTCATGGTGGTGCTGCACGTCGGACTGCTGGTGGGGTGCGTGCTCGAACCGCTGCTGCTCGACCGGCCGTTCCTCCCCGCGCTGGGCTGGCCGATGCTGGCGGTGGTCCTGGCGACGCAGGCCCTGCGGTGGTGGTGCATCGTCACGCTCGGGCCGCAGTGGAATACCCGCGTCATCGTCGTCCCGGGAGCCACGCGGGTGGTCGCGGGTCCGTACCGGTGGCTGTCGCATCCCAATTACGTGGCCGTGGTGATCGAGGGATTCGCGCTGCCCCTGGTGCACACCGCGTGGCTGACGGCGGCGCTGTTCACGGTGCTCAACGCGGTGCTCCTGCGCACGCGCCTGCGGGTCGAGAACGCCGCGCTGGCGAGTCTGTCGTGATCGACCTGCTCGTGATCGGCGGCGGTCCGGCGGGGCTCGCCACGTCGCTGTATGCGGCGCATGCCGGCCTGGAAGCGGTCGTCGTCGAGCGACGTACGGGCACGCTCGACAAGGCCTGCGGCGAGGGCCTGATGCCGCATTCCCTCGCCCAGCTCGACCGGCTGGGTGTGGAGGCGCCCGGCCGGACGCTGCGCGGAATCAGCTATCACGCGGGGGCGACACGGGTCGAGGCCGCGTTTCGGAACGGGGTCGGCCGCGGGATCCGCCGGACGACGCTGCACGCCGCGATGAGCAACGCGGCGCGCGCGGCCGGGGTGAAGATCGTCCAGGGTGCGGCCGGTGAGATCAGCCAGGACGCGACCGGCGTGCGGTGCGCCGGGCTGCGGGCCCGCTACCTGGTGGCGGCCGACGGCCTGCACTCGACGATCCGTCGCGACCTCGGGTTGGCGCGGCCCGCCGCGGGCCCGCGCCGCTGGGGTATCCGCCGGCATGTACAGCTGGCGCCGTGGACCGACAACGTCGAGGTGCACTGGAGCCGCGAGGCCGAGGCGTACGTGACGCCCGTGGCTGACGACTGCGTCGGTATCGCGATCCTGTCGGCCGGCCGCGGGGGTTTCGAGGCGAAATTCGCGGCGTTCGACGAGCTGCGGCAGCGCGTCGCGGGACATGACTTCGGGCCCGACCTGGCAGCCGGGCCGCTACGGCAGCAGGCGCGGACCCGGGTAGCGGGCCGGGTGCTGCTGGTCGGCGACGCTGCCGGCTACGTCGACGCATTGACCGGCGAGGGTCTGGGGTTGGCGTTCAGCGCCGCCGAGGCCTTGGTCGACTGCATCGTCCACGCCCGGGTCGAGGACTACGACCGCAGGTGGCGCACGTTGACCCGTCGCTACCGGCTGCTGACCGAGGTTCTGGTCCGAGCCGGGGCCGTCCCCGCCATCAGGTCCCGCATCGTCCCGGCCGCCGCAGCCTTGCCGCGCCAGTTCTCCGCGGCGGTGAACCTGCTGGCCAATTGATGCCGAGCAGGCGCACGGCAACAAAAAAGCCCCCGCCGAAGCGGGGGCTTTCTTGTGACCAGCTAGCGGTAGTCGCTGTAGCCGTAGTCATCCAGCGGCACGGCAGCACCGGTGGCCTGACCGAAGTCCGGGCTGTAGTACTGATCCTCGTAGGACGGGATCGTGTACGCCGCAGCGCGGGCTTCCTCGGTCGGCTGAACCTGGATGTTGCGGTACCGGTTGATACCCGTACCAGCCGGGATCAACTTACCGATGATCACGTTCTCCTTCAGACCCTGCAGCTTGTCGCTACGGCAGTTGATGGCCGCATCGGTCAGCACGCGAGTGGTCTCCTGGAACGACGCCGCCGACAGCCACGAGTCCGTGGCCAGCGATGCCTTCGTGATACCCATCAGCACCGGACGTCCGGCCGCGGGCTCGCCGCCCTCGGCCACGACGCGACGGTTCTCGGTCTCGAACTCGCTGCGCTCGGTCAGCGAACCGGGCAGGAACTCCGTCGAGCCCGAGTCGATGATGGTCACGCGACGCAGCATCTGCCGGACGATGACCTCGATGTGCTTGTCGTGGATCGACACACCCTGAGCGCGGTAGACCTCCTGGACCTCCTTGACGAGGTGAATCTGCACCTCGCGGGGGCCCTGGACGCGGAGCACCTCGTGGGGGTTCGCCGAACCCTCCATGAGCTGCTGGCCGACCTCGACGTGGTCACCATCGGCCAACAGGCGCTCGGTGCCGTCGTCGTGCTTGAAGACGCGCAGGCGACGGTTACGACGCGGCAGCTTGTCGTAGACGACTTCCTCGCCACCATCGTCGGGAACGATGGTGATCTTGTAGAACTTGTCGTCCTCTTCCAGCTGCACCCGGCCGGCCACGTCGGCGATCGGAGCGACGTTGCGGGGCACGCGGGCCTCGAACAGCTCCTGAACCCGCGGCAGACCACCGACGATGTCGGCGCCACCGGTAACACCACCCTGGTGGAAGGTACGCATCGTCAGCTGAGTACCGGGCTCACCGATGGACTGGGCGGCGACGATGCCGACGGCCTCGCCGATGTCGACCAGCTTGCCGGTGGCCATGCTGCGGCCGTAGCACTTGGCGCAGACGCCGGTGCCGGTGGCACAGGTCAGCACCGAGCGCACCTTGACCGTCGCGATACCCGCGGCCAGCAGTGCCTCGATCGCCGGGTCACCGAGATCGTGGCCGCGCTCGACGACGACGTTGCCGTTCGCATCGACCGCGTCCGTGGCGAGGGTCCGCGCGTACGCGGAGGTCTCGACATGGGCGTCGCGCACCAGCGAACCGTCGGCCTGGACCTCGGCCAGGGTGACGATGACGCCGCGCTCCGTCTCACAGTCGGTCTCGCGGACGATGACGTCCTGCGACACGTCGACCAGACGACGGGTCAGGTAGCCCGAGTCGGCGGTACGCAGAGCGGTATCGGCCAGACCCTTACGAGCACCGTGGGTGTTGATGAAGTACTCCAACACCGTCAGGCCCTCGCGGAAGGACGACTTGATGGGCCGCGGGATGAACTCACCCTTCGGGTTCGTCACCAGACCCTTCATGCCGGCCAGGGTGCGGGTCTGCGTGAGGTTACCCGTGGCGCCCGACTTCACGATCGTGATGATCGGGTTGTCCGCCGGGTAGTAGTCCTCCAGCGCCTTACCGACCTCTTCCGTGGCCTGCTGCCAGATCTTGACCAGCGACTCGTTGCGCTCGTCGTGGTTCAGACCGCCGCGCTGGTACTTCTTCTCGATCGCGTCGGCCTGGCCCTCGTAGCGCTCCAGGATCTCCTGCTTCTGCGGCGGCACCAGAACGTCGGCCATGGAGACCGTCACGCCCGAGCGGGTGGCCCAGTGGAAGCCGGCGTCCTTCAGCTTGTCGACGGTCTGCGCCACGACGATCATCGGGTAGCGCTCGGCGAGATCGTTGATGATCGCCGCCTGGACCTTCTTGTGCATCTGCTTGTCGACGAACGGGTAGCCCTTCGGCAGCAGCTCGTTGAAGAGCACGCGGCCCAGGGTGGTCTCCGCGGTCCACGCGTCGCCCGGCTTCCAGCCGTTCTCGAACAGCTGGGCCTCGATCTCGGCCGGCGGGCGCAGGTGCGTCAACCGGACCTTGATCTTCGCGCGCACCGACAGCGCACCGCGGTCCATGGCCATGATGGCCTCGGCCGGGCTGCTGTAGACGCCCTGCTCGGCGCTGTCCTTGGTGGCCGCCACGAATTCGCCGGTGTCACCGTCGATCTGGGTGGTCAGGAAGAACAGACCGGTCACCATGTCCAGACGCGGCATGGCGAGCGGACGGCCCGAGGCCGGCGACAGGATGTTGTTCGACGACAGCATCAGGATGCGCGCCTCAGCCTGCGCCTCCGCGGACAGCGGGAGGTGCACGGCCATCTGGTCACCGTCGAAGTCGGCGTTGAACGCCTCACACACCAGCGGGTGCAGCTGGATGGCCTTGCCTTCCACCAGCTGCGGCTCGAAGGCCTGGATACCCAGGCGGTGCAGCGTAGGTGCACGGTTCAGCAGCACCGGGTGCTCGGCGATGACCTCTTCGAGGACATCCCACACCTGGGGACGCTGACGCTCGACCATGCGCTTGGCGCTCTTGATGTTCTGCGCGTGGTTCAGGTCGACCAGACGCTTCATCACGAACGGCTTGAACAGCTCGAGGGCCATGAGCTTCGGCAGACCACACTGGTGCAGCTTGAGCTGCGGGCCGACCACGATGACCGAACGGCCCGAGTAGTCGACGCGCTTACCCAGCAGGTTCTGACGGAAGCGGCCCTGCTTGCCCTTGAGCAGGTCGGACAGCGACTTGAGCGGACGGTTGCCCGGACCGGTGACCGGCCGGCCACGACGGCCGTTGTCGAACAGCGCGTCCACAGACTCCTGCAGCATGCGCTTCTCGTTGTTGACGATGATCTCGGGCGCACCGAGGTCGATCAGTCGCTTCAACCGGTTGTTGCGGTTGATGACGCGGCGGTACAGGTCGTTCAGGTCGGAGGTCGCGAAGCGGCCACCGTCCAGCTGAACCATCGGGCGCAGCTCCGGCGGGATCACCGGAACGGCGTCGAGCACCATGCCCATGGGCGAGTTGCCGGACTGCTGGAACGCCGCGACGACCTTCAGACGCTTGAGGGC
The DNA here is from genome assembly GCF_001905655.1 of Mycobacterium sp. ST-F2. GTDB lineage: Bacteria > Actinomycetota > Actinomycetes > Mycobacteriales > Mycobacteriaceae > Mycobacterium. Next base: position 132,963 of record NZ_JMHT01000057.1, read on the forward strand.
GCGCAGCTTCTTCTGGCCCTTGCCGTTCTTGATGGTGTCGCGCAGCGACTCGGCCTCGGCGTCGATGTCGAAGGTCTCGATGAGCTTCTTGATCGACTCGGCACCCATGGCGCCGGTGAAGTACTCGCCGTAGCGGTCCTGCAGCTCGCGGTACAGCACCTCGTCGACGATGAGCTGCTTCGGGGCCAGCTTGGTGAAGGTGGTCCAGATCTCGTCGAGCCGGTCCAGCTCACGCTGGGCCCGGTCGCGGAGCTGACGCATCTCGCGCTCGCCACCGTCGCGCACCTTGCGGCGGACGTCGGACTTGGCGCCTTCCTTCTCCAGCTCGGCCAGGTCCTGCTCGAGCTTCTGCGCGCGCTCGGCCAGGTCCAGATCACGCTGGTCTTCGACAGCCTTCTTCTCGACGACCATCTCGGCCTCGAGCGTGGACAGCTCGTTGTGCCGCATCTCGGTGTCGACCGAGGTGATGACGTACGCCGCGAAGTAGATGATCTTTTCCAGATCCTTCGGGGCCAGGTCCAGCAGGTAGCCCAAGCGCGACGGAACGCCCTTGAAGTACCAGATGTGGGTGACCGGAGCGGCCAGCTCGATGTGGCCCATGCGCTCACGACGCACCTTGGCGCGAGTCACCTCGACGCCACAGCGCTCGCAGACGATGCCCTTGAAGCGGACGCGCTTGTACTTACCGCAGTAGCACTCCCAGTCGCGAGTCGGTCCGAAGATCTTCTCGCAGAACAGGCCGTCCTTTTCGGGCTTGAGCGTGCGGTAGTTGATGGTCTCAGGCTTCTTGACCTCGCCGAAAGACCAGTTACGGATGTCCTCCGCGGTGGCCAGGCCGATGCGGAGTTCATCGAAGAAGTTGACGTCTAGCACGTAACTCCCTTTCCCCTTGCGGGTGTATGAATCAGAAAAAGCTGACTACTTGCGGATGGACTTAGGCGAGGTCTTCGACCGACGCGGACTCGTTGCGCGACAGGTTGATACCCAGGTTCGCGGCGGTGCGCTCCAGGTCCTCGTCGTCGCTGTCGCGCATCTCGATCGCGGCGCCGTCGGAAGACAGCACCTCGACGTTGAGGCACAGCGACTGGAGTTCCTTGAGCAGAACCTTGAACGACTCCGGGATACCCGGCTCGGGAATGTTCTCGCCCTTGACGATCGCCTCGTAGACCTTCACGCGACCGACGGTGTCGTCGGACTTGATGGTCAGCAGCTCCTGCAGCGTGTACGCCGCACCGTAGGCCTGCATGGCCCAGCACTCCATCTCACCGAACCGCTGGCCACCGAACTGCGCCTTACCACCGAGCGGCTGCTGGGTGATCATCGAGTACGGGCCGGTCGAACGCGCGTGAATCTTGTCGTCGACCAAGTGGTGCAGCTTCAGGATGTACATGTAGCCGACCGTGACCGGGTACGGGAACGGCTCGCCCGAACGACCGTCGAACAGCGTGGCCTTGCCGTCGGCGTCGACCATGACGTCGCCGTCGCGGTTCGGCAGCGTCGAGCCCAGCAGGCCCTGCAGCTCGTTCTCGCGGGCACCGTCGAACACCGGGGTGGCGACGATGCTGTCGCGCGGCGCGCTGTGCATGCCTTCGGGCAGGTTCGCTGCCCACTCCGGCTCGCCCTCGATGTTCCAGCCGGCCTTGGCGACCCACCCGAGGTGGGTTTCCAGGATCTGGCCGATGTTCATACGACGCGGCACACCGTGCGTGTTCAGGATGATGTCCACCGGGGTGCCATCAGGCATGAACGGCATGTCCTCGATCGGCAGGATCTTGCCGATGACGCCCTTGTTGCCGTGGCGGCCGGCGAGCTTGTCACCGTCGGAGATCTTGCGCTTCTGGGCCACGTAGACGCGGACCAGCTCGTTGACACCGGCGGGCAGATCGTCGTCGTCCTCGCGCGAGAACACGCGGACGCCGATGACCTTGCCGGACTCACCGTGCGGCACCTTCAGCGAGGTGTCGCGGACCTCACGGGCCTTCTCACCGAAGATGGCACGCAGCAGGCGCTCTTCCGGGGTCAGCTCGGTCTCACCCTTCGGGGTGACCTTGCCGACCAGGATGTCGCCGTCGCGGACCTCGGCGCCGATGCGGACGATGCCGCGCTCGTCGAGGTCAGCCAGCACCTCATCGGAGACGTTCGGGATGTCCCGGGTGATCTCCTCGGCGCCCAGCTTGGTGTCACGGGCATCGATCTCGTGCTCCTCGATGTGGATGGACGTCAGCACGTCCTGCTCCACCAGGCGCTGCGAGAGGATGATGGCGTCCTCGTAGTTGTGGCCTTCCCACGGCATGACCGCCACGAGCAGGTTCTTACCGAGGGCCATCTCACCGTTCTCGGTGCAGGGGCCGTCGGCGATGACCTGGCCGGCCTCGACACGCTGACCCGAGTCCACGATCGGGCGCTGGTTGGCGCAGGTGCCGTGGTTCGAGCGGTTGAACTTGCGCATCCGGTAGGTGTGCCGCGAGCCGTCGTCAGCCATGACGGTGACGTAGTCGGCGGAGACCTCTTCGATGACACCCGACTTGTCGGCGACGACGACGTCACCGGCGTCGATGGCGGCACGCAGCTCCATGCCGGTACCGACCAGCGGGGCCTCGCTGCGCACCAGCGGAACCGCCTGACGCTGCATGTTCGCACCCATGAGGGCGCGGTTGGCGTCGTCGTGCTCCAGGAACGGGATCATCGCGGTCGCGACCGACACCATCTGGCGCGGCGAGACGTCCATGTAGTCGACGTCGTTCGCCGAGACGAACTCGACCTCGCCGCCCTTACGACGGACGAGGATCTTCTCCTCGGTGAAGTGACCGTTCTCGTCCAGCGGCGAGTTGGCCTGCGCCACGACGTGGCGGTCCTCCTCGTCGGCGGTCAGGTAGTCGATCTGATCGGTGACGATGCCGTCGACGACCTTGCGGTACGGGGTCTCGATGAAGCCGAACGGGTTCACCCGCGCGTACACCGACAGCGAGCCGATCAGACCGATGTTCGGGCCTTCAGGGGTCTCGATGGGGCACATACGGCCGTAGTGCGACGAGTGGACGTCGCGGACCTCGAGGCCGGCGCGCTCACGGGACAGACCACCGGGGCCCAGCGCCGACAGACGACGCTTGTGGGTCAGACCCGACAGCGGGTTGTTCTGGTCCATGAACTGCGACAGCTGGCTGGTGCCGAAGAACTCCTTGATCGCCGCCACGACGGGACGGATGTTGATCAGGGTCTGCGGGGTGATCGCCTCGACGTCCTGCGTGGTCATGCGCTCGCGGACGACGCGCTCCATGCGCGACAGGCCGACCCGGATCTGGTTCTGGATCAGCTCGCCCACGGTACGCAGACGACGGTTGCCGAAGTGGTCGATGTCGTCGACCTCGACGGGCACCTCGACACCGCCGGGGGCGGTCATCTTGGTGTCACCGTCGTGCAGGCGCACCAGGTACTCGATGGTGGCGACGATGTCCTCTTCGGTCAGCGTCGTCGCGGTCACCTGAGCCGGGTTGCCGTCGTGCAGACCCAGCTTCTTGTTGACCTTGTACCGGCCCACCCGGGCCAGGTCGTAACGCTTCTCCTTGAAGAACAAGTTCTCCAGCAGGGTCTGCGCCGACTCCTTGGTCGGGGGCTCGCCCGGGCGCAGCTTCCGGTAGATGTCCAGCAGCGCCTCGTCGGGACCGGCGGTCGGGTCCTTCTCGAGGGTGCCCATCATGATCTCGGAGAAGCCGAAGCGCTCGCGGATCTGCTCGTTGGTCCAGCCGAGCGCCTTCAGCAGCACGGTGACAGGCTGGCGACGCTTGCGGTCGATGCGGACACCGACGGTGTCGCGCTTGTCGACGTCGAACTCCAGCCACGCACCGCGGCCCGGGATGACCTTGACGCTGTGCAGCGTCTTCTCGGTGGCCTTGTCGATGGACTCGTCGAAGTACACACCGGGCGAACGGACGAGCTGCGACACGACGACGCGCTCGGTGCCGTTGATGATGAAGGTGCCCTTTTCGGTCATCATCGGGAAGTCACCCATGAAGACCGTCTGGCTCTTGATCTCGCCGGTGGTGTTGTTGATGAACTCAGCCGTGACGAACAGCGGGGCCGCGTACGTCTGGTCCTTTTCCTTGCACTCGTCGACCGGAGCCTTGACCTCGTCGAAACGCGGGTCGGAGAAGCTCAGCGACAGGGTGCCGGCGAAGTCCTCGATCGGCGACAGCTCGGCGAGGACCTCTTCGAGGCCTCCGACCGGGTTGATGTCGCCGCGATCGACTGCCTTCGAGCGCCAGCGGTCCGAGCCGATCAGCCACTCGAAGGAATCCGTCTGAACGTCGAGGAGGCCCGGAACCTCAAGCGGTTCGCGCAGCTTGGCGAACGAGACTCGGTTCGGCGCTCCTGGGACGGAGTTGTTGGAATCTACTGACTTGCTCTCGCGAGAGACTGCCAAGATGCGTCCTTCCAGCACCTGATGCGACCATTTCGGTGCCGGTCGAAACCGGTCCGAATTGCCGCGCTATCTGCGTGGGTCCGGCTGGCGTTCTCACAGTCCGGGCCTTACAAGACACAGGGCACGCGTCTAGATCACTGAGCAACGCTCAGGCTAGAAGGTGTCAGGTGCGGGTGAGGTGGGCAGGATGCAGCCAGCGCAACGTCCAACATTAGCGTAGGACGGCGTATTCCTCAACCACGGCATGCGGAATCAAGGGTTTGATCGGTTGACGCTGGCTGGCGTCCGTCACCCTCGAATACATGCTGCCCAACAGATTGGCCCGTTTGCGGGCGTCAGTCAAGGGTTGCCACGGTGTTTGGTGTGGAGTTTTACCGGCAAATCGCGAACCGGGGCGCTCTCATCGTGACGCAGCAGGCCGCGCGGCGCCACCCGCACGCCGTCGCCGACGGACGCGCCGTGACCAAGATCACCGGCCGCCCGCCCTTTCGCAACGCCTCCACGGCGCACTCAGCACCCGCTGAGCGCAGATTTCGCAGTCCGTGTGCATGCCCCCGCCGAAACAAATCGCGCCCGGGCTGACTCAGCCCGGGCGCGATTCTCGACGTTCTGCGGATCAGGCCCGCGGAATCTGTGCGGTCACCGGGTCGTCGGCGTTGCCGTTCTTGTTGAGGTCCTCGAGGATGGCGGCCTGCGCGGCGGGCGGCAGGGTGTGCAGGATCGACCGCACCCGAGCCTGACGACGAGCCACCGCCTGGCGCACGGGCATACCCGGGGTGACGGCGATCTGCGGCGGCACACCCTCGATCTCCTCGACACCACCATCGGAGTGACCGGCGTCGATCGCGGCCTGCTCGGCGGCAGCGGTCGCGGCGTCCTTCTCCTCGGACATACCGATGGGGCCGATACGACGACCGTTGAGGAACTGCTTGACCGCCGGCTCCTCACTGGTCAACAGCACCTCACGGGGGCCGAACATGACCAGGTGCTTGCGGTAGAGCATGCCGATGTTGTCCGGCACCGTACGCACGATGTTGATGTTGTGGGTAACGATCAGCACCGTCGCGTCGATCTGGGCGTTGATGTCGATCAACAACTGCGACAGGTAGGCCGTACGCACGGGGTCCAGACCCGAGTCCGGCTCATCGACCAGGATGATCTTCGGGTCCAACACCAATGCCCGCGCCAGGCCGGCACGCTTGCGCATACCACCAGAGATCTCGCCCGGGAACTTATGCCCGTCATTGGGCATACCCACAATGTCGAGCTTCTCCATCACGATCTTGCGGATCTCCGACTCGGACTTCTTGGTGTGCTCACGCAGCGGGAACGCCGTGTTGTCGTAGATATTCATCGAACCGAACAGCGCGCCGTCCTGGAACAGCACACCGAACAGGGTCCGGATCTCGTACAGCTCCTTGGCCGAGCACTCGATGATGTTAGTGCCGTCGATGACGATCGACCCCCGCTCAGGACGCAGCAAACCGATCAGCGACTTCAGGAACACCGACTTACCGGTACCGGACGGGCCCAGCATGACGCTGACCTCGCCGGCGGGGATGGTCAAAGTGACGTCTTCCCAGATCTTCGACGACCCGAAGGACTTGCTCAGTCCTGTTACGTCGATTTGGACGCCCATGTGAGATCCCTTCCGCCAGCGCTCGCGCGCCATCTGCTGCCCTGCCTGTGGCTTGAGTCACTGTAGCGCATCGTTCGCGAGCTGATGCACCTTGTTCCAACTATCGGACCGCCCGCCGAAAAGTCACTCTGATGGATGCGGAGCCAACTACCCCATCGTCCCCCAAATGGTCAGAGATGCCCCGATTTATACCCCTGAAAAGCGAAATCCCCCGGAGTCCGCAAGGGACTCCGGGGGAAAACGTCAGTTCTGGCGAACTTACTTGACGGACACCGAAGCGCCGGCGGCCTCGAGCTTGGCCTTGGCGTCGTCGGCGGCCTCCTTCGAGACCTTCTCCAGCAGCGGCTTGGGGGCGCCGTCGACCAGGTCCTTGGCTTCCTTCAGGCCCAGGCCGGAAACGATCTCGCGGACGACCTTGATGACGCCGATCTTCTTGTCGCCGGCACCCTCGAGGATGACGTCGAACTCGGACTGCTCTTCGCCGGCCTCAGCGGCGGCGGGAGCGGCACCGACGGCGGCAACGGCGACCGGAGCGGCGGCGGTGACGTCGAAGGTCTCCTCGAACTGCTTCACGAACTCCGAGAGCTCCAGCAGGGTCATTTCCTTGAACGCGTCGAGCAGTTCTTCGGTGGACAGCTTGGCCATGTGAATGGTCCTTCCTTAGTTCTTTTTTGGTGGTTGTGGGGTGGGTCAGGCAGCCGAGTCTTCGGCGGCCTTCTTGTCCTGCAGAGCGGCCGCCAGGCGGGCAATCTGAGACGCGGGCGCAACGAACAGCGCCGCGGTCTGGGACTGCTTGGCCTTCATGGCGCCGGCCAGCTTGGACAGCAGCACCTCGCGCGACTCGAGGTCGGCGATCTTCTCGACCTGGGCCACGGACAGCGCAGCGCCGTCCATGTAGCCGCCCTTGATGACGAGCTGCTTGTGATCCTTCGCGAACTTCTTGAGTGCCTTCGCGGCATCGACCGGCTCGCCGGTGATGAACGCGATGGCGGTCGGACCTGCGAACAGGTCGTCGAGGCCTTCGATCCCGGCCTCCGAGGCAGCGCGCTTGACCAGGGTGTTCTTGGCGACGGTGTAGGTCGCGGAAGCACCAAGGGAGCGACGCAGCTCGGCGAGATTGGCAACCGTCAGACCGCGGTACTCGGTCACGACAGTGGCCGTCGAGGCCTTGAACTGTTCGGCGATGTCAGCGACCGCAGTGGCTTTATCAGCCGTGGCCATACATGCCTCCTTGTGGTGTATTCATCGGCCCACTGGAGACTGCCGGAGATTCGGCTTCGATCGAGGTCGGAAATGCAAAGCGCCCCGACACAGAAAGGTCGGGGCGCGCAGAAACAAAATCTCTGAAAACCTCGTCCTCCTGCGTGGGCCGCCCGGAAAATCCGGAACCTTCAACCGATTGCCGAGCTACTTACTCTTCGCGCAAGCGGCTCATCGGTGACCGACGGTCTTCGGTGGAACTGGATCAGAGTAGCCGATGGCCTGCCGATCAGCCAAAACGGCTCGAAACGCCGGTGCCGCGGGCTAGGGCTGCCCGCGGCGAACCTCGTCCGGGGTCGGCAGCTGCCACTGCCGGCCCTGCTCGAGGTCGAAGCTCATCGGCTGGTACCGCAGCATGCCGGTACCGGGGTAGGGCGTGTACTCACCGAACCACACGTCGCCGTCGACGGCGTAGAGGTCGATGCGGATGAAATCCCAGTCGGCGCCCAGGATGCTCGCGATCTCCAGCATCTTGTCCAGCTCGACGGGCCGTTCCTCGGGCGCGACCGGGTGAATGCGCCAGCGCACCGGCAGCTGACGCCAGTCGGCGTCCAGAAAGGTGGTGGTCTGCTTGTTTCCGAACCGGCCGCGGTTCACCTGGATCAGCTCGACGCGGCCGTCGAAGACGAAGAATTTGTAGTCGACGGGCGCTTCGCCGTCCGGGGTCGGGATGCGTTCCTCGAGCAGCAGCAACGGACGGGCTTCGCTGTAGCCCCACTCCCCGAGTTCCAGCGGCGTCCGCTCGAACCAGCGCGCGGTCCGCTTGCGGAGGGTCTGCAGGCCGGTCTGCGGATCCGGCCCGAACAGCGCGTGCCCGCTGCTGTGATTCGGTTTGAGGACCCACGGCGGCAGCGTCGTGAGATCAGGGGCGTCCCGCAGGTCGGTGCCCGACCAGTAGGTGGCGGGGATGCGCAGGTTCGCGCCCGGGTAGGCCGCCCGGGCCATCTCCTTCATCCACATCTTGTCGCAGGCCTTGACGATCCGGTCCCGCCGATCGTTGAAGATCCGCCAGTTGACCTTCTCGTTGAAGGTGGTCGGCGCGGCGAAGTTGCCCCACCGCCGGATCATGAAGAGGTAGAGCACCTTCCTCATCATCAGCAGCGGCATCAACGCGACCAGGCGGCGACGCACCGTCGCCGCCGCCCACGTGCTCGGCGACATCACATCGCTCCGGCGAGTTCGGCCTCACCGGTCAGGTAGCCGCCACGGCGGAAGAACACGTCGCCCGCGTGTTCGGTGCCGTCGGCCGCGCGGACCCGGGTGATCACGAGCGCACGGTTCTGGCCGCGGTGCGCACTGGGTCCGCACACGACCGCGCCGCCGCCCTCCTGCGCGATCACGCGGCCCGGCGACCCGCCGTAACGGATTTCGGAGACCTTGGACTCCAGCACTTCGATCCGCTCCCCGCGATAGAAGGTGAACGCGGGTGGGTAGGGCACCGACAGTGCACGGACCAGGCGCTCCAGGTCCTCGGCGGGCCAGCTCCAGTCGATCAGGCTGTCGCGCTCGGAGCGCTTGTGGAAGTAGGTCCGCTCGGACTTCGCCTGCGGCCGCCATTGCGCGGTGCCGGTTTCCAGCGCGGTGAGTGCCTCGTCGAGGGCGCTCGGGATCAGGCCGATGCCGCGCATCACCAGCTCGGTGCCGGTGTCGGCCGGGCCGATGGCCAGCGAGCGCTGGACCAGGATGTCGCCGGCGTCGAGTTCGGCGTTCATGCGGTGGATGGTCAGGCCGATCTCCGGTTCACCGCTGATCAGCGACCACAGCACCGGGGAGAAACCGGTGTTCTTCGGCAGCAGGGAGTCGTGCATGTTCAGTGTGCCGAACGGCGGCAGGTCGTACAGCTCGTCCGTCATCCGCGTGTACCAGCTGTTGACGACGATGACGTCGGGCTCGGAGCGCTTGACCAGATCGATGGTCTCGTGGTCGGCCCGCATGGTCAGGTGGACCGGGATGTCGTGCGCCTGGGCGAGTTCCTCGACCAAGTCCGAAAAGATCGCCTTGTACGAATCCGTGCTGGTCGGATGCGTGACCACCATGGGTACCTCGTGCCCCAGGTCGATCAGCGCCTGCAGCGTCTTGACCCCCCACGTCTGGAAACCGAAGAAGACGACGCGCATGCCTGTACCTCACTAAGTCCGATCCTGCAGTCGATCGGCACGATGTTCGCCAACCGTTCATCAAGATCAACTTAGCTAAGTCTTGCCTAACTTGGGGGTCTACGTTCCCGACCGACGGCCCATCGCGGTCACCTCGGCAGTGCGACCAGGACGAACGCCGCAAGCAGCACCGTGACCCGCAGCCAGTGCAACCGATCCCAGCGCTGGGCCAGCGCGCGATTCGTCGGCACCTCGTCGGGACCGGCACCCGCCCACGCCGCGACCCGGTGGTTGATCGGGACCAGCGTGGTCAGCGTCAGGACCATCACCACCCCCATGAGCGCGACGGCGGCGACAGATAGGAACGACGGAGCGAGGACGGCATCGGCGATCAGCAGCGCGGCTGCGGCGGCGTACCAGAACGGCATCACCGTCCCGAGGATTCGACTGCCGGTCGCGCGGGCCTGGCGGTAGGCGGCGTCGGGCAGCTGTTCCAGGATCGGATTGGTGAACGCGGCGACGCCGAACTCGACTCCGACGAGTGTGCCGACGACGATCACGGTGACAATCTGGGCAATGGGCTCCATGGCATCGAGCCTGGTCACTAAACTGACAAATAACAAGGTACTGACAAATTAGTCAGTAGCGACCCGAGGAGCGCGATCATGGCGGTGTCGAAGAAAGAGATCGGCGAGTGCCCCATCGACGCCGCGCTGTCCGTCATCGACGGCCGCTGGAAGGGCACCATCCTGTGGCGGCTCGCGGACGGGCCGATGCGCACCGCCGAGCTCCGGCGCAGCATCCCGGACATGACCGAGCGCATGCTCATCCGGCACCTGCACGAGTTGGTCGACGACGGCATCATCGAGCGTCACGACGCGGGCACCGTGCCGCCGTGCGTGCACTATTCGATCTCCGACTACGGCAAGACGCTGGGACCGGTGCTCGGCGCGTTGTGCGACTGGGGCCGCAAGGACATGGCGCGTCGCGCCGCTCAGGCCCGCCACAATGCGGCCGCGCCGACAAGCCCGGCGTCACCGCCGAGTTCGGCGGGCACCACCCGCAGGCCGCGCAGGAAGGCGAGCCCGGCGTAGCGGTCCAGGGCCGCGCGTAACGGCCCGAACAGCACCTCCCCCGCTTTCGCCACTCCACCGCCCAGCACCACCAAATCCAGGTCGCACACCGCCGCCGTCGACGCGATGGCCGCGGCGATCGCGTCGGCACCGCGGGCGAACGCCTGGATCGCCACCACGTCGCCACGGCCGGCGGCCTCGGCGAGGGCCTTCGCGTCGGCCTCGGCGGGAGCGTCCCACCCGTGGTCGTGCGCCCACCGCGCCAGATGCGGACCCGACGCCACCGTCTCGACGCAGCCGTGGCCACCGCAGGCGCACGGCGCGCCGTCGGGTTCCACCACGACGTGCCCGACATGGCCTGCGTTGCCGGTGCGGCCGTGGTACGGCGCACCGTCCAGCACCAGCCCGCCGCCGATACCCGTCGACACCACCATGCCGAGCATGAAGTCGGCGCCGCGCCCGGCACCGCACCACCACTCGCCCATGGCCATGCACAAGCCGTCACCGCCGAGGCGCACCGGCAGGCCGCTTCGGTCAGCCACCCGCTGGACGATCGGAAACCGTTGCCAGCAGGCGATATTGATCGGGCTGATGGTCCCGCCCGGCAGATCGATGGGCCCAGCCGACCCGACACCGACGCCGCACACCCGGCGCCCGGCCGCGGCGGCGAGGGCGTTGCCGACCAACACCTCGACCGTCGCCCACACCTCTTCGGCATCGGCGTGCGGTGTCGGCAGCTGCTCGCGGTGCACCAGCGTGCCGTCCGCGTCGACGAGCGCGCCGGCGATCTTGGTGCCGCCGATGTCGAGGGCGAGCGTCAGGTCGGACATCACGGCCTCAGTGCCGGTGGACGTGGTCGGGCTGGCGCGGGTCGCCGGGGTGTTCGTATCCGTGCGCCAGCTGCACGGACTCCGCGCGCCGGGCGTCGAGCCAATGCCGGAAGGCGCGGCGGCACGCCGACGCCAGCAGGTGCGCGGTGATCTGCGGCCGGACCTGTTCCAGCGCCGGGGCGACTGCCGGCGCGCTGGACCAGCCGTCGGCTCCGGGTACGGGCGGAGCGAACCGCAGAGGGTTGCGGGCGTGGTAGGCCTCGACGTCGACACCCGAGATCTGAACGTCCGCGGTCACGCGGATAAACAGCGCTCGCGCCAGGGGCTTTTCGAGGGCGGCCGCGGCGATGCTGCCGAGTTCCATGCGGGCGGCGGCGTCGGGCAGCAGGTCGGCTTCGGTCGGCGCGTCCGTTTCGGCGACCCCCAGTTCATCGGCGGCCACCCGCACCACCTCGTCGGCGACGAGCAGCTGCGTCAGCCAGCGCCGCAACTGCCGGCCCTCACTGGTCCCGGCCGGCGGCAACGATGGGGCCAATGTGCTTGCCCGCAAACATGATTCACGGTCGTCGAGGGCGGTGACGGGAATCCGCCTGCCGGAGACCGTGGCGACGTACGCGACCCCGGTCATCGGACCCGCACCGATACCGCCGGGGTGTAGAGCACCCGGCCGGCGGCCGCGATCCGAACCAGCGCCCACCACTGCCCCGGCCCGACCCACGGCGGCGGCGCCACGTCGAAGTCGAACGCGACGGTGCCGCCCGCCGGGACGTCGGCCCCGAGCACACCCGGCCCCAACCATTCCCACGTCCCCCACGGACTGATCAGGTGCGCTTCCAGGCTCAGTGGCGCCCCCGCGGCGGAGCCGACGATGACGCTCAGGTCGGCATGTGCACCGGCGACGACGTCGACCGGTTGAGGCTCCTCGACCAGCCGCAGCAGCGGGGCGTCGCCGGGCTCGCCGACGGTGACGACGCAGACGTCCTCGACCATCTGACGCCATGCGGCCGGAATCTGGTGATGCTTGTCGCCACCGGTGACCGCCAGCTCGACGCGCACCGGATACCGGCCGGCGGCGACGTCGGCCGGAAGGTCCAGCTGCACTTCGGTTTCCAGGTAGCCGCCCGGAGGCAGGACGAAGGGCAGCTCGTCCGGGGTGGCCGACCAGCCGTCGGGGCACAGCACCCGGACCCGGCCGTGCAAGGCGGCGTCGGTGCAGTCGCTGGCGGCGGTGACGCGCAGTTGTACGGACGCACCCGGTGCGCCGGTTGTTTCGGTGGGGTGCACGTGGGCTACCGCGGGCAGTCCGCCCAGCGGCGCCGGGCCGCGGTTGTGCAGCCAGTACCGGGCGTAAACCGGTTGGGCGACTTCGGCATCCGGCGCCAGGGTGACGTGGTCGCCGTTGAGAACGTGCGGCAGGTCGAGCCGGGCCCGCACGGTGGCGATCTCGAAACCGTGCAGCCGCAGGTCTTTTCCGCCGGCAATCGGTTGTTCGAGGAGGTCCAGCCGTTCGACGTCGTCGAGGTGCCGGAGTCCCGAGGTGACGTTGACCTCGGTCGGCCGTCCCGAGGTCTGCACCAGACGCAGCGTGATGCCCGACCGCGGGTCGACCGGCACGCTGCGGCCCGCGGCGATCGGGTTCCCCGTGGCTTTCAGTGCCGCCAGCGTCACGTCGGACGCCGGTTCGACACCCAATAGTGAACCGGTGCAGGGCAACCCGCCCGCCACCGCGGGATGGTCGGTGTGCACCGCGAGCAGCGGCTGCGAGTACTCGGCGCTGCGGCCCGGGATGCCCGCGGCGCGCCAGTCACCGTCACCGGCCACGAGGGCGTAGTCGAAGGTGTGGGTCCAGTGCTGGAGTTGGAAGTTCGAGCCGTCGGGTGCGGTCCGGCGTGGCGGGTCGATCCAGGTGCCCGACGGCCAGCCGGTGCACGACCGCATCAGCGAGGTATGCAGGACACCATCCGGTTCGACGGCGAAACCCGGTACGCCCCGGTTCAATACGGCCACGGTCCGGGCATCGAACGGTCCGATACCGGCCGCGGCGTCCTGCTCGACGCCGACCTCGGCACCGGCGAGGGCGGCGATGAGATCCCCGGTGGCGCCGGGCCCGGCGACGATCAGCACCGGCAGCGCCCGCACGCCCGTCAGGTCTGCGCCGGGAACCCAGCGCCGCACCAGATCGGCATCGGCGGGCACCCAGAGCCGGACGGCGCCGACGGCCAGCCGGCGCTGCAGTTCCGCGGCGTAGCACGGGTCGGCGGCAGCCAAAACGGCTGCGGTGAAGGCGTTCTCGTCGGGCCCGCCGAGCGCGATGCGCGCGTCGGGCAGGTTGGAGTCGACGGCGAGGTCGCCATAGCGCGGTTTGTCGGCACTGCTGCAGGTGGCCGTCACCCCGGCGCGGACCAGCGCGACCATCAGCTCGCGGGTCGGCACGTCCGGGTCAGCAGCATGCGGCGCCACCACTTCGGCGACCGATACCGCACGCACGTGTTCCCCGTTCGCGTCGTGCACCCGGACCTGCACCGCCGATGACAGCCCGAACCATCCGTAGGCGGGGTTGTCCAAGGTGTACGGGTGGTCCGCGGTGTCGACCGCATCGTGCGAATCCCGTTGGTGCAGCAGCCCGAAACCTCGGCCGATCACCGCGTCGCCGACCTCGCTGACCGGCATGGCACCCGGCACCGGACACGGCCAGCGCAACCGGAGCAGCTTGTCGGCTCCGGTGAATTCGTCGATCACGGTGCGGCAGTCCACCCGGTCCACGCCCTGCCACAGCGTGACGGTCTGGGTGTAGCGCAGCACGTCACCGATGCGGCCGGTGACCACCAACCGCTCCCCCAGCGCGCTGCGGTAGGCCTGCACCGACTCGGCCGGTTGTTCGGCAGAGCCCACCACCGGCCCCTTGGGCAGAAGGTGCCAGGGCCCCTCATGTTCGGTGGGGTGTGCGGAATGTTCGTCGTAGACGGCGATCTCGTTGCCGACCTGGCCCGCGCCGATCAATTCGACGCCCTCGCGGAACAGCGACGACACCGCGCCGCCGCGGTCGGGGTCGACGGTGGCGCCGTAGCGGTCGCTGCTGATGGTGGTGCCGGGTATCGGTGCCCACGATGAGCCGGCCGGCTCTCCGTCGAGCCGGTACCCGCGCCATCCCAACGACGGCACGTCCTGCGCGAGCCAGGTGACGGTGCGGCCATCGTCCTCGATCAGGACCGGCACCGGGGTGCCGTCGGTGTCGACCACCGAACCCCGCACCGGCTCATCGAGGTGCACCGTGACAACGTCGGTTCGGCTGTGCGCCAAGGGGTTCCAGACCACGATGTCACCGTCGACGGCACGGGACAGCAGCGCCACGGCGGTGTCCCGGGCAGTCCGGCCGAGCTCCCAGGCGTCACGCCAGCCGGTGAGCAGGTCGAGGTACACCTGATCGGATTCCGATCCGGTGATGGCGTCGTGGTGGGCACCGTAGGCCAGTTGCACCCAGGCTTTGGCCAGGGCCGCTTGCGGATAGGTGGCGCCGGCGAGCAGTCCGGCGAACACCGCGAACCGTTCGGCCTCCAGCACCGCGTGCTCCGCGGCACGGTTGGCCTGTTTCGTGTCGATGTACGACACGTCCTTGCCCGTGTAGATCGGGTTCATGTCCCGTGTCTGCGGGGACGGCTGGCTGCCGCCGGCGTCGAGTTCGGCACGCACCGCGGCGAAGAACTCGCGCGGCAGTGCGCAGACGAAGCGCGGCCACGTGTAGCGCACCGCCCAGTCGCGATGGATCTCGGTCACCCATTTGTTGGGCGGGGTGTAGTCGGTGCCCACCGGCAGGAGCACATTGCGGGTCAGCGCAACCTTTTTCAGTTTCGCGAACGTCGCGTATGTCGCGTCCTCGGCCTCCCGCAGCGACGCCGACGAATCCATCCACCAGCCGGCCGCGTAGTGCGCCGGCATGTAGTGGGTCAGCAGGCCCCGGCCCGACGGTGCGATCCAGTCGAATTCACTGGCGAACTGCATGCGCTCGGGGTCACCGTCACGGTGCATCGGGCCCCACTGGTGATGCGGGCCGCGGGCCCACGAGCTGGAGGTCAGGCCGGCGTCGGCAGCCATGCCCGGGAACTGCGGATCGTGCCCGAAGACGTCGAGCTGCCAGGCCGTCGCCGGGGCGGCGCCCATGATGTCACGTTGAAAACCGATGCCGTGCACGAAGTTCCGGATCGCGGTCTCGGGACTGGTCAGGTTGGTGTTCGGCTCGTTGTAGGTGCCGCCCATGATCTCGACGCGGCCCTCGGCCAGCAGCGCGCGCAGTTGGGCCCGCTGTTCCGGATGCGTGTCCCAGTAGGGTTTGAGGTAGTCGACCTCGGCCAGCACGAATTTGTATTCCGGCTCCCGCCTTGCCATTTCGAGGTGTGCAGTGACCAGGTCGAAGCCGTTGGTCTGCCGGCACCGCCCGGGCGGGTCCTCGGTCCAGACGCTGGTGTAGGCGGCCTGGGTGTTCCACCACACCGGGTCGTAGTGGAAGTGGCTGATCATGTGCATGGTCCAGCCCGGCTCGGCGACGACGAACTCGAACGGGGTGTCGCCCACGCGGGCAGCCCGGTGTTCACCGGGTACGGGCGCATCGACGGCGACCGGAATCTCGAGCGTGCCGTCCCCGGGTTGTGCCATCGCTGCACCGCTCAGCCCGTCACCGGCTACCTCGACCTGAGTCGGTTCGACGCAGTCGATGTAGTCCACCCGCACGATCTGCAGCGGTTCATCGGCCGGCCCGACGAACAACTCGGTGGAAACTACCGCCGTCACCTGCAGGAGTCGTCCCGTCGACACCCCTGCACCATACGGCGCAATTGCCCTCAGCCGGGCGGCATTGCCGCACGCAACCGGTCGGCCACCACGCCGGCCGCGGCGATCACCTCGGGCGGCTCGAGCACCTCGAACCGGTACCCCGGCATCGCCAGGTACAGCGCGATGCGCTCCGGGTCGTCTCCCCCGGCGGTCACGATGCAGCGGTCCGGACCGTCCGCCTCGATCTGCGCCGACGACGCGGAAAACATCTGCGCCAGTTGACTTTCGGCTGCCTCATACCGGACCCGCGCGACGTAGCGGTACGGCGACGCCGTGATGGCCTGGCGCACGAACTCCGCCGGATCGGGCGCCGGGCGCGGCGCGAACGTCGTCCCCGCGGCCTTGACGTCGACCATCCGGTCCAGCCGCAGCGTCCGCCAGTCCTGCTTGTCGCGGTCGTACGCCAGCAGGTACCAGCGGCGCCCGGTGGTGACGAGTTGATAGGGCTCCAGCCGACGCTCCGTGCGGTTGCCGCGGATATCGGTGTAGCCGAGCCGGATGTGCTCGTGGTCGCGGCAGGCACGGGCCAGCGCCATCAGGTCGTCGGGCGATACCGCCTCGACCGAGCCGCCGCCGGTCAGCGTCACCGTCGCGTCGTGCACGGCGGACACCTGCGACCGGAGGCGCGCCGGCATCACCTGGTCGAGTTTGGACAGGGCGCGCAGCGCCGACTCCCCGACACCCGCGACGCTGCCGCCGGCCGCCAGCCGCAGACACACCGCCATCGCGACGGCCTCTTCGGGATCGAGCAGCAGCGGCGGCAGCGCGGCACCGGCACCCAATTGATAGCCGCCGTCGCGACCCTTGCTGGCGTGCACCGGATAGCCGAGGTCGCGCAGCCGCTCGATGTCGCGGCGCACGCTGCGCCCGGTGACGCCGAGCCGGTCGGCCAGCTCCTGCCCCGTCCACACCCGGCGCGCCTGCAGCAGGCCCAGCAGTTGCAGCACGCGGCTCGTCGTTTCGGACATGACAACACTCTGCCGCATTCATAGGACAGAAACAGTCCTAATTGAATGTCAGGCTCTTCATGTGACCGAAGAACGGACCGAAGAACTGGCCGACCAACTCGACTGGCACTGGCAACACCAGCTGCGCCCCCGGCTCGAGGGACTGACCGACGACGAATACTTCTGGGAGCCGGTGCCCGGCTGCTGGACCCTGCACCCCGACGGATCCATCGACTTCAGTTATCCGCCACCGCAACCCGAGCCGTTCACGACCATCGCCTGGCGGCTGGCGCACGTCATCGTCGGCGTCCTGGCCATGCGGAACCACTCGCATTTCGGCGGACCGCCGGCCGACTACCAGTCGTGGCCCTACGCCCGCGACGCCCGCACCGCCCTGGAGCAGCTCGACGCCGCCTACGCGAACTGGATCACCGGAGTCCGCGGCCTCGACGCCTCCGCCCTGGCCCGGCCGTGCGGACCCGCCGAGGGTCCCTACGCTGACTACTCAATGGCCGCCCTGGTGCTGCACATCAATCGCGAAGTCATCCACCACGGAGCGGAAATCGCCTGCATCCGTGACCTTTACACCCACACCGAGAAGGAGAACTAGCCATGGCCGGACTGCCCGCACCCGCAGGCGACGAGCGTCAGACCCTGATCAACGTCATCGCGTTCCAGCAGGACGCCTTCGCGGCCGTCGCCCACGGCCTGACCGATGAACAGGCCCGCTCGACGCCGTCGGTGAGCGCCCTGTCGGTCGGCGGCCTCATCAAGCACGTCACCGCCGTTCAAGCCGGCTGGGTCGCACGCGCAGAAGCCGCACCCGACTTCCCGCCGCGCGACACGCGACCGATGGCCGAGCAGATGGCCGAGCATGAGGACCAGCTCACCATGCGCGAGGACGAGAAGCTCGGCGACCTGTTGGACGCCCTGCGCGCGCAGAACGCCAAGACGCTGCAGGCCTTCGCCCAGCTCGACCTGGACGCCCTGGTGCCGATCCCGCATGAGGTGCCGTGGTTCCCCACCGACATCGACCACTGGACGGTGCGCTGGGTCGGGATGCACATCATCGAGGAGCTGTCCCGGCACGCCGGGCACGCCGACATCATCCGCGAATCGATCGACCGCGCGACCATGTACGAACTGCTGGCCGCCGAGGAGGAGTGGCCGGAGACGGAGTTCATCAAGCGCTGGCGTCCCGCCGCCCAGTAACGCTCTCGAGAGCGGCGGAATGGCTGCTCGCGGACAGCCCGGGTAGCCATTTCGCCGTGCTCAGCGCAGCACCAGCGCCAGCGCCGCGTCGACCACCGCGTCCAGATCCGTGCCCAGCGAACCGGACAGCCACTGCTGGGCCAGTTCGGCCATCGCGCCGGTGTACATCGCCGCACCGACGCGCGCGGCGACGGGATCCGATCCGGGGTGCAGGCGGCCACCCTCGGCCAGTACCGCATCAAGCAGCAGGTCCTGCGTGACGGCCCGACGGGCGGCCAGCACGGGGTTGGCGCGCGCTTCGGTGAACAACACCCGCCCACGCCGTGGATCGGCCGACCCGAAGCCAAGCACCGCGGCGATGCCGGCGCGGGTCCGTGCCCGCACCGAGTCGCCCGCGATGGTGATCGCGGCGTCGACCACCGCGGCCAGTTCAACGCTCACCTTGTCGTAGACGGCGCCCAGCAGGTCGTCGATGCCGTCGAAGCTCTCGTAGAAGTACCGGGTGTTGAGCCCGCACTCGCGGCACACCGAACGGACCGACAACGCGGTCTCGCCGCCGGAGCCGAACAATTCGAAGGCCGCGTCGACCAGCAGCCCGCGCCGCTCGGCGCGACGGTCGTCGAGCGGAATCCCCGCCCACCTGGTCGGTGTCGACATCCCTACAGCCTAGGTCTGGTCACACCTGTCACCAAATACTATTCTGGTTACAGCCGTGACCAGAAGGGGTTTGACGTGTACCTGCCGCACCAGCTCATCGAGCAGCAGCTTCAGCACCGGTTCGACCAGACCATCCGGCGGAACTACTTCCGCGGCATGGAATTCGCCGGCCCCGCCGGGGATCCCGGCTGGTTCGGGCCCGGCAGCGCCGTCTGGCACGTGCACTCCCACACCGAGGCCCTGGTCTTCGGCCTGCAGTGCGCCGCGTTCATCGAGCGCCTCGACCCGTCCATCTACTGGATGGGCATGCACCACTCGCGCCTGGTCAAGCGCGACGAGAACGGCGACGCCATTCCGGTCGTCGACCCCAAGGGCGCGGCAGTCCGGTTGGGCCATTCCATCGCGTTCTTCATCGGCACCGCCTACGGCAACACCGAGACCGCAGAGAACCTGGCCCGGACGGTGCGCGCCATCCACCACACCATCAAAGGCGTGCGCCCCGACGGCGCCGCCTACGACGCCGACGACCCGGACTGGCTGCGCTGGAACTACGCCACCGTGGTCTGGGGCCTGGCCACGGCGCACGAGCTCTATCACCCGAACCCGTTGCGCGGCAAGAAACTTGACCGCTATTACGGCGAGTTCGTCCGCGTCGGGCACGCCCTCGGCGGCACCGACCTGCCCACCACCAAGGCCGAAACCCTGGACTGCCTGAAGTCCTACCTCCCCAGGCTGGCGCTGACGCACGGCGCCGCCATGGCCACCGGGCCGAACCTGCCGATGCCCCAGAGCGCCGTCGACTGGGCGGTCCGCGACACCATGCCGAAGTGGGCCAAGCAGCTGCTCGGCCACACCGACCCCAACCCCATCGAGCGCGCCGCCCGCCGCGCCGTCGTGTGGTCGATCATCAACGGCCTGCACACCGCCGCCGGACCGTTCCCGGAATTCCGTCAGGCCAAAGCCCGCGTCAAAGGCGGCGTCGACCCGGAGCTGGCGCCGCACACCGTCCCGGCGTACGTGCCCGGCAACGATCCGGTCCGCAGCCGCGCCGATATCGAGAGCGTCTTCGTCTGACAGGCCACCGCCGCAGAGTGACCCACGGCACACCTTTTTGGCAGTACCCGCGGTTTTGAGACACTTCACCCATGGGTTCGAAGACACCGCACCGTGAGGGTGCCCGGCTGGACCGGGTGCCGCTGCCCGTCGAAGCCGCCCGCATCGGGGCCACCGGGTGGCAAATCGCCCGCACCGGCGTCCGCGTCGTCGGCAGCGCCTTCTCCAAGGGCAGCCTGCAGCAGAAGGTGATCAAGCAGGTTCCGCAGGCCTTCTCCGACCTGGGCCCGACGTATGTCAAGCTGGGCCAGATCATCGCGTCCAGCCCCGGTGCCTTCGGCGAGCCCCTGAGCCGGGAATTCCGCAGCCTGCTGGACCGGGTCCCGCCCGCCGACAGGGACGAGGTCCACAAGCTCCTGCGTGAGGAGCTCGGCGGCGACCCGGCCGACCTCTTCGCCAGCTTCGACGATGAGCCGTTCGCATCCGCCTCGATCGCGCAGGTGCACTATGCGACGCTGCATTCGGGCGAAGAGGTCGTCGTCAAGATCCAGCGGCCCGGCATCCGCCGACGCGTCGCCGCCGATCTGCAGATCCTCAAGCGCGGCGCGCAGATCGCCGAGCTGGCCAAGCTGGGCCAGCGCCTGTCCGCGCAGGACGTGGTCGCCGACTTCGCCGACAACCTCGCCGAGGAACTCGACTTCCGGCTCGAGGCGCAGTCGATGGACGCCTGGGTGGCGCACATGCACGCCTCGCCGCTGGGCCAGAACATCCGCGTCGCCCAGGTGTACTGGGACCTGACCAGCGAACGCGTGCTGACCATGGAACGCATCGAGGGCATCCGCATCGACGACGCCGCCGCCATCCGCAAGGCCGGGTTCGACGGCGAGGAACTGGTCAAGGCGCTGCTGTTCAGTGTCTTCGAGGGCGGGCTCAAGCACGGCCTGTTCCACGGCGACCTGCACGCCGGCAACCTGCACGTCGACAAGGACGGCAAGATCGTCTTCTTCGACTTCGGCATCATGGGCCGCATCGACCCGCGGACCCGGTGGCTGCTGCGCGAGCTCGTCTACGCCCTGCTGGTCTCGAAGGATCACGCCGCGGCCGGCCGCATCGTGGTGATGATGGGTGCCGTGGGCACCGTCAAGCCGGAAGGCCAGGCCGCCAAGGATCTGGAGGCCTTCGCCACGCCGCTCACCATGAAGTCGCTGGGCGACCTGTCGTACGCCGAGATCGGCAAGCAGCTGTCGGCCCTCGCGGACGCGTACGACGTCAAGCTGCCTCGCGAGCTGGTCCTGATCGGCAAGCAGTTCCTCTACGTCGAGCGGTACATGAAGCTGCTGGCGCCGCGGTGGCAGATGATGAGCGACCCCCAGCTGAAGGGCTACTTCGCCAACTTCATGGTGGACATCAGCCGCGACCACAAGAACGCCGCAGAGGAGTAGGCCGGAGGCCGAATCCGACCATGAACCACGAGGAGTAGGCC
>NZ_JMHT01000058.1 GCF_001905655.1 Mycobacterium sp. ST-F2
CCACCGACATTGATTGTGTTCAACCCGTTCGGGCGAGGATGACCTTGCTCGTTCGCCGCTGGTGATGACCCTCCCACCGACTGACGCCCTGCTGGGTTGTCTTCGACTTGATCTGTCTCACCAGCGACGCGCGAGCAAGCGTTGCCCCGAGAGCCCAGCGGGGCGGACATGACCTAATCAGGAGCCTGGCCGTTCCTCATCAATGTCTTGTCTGCCCGCCCCGCAGGGTTGTCACCCACCCGCACGGTTCATTACTACGGAGAGGACACCACCATCGTGACATCCCCACGCCGAGTCGTCATCGGCGCCGACACCCATCTGGACACCATCCACGTCGCCGCCATCACCGACACCGGCCAACCGCTCGGCGACGCCGAATTCCGCACCAACCCCACCGGCTACTGGGCCGCGATCTGCTGGGCCCGCAGCTTTGGTGACATCGTGACCGCAGGAGTCGAGGGCACCAGCAGCTACGGCGCCGGACTCACACAAGCATTGCAGGCCAACGCTATTCACGTCGTTGAAGTCAACCGACCCGACCGGGCAGCCAGGCGCAGGCAAGGAAAATCCGACCCGCTCGATGCCTACAGTGCCGCCCGCGCCGCGCTGGCCAGCAACAGCCCAGCCGTCCCCAAAGACCCCCACACCAATGCACTCAAAGCCCTGCTGACCGCCCGTCGCGGCGCCGTCAAAGCCCGCACCGCAGCCATCCAGCAGATCAAGGACCTCCTCGTCACCGCTCCCGCCGAGATACGCGAGCGCTACCGCGGCTACACCACCACGCTGACGCTCGTGGCCGCGCTGTCCAGATGCCGACCCGCTACACACAACGATCCCGTCACGGTCTCAGTACTGACGGCCTGCAAAACACTGGCCCGCCGCGTCACCTTCCTGCAAGATCAGGCCGACGAAATCACTGCTGAGCTCGACACCCTCACTGCTGCATTCAATCCTGCACTCCGGGCCGCCTACGGCGTCGGCCCGGACACCGCCGCTCAACTGATCATCACCGCCGGCACCAACCCCCAACGGCTCCGCAGCGAAGCCTCCTTTGCGATGCTCACCGGTGTCGCTCCCATCCCGGCCTCGTCCGGGAAAACCAGCCGCCACCGACTCTCCCGCGGCGGCGACCGCGCCGCCAACAACGCCCTGTACCGCATCGCCCTGGTCCGCATGGCCCACGACCAACGCACCCGCGACTACGTCACCCGCCAGACCGCCGCCGGCCGGTCCAAAAAAGAGATCCTGCGGATGCTCAAACGCGCTATCGCCCGCGAGATGTTCAAACACCTCACCGCACCCAGCCCGATCGACGACTACAGCGACCTCCGCCCGGCTCGTCGAGCCACAAACATCACTCTCACCGCCGTCGCCGACCACTTCGGCGTATGGCCCAACGACATCTCCCGCCTCGAACGCGGCCTCAAACGCGACGACACCCTCGCCGCTACCTACCGCCAATGGTTAAACACCCAGCTCAACCACGCCGCTTGACTATTAACAGAAATAGGAGCATCAAGCTCGCCTCGTCGAGCGCTTCCCGCGGTCGCCCGCCAAGCGCATGATTGATCCACAGAGGGAGGGGAGTGCCGCGGTGCCGAACCAATGGTCGGGAGTGACGATCGACTGTGTCGACCCGGTCCGCATGTCGACGTTCTGGGGACAGCTGCTCGGCATCGAGCCTTCCTACGAACACGGCGACGACCCCGGCTGGGCGACTCTCGGTTCCCGGGACGGTCCGACGCCGCGGCTCACATTCCAGCGGGTACCGGAGGCCAAGGCGACGAAGGTGCGCATTCATCTGGACGTCGAAGTCGCGGACATCGATGAGGGTCGCCGGCATGTCGAGGATCTCGGTGGAACCTGGTCAGGCACTCGGCACGACTACGACGAGGGCATCGTCCTCGTCATGTTCGACCCCGAAGGTCACGAGTTCTGCCTGGTGCAGTACTTCGAAACAACAAGCGCGACAAGCTGAATCGGCCGCTAGGGCTCGTTCCCGTCGTCGTGCAGATCAGATCGGTCGTCGATCCGCCGGCGGGTCTCTGCTACAGCACGCCTGATTTCCGCGTCGTCACGGCGAACAGCAGCGTTCTGGCGTTCGGCCCGTTCGGCAATGCGCTGCTGCCGTTCACGCTCGCGCTGCTCGGTGGCCCCTTCCCGCACGTCCGCGCGCCGCTCCCGGTCGTCCGCAGCCTGGTCACGCTCGTCGGCGATGCGGTCCCGCTGATCGGCGATGCGGTCCCGTTCATCGGCAACCCATTCGCGTCTCGACTGTTCGGCTTCCCGCAGCGCCATGGCGTTCTCACGGCGGGACAAATCGGCGGAGCGCCGATCCAATTCGACCGCAGCACCGGTCCGTCCGTCACTGACCACAGCTCAACTCTAACGCCGCGAGTACCTAGAGCGCGTTCACGAGCACCACGTAGGCGAGGGTCCCAGCGCCGACGCTGAGCAGCGTCCGCCGGCCACCCAACAGGTGAGCCGCGATGGTGATGGCCACACCGATCACCGCATACACCAGGTGCTTTGCGTCGCCGGAGACCGATCGGAAAGTGGCAGCGGCGAGGATCATGACGATGCCGACCGGCATCCAGGTGGCCATCGTGTTGACGAAGCGGGACTTGCGCAGCGGCTGAAGGATCGCGAAGGGCACGGCGCGCAGGGCCAGGTTGATGACGAAGACGGTGGCCAGCACGGCCGCGAGGTACTTCAGGTCAAGCATCGACGGTCACCTGCCGCCGCACCAACAGATAGCGCGCCACGAGTGTGGCGATGAACAGGAGCAGGCCGACGAACAACGCCGCGTGCGGCGCAACCACAATCGCGATTGAGAAGCTCAGGGCGGCGAGCAGGAGCGACGGCACGCCGTCGCGAGAGCGACAGGCGTCAAGTGTCAACGTGACAAACAGTGCGCACAAAGCGAATTCGAGCCCTTCGATGCGCGCCGGCAACATCGAGCCGAGCAGGACGCCCGTCAGACCGCCGCCGACCCAGTAGCACTGGAACGCGGCCTGCATCGTGACCAGGCGCCACGACGTCCAGCCACGCGGGTTGGCGGCGGTCACCGCGTACGCCTCGTCCACGAGGGTGTAGCGGAGTAGGCGCGGGCGAACCGATTCCGCACGACGTGCAGCGGAAAGGTGAACGCGTAGAAGATGTGGCGGAAGTTCACGAGGAACGCCGTCAGTGCGATGGTCGCCAGTGGGGTGACCGCGACGATCATGCCGATCAGCAGCAGCTCCAACGACCCGGCGAAGCAGGCGATGGACAGCGCCGGTGCGACCCACCAGGGCAGGCCAGCCTGGATGACCAGCAGGCCGAAGGCGACGCCGATCGGATACATGCCGAGTCCGGCTGCCAGCGAGGCCCGCACGCCCGCGGCGACCTCCGCTTTCCGAGAAGTCACCACCGCAGCATCCATGACAACAATGATCCCAGGTCAGCTGCAGAATTTGGTTGCCACTTACTGCGCTCCGAGGCTGCGGTGAGCAGTAATTGGCCATGGATAGTCTCGACACAGCAATAATCGACGTCCTGCGTGAAGACGGCCGGATCGCGAACGTCGCCCTCGCTGAAAGAGTCGGGCTCACGCCGGGGCCGTGCCTGCGGCGGGTGCAGCGGCTCGAGGCCGACGGCGTCATCGTCGGCTACCAGGCCCTGATCTCACCCGCCGCCGCGAACCAGAGTTTCGAGGTGCTGCTCGACGTCGAGATCACCGACTTCGACATGAAGAGCATCGAAACGTTCGAGGCCACGATGGCCGAGTACCCGCAGGTGCTCGAACTCCATCGGCTGTTCGGTTCGCCGGACTATCTCGTCCGCGTCGCCGTTGCGGACCTGCCCGCGTACGAGCAGTTCCTGACCAACAAGGTGCTCGCCATCCCCGGCATCCACCGCGTCTCGTCGCGGTTCCCCATGAAGACCATCAAGTCGCTACGGCCGCTCAGTGCACAAGCTTGAGGCCGACGACGCCGCCGATGATCACCGTCAAGAACACCACCTTGAGCAGTGAGGTGGGCTCGTCCCCCGTGGCCATTGCATAGACCACGGTGAGCACCGCGCCGATGCCCACCCAGACGGCGTAGGCGGTCCCGACCGGAAGCTCGCGCATGGCGTAGGCCAACCCACCCATGCTGGCGATGAGTGCGACCGCGAACACGATGCTCGGCGACAGCGTGCTGAATCCTTCGGACTTGCCCATCGCAGTGGCCCACACCGCTTCGAGGACACCGGACACCACGAGAATGACCCACGACATGACGTTTCTCCCGGGCCGTCTTGTCGCACACCGGGTACGGCACCCATCGTCCGGAAGCCTGCGTTAAGGCTCTGTTACCAAGTTCTCACACGCCCGGACGGGTGGCAATGTCAGATCGATCACCAGCTCTCGGGCTACGTCGAGAGTGGGGCTTTACGAGGGATTCCCGCACTTTTTTCGCGGACTCCCCCACGCTCGACGGCCCGGGGCATCAGATGAACGTCATGAGCAAAAGCGAGCTGTACTCGACGGGTCTCAACATGCGCCGAGACGTACTCGGGCCCGAGTACGTCGATGCGGGCCTCGCCGCATCAGACGATTTCATGATGGGCTTTCAGGACGCGGTGACCGAACTGGCGTGGGGCTATTCGTGGAGTCGCCCCGGACTCGACCGACGAACCCGCCTCGTCCTCACGCTGGGAATTCTGGCCGGGCTCGGACGGTACGACGAGCTCGGCATCTACGCGCAGGGTGCGGTCAGAAATGGCGTGACCGTCGACGAGATCAAAGAGATTCTGATTCACGTGGCGTCGTACTGCGGAACACCGGCCGGCCGTCAGTCGTTTCTGGCCGTGCACGCCGCCCTTTTCGGCGATCGCGACTAGCCAAACATGATCACCACGCGCCTGACCGACCGCCTCGAGATCGCGCACCCGATCGTTTCGGCGCCAATGGCATTGGCTGCGGGTGGTGTATTGGCAGCGGCGGTCAGCCGGGCCGGCGGGCTGGGACTCATCGGCGGCGGATACGGCGACTCCGACTGGATGCGTACGCAATTCGCGGCCGCCGGTGCCGAGCGGGTCGGCGTCGGCTTCATCACGTGGTCGGCCCAGCGCTCACCCGGTGTGGTGGCCGAAGCACTCGAATTCCGTCCTGCCGCGGTCATGTTGTCGTTCGGCGATCCGGCGGCCTTCGCCGAACAAGTCAAAACCGCTGGCGCCGTGCTCATTTGCCAATGCCAGAACCTCGCTCACGTGGAACGGGCAATCGAAGTAGGTGCCGACATCGTCGTTGCGCAGGGTGCTGAAGCGGGTGGCCACGGTTCCTTGCGCGGGACGCTCAGCCTCGTCCCGGAGGTCGCCGACTTCCTCGCCGAGTTCTCCCCCGAAACCTTGCTGTTGGCGGCCGGGGGGAATCGCCGACGGCCGGGCGCTGGCCGCGTCACTCTTGTTGGGCGCCGACGGAGTATTGATCGGCACCCGGCTGTGGGCTTCAGAGGAGGCGCTGGTGCATCCACGCCACCACCAGGCGATCGTCGAATCCAACGGGGACAGCACAATTCGCACGACGACGGGCGACCTCGTCCGCGAACTCGACTGGCCG
The DNA here is from genome assembly GCF_001905655.1 of Mycobacterium sp. ST-F2. Lineage (GTDB taxonomy): Bacteria > Actinomycetota > Actinomycetes > Mycobacteriales > Mycobacteriaceae > Mycobacterium. The sequence goes on from NZ_JMHT01000058.1 coordinate 5,585, forward strand.
CCGGAATTCACCATGCGGATGCGGCGCAACGCTTTTACCGAACGATGGCACGGCGACGAGAAGACGCTCGCGGCCAACGCCGACGTCGAGGGACCGCGATACCGCGCCGCCTTCGCCGACGGTGATCCCGACAATGCCGGGGTCGTGTTCGGGGAGGCAGCCGGGCTCATCCACTCGATCGAGCCCGCGGCCGCGATCGTGGCGGGAATCGTCGACGAGGCAACGCAACTGTTGCGGTCCGACGCCGGCTACCTGCGTTGAGAGGCAGTCCTCTGCTCGACAAGGAAACCCAGCAGCGATCCCACGGTTAGCATCGAGCACATGGGTCATCGCCATTTGCGCCGGCTGGCCGGTGTCGGAGCGCTGGTCGCGTCGACGCTGTCCATCGGCGCCACCCCGGCCGCCTCCGCGCAACCGTGCCCCGATGCCGAGGTCGTGTTCGCCCGCGGCAGCAGCGAGCCGCCCGGCGTCGGCGGCACCGGCCAGGCCTTCATCGATGCCCTGCGCGCGGATGCCGCGGGCAAGTCCATCGGCGTCTACGCGGTGAACTATCCCGCCACCAGCGATTTCGAGAATCGGGCGGTCTTCCCGTCCACGATGTTCGACGGTGTCGGCGACGCCACCGCGCACCTCCAGTACATGGCCGCGAACTGCCCGAACACCAAACTCATTCTCGGCGGGTACTCGCAGGGCGCGGCCGTCGCCGCCTACGCCACGACGTCAGACATCCCTCCCGCGGTGCAGGACCACGTAGTCGGATTGGTGCTGTTCGGCAAACCCACCGCGGCGATGCTGTCCAAGTACGGCGCCCCGGCCGCCAACATCTCGCCGCTGTACTCGGGTAAGTCGGTGGATTTGTGCGCGCCTTCCGATAGCATCTGCGACGGTTCGCCGGGTGGTCTGCTCTCGACGCTGGCCCACGGCAGCTATCCCTTCAACGGCATGGCCTCCGCGGCAGCGGCCGCCGCGGCCGGCAGGCTGTAGGTCCTAGCCGCTAGACGTCGGACCCGTACGCGATCGCCCCAGCGCGCTAACTGCGGTTGGCTCTCACTGCCTCGTGAATCAACGCTGTGAAGGCGGCTGTGTCCAGCTCGTCGCCTTCACGCAGATCAATGGCACGCCGGACTCCCGCGTCGAGACTCGCGTTGAACAAGCGATTCGGGTCCTTCAGGGAGGCGCCTTTGGCGAAGGTCGCCTTGACTTTGTCCTTGTACGTCTCCACTGTGCAGATCATGCCTTCCAGTGAGAACGTCGGCACGCCGTCAGGGTTGGACGGCTTGCGCCACTTGAACTCCTCGACCACATCGGGTTCAGCCTTTTTGATCAATGACCGGAGCTCATCGACTCGATCGACACGCCAATCCCCACTCACAGCCGTCAATGTACTCGGCAAATCTCCACTCTCGGCGCGCTGCCGAGGCCTACACGTTGAAGCGGAACTCCACCACATTACCGCGCAGATAAACATTATGATGACGCCATGACGATCACTCGGCGCGCGGCTGTCTACCTGCGTATATCCCTCGATCAGACCGGCGAAGGGTTGGCCGTCGCCCGCCAGCGCGAACAGTGTCAACAGATCATCGAGCAGCGCGGATGGACCGCCGTCGCCGAGTTTGTTGACAACTCGATCAGCGCCAGCGACGCGCGTAAGAACCGCCCCGGTTACGACGCCCTAGTGAGGGCCTACGAGGCCGGGCGGTTCGACGCGCTGGTGACCTACGACCTCGACCGGCTAACCCGCCAGCCGCGCCAGTTGGAGGACTGGGTCGACGCCGCCGAGGGCAAGGGCCTGGCGCTGGTGACCGCCAACGGTGAGGCCGACCTGACCACCGACGCCGGGCGGCTGTTCGCCCGAATCAAGATGGCGGTGGCCCGCTCGGAGGTCGAGCGGAAATCGGCCCGCCAGAAGGCTGCGGCGCTGCAACGTGCCCAACTCGGTCGCCCGCCGCTCGGGGTCAGGCTGACCGGCTACACGCCCAAGGGTGAGACCGTGCCCGACGAGGCCGACCTGGTGCGCCGAGTGTTCAAGCTGTTCCACTCGGGCGAGTCGCTGAAGTCGACGGCGCGCATCCTCACCGAGGGCGGCGTGATGGCCCGCAACGGCAAGCCCTGGAACCCGTCGAGCGTGCGCGACATTCTGACCAACCCGCGCTACGCCGGGCGGGCCGTGTACGACGGCCAGGTGCTCGAAGGCGTCCGTGGCAACTGGGAGGCGCTGGTCACCGATGACGTGTTCGACGTGGTTCAGGCCCGGCTAAGCGACCCCCGGCGGCGCACCCAACAGGGCACCGACCGCAAGCACCTCGGCTCGGGCCTGTACCTGTGCGACGAGTGCGGAGCGCGTGTGACCGGCTTCGCCGGAAGTCAGTACCGCTGCAAGGCGACTCACGTCAATCGGGTCCGCGCCGGGGTCGACCAGTACGTCATGGATGTGCTGGCCGAAAGGCTCAGCCGTGGGGATGCCGCTCAGCTTCTCGCCGGTCCCGACGAGGCCCTGGCCCCGCTGACCGAGCGCGCCCGCGCGCTGCGGGATCAGGTCGCGGCGGCTGACGCCGACTACGACGCCGGGTACATCGACGGCGTGCGTTACCACGCCCGCACCGAGCGCGTGCGGGCCGAACTGGAAGCCGTCGAGCGGGAGATGCGCGGCTACCAGACCGGCACCGCCTTGGACGAGGTGTTGAGCGCGCCCGACCCGGTGGCGGCGTTCGTCGGCGGCTCGCTCATGGCCAGGCGCACGGTCATCGAGACCCTGTGCGAAATCCGTTTGCGCCGAGGGCGTCACGGCTCGAAGACGTTCGACCCCGAGACGGTGCAGATCACCTGGCGGCGATGAACCAGGCCGCCCTCAGAAACCCGCCTTAGTCGGGTTTCTCTCTAAGACAATGACTTTCAGCTAGATAACGTGAGCGCCCGTGAGCCATCTTGGTCTCAGCGTGCCGCGTTAACGCCGCCCAGTCGCTAGCGGTCACGCCCTGGCCGATCCGCCCCATGCGGTGATTCCAGGACGATCTACACAGTGGGCACCCACGGGTGTCCGCGCGTGCTCCTTAGCTGGCCGAGGACTGGGGGCCACGACCAAGTAAGTACGCGGAACCGAACCGAGACATTCGGAGTTCCGCGTGCCCAGCACAGCCACCGCGCCCGCGTCGCCAGCGACCGGCGGGTTCTTGACCACCGACGAGATCGCCCGCAACTTGCGGCGCTCGACTCAGACCATCCGGCGCTTCGTCGCCCACGATGGTCTTCCCGTTCACCGCGTCAACCGACGCCTGTACTTCGACCCCGCCGAGGTCGACGCGTGGCTTCGTGACCGGGCTGAGGCGTCAGCGCCGACGCCCGAGGGTGACCCCTACCGAGAGCACATCAAGCGCCTGGTGGACCAAGCCCCTCCGCTGACCGCCGAACAGGCCGACCGTATCCGCGCCGTGCTCACGGGTGGTGCCGCATGAGCACCCACGTCTCTGAAATCCGAAGCTTCACTTGCCCTCCCATGTCGGGTTAGTGGCGGTTCAGCCCGCGGCATCTGCACTCCCAAGTGATTGAGTTACCCCAGACCCACCGAGAGGACCGACCATGACCGCCACCACCGAGGGCGACCGCTACATCGGCCTGGCCGAGGCCGGGGCGCGAATCGGCGTCAGCCGCTGGACGATTCGCCAGCGGATCGACCGGGGTCTGCTGCCCGGCTACCGGACCAGTCTGACGTCTCCACTGAGGGTGAGAGTCAGCGACGTGGACGCGCTGCTGACTCGGGTGACACCAGAACCGAAGGCGCACAACGTGACTGGCCCGACATAGAAACAGTGAACGCCGCCCGGCGCTTGGGCTTCGACCGGGCGGCGTTGCCACCGAACGCCCCTACCCCATCAAAGCAGGAGACATGACAGAGACTACCCCGAACGGCGGCAACGAGGCCGAGGCCGACGACTTGGCGCTGGCGGTGCCCGGTCGATACGTGGCCCAGGAGTTGTGCCCCACGCTGCCAAAGCGCGTGCGCCAGAAGCTCGGCCAACTCACCCTGTACGTCAGCGTCGATGACCTGGTGACGCTCGGTCTGATCGCCGATGAGCAGCGGCCAGCCGAGGAGACCGTTGACGTGTGGTGTCGATCCACCCGGCGTGCCGAGTTCGACCTCTACGCCAAGACACTGCCGCTGGAGACCCTGCGCGGCGTGGTCACCGGGTACGACCCGGCCCGTCAGGTCGCGCTGGCCACGTTGGTCGGGCTGGCCACCGACGGCAACGAGTACGCCGCCCTGGCGGTCAAGAAGCTGCGCGACCGCAACACGGTGGGGCGGTCCGAGGGGCGGCGCGCCACCTGGGCGCTGACGCTGACCGTCGCCGAACTGCTCGACCTCGGCGCGACCGACGCCCAGGCCGCGACCACCCCGGCCCCGAGCGCACCGCCGCGTCGGTCACCCGCTGACCATCGGGCGCACCTGGCGCTCTGTGTCCATGAAGCGGCCCATGCGGTGGCGGGCGTGGTCCTCGGGGCCGATCTTCGTTCCGCCGTAGTGACGTCCAGCCGGGTCTCGGGTAACCAGGGATTGACCACGTTCGCCGACCGGCCCCACGGGACCGACGTGCTGATCGCCTACGCCGGGCCGTTCGGTCAGGCGAAGTTTCTGGCCGGTGGTCGCCGCCCGACTCAGCGCGCGCTGTACGCGTTGTTCGACGGCGGCGGTCGTGGCGACTGCGGCGTCCTGACCGCGAGCGGCGGTACGCATCTGGGGCACGACGTGATCCCGGTGGTAAATCGGGCGTGGCCCGCCGTGATCCGCGTCGCCCAACGACTCGACCGCACCGGGGAGGCCACGCACGCCGACGTGTGCGCCGCCCTGGGCGTCACCGACGGCGGCGGTCGGACCAGTGCCCAACTTGCCGGCATCCGTTCCGGCTGCCGCTCAGTGCCCGCGCTCACGAAGGCCCGAACCCCGGCGCCCGCCTGACCCCGCCCACAGCCACAAGGTCTCCCACGTCACCACCGACGACACCCCATCACCAGAGGAGACCACCATGACCATCGCCATCCAGAAGCCCGCCGACCGCCGCCGTCTCCAGTTCTTGGAGGACTACTGCCCTCGGTGCAACCCGCTCGGCCACTACGCCGATAGCCGGGTCCGCACGGCCAGCCTGACCACGCCGACCTCGATCACCGCGCCCGGCGGCAACCGGCTGGTCTGCGCCTACGACTGCGCGACGTGCGGCCACGGCTGGCGGCGGGCCGATCTGTGGACCGCCCAGGACGCCGGGCTCGGCCCCAGCCAGATCAGAAAGGCGGCGTGACTGTGCCCGTCGACCCCGTGGCGGCGCTGACCGCCGCCCGCGCCCTCGCCGCCATCGGTGACCGTGAGAAGCCGTCCACCCCAGCCGAGTTGGCCCGTCGGCTCGACCCGAGATTCGTCGTCACGCCGACGATCCGGCTCCTGTCGGACATCGCCGTCCGGTCGGTGACCGAGCCCGACGAACGAGACATCGTGACCACCCCGCCCCGCACGGGCAAGAGTCGGCTCCTGGCGATCTGGACCGTCGTGTGGGCGCTGATGCGTGATCCCGACCTCCAGGTGGTGCTGGTCAGCTACTCCGACGAACTGGCCCAGGCGCACAGCCGCGAAGCCCGCCAGTTGATCAACGAGCACGCCGACTACCTCGGCTTCCGCCTGAGCGCCGACAAGACGGCGGTGGGCCGTTGGCGCGTCGAGGGCCACGCGGGCGGGCTGCTGGCCACCGGCATCAACTCGGGCGTCACGGGTTTCGGCGCGGACCTGCTCATCGTGGACGACCCGGTAAAGGACGCCGCCGAGGCCGACTCAGCGGCTCACCGCCGCCGGGTGATCACCGAGTACCGCTCGACCCTGGCCACCCGCGTCCACCCCGGCGGTTCGGTGCTACTGGTGATGACCCGTTGGCACGAACGCGATCTGGCCGGTGAACTGCTCGACGCCGAGCCCGACGTGTGGACTCACACCAACGTGCCCGCCGTCGCCGACACCGGCGTGCCCGACGCCCTCGGGCGCGCGCCGGGCGTCGCGATGACGTCGGCGCTCGGGTTCACCGCCGACCACTTCGCCGCCGCCCGCCGCACCTCGGGCGAGCGGGCCTGGTACGCCCTGTACGAGGGTGTGCCGTCGGCCCCCGAGGGCGGTCTGGTCAAGCGCGAATGGTTCGACCAGTGGCGGCTCCCCAGCGCGCCGCTGGGCACCGTGAAGACCGTCGTCGGGGTAGACCCCTCCGACTCGGGCTCAGGCGACGCCTGTGGCGTCGTGGCCGCGAGCCTGACCGCCGAGGGCGTGGTCGCGGTGATCGCCGATCTGTCGGCCCCGATGACGAGCGACCAATGGGCAAGGGCGGCGGTCGATCTGGCCGTGGACGTCGGGGCGTCCGAGATCGCCGTCGAGGGGTTCGCCGCCCGCGAGACCTACCAGCGCGTGGTGAAGGAGGCGCTGCGCCGGGCCAAGCTCAACCGGCCGGTGAACGTGACCACCTGGCCCCCGAAGGGCTCAGGCCGAGGCGGCGGTGACGCCATCGCTCGGTCGTCGGCACTGCTCCAGGGTCTTGAGACCGGGACTACCCGCATCGCGGGGCACCTCCCCGGCCTGGAAGGCGCGGCGATCACCTGGCAGGCCGGTCAACACCAGCCCGACGCGCTCGCCGCCCTGGTGGTCTCCCACGACGTGCTGGTCCACTCGATGGGCCAGGGTTGGGGCTTCGCGTCGCCGCTCGACATCGCTCGCCGCGTCCGCGAGGGCACCATGCCGCCGCCGCCAACCTGGATGCGCCGCCGTATCGGCGGTTAGAAAACCTGTTCGGCCGCTCACCGTCCCGGCGGTCGCCAGCCCGGCTCGCCGATGCGCGTTTTCACATTGCAGATATAGCAGCTACGCGCGAAACGTGTGCAATACTAAAGTCGCGTCCAGTTCGATCCACGCTCCCGGACGCGGATACAGGAGACGCCTTCATGGTTCCGAGTTCCCCCACCAATGCTCTCGGCCCGCACGCGAAAACAGTCCGTGACGCGCTGGTCGAGGTCATACGGTCTCGACATAATCGCTTCGCAGACGCTCATCAAGTCGCGGGCACTCGATACTCGATGGCCTTCGGAAGTCAGTGGCGTGACCTGCTGGACGACACCAATGATGCGCTGACGGGGCGCGGCTTCCAGTCGCAGAAGCTCACTCCGGCTGGCTACAAGATCCCGGTGGTCAACGATTGCCTGGTGTACGTGTGGCGGGTCCCCGGCTCTGCGGATGCGGTCAGCTTCTTCGCTTCGAGTCCGACGCGGAAGAATGGCTTCTCCGCTTCTCCCCCGCCGCCGATGTTGTTCGATCCCGTCCTGGTGGACGAGGGCCGGGCTGACGACGACGATCCTCCGGGCGGCGAACTCGGTCACACGTTGCGGGCAGCAGGCGACAAGATGCCGGTGGTGCTGGTGATGGTTGAATCGTCGCCGTGGCAGTTGCAGTCGATAAGTTGGGGCGTCGCCGTTCTGGACGAAGCCACCGGCAAGGTCGAAGTTCGTGGGCTCGAGTCGATCTGGGAGCCCACCTCGGACACCGATCGCGATACGTCGAGTGCGGACTCGTTCGACAGCGGCACGCCCGAGGGTCCCTCGGTCGAGCCGCGGCCGCAGGAGCGCCCGAGCACGGATGACTGATGATCCGCCAAGCTTGTTCGACTGGCCCGAGGCCGGTCAAACGCATGGTCGATTCGACCCAGCGCGGCTGACCCAGGCCCGTGTGCGCCTTGCGATAAGCAAGACGGACCTCGCCGCAGAAGTGGGCGTTTCGCCTGCCGCGATCGGCCAGTACGAGGCGGGCGTTAACTCGCCGCGTCCTGACGTTATCGATCGAATGGCGAAGGCCTTGAGGGTGCGACCGGGGTTCTTCGGGGTGGGCCGCCCTCTCGCCCGTATGGATACCGTCCATGCGCATTTTCGGAGCTTGAGATCCGCTCGCGCGAGCGACCGTCAACGAGCAGTCGCGACGGCAACACTGATGTGGGAACTGACCTTCGCGCTTGAGAGGTACGTCAAGCTGCCGGTACCGGACCTACCGCAAATTGAGCCTGGCACCGCGCCTGCGGACGCCGCTGCGATGCTGCGCAGGCACTGGAACCTCCCCGATGGGCCGGTGAAGCACTTGGTAGCCACCGTGGAATCTCACGGCATCGTGGTAGCAGTGCGTCCGCTAGGCGAGATCGATGCGGTCGACGCCTTCTCGGTAGTGATCGTGGACCGTCCTATCATCATCACAACGCCCCGGCGCAGCGAGAACGTCTTCGGACATCGATTTTCGATCGCTCACGAGGTCGGCCACTTGCTCCTTCACGGAGACTCCGGCGAGTCGAGCCAGGCGGTGGAGCGTGAGGCAGACGAGTTTGCTGCGGCATTTCTAACCCCTGCCGCGTCTATGGACGCGGTACTGCCCGAGAGGCTCGATCTACCGGCCCTGCATCGACTGGGTCGAACGTGGGGTGTTTCGCCAAAGTCGTTGGTCCGTCGGATGGTGGAGCGGCATCGCACGACTGATTCGTCCGCACGGCGGGCCTACCAACGATTGGCCATGACGTACGACCCGTCGGCGGACCCCACCAGCGCGTACCCCGGTGAGGTAGCAACGCTTCTGCGGAAGGGCGTCGAGCTGGCTGGTCAGCACGGCGCGGGCGTACCCGTTCTCGCGGATGTCCTCAAGATCAGCCCTGGGCAGCTGCGCGACCTCCTGGGAGAGGAAGATCAGCGCCCGGTTCTGCGCCTCGTCAAAGACGAGTGACGCTCGGGAGCGGTCGCCGTGTCCCCTCGGGTGACGTCAGTGGACGGCTTTACAGTGCCTGCCATGGCCTCGACACCATCGAAAGCGTTCGCGCCGACTCAGGGGCCGGGCCGTGCAGCCTGAGACGCTCCAGCAGGATCTCGCCGAGTTCATCGCGTACCGGCATAACCTCCTCAAGGGTGACGAGAAGGGCGAGGCTCAGGTCTTCCTCGACCGACTGTTCAAAGCGTTCGGAAACGGCGGCGTCCGAGAGGCCGGGGCAACCCTGGAGGCACGCGTTCGGAAGGCCGAGACCAAGGGCACCTCATTCGCCGATCTGCTCTGGGAGTCGCGCTGCATCATCGAGATGAAGAAGGCCGGGACCGACCTCTCGAAGCACTTCCGACAGGCCTTCCAGTATTGGATCCAGGTGGTGCCCCACCGCCCGAACTACGTGGTGCTCTGCAACTTTGACGAGTTCTGGGTCTACGATTTCGACCTCCAACTCGACGCTCCAATGGACGTACTGAAGCTCGATGATCTGGTCAACCGGAGAGAAGTGCTCGCGTTCCTCTTGCCGGAGCCCGAGACACCGCTATTCGGCAACGACCTCGTTCAGGTCACGCGCGAGGCGGCGGCGCAAGTCTCCAGCGTGTTTCGCTCGATGAAGGATCGCGGGGTCCCTCGGCTGGATGCTCAGCACTTCGTTCTCCAGTCGGTCGTGGCGATGTTCGCCGAAGACATCGGCCTGCTGCCCGAGAAGTTCTTCACCCGCGTTGTCGAAGAGGCCAAATCTGGCCGCGACGCCTACGACTTGCTCGGCTCACTGTTCCGAGAGATGAACACGCCCGGTCGGACGAAGGGTGGCCAGTTCGTCGGGACGCCTTACTTCAACGGCGGCATCTTCGAGAACATCACGCCGATTGAGATGAACCGAGACGAGCTAAATGCCATTCGGTGGGCGTGCACAACGAACTGGGCTGCCGTCCGCCCCGAGATCTTCGGCACTCTGTTCGAGACCTCGATGGACAAGGACGAACGTCACGCCTACGGCGCTCATTTCACGTCTCAGGCCGACATCGCCCGAGTGGTGATCCCCTGCATCGTGGACCCCTGGATGGAGCGAATCGAAGCCGCCAAGACGATCGGCGACCTGGAGCAGATTCAGCTAGCAATGGCCAGCTACCGAGTGCTCGATCCGGCGTGCGGGTCGGGCAACTTCTTGTACGTGGCCTATCGGGAGATGCGCCGCCTTGAGGTCGAGGTCAAGAATCGCATCGCTGCTCGCCGCCGCACCAAGTCCGGCCAGGCGACGATCTCCTACGTGACGCCCGATCACTTCATGGGAATCGACACCAACGCCTTCGCCGTCGAGGTGGCAAAGGTGACCATGATGATGGCAAAGAAGCTGGCTGCCGACGAGCTGGAGGAGTACGTCGACGCACTCCCCCTGGACAACCTCGACGAGTCGATTCGCTGCCGCGACGCTCTCTTCTCGGAGTGGCCCAGCGCGGACGTGCTCATCGGCAACCCGCCCTATCTGGGTCGGCGGAAGATGGCAGCCGAACTCGGTGCCGATTACGTATCAGACCTTGACGGGAAGTATCCGAACCCCGGCGTGAGTGACTTCGTCACCTACTGGTTTCCCCTGGCGCACAAGGCACTACCCCAGGGCGGCCGAGCGGGGTTTGTCGCTACGCAGGCGGTACGCGACGGCGACTCGCGGAAGGCGTCACTCGATTACGTCGTCAAGAACGATGGGGTGATCTTCGAAGCCGTCTCGGTCACCCCGTGGTCGGGTGACGCCGTGGTTCACGTGTCCATCGTCAACTGGGTGAAGGGCGCGAACCACGCACCCGCGAAGAAGGTCCTTTGGCTGAACAATGGGCAACTCCGACTCGAAGTCGAAGACATCGCCGCCAGCCTGAGGCCGGTCACCGACGTCGGGACTGCCGCCTCGCTGCCCCAAAACAAGGCCCCGAAGCGGATCTTCCAAGGCCAGACGACGGGAAAAATCGATGCCTTCCGTTTGACCGGAGGCGAGGCCGCCGACCTTGGCAAGACAGACCCCGGTTCGGCGGCGTTCATTCACCCAGTCCTCGGTGGGAAGGTGCTGCTCCACTCCCTCGGACCCCAGAACTTCATCATCGACCTCCCCCACGACGACGCGCTGGACGTCAAGGTCGCTGCTCCAGGTGCCCTGGCGAGGCTGCGCAAGCTGGTGCTGCCAGACCGGGAAGCGGCTGCCGAGAAGGAGGCCACCGCGAATGCCGCGATCCTCAAACGCAATTCGAAAGCACAGGTGCGTTGGCACAACAAGAACTTCCTGAACAAGTGGTGGCAGCATTCGTATCGGCGCTGCGACATGATCGAGGCGTTCGCTCCGTTGCAGCGCTACATCGCGACGTCTCGGGTGGCGGCAGAGCAGCGGGTCTCCGTCTTCCAATTCGTGGACACGTCGATCCGACCCGACGATTCGATGACCGTCATTGCCTTCGATGACGACTACACCCTCGGCGTCGTGTCGTCGGCGCTTCATAGAGCGTGGTTCGAGGAGCGGTGCTCCAAATTGAAGTCCGACCTTCGCTACACGTCGACCACGGTATGGGATTCGTTTCCGTGGCCGACCTCACCAGGAGAGGCCGTGGCTGAGGTCGCGCAAGCGATGGCCGCCATCATCGACTACCGCGAAGCGAAGCTCGCCAAGGGCATCACGCTGGGAGAGCAGTACGACGCGCTGCGTACCCCTGGGAAGTCGGAACTGCGGGCGCTACACGACGTTCTCGATGCCGCCGTTGTCCGCGCGTACGGGTTCAATCCAGAGGAAGACCTGCTGGCGCAACTGCTGGCCCTGAACCTGGCCGCCGCGTCTGATCCCGAGGCCGCCATCGCACCGGGTGGCGGCGGGCGGCCCGAGGCCTACACCACCACCTACCGACTCACGGCAGCCGCGCCGTGAAGGACCGACCGGTCACGACTTTGACTTAGATGGTTGTCCGTGGCGAAATTCGACCACGTCACCGTCGACCATGACGTAGTCCTTGCCTTCCATCCGCACCTTTCCGGCGGCTTTGGCGGCCGCCATGGAGCCGGCTTCGACCAGGTCGTCGAAGGCGACGATCTCGGCCTTGATGAAGCCCTTCTCGAAGTCCGTGTGAATAACCCCCGCTGCGCGAGGTGCGGTGTCGCCCTGGTGGATGGTCCACGCCCGCGACTCCTTGGGCCCCGCGGTCAGGTAGGTCTGCAGCTTCAGCGTCCGGAAACCGGCGCGCGCCAACGCATCCAGGCCGCGCTCGGTCTGGCCGATGGACTCCAGCAGCTCGGCGGCGGACTCGTCGTCGAGCTCCAGCAGCTCGGCCTCGATCTTGGCGTCCAGGAACACGGCCTCGGCCGGGGCGACCATCGCAGTCAGCTCGGCCTTGCGGGCCTCGTCGGTCAGCACCGACTCGTCGGCGTTGAAGACGTACAGGAACGGCTTGACGGTCATCAGGTTGAGCTCACGCAGGGCAGACCAGTCCTTGCCGGTGGAGCACAGGGTCTTGCCCTCGTCGAACACCGCCTGGGCCGCCGCCACGGCCTCGACGATCGGCTTGCGGTCCTTGTTGGTCCGGGCTTCCTTCTCGAGCCGCGGCAGCGCCTTCTCGAGCGTCTGCATGTCGGCGAGGATCAGCTCGGTCTCGATGACCTCGATGTCGGACTTGGGGTCGACGCGGCCGTCGACGTGGACGACGTCGTCGTCGGCGAAGGCGCGCACCACCTGACAGATGGCGTCGGCCTCGCGGATGTTGGCCAGGAACTTGTTGCCCAGGCCCGCGCCCTCGGACGCGCCCTTGACGATGCCGGCGATGTCCACGAACGTCACGGGCGCCGGGACGGTCTTCTCGGAACCGAAGATCTCGGCGAGCTTGTCGAGCCGCGGGTCGGGCAGCGGGACGACACCCTCGTTGGGTTCGATCGTTGCGAACGGATAATTAGCCGCGAGCACGTCATTACGTGTCAACGCGTTGAACAACGTCGACTTCCCGACGTTCGGCAGACCGACGATTCCCAGGTTCAGACCCACGAGTTCGTTAGTTTAGGAGACGCCACACCGTCCCAACGCCCACCTGCAGGCACAGTGGCCCAGATTGCCGGTACGGTCTAGGAGTGTCAGCAGAGCATCATGGGCCCGAAGCCGCCCTCGATCGCCGCTCGGCGCTGCCCAGCATCCCGGGAATCCCCTGGTGGGGAGCCATTGTGCTGGCCGTCACAGCCACCGCGATCGGCTTCGCCTACGACGCCGGCACCGGTGACAAAGAACTCAGCGCTTTCTTCACTTTCTGCTACGTGGCCGGCTGTGTACTCGCTGTGCTCGGCGTGCGGCGGTCCGGGATTTTCACCGCGGTCATCCAGCCCCCGCTGATCCTTTTCGTCGCCGTGCCGGGCGCGTATTTCATGTTCCACAGCGACAAGATCGCCGGCATCAAGGACCTGTTGATCAATTGCGGTTATCCGCTGATCGAGCGTTTCCCGACGATGTTCTTCACCGCGGCGACGGTTCTGATCCTCGGTTTGATCCGCTGGTTCGTCCTGCCGCAGTTCCTGACCTACGAGGAAGACGACACGGAAGAGGCCGTCGCCGAGCCCAAGCCGCGCCGCAGCCGCCGTCAGGCCGAC
>NZ_JMHT01000059.1 GCF_001905655.1 Mycobacterium sp. ST-F2
GTGGGTGCCGTCGAAAGCCCCCCCCGCCCCCCCCCAGCCGCTGCTCGATCGGCTCGCCGGGTCCCGGCAACACGGGGCGGTACTCGACGGTCGGGAAGAACCGCCGGTAGAGCGCCGGATCCCGCACGAGCGCGGTGTTGAATCCCGTGTCGAGCAGTACCCAACCGCCGTCGGTCTGCAGCAACACGCCGGGCACCGGCTCCCGCATGCGCTCCTCCGGCGGTGCGCCGTACACCGACACCGACTTCGGCAGCTCCTCCCAGCCCAGGGTCAGCAGGATGATCCGCCGCACCCCGGGCTTGCCGACCAGAGTGGCCATCAGCCGACCGAGAGGGCGTTCAGGCGCAGTGAATTCGGGTTGGTGACCACGTGTGCCTGTTCGACGCCCTTGAGCCAGGGCTGGGCCACCATGAAGTCGTTCACGTCAGCGATGTTCAGCCAGCATCCGGTCTTGACCGCTTCCACACCGGCAGTGGAGAAGTCCGCCTCGGAGTCCGTCGGCAGGCCCGCGGCCAGTGCCGCGGTGACCGGCGGCGCCGAGCACCCGAAGAAGTTCAGACCGCCGTCGGCATCCCACGAGATGTGGCCCCAGGTGTACGGCGACGGCGCGTCGGGCCAGCCGAGATAGGTCATGATCTCCGGCGCGGACTGCCCGTCGGTGCCGACCCAGCCGTAGATCTCCGACGTCGGATACGCCTGCACCTTGGCGGTGAGGCCCGCCGCGGCCAGCTGGGTCTGAATCAGGTTGCCGATCAACTGGTTATCGGGGTTGCTCGAGTCGTAGCCGATGGTCACGGTCTTCTGATCGGCAGGCAGCTTGCCTGCGATGGCCGACAGCGCCGACGTGTCATGCGGGACCGATTGCTTGCCGTATTCGGCGGCCATCATGTTCGGCGGGTAGATCTGCTCGGCCTTCTTGCCGCGTCCGAAGTACGTCTGCTTCACCAGTTCGTCGACGTCGATCGCCTGCATCACCGCGGTCCGGTTCTTGGCGTCGGTCATCATGCCCTTGCGCGGGTTGATGTACGCGTAGTTCGACATCATGGTCGGCAGCGAGTAGTTGGTGAACGACTTGTTGTTCAGGTAGGACTGGACCGCCGAGGACGGCAGATCGTGCAGGATCGCGGCCACCTGACCGTTGTTGAACTGCAGCTGCTGTGCCGACACGTCGGTGATGACCGGAAGCTCGATCTTCTCGAAATACGGCTTGGTGCCCCAGTATTCACCGAAGGCGGCCATCGCGTAGTGCGAACCGACCTGGGCGTCGGTCAGCACGAATGGACCCGTGCCGAGGTCGTGGGTGGTCAGGTAGCCCTGCGCGTTGTCGGTGCCGGCGTTCTTCTTCAGGCCCTCGGGACTGAGCATGCGAGGGCCATAGGGGCAGGCCAGGTAATCGAGGAACGCCGAGTTGGGCGCCTTCAGTGTGATGGTGACGCCGTAATCCCCTTGCGTGGTCACCGATTCGACGTCCTTGACCATGTAGGCCGGGCCCTGGTTGACGGCCACCCGGCGATCGAACGACGCTTTGACCGCCGCCGACGTGAACGGGGTGCCGTCGTGGAACTTGACGCCCTCGCGCAGCTTGAACGTGAACACCTTGTTGTCCGGCGACGCCGTCCAGCTCGTGGCCAGCAGCGGTTCCAGGACGGCCTTGTCGACACCGGCCTTGTACTGCAGCAGACCTTCGTAGGTGTTCGTGGTCAGCAACAGACCCTGGCCCGCGTAGTAGATGTCAGGGTCCGGCGGCTGCCCAGGGTCCTGCAGGAAGGACAGATGCAGAACCTTGTCGGTGGGCGCGGCGTTGGGCGTACCGCCGCCGCCGGAATTCGAACCACCGCAACCGCTCAGGGTCAGCATCACGGCGGCACCGGCAGCGGCGATCCGCCAGCCTCCGCGCACACGACCGGGGACCTTGTGGCTCTTCATCATCGGGCAACTCCTTCGAGGGCGGGGCTGGACAACTCGGACGGACACATATCGGAAAAGGCAGTGATGATCTCGTCGGTGGTGCGCATGGCACCGGCCTGCAGGTACTCCATGGCGTCGAGCGCTGCGTCGTGCCGATAGGTCGACGAGCCGCCGACGCAGTCGGTCACGACGCGGACGTAGAAGTCACGCTGGTGCGCATCGGCGAAGGTGTAGTGCACGCAGACGTCGGTGAGCCCGCCGATGAGAATGAGCGTCGAGGCCCGTAGGCCGGACAGTACGATCTCGAAATCCGTTCCGATGAAACCGGAATAGCGGCGTTTGACGATGTGGAACTCGTGGTTGGGTCCGTCGAGGTCGGGCAGCAGCGCGGGGTGCAGCGGGGTGCCCGGGCGGCCGTCCACACAGTGTTCCCCCTCGGCGCCGTCGAGCTCACGGCCGAAGTCGATCCCGTTGGCGCGGTGCACCTCTTGGAAGAAGACGATCGGGATGCTCGCGGCGCGGGCGGCGGCGATCAGGCGCTGAGCCCGGGCGATCCGGCCGTCGTACCCGGCCATGTGCTCGATGCCGACCAGTTCGGCCGGCATGTCGCCGCACTCCTGCATGTCGACCACGACCAGGACCGGATTACCTACGATGAGCGGCTGTTTCGGCACCTAACCTCCTGTGACGGCGATACGCGGATCGGCGGCGGCCTGCAGCAGGTCCACCACTGTGTTGATGACGACGTAGAGCGCGCCGAGCATCAGCGTCACCCCGGCGATCGCCGGGAAATCCGCGACGGGAATGCTCTGCGCGATGTACTGCCCGATGCCGGGCCAGCCGAAGACCTGCTCGACCACCAAGACACCCGAAAACATCAGGCCCACTTGGAGTCCCGTCATCGACAGGGCGGCGCCGATCGAGTTGCGCAGCACATGCCTGGCCAGGATCCGGGTCTCGGACAGTCCCTTGGCGCGGGCCGTCCGCGCGTAGTCGCTGTCGATGTCGGCCAGCAGGCTGCTGCGCAGGACGCGGCCGATCGCGACGGCCGGGCCGATCGCGATGACGAACGCCGGCAGGATGAGATGGTGCGCGGTGTCGGCCACGACATCGAACCGACCGTTGAGCAGACCGTCGACCGTCAGCATGCCGGTCGGCCCCGTCGGCGGATTCGAGACGGCTATCCGGCCGTTGGCCGGTACCCAGCCGAGGTCCTGATAGAAGACGATGAGACCGAGGATGCCGAGCAGGAACATCGGCGCCGAGGAACCGGTGAACAACACGGCCCGAAGCACATTGGCGCCGCGCCATTTCAAGGTCGTGCTGAACGCCAGCAGCACCGCGAGCACGACGGCGATCAGCAGGCCGGCGAGCGCCAGCTCCAAGGTTGCGGGCACGAACGACCCGAGGTCGGCCATCACCGCATGCCGGGTCCGGTACGACGTGCCCAGATCTCCCGTGGCAGCTCCGACCAGGTAGTGCCAGAACTGCACCAGCACAGGGTCATTCAGTCCCAGTGCCGCGCGCCGTGCCGCCACCGCATCAGCCGAGGCCTGTGCGCCGAGTTGCGCTTTCACCGGATCCAGCGGCGAGATGTTCTGCAGGACGAACATCACTGCCGTGAGGGCCACCAGGATTGCCACCATCGACCCCAACCGCGAGGCCACGAACGTCTTCATGTTTCACCCACCTACGTCGTCTTCATCAAGTTGCGCAGGCAGTCGCCGGAGATGTTGGCGACCAGCGCCAGCACCAGCACGCCGAGTCCCGGCATGACCGGAATCCACCACTGCTGCAGGAAGTAACTCAGGTTGCGCGCGGAGTCGGCGCCGAGCTCCGGCGCCGGCGCGGCCTGGCCGAGCCCGAGAAAGGACAAGCCGGCCAGGGTCAGGATCAGCGTGCCGATATCGAGGCTGGCAGCGACCAGCGCATTGGGTACCGCCCCCGGCAGCAGGTGCCGTCCCGCAAGCCGAAATCGGCTGACACCGGCCAGTTTTGCGGCCTCGACGTGTGGTCGCGCCGCCAGCCGCGCCACCTCCCCGCGCACCAGGCGGGCGTAGAACGGCCACCACACGATGGACACTGCGACCAGGGTGTGGAGGAAGCTCGGACCCAGCGCGGCGACCACGGCGATCGCCAGCACCGGAGCGGGCAGGGACAGGAAGCCGTCGGTGATGCGCATCAACGTCGCGTCGATCCAGCCCCCGGCTGTTCCGGCGATCAGGCCCACGAGCCCGCCGATCAGCAGGCCCAGCGCGACCACTGCCAGCGCGGCCAGCCAACTCGACCGCGCGCCGTAGAGCACGCGAGACAGGATGTCGCGTCCCACGCTGTCGGTGCCGAGCAGGAACCCGTGCTCGCCCGGAGCCTGCAGCGGCATCCCGACCGGGATCAGCGGGTCATGCGGAGACACCAGAGGCACCGCGACGACGGCCAGGGTCACCAGGATCACGAGGGCGAATCCCGCGCGGTTGACGATCGTCGACCGGGACTGCGGCAGCGCCAATCTCAGGCGCCGACCGCGGGTCAGGCTCGGGGCGGGGATCGCGATGGCCATCAGCGCACCTTCTCTTCGATACAGGCGACCTGGTGTGCGCCAACGGATTTGCCGACCAGTCGGACGTCGAGCTCGTCGCCGCTGCAGGCGTCGACGGCGATCGGGCATCTGGGATGGAACGCGCACCCGGTCGGCGGTGACAGCGGGCTCGCGGGTTCGCCTGGCAATACCCGTGATTCGCGGCCGAGGTCGGGGATCGCGTCGACCAGCGCACGCGTGTACGGATGAGTCGGATTTCCGATGACCTGTTCGGCCGGCCCGATCTCCACGATGCGGCCGAGGTACATCACCGCGATGCGATCAGCGACCACCCGCGCCACCGACAGGTCGTGCGTCACGAACACCACGGACATGTCCAGACTGCGCCGCAAGTCCCCGATCAGGTTGAGCACCGAGGCGGCCAGCGACACGTCGAGGGCGCTGGTGGGTTCGTCGCACAACAGCACAGCGGGTGGGACGACAGTGGCGCGTGCCAGCGAAACCCGTTGGCGCTGGCCACCGGAAAGCTGACCTGCGCGTGATTTCGCCACCTCCGCAGGCAAGCCGACCCGCTCGAGGACCTCGATGACGGCATCGCGCCGCGCGGCCCGCGACAGTTTCTTGCCACGCAAGCGCTCGGCGATCAACTCGCCGACCGACAGCCACGGCGTCAGTGAGGCACCTGCGTCCTGGAACACCATCTGCGGGCGCTGTTGCCCGGCCACCTCGACCGTCCCGGTTGTCGCCTTCTCCAGTCCGGCGATCACCCGCAACAGCGTCGACTTTCCCGAGCCGCTCTCTCCCACGAGGGCCACCGACTCACCGTGTCCCACCCGCAGCGTCACTCCGCGCAAGGCCTGGAGCTTGCCGCGCGGCGCCACGGTGAAGGTCTTGGTCGCGTCGGTCACAGTGACGGCGTCAGGTTGATCTGCGGCAGCCCGGGGCGGCTGTGCTGCAACGGCTTCCAGCCCGGAGCCGGACTCCGGCGTCGGATCTGACGCCAGCTGCTCGGGGGTGAGCAGGCAGGCACTGATCCGTCCGGGGCCGACGGAAACCGGCTCGGGCGACGTCGTCTCACAATCAGCCGTGGCTTGTTCGCAGCGCGGGCTGAACGCACATCCGGGAAGCGGTGTCAGCGGGCTCGGCACCGAGCCCGGCATCGCCGCCAGCCGCCGGTCGCGTGCGGTCTCCAGCGTCAGCCGGGACCGCAGCAGCCCTCGGGTATAGGGGTGCGCAGGCGACCCCAGCACCTCGCCGGCCGGGCCGACCTCCGCGATGCGGCCGGCGTAGAGCACGGCGATGCGGTCGGAGATCTGCGCCGCCACCCCGAGGTCGTGCGTGATGAAGACGATGCTGCAACCGATTTCGTCGCGGAGTCGCTGCAGCAGCCTGAGGACCTGGGCCTGGACGGTGACGTCCAGGGCGGTGGTCGGCTCGTCGGCGATGATGAGATCCGGCGAGCCGGCGATCGCGATGGCGATCATCAC
The DNA here is from genome assembly GCF_001905655.1 of Mycobacterium sp. ST-F2. Lineage (GTDB taxonomy): Bacteria > Actinomycetota > Actinomycetes > Mycobacteriales > Mycobacteriaceae > Mycobacterium. The sequence continues at coordinate 5,932 of NZ_JMHT01000059.1, forward strand.
GCGCTGCCGCAAGCCACCCGAGAGCTCGTGCGGGTACGCTCGCATCCGCCGCGCCGGGTCGGGAATGCCGACTGCGGTCAGCAGGCGCAACGCTTCATCGTCGCTGCCCGCGGCCTCGGCGACCTGCTTGCCGATCCGCATCGTCGGGTTGAGGGACGTCATCGGATCCTGGAACACCGCGCCCAGATCTAGGCGGCGCACCCTCCGCAGCACCTTCGGGTCGCCGTGCACCATGTCGGAGCCGGCCACCGCGATGCTGCCGTCGATCCGGGCGGACGCCGGGAGCAGCCCGAGCATGCCGAACCCCAATACGCTTTTCCCCGAACCTGATTCGCCCACCAAACCGAGGATTTCACCGCGCCGTACGGTCAGCGAGACGCCGCGTAGCGCGTGTACCTCACGCCCGTTGCGCTGGAACGTGACATGCAGGCCCGCCACGGTCGCCACCGCGTCAGGGTTCGACGACGAAGAGGTGGCGACCTGCGTGGCGTCCACCACCGATACAGCAGTGCCCATGTGCGCTCTCCTGCGTTCTGATCGCCATGCCTTGGCACATCCGTGACCGCTGGCCTGTCAGTTGACAGTTTTCCCCCCGGACCATCCCGCATGGTGTCGCGGAAGTAAGCACGATGTAAGCAACCAGGGGCCGTAAGTAACCGGCCGATATCGTAGGTTTCTGTCGCATGACAGATACTGGCCGCCGGTATCGATGACCGCCGCCCATGGACCACGATGAATGGATGTCGACCACCCGCACAGGAAGGCCTCGACTGCGGACCCAGCGACGCCCGGGCATCACTGGACGAGACGAAATCCTTGATGCGGCAAGCGAATTGTTCACCACATTGGGCTACGCAGGCACCTCGACGCGCACCATTGCCGATGCGGTCGGCGTCAGGCAGGCCTCCTTGTACCACTACTTCAAGACCAAAGACGACATCCTGTGCGCCGTACTGAGCCAGACCGTCGCCCCGACGCTGGCATTCATTCCCAGTCTGCTGGGCGCCACCCCGACCCTGACCGCCACCGAGCACCTCCACGCGCTGGCCGCCTTCGACGGAGGCCAATTGCTCGGTGGCACTTGGAATCTGGGAGCGCTCTACCTGCTCCCTGAACTGCGCGGCGAGCGCCTGGAGCCATTCTGGTCCGACCGGGAACGGCTGCGGCAGCATTATCTGGCGGTCAGCGAGGCAGTGCTACGGCGGACCGGGGTCCATCCGGCAGCCGCCGATCTGCCGTTTCGATTGGTCGAATCGCTGGTCAACATGTGGTCGGTGCCGCATGGCCCCGAGCGATCAGAACTGCCCGTGCAGGTCGCCGATGCCTGCGTGCGGGTACTGGGTGTCTTCGACTCCGCGACACCAGCGCTACGCGAGCGCACCGGGCAAGTCATCGAATGGCACGTCGGCCGCCGGATAACCTCATAGCGTGTTTCACGTACTGAACATCACCTACACCCAGCCCCTCGATGTCGTCGACCAGGCGCGACCGGCGCATCTCGAATGGCTCGGCAAGCTGGTCGAAGAGCGCCGCATCCTGCTGGCCGGCCGGCTGGAATCCCTGGGTGGCGCCGTGCTGATCGCCTCGGACATGTCAGCCGAGGAAGCCGACGCGCTCACCGCCAGCGACCCCTACGTGCACGCCGGTGTCGCGACCTACGAGCGCGTGAGCTTCAATGCCGGTTTCCGCGCGACCGGGCTCTAGCCGAAAATTCACAGCCGGATCCGGGATTAGTTCGGTGCCGGCCGCCGTTGAGTGTGGTCAGGGCCTGACGCATTGCCCCACATTTCGTTACCTTCGCTAATCTTTCTAGTAGGTAACCGCCGCTAGGCAAGCCGAGAATGAAGAGGACTGACAAGCATGACCACGACCGTTTCCGCCTACGCCGCGACCTCAGCGACCAGCCCGCTGACCAAGACCACCATCGAGCGCCGTGACATCGGCCCGCACGACGTCGCCTTCGACATCAAGTTCGCCGGCATCTGTCACTCGGACATCCACACCGTCAAGTCTGAATGGGGCCCGGCCAACTACCCCGTCGTACCCGGCCACGAGATCGCCGGTGTGGTGACCGCCGTCGGCTCAGAGGTCACCAAGTACAAGGTCGGCGATCACGTCGGCGTCGGCTGCTTCGTCGACTCGTGCCGCGAGTGCGACAACTGCCATGCCGGCCTGCAGCAGTACTGCACCGGTAAGGGCGGCAACATCGGCACGTACAACGCCACCGGCCGTGACGGCACCCCCACCTACGGCGGCTACAGCACCGCCATCGTGGTCGACGAGAACTACGTGCTGCGCATCCCGGACAGCATCCCGCTGGACAAGGCCGCTCCCCTGCTCTGCGCCGGCATCACCCTGTACTCGCCGCTGCGGCACTGGAACGCCGGGCCGGGCAAGAAGGTCGCCATCGTCGGCCTCGGTGGCCTGGGCCACGTCGGTGTGAAGCTCGCGGTCGCCATGGGCGCCGAGGTCACGGTGCTGAGCCAGTCGCTCAAGAAGATGGAAGATGGCCTGCGTCTCGGCGCACACCACTACTACGCCACGAACGACCCCGACACCTTCAAGAAGCTGGCCGGCAGCTTCGACCTGATCATCAACACGGTGTCGGCGAACCTCAACATGGGCCACTACCTGAACCTGCTGAAGACCGACGGCACCCTCGTCGAGCTCGGCGCTCCGGAGAAGCCGCTCGAGGTGCCGGTGTTCCCGCTCGTCGGCATGCGACGCACCCTCGCGGGCTCGTTGATCGGCGGTATCCCGGAGACCCAGGAGATGCTCGACTTCTGCGCCGAGCACGACGTCACCCCGGAGATCGAGATCATCGAGGCCTCCTACGTCAACGAGGCCTACGAGCGCGTGATCGCCAGCGATGTGCGGTACCGCTTCGTGATCGACACCGCGACCATCTAGCCGCGAGTTTCTCGTCAACGCCGAGGATTGCAGTCAAATAGTGACTGCAATCCTCGGCGTAACGCGTTATCGGCCGTCTGTGCCGGGGCCGGCGCCAGGCAACAGGTCCATACCGGCCAACGGCCAGCCGGCAGCGGCCAGTTTGGCAGCCACCCGCGCGACGTTCTCCGGGCCGGCGTCATGGTGGGTGACGTCGGCGGGAACCACGGGATCGGGGGTTTTCGCGTCTGCTCTCGGGGTACCGGCCACAATCTCCCTTGTGCCCGACGATCCGGTAGACATCCTGCAACGCTGGGAGCTGGCGGGCGGTGTCTGGCGGGTCATCGGCCGCGGCGCACACGAATTGACCATCGGGCTGTTTCAGTGCGACGGCGGTGAGCGCGTCGACGTCATCCGCTCCGGCGATGCCGCTCTGCTCGCCTTCGTCGGCGGCCGGGAGTCCAACGCGGACTGACCCGTCGTCCTGGCTTGATCCTGCGTTGTGGGCGTAGCGCATTCGGACTTTTACGCCGCAATCGCAGAGTCAATGTTCCGACCTCGAGGGTGCAGACAGCGCGTGAATTCGCAGATCCGGTGATCTGTACGCACGCTCGCGGCGCGCATCGCGGCATTCCAACAAGTTGACGAAATTTACCGTGACGCACTAATACTTTGATCATGACGCCCACCCGCCGCCGCGCTCCGCTGTCCCAGCTGGCTCTCGCCGGCGTGGCCGTCGCCGTGCTGCCGGTCGGCGTGGCCCATGCCGATCCAGAACCGGCCCCGGTGTCCGCCGGCGTCACCGGCGTCCTCAACGACTGGCAGAAATCCGTATGTGAGGCAGGCAGTTTCAGCCAGGACGATCCCGCGATCGCCGCGCGTGACTGGCCGGGTGCGGTCCGCGCCGGCACCTGCGCGAGTGCGGTGAACCCTGGCCTGACCAATGGCCTGTGGATCTCGCAATGGACCGCCAACAGCGACATGACCTCGGCGCTGCAGCGCAATTTCATGGCCCTGTTCGCCTCCGCGGTCAGCGACCAGACGGGGATCATCACGTTCGCGGTGGCGAGCCTCGAGGCACGCAAATCACTTGAGCCGCTGACGAAATTCGGGTTCGTCATCCAGCCGGTACCGCCGCTGGCCTGACGGCCCGGCGTCAGTGCCCGTGGCCACCTGGGCCGATGTGGCCACCCGTGGTCGTCGTTCCACCCGGGTCGCCTGGATGGTCGTTGTTCTGGTCTGACGGAACGTGGCACTGACCGGCGACGATCACCTGTCCCGGCTCGCACACAATCGTGTCGTCAGCGACCGCGGCCGGCGCCGCGGTCGCGAGCGCCACCGCGCACACGGCGCCGGCAGCGAGAAGACGTGAGTTCGATGTCGATCGCGCCATGATCGGTCCGCCTGTTCTCGACGCGTAAAGAACGATATTAACGCCGAGCCAAATAACCGCGGGGCGCATTCGGCAAGCCGATACACCCCGCAATCAGTGCACTGAACTGCGCTTTTAGAAGTCCCAGTCCGAGTCTTCGGTGTTGACGGCCTTGCCGATGACATACGAGCTACCCGAGCCCGAGAAGAAGTCGTGATTCTCGTCGGCATTCGGGGACAGCGCCGACAGGATGGCCGGGTTCACGTCGGTCTCGTCGCGAGGGAACAGCGCTTCGTAGCCGAGGTTCATCAGCGCCTTGTTGGCGTTGTAGCGCAGGAACTTCTTGACGTCCTCGGTCAGCCCAGAGCCGTCGTAGAGGTCCTGGGTGTATTCGATCTCGTTCTCGTAGAGCTCGTAGAGCAGGTCGTAGGTGTATTCCTTGAGCTCTTCGCGCTTGGCCTCGTCGACCAGGGCCAGACCGCGCTGGTACTTGTAGCCGATGTAGTAGCCGTGCACCGCCTCGTCGCGAATGATCAGGCGGATCATGTCGGCGGTGTTGGTGAGCTTGGCGCGCGAGGACCAGTACATCGGGAGATAGAAGCCGGAGTAGAACAGGAAGCTCTCGAGCAGCGTCGAGGCCACCTTGCGCTTGAGCGGATCGTCACCCCGGTAGTAGTCCATGACGATCTGCGCCTTGCGCTGCAGGTTCGGGTTCTCCTCCGACCAGCGGAACGCCTCGTCGATCTCCACGGTGGAGCACAGCGTCGAGAAGATGTTGCTGTAGCTCTTGGCGTGCACCGACTCCATGAAGGCGATGTTGGTGTAGACGGCCTGCTCGTGCGGGGTGAGCGCGTCGGGGATCAGGCTGACGGCACCGACGGTGCCCTGGATGGTGTCGAGCAGCGTCAGACCGGTGAAAACCCGCATGGTGAGCTCTTTTTCGCTCGCGGTCAGCGTGCTCCAGGACGGGATGTCGTTGGACACCGGCACCTTCTCCGGCAACCAGAAGTTGCCCGTGAGGCGGTCCCAGACCTCCGCGTCCTTCTCGTCCTGCACTCGGTTCCAGTTGATCGCGGAGGCCCGGTCGATCAGCTTCATACCTTCAGACACCGTGACCCCATTTCAAGCTGGAACTGTGTTTGCCTTGCTGGTGCCACGACACTACCCCTGGTGTCTGACATCAACGAACACCGCAAGACATAGTGCTTTCGTGTCGCGCCCGCGAGGTCGATTCACCGGATGAATTCGTACTCCGTCGACTTGAACTTCCGGGTCTCGAGCCAGTACTGCCAGGTCATGCCGCTCCACAGCGTGCGGTTCACGCCGTGCTCGTCCATGTACCAGCTGCGGCAACCGCCGGTGCTCCACACCGTGCCGGCCAGGTTCTGCTGGAGCTCAGCGTTGTACTCGTCCTGCGCGCGCCGGCTCGGCATCAGTGCGGCGGCGCCGGCTTTGTCGGCCGCGGCGATGGCCTGCGCGGCGTAGCGGATCTGCGACTCGATCATGAACACCACGGAGTTGTGGCCCAGCGCGGTGTTCGGACCGAGCAGAAAAAACAGGTTCGGCATGTTCGCCACCGTGATGCCGCGGTGCGCGGCCATGCCTTCGCGGTTCCACCGGTCGACCAGGTCCTCTCCCCCGAGGCCCTTGATGTCGACGTAGGTATACGAGTCGGTGACGTGAAAACCGGTGCACCACACCACCACATCGACGGGGTGCGCCACACCGTCGCGGGTGACGATGCCGTCGGCCGTCATCCGCTCGATGCCCTCGGTGAAGACGTGCGTCTTCGGGTTGGCGATGCCGCGATAGTAGGTGTCGGAGTTCAGGATTCGCTTGCAGCCGGCCACGTAGTTCGGGGTGAGCTTGCGACGCAGGACCGGGTCTTTGATGCTGCGGTTGATGTTCCACTTGCCCAGCAGCTCACCGATTTTGAGCAGTCGCGGCTGCTTGGTCATCGCGAAGCCGACGCCTTCGTGAATCCAGTAAATGGCGTCCCGCATCAGCGCCCGGGCACCGGGCACCCGGCGGAAGACGTCCTTCATCCACTCTGGAAAAGCGTTGTTGGGCCGCGGCATGACCCATGCCGGGGTGCGCTGGTACAGGTGCAGCTCGGCGACCTGGTCGACGATCGCGGGCACGATCTGGATGGCGCTGGCACCGGTGCCGATCACCGCGACGCGCTTACCCGTGATGTCGACACTGTGGTCCCATTGCGCGGAATGGAAAGCGGCACCTGTGAATTCGTCGCGGCCTTCGATCTCGGGCACGGATGGGATGTGCAGCCCGCCGGCTCCGGAGATCAGGAACTGGGCGATGTACTCCTGGCCGCTGCCGTCATAGATGTGCCAGCGGCGCTCGTCTTCGTCCCAGTGCGCGCGGTCGACGTGGGTGTTGAACCGGATGTTGCGGCGGAGGTTGTGTTTATCGGTGACGCCCTTGAGGTAGTCGAAGATCTCCGGCTGGAACGACCACATGTGCGACCAGTCCGCTTTGGGTTCGAAGGAGAACGAGTACATGTGCGAAGGGATGTCGCATGCGCAGCCCGGGTAGGTGTTGTCGCGCCAGGTGCCGCCGATCTCGTCGGCCTTCTCCAGTATCAGGAAGTCGTTGACGCCGAAGCCCTGCTTGCGCAGCGCGATGCCCATGCCCAGCCCGGAGAAGCCGGACCCGATGATCACCGCCCGCGTCACGATCGGCTCGGTGCGGACCTCGATGTCAGCAGACTGCTCGGAGAGCGTCATGAACCTGCTCTTTCCTGGGAACGGCGGTACCGGATACTTCACAGTCTCCGGACAGAGCGCCGGGGTGTCAACGCACCCGGCAGAGCAGTGGCTTCGTCAGCCGACGGATTCTTCGCGGCGCACCGCGTCGTGCACCGGCTTTTCCAGATCGAACCGGACGCCGAGCAGCCTGGCGGTGCCGTTGATGGCACCGATCATGATGGTGGTCATGTGCGCGACGAACTGGTCGCGCGGCAGCCGGCGCGGCGTCTCGTCACTGCCGCCGAGCCACCAGTCGGTCGCGGACGCGGCCGCACCGAACAGCGTGAACGCCGCCAGCTCGAAGATGGCCGAGTCCAGGTCCATGTCCTTGAGCTCGCCGCTGATCATGGCGGCGATGGCCAGGGTGATGTCCCGGCCCCGGTTGACGGTCGTCATCGCGGCGGCGGACTGGTCGGCGAACCGGCCCTGCAACAGGAAACGCACCACGTTGGGGTGCTGGTCCACCAGGTCCACATAGTGTTCGACGGCGCGGCCGATGATCTGGCCGGTCGAATCGTGCTCGATGTCGATGGACGGAATGACGGCCGCCCACAGCATGTCCCGCATGCGCTCGCCGATCTGCGAGAACATGTCGGACTTGTCGGCGAAGTGCCGGTAAATCTTGGGTTTGGCGGTGCCGGCCTCTTCGGCGATCTCCCGCACGCTCACGTTCGGCCCGAGCCGGTCGATCGCCCGGAATGCCGCGTCCACGATCTCCTCGCGGACCTTCAGCCGATGTTCACGCCAGCGCTCGCTGCGCGCGTCGACCTTCTCGGGCGCGCCCTTGGGCGGGGTGACCTTCACCTGCACGGTGACCGACGGAACATTCACGCCCGGCACACCAGGAACTTTCACCCCGGCCTGGATGCCGGTGCGTGGAAGAGATGGCCTGCGCACCCCGCCACTGTACCGGGCGAGCACAACCTCGCCCGCCCGGACCAGCACATATGTTCAATGGCCAGCTGGCGCACCCATTTTCGTGTTCGGCTTGCCGTAACCGGCCGCCAGGCCGCGCCGCCTCAGCGCCGACCGCGCTGCGCTTTGCCCGGCTTGCGCGCCGATTTGCCCACGACACCCTTGCCCGCGGCAGCCCGGGCGGCCTGCTTCGCCAGGGTCTTCTCCCGCGCGCTGCGTTTCGGCGCCGGCTCGGCCTGTCCTCGTGACGAGCTGGCCTTGCGGCCCCGCACGATGCCGATGAACTCCTCGACCAACTCGGTCTGCTGCCCCGCTGGGAACGCCAGCGCGACGGCGCAGGTGGGCGCGTCGGTGATCGGTCGGTACGTGAGGTCCTTGCGGTGGTACAGCCGCGCCAGCGACTGCGGCACGATGAGGGCACCCATCCCGGTCGCGACGAGTTCTATTGCGCCCTCGGTGGTTTCGGGCCGGTACTCGACCGGATTGCCGGGGGCTTGGGCCCAGCCGACGATGTCGTCGAGCGGAAGCAGCGTCGGCTCGCCGTCGAGGTCCGCAGCGGCGATCTCGTCGACGGCGGTGAGGATGTGATCGGTCGGCACGACGGCCACCGTCGTCTCCTCATAGAGCGGGATGACGGCCAAGCCCGTCGTGTCGGCCGGCAACCGGAGCAGCGCCACGTCGACGGTGCCGGCCCGCACCGCGTCGGCTGCGTCTGCCGCGGCGACGGCGTGCAGCACCAACGCAGCCGTGGGATGGCGCTCGGCCCAGATTCGCGCCCACTTCGCGGGCGTCCCACCGGGGACGTACCCGAGGGTCAGGGAGAGCGAGGTCACCGCGTCAGGCTACCGATAGGCTGATGCCCATGAGCAGGCCCAACGCGCAGTCCATGAAACCCGCAACCGCGGCGAAGAAGCTGGACGTCTACTTGCCCGCGACGCCTGCGGAGTTCCAGGAGAACGCGATCACCCGTGCTGAGCTCGCAGCCCTGCAGGCAGACCCGCCGCAGTGGCTCAAAGACCTCCGTAAGAACGGGCCGCACCCCAAGAACCTCGTCGCCGCCAAGCTGGGCGTCTCGATCGCCGGCCTCGCGCGCGGAGGCGTCGAGAAGGCGCTGACCACCGCGGAGATCGACGCGCTGATCGAGGAGAAGCCGGACTGGCTGATCATCGAACGCGAGAGCTACCAGCAGGTGCTGCGCGAGCAGCGGCGTATCAAGGCGCTGCACGCGGACCAGGCCCGCGAAGGCTGATCATGGTGGCCACAGGCCACCACTTGTCAGCGCGTGCACTCACCAGAGGTCGAAGGCGACATTGGTGTTGGGATAGTGGCTGGTGAAGTTGTGATTGATCCAGTAGTTCTTGCCGAGGAAGCCGCTGACGCCGGTGCCTCCGACATTGGTGTTGGCCTTCGAGTTGCTAACCTCGTAGGTGGCGGTCGGGCCGCCGACACCCACCCGGTAGGCGACGTGCATGTCAAGTGAGTCACCTTGTGGCGCAACGGCTGTCACAATTTCGGTCGCACCAGGTGCGAGCATCCGCTGGGGGCCGTCGACCCATGTGCCGTTGGGGCTTGTCCCGTCGTTCAGCAGAAACTGAACTTTGTCGGTGCCTATGTTCTATAGCCATTGACTTGTTGTTGGTAGGCTCCGTCCACCCTCGGGGCTGGGAGCCGACAATGCAGACATGGTCAGTGGTTCGGTACGACATGGACCTGCTTGCTCAGGATTGGCCGTCGGAGTTGACAGGTCCGATTGCTGACTTGGGCGAATTGATGGTGCGCTGGCGGGCCGTCGATGGACAACGCTTTTTGATACGCAGCGATGGGGTGGTCGACCTCCGGGTCAATGCGTTCTTGTCGTCGGCGCGGATGCGCACGCTGGCTAGCAACACTAACCGTGATTACGCGCAGTCTCTGTGTCTATGGCTCAACTTCCTGGAGGCCAGGGGATGCGTGTGGTCTGACGCGACCGAAGACGATGTAGACGATTTTGAGTTCTGGAGGCGCACCGACCCGAATAACCCGGTTCCTGTTGGCGCTTCGACGTTTTCGAAGGACGTTGCAGCCTGCAAGAAATTCTATTCTTGGGCCGCGGAGCGATTTGCAGACGTCGCCGACATATTCCTCTACGTTGATCCGCCTCCGTCAAAGCGTTCGGCCAGGGTCAGATGGCTCGATCCCGCTGCGGTAGATCGATGGCGCGACGTTGGGTTGCGTGGCCGCGATCTTCGCGGCCGCAGGGACCGCTCGTGCCGAACTCGAAACGAGCAACGGGACATGGCTTTCTTTGATGGTCTGTATGGAACAGGGTTGCGGCTGTCGGAATGGGCCTCGGTCACGATCGATGAAATTCCAACACTCGGTGCGGGCCGGCCGTTCTACAAGTGTCACCTGGCCGACAAATGCGCCAAAGGTGGTTACGGGCACCCGTTTTGGATGCCGCGGAACGTGCTGGCCGGGATATGTGCCTACGTGGAGGGTGCCCGTGCCCGAGCTGTCCGCGGCGCCCAAGACAGTAGCCGCTACGCGGAATTGAGCGATGCGATCGTGGTGGGCGCCACGAAACGTCCTGGATCGGTGAGACTGCCCGACGGTAACGGCGGATTCACCGATCGCGCTTGGAATACCACTGGTCCAGCGTTGCGCCGCAGACTGTTCCGTCGCACGCAGGGTGGCCTGGAACCAATATGGTTGTGGCTGAACGAAAATGGCCTCCCGCGCGATCCACACGGATGGCATCACACCTTCGCAGAGGCGAACGACCGTATCGCAGCGAAGGGCTTGGAGAACTTCACCTGCACGCCACACATGCTGCGGCACTCGTTCGCCCTGCGGTGGTTCTCGGTAGGCAAGTTGGTCTATTCGTCGCGACTGGCCCATCTTTCGGACGAGGAGGCACGCGACTTCCGGGTCCAATTCGGTGATACCTGGCATCTGGTGCAGACGATGTTGGGACACCGTCGAGTCGAAACCACCAGAAACGTATACCTGGAACCGTTCCGATCCCTCGACGTGGAGGTGCTACTAGCTCAGACGCAAGGGTTACCCGTGTCGGGGTTGTTGGCCGAGCTTTTCGACAGTCACTCGATGGTTCTCGGAGATCCGGTGGCGCGCCGATGAATCGCCGTGGTCGTGCCGCGCGGCTTCCGCAATCTGGCCAGACAACACTGCGCGGTGTTCTCGCCGACGGAACCACCGTGCGTTGCTTCGAGGACGGTAACAGCCAGCCGAAAGACTTCGACTTTTCGCTATTGACGGTGAGCCCAGAGCTGCAGCGCACGTTTGCCGAGGCGTTCGCCAAACGCACGGGACCAGGGGGCGGTCTGCGGTCGATGTCGTCGATCGGGGACGCGTTCCGCGCGATTCGCGTGTTCACGCAGTATCTCGCGGGTTTGCCGCGTCCACCGGTGCGCAGGGCGGACCTTCTTCCGCGTCACATCGACGGCTTCTTGGCCGCGCGTCGTGCATCGGGTGTGCCCTCGAAGCTTACCGAGGAGCTGCGCGGAGTGAAATTGATGCTGCGCCAGGTTGATTCGTGGGAACCGGCGATGGTGGCCAAACTCGCCGAGCCACACCCGCGGCCACTGCGTACAGGTAAGCGCCACGAGAGCTACAGCCGCGCCGAGTTTCAGCGGATCGCCTCAGCGGCACGCGCGGACTTGCGCCGTGCCGCGCAACGCATCCGAGCCAACCGTGTGCTGCTGGAGCAGTACCGGTCGGGTCACCTCGACGATCCGACCCGACGGTTTGAATTGCTCGACTATGTCGAACGCCATGCCGATGTGCCACGCCGCGGCGGCGACTTCCCAAGCAAATCGCAGCTGACGGCCAAGTGGGTGCGCGGTTTCGGCGGGACCCGGGACATCATTCGATGGGCACATTTGAATCCGCTGGAAGTCAGCGCCGGTGCCGTCTTGTTGGCCGTGCTGACGGGCCAGAATCCGTACGTCATCATGAAATGTCCGGCCCGACACCATCGTGCCGACGGCAACGCCGGCGGACCCGAGACGGCCATCGTCGAGATGCGTAAGCCCCGCCGCGGCAGCCGCGCCGACATGGATGTGGCACTTGCCGCCGTTCCGGATTGGATCAGCGTCCCCGACGACCCGACCTCGATGTCCCGCCGCGATGAACTACATACCGCCTTCGGCGTGTACATGTTGTTGCATGAGTTGACCGCATCGAGCCGGCGGATCGAGGGCAGTGGTCGGCTGATGGTTGCCTACTGTGCAAATGGGCACAACGGTCGGGGTATTCGTGCGCACGGCTCGGCCGAGGGATGGGTTCGTCCGTGGTCGCGACAACAGGGCCTGCTGCTCGATGCGGTCGACGGTGCGTCCGCCAAACCTCTGGAAGTGTCGCTGGTTCGATTGCGGATGACCTACCTTGAGCTGCACCAGAAACCGGTGGCGCACACCGAACAGACCCTCGTCGATGACTATCTGGGGCGAAATCGCGGCAACCTGGTTGAGTACCGGCGCGTTGTTGCTGATGCCTTGCAGGACCAGGTGGCCAAGGCTCGCGCGCTTCCCCTGATGGCCGCGCTGTCGACGGCCGAAGTTGCTCAGGCGCACGCCGATCCGACGGCGTTGGCGTCGAAATTGTCGTTGTCCCACAGCGATGTTCGCCGGATGCTGCAGGGCACGTTGGACACCGTGATGAATGCGTGCATTGACAATCAGCACGGGCCATACGGTGACCCTGGTCAACCGTGTCGGGCATCGTTCATGCTGTGCTTGAGTTGTCCGTGCGCTCGCGCATTGCCTCGACATCTACCGGTGCAGACGTTGGTGCTCGATCGCCTCACTGAGCGGCGCCACCACATGACTCCGTTGGCATGGACGACACGGTTTGCGCTTCCGCATGCCCAGTTGTCCGATCTGCTGGCTGGTTTTGACGACGAGCAGCTCAGTGCCGCGCGAGCGGCGACCACCGATGCCCATCGAGAAATGGTGGGCCGCTTCCTCAACCGAGAACTGGACATGCGATGACGACACAGCGTCGGCGCGCTGCGTTGCACGATGACCACGTTGAATACCCGGATGCGGCCACCCTGGTTCTCTTGCGGCGGGTCCTGCGTCCAGATGCCGATGCCGCCGAGCTGTCCCGGTACGCGGACAACGTGTGGCACTTCGATCAAGGAATCTTCGAAGAAAGCTCGAAGATCATCAGCATTAACTTCAAACTGGCTCCAAAACCGTTGCTAGAAGATGCGAAACACTACATGTGGGTGCTGATCAACACCGACCCGCCGATGCAGCTGCGGCGCACAACAGCCACTCGCCCGTCGTTGTACACCGTCAGGATGTGCTGGTTCCCGCTGCGGATCTTCCTGAATTGGCTGCATAAACACTGTATTGCGCAGTTCTGTGATGTCACACCCGAGATGCTCGACGAGTACCTGGTATACGTGAAGCGCACCCAGGACAGCGTGGAGCAGATGCACCGATGCGTCATTGAGGTTCGTCGACTCTGGGGGTATCGCTCGGTGCTACCGGAATCGATGCGGCTGCCCGAAATGCCGCCCTGGGGTGGTGAGTCACCCGGCACGCTTCTCGGCAACGTCCGCTCCTACATGGAGAACCTCACTCCACGGATCAACGAGGACACCATGGGGGCACTGCTGCTGTGGGCGCTGCGATTTGTCGAAGATTATGCCGACGACATCATCGCCGCCCGCGAGGAGTTCCTGTTCCTGCACGCACGCGGGCCGGACGTGACGCCGGTGCACGAGCAGGACAGGACACGGCTGCCGCAAGGTGGGGCGATCAAAGTGGTCACCGATTACACCGAAACGGTTCGGCAAGAGCAAGGGTTGTTGCCGGGCAGGATCAACGATGTCGGCGAGCGGGAAATCAACTTTCCCTATATCGGCAGGCTCATCGGTATTCCACGGCTGCCCAATGCGTCCTACGCGACCGCCCGGTCGGTGCTCGCCACCTCCGGGTTGCCGATCGATGATGACGCGTATCTGTCCACTCCGGTTACCGCCACACTGGCTGGACGACCGTGGCATCCCGGACGCTTTTCCTACAACCAGACTCGCTACCTAGTGCGGCATTTACACACCGCCGGCCTGATCGTGGTCGCCTACCTCTCCGGTGCTCGGCCCGCGGAAGTCTTGAACCTGCGTCGCGGTTGCATCGACCGCGACGATGCCAACGACATGTACCTGATGTCGGGCGTGTACTTCAAAAACGCCGTCGACGAGAACGGCAACAAGGTGCCCGCCGGTCTACCGAGGGCGGACCCCTGGGTAGTGGCGCAGCCCGTCGCGCGAGCGGTCGCCGTACTTGAACGGCTGCATGACGAAGACCTGCTGTTCACCAATAGGATTGACCTGACCCGCATTTACGTGCAACGCCGTGCCGGGGGATTAGCACTAAACACCCAGGTCGCCACCGATTGTGTGCACCGGTTCATCGAATTCGTAGACGAGCTGTGTGCCCACCACCAGATCGATCCCATTCCATCGGACCCGCACGGCCAACTGTCGATCGGCCGGTTCCGCCGCACGTTGGCGTGGTTTATCCGCCGTCGACCTCGCGGGCTGGTCGCCGCATCCGTCCAATACGGTCACGTGCATACCCGCATGATTCAGGGCTACGCCGGTGCTTACGATTCGGGCTTCCCCGACGAGCTGGCATTCGAGGACTTCCTGGCCCGGTTGGAACAATTCGCCGACGATGAACAGGCTTTGAGTGACGGGGAACGCGTATCCGGACCGGCCTCACAGGCCTACCGGCAGCGTCTGAGCGGCGCCAACGGAAAATTCGCCGGATACGCCCTGACCCATAAAAAGCAGGCTCGTGATCTGCTAGCAAACCCTCTACTGCAGATCTATCACGGCGAAGGGATGACCTGTGTATTCGACGCGACGAAGGCCGCGTGTCAGCTGCGTGGGGCTCGTGATGATCCGATGGTGACACCCGACGTCGACGACTGCCGGCCCGACTGCCGCAACATCGCCCGGACCGACCGCGACATAGCCACCGTCCGCCGACACCGGGATCGGCTCGCCGAAACGGTGGCCGACCGCGCCGCCCCACCGCTGCGGCATCAGCGAGAACAACGAGAACTCGCTCGCATCGACATGATCATCAGGGAGCACGATGACGGCCACTGAAACCGACCCTGTTCGCAAGAAGATCCTCGCCGCCATGGACCGCTTGATGGCTGGCACGCCGCTGCGCTCCACTGGGCGTCTCAACGTATCCCAGTTGGCCGTTGAGGCCGGTGTGGCGCGGTGGCACCTGACCCATCAGCACGTCGATCTCAGAGAGATGTTTCAAGCGCGCGTCCGCAACGAGGGCAGGACGCCGGCTCCGTTCCGGGGTACCGCCGCCGCATTCGCTGATCTGCAGGATGCACACCGCGCGTTGCAAGCGCACTGCACCGAGCTGGAGCAGCAGATCAAGCTGTACGCCAACGTGATCCAGCTGCTGTCCATGGAACGAGCGACGAGCACGCAAAGTCGGCCGGTGACCGATATCGCTTCGCGCCGGAGGCCGCAACGTTAGATGGCCGCGGTGCGGTCTGCGCGCCGCGGCCGCAGTACGGCCTCGTGTGACCGATTCTGGCCCAACAGGATTCGGTACACCACGATTCGGGACCAGCGATGACCGGTCCAGCGGAACCGGATGGGGCCCGCACGTCCGGGCGTCGTAGCGTGCGGCCGCCGCGACCTGGCCCCGGGCGGGGGTCGTCCTGCGCTCAGCTCATTCGTCGGCGGGAAAGGGGTAGGTGGCGGGGACGGTTTCACCGGGCTGCGGCGGCCCGTAGACGATCGCGATTTCATCGTGGGCGCCGACGGTGATGGCGGCGGGGTTGCCGGTCTGAAGGTTGCCGTTGACGAAGGCGCGCAGGCTCTTTCCGTCGCCGGCCTGCAGCGCGCCGATGTTGTCGGCGGACAGGCTCACCTGCCACTCGGTGAAGAACTCGCCGAGGCTGAAGGGTCGCTTCACCGGGGACTCGATGTGAATGACGCCCGTGGTGTCGTGGGTGTGCAGCGGGCTGATCAGCCGGTGGGCGCGGTCGATGCCGATACCAGCCGGTACGGACTCGGGATGACCGTTGATAATGACATCGATGTGGGCGTGGATGTGCTCGACGGAGCCTTCGCTGCCCAGCATGGGCAACCCGGCCGCTGTGGCGGCGGCGGAGGCATCGGCGGGCGCGGGCCACGGCGGCATGGTGGTGGCGCCGACTGCCGCTGCTGCGGGGGCGTTGTTCGCCGGCGCTGCGGTGCTGGGGGCGCGATGGTTGCGCGCCCCGATGATCACGACGGCCAGCAGTGCACCTATCACGGCAACCGACGCCGCGATCCACAGCACGCTGGCGCGCCGTCCGCCGGATCGGGCCGCCGCCAGGGCTTTTCGTGCCTCACGGGCCTCGCGGGCCGATGTCGTGTTGTTCTTGGATCCCATGGCAGTCTGCGTTTCGTGGTACTCGGGTGCTGGTTACGGTTGCGGGGTCGCGGTGTAGCCGAGGTTGGTGATGGTGTCGATGACCTGTTGGGCCGTGGTGAGGGTGGTGTCCAGTTGCACGGTGGCGCGGTTGGCTTTCAGGTCGGTGTGTGCGTCCTGGACTCCGGGTAGGTCTTCGAGTGCGTCGTCGATGAGCAGTGAGCAACTGGCGCAGTGCATTCCGCTGACGCTGAACACGTGGGTGGTGGCCATGGGGTGTCCTCCTGGGGGTTAGGTGGCGCTGATGGTTCCGGTGAACATGCCCATGCCGCAGGCGTACCGCAGGTCACCGGCGGCCGGGGTGCCCAGCTCGATGCGGGTGTCCCCGGATACCGGGAGCACGGTCTGGGTGTCGTTGATGACGAAGGAGCGCACGCATCCGTTGGCGCCGTTGGAGTGCACGACCAGGGTGGTGGGCAGGCCCGCAGCGATTTTGGTGACGCGGGGGCTGTAGCCGGACTCGGTGGCGGTGATCACGACCTGCTGATGGCCGTTGATCACGGTGGTCGTGGACGCGTCCGCGACTGCGGTGTTCCCGGCGAAGGCGTGGCTGATCCGGCTGGCGGCCAGGGGTGAGCCGGCCAGTTCCAGACCGCCGTTGAGGGTGTAGAGGCCCATCGCCAGGACCGCGACACCGGTGGCGGTGACCAGCCGGCCCTGCCACAGTCCGGCCGCTTTGCGTGCCGCGTACCCGAGGATCGCGAACAGGGGGCTGGTGCCGGCGACGAAGACCGCCATGATCGCCGCGCCCTGCCACGGCGAGCCTGACGCCAGCGCCAGCGCCTCCACCGACAAGGTCACCCCGCACGGCAGCAGGATGGTCGCCACGCCGAGCAGGGCCGGCGCCAGCGCGGTCTGCGACCGGGCGCGACCCCGCACGATCCTGCTCCAGGACGCCGGCGGGGTGATCACGATGCGGCGGAAACCCGGTACCCCCAGCTGAGCCAGTCCGAAGGTGATGACCAGCAGGCCGGCGGCGATCTGCAGCCCGGTGCGGGCACCGACCGACAGCTGCACCACGGCCCCGAGTGCACCCAGTGCAGCGCCCAGCGCGGCGTGCGCGGCGAGCTTTCCGGCCAGGAACCCGCCGACGGGGGCCAGGTCGTCGCCGAGACGCTGTGTCCACGAACCGGTTTCGGTGACGGTGACTGGTGCGCCGCCGGCACTGTCGCCGCGGGCGGCGTGTTGGCGGGTGATCAACCCGGCGAGCAGGCCACCCTGCACGGCGGCGCACGAGACACCGCCGGCGAACAGGCCGGTCATCAAGACGGCGAGCAGGTTCACGAATCGTCCTCTTCCACATCGGTTCGGTTCGGCGGGGTGGCCCGGTCGGGCCCTGCCACCGATCTACTATCTACGTACCAAGATAGTAGATGAAGTTACGTTGGGGTGTATCGGGCTACGGGTTCTGCAACCTGTTGAGCTGGTCGTCGATCTGCGCGCGCAGCCGCTGCAGCTCATCGATCTGCTCGTGGGGTGACGGCAGGGGTGAGGGCGCGTCCGCCCCGTGCTGCCCGTTGTGGTGCGGTGTCGCGGCGGCCGGGTCGGGGGTGCTGCCCCGCAGCTGAGCCAGCGCGCCGACAGCTGATTCGAGGCGGGCCGCGATGGCGGCCAACTGGGCCAGCTCCCCGGGTACCGCGGCAGCGCTCGGCGGTGAGGAGGGTTGTGCCGCAGGGGCTTTCGGCGACCTGACTGGGTCATGGCGTGTCTTGGGGGCGCGGTCGGCGGGGTAGGCGGTTGTGAAGCGCCGCAGCCGCAGGCTGTTGGACACCACGAACACGCTCGACAGCGCCATCGCCCCGCCGGCGATGAGGGGGTTGAGCAGCCCGAGGGCGGCCAGCGGCAGGGCGGCCAGGTTGTAGGCGAAAGCCCAGAACAGGTTGCCTTTGATGGTGCGCAGGGTGCGCCGGGCCAGCCGGATGGCATCGACCGCGCCGCGCAGGTCGCCGCGGACCAGGGTCAGGTCGCTGGCTTCGATGGCGACGTCGGTGCCGGTGCCCATCGCCAGACCCAGATCGGCCTGGGCCAGGGCGGCGGCGTCGTTGACGCCGTCTCCGACCATCGCCACGACCCTGCCGTCGCGTTGCAGGTCGACGATGGTGGCGACCTTGTCTTGCGGCAGGACTTCGGCGATCACCTCGTCGATGCCGACCTCGTCGGCCACCGCCCGGGCGGCCAGGGCGTTGTCCCCGGTCAGCAGGACCGGGCGCAGGCCCAGTTTGCGCAGGCCGGCGACGGCCTCGGCGGAGGTGGGTTTGATGGTGTCGGCGACCACCAGGACCGCGCGGGCCGCCCCGTCCCAGGCCGCCACGACGGCGGTGCGGCCCGCGGCTTCGGCGGCCCGTTTCGCGGTGGCCAGGTCATCGGGCAGGGCGATGCCGTGCTGGTTGAGCAGGCTGGATCGCCCGACGAGCGCGTCATGACCGTCGGCGCGGCCGCGGACCCCGAGCCCTTCCAGGTTCGTGAAACCGTCGACCCGGGGCAGGTCCCCGACGCGCTGAATGGCGGCCTGGGCGATCGCGGTGGCGATGGGGTGCTCGGACGCGTCCTCCAACGCCCCGGCGATCTGCAGCGCCTCGGTCTCGGTGACCCCGGTCGTCGTGTGCACGCTGGTCAGGCTCATTTTGCCGGTGGTGACGGTGCCGGTCTTGTCCAGCACGATGGTGTCCACACGGCGGGTGGATTCGAGCACTTCGGGGCCTTTGATCAGGATGCCCAGTTGCGCGCCGCGGCCGGTGCCGACCAGCAGTGCGGTTGGGGTGGCCAGCCCGAGCCCGCAGGGGCAGGCGATGATCAGCACCGCCACCGCGGTGGAGAACGCCGTGGCCGCGCCCGCGCCCAGGCCCAGCCAGACGCCGAGGGTCAGTACGGCCAGGGCGATCACGATCGGGACGAACACCGCCGATACCCGGTCGGCGAGACGTTGAATCTCGGCTTTGCCGTTCTGGGCGTCCTCCACCAGTTTGGCCATCTGTGCCAGCGCGGTGTCGGCGCCGACCCGGGTGGCGGTCACGATCAGCCGTCCGCCGGCATTGACGGTGGCCCCGACCACGGTGTCGCCGGGGCCGACTTCGACGGGCACCGATTCGCCGGTGAGCATGCTGGCATCGACGGCCGAGGAGCCGTCCTCGATGACGCCGTCGGTCGCGATCTTTTCGCCGGGGCGGACCACGAACCGGTCGCCGACAGCGAGCTGGTCGACCGGGATGCGGATCTCCTGCTCGCCGCGCAGCACCGCGACGTCTTTGGCGCCCATTTCCAGCAGCGCGCGCAGCGCCGAGCCGGCGCGGCGTTTGGCGCGGGCCTCGAAGAACCGGCCGGTCACGATGGCCGCGGTCAGCCCTGCGGCCACCTCCAGGTAGATGTTGCGGCCGGCCATGCCGGGCTCGACGGTGAGGCTGAACCCGTGGTGCAGCCCTTCGTGCCCGGCGCCGCCGAGGAACAGGGCATACACCGACCACGAGAAGGCCGCGATCACGCCCATGGAGACCAAGGTGTCCATGGTGGCGGTGCGGTGGCGCAGGTTGGCCCAGGCGGCCTGGTGGAACGGCCACGCGCCCCACACTGCGACCGGGGCGGCCAGCGTCAGCTCGGCCCACTGCCAGAACGTGAACTGCAGCGCCGGGATCATCGACAGCGCGATCACCGGCAGCGCGAGCGCCACCGATACCCGCATCCGCTGCCGCAGCGACCGGGTGTGCTCGTCGTAGCCATCATCAGGCTCCGGCGAATCCTGTGGTGCAGCTTCGGTTTTCGGTGGTGTCGCGGTGTAGCCGGTATCGGTGATCACCCGGATCACCTCGGCCGTCGACATCAGCGCGGGGAACTCGACCTGGGCTTTCTCGGTCGCGTAGTTGACTGCCGCGCTCACCCCGTCGAGTTTGTTGAGTTTGCGTTCGATGCGGGCCGCGCACGATGCGCAGGTCATCCCGCCGATCGCCAACTCGACCCGCTGCGTGAGTGCGCCGTCCTCGGTGCCGCTGTCGATCGTGGCCGTCATTGCTTCTCCTTGCTTGGATGGTCGGTGTGTGCCGACCCGCCGGTGCCGGCGTCGTTTGTGCCGTGGTCTGTGTCGCCGGCGTCCGTGCCGCCGCTGCCGGGGGTGTGTGTCCCGCCCGACGTCGTCGTGCCCGGGGTACCCGGCGGCGACGTGTGACCCGTGCCACCGGTCCCCCCGCTACCGGTTGACCCGCCGGTCGTTCCGGTGCCGCCGGAACTCGGTGTTCCCGAACCCGACGTGCCGGGCATTCCCGTGCCGGGCTTCCCGGCGGTGTTCGACATCCCGCCCGAGCGCGGTATTTTGCCGCCCGACATTATGTTTCCGGGCATCTTCGGGCCCGCCGTGGTGGTGCTCGGCATAGTGGCCGTGCTCGACGTGGTGGTGCTCGATGTCGGTGTGCCCACGCCGCGCGTGTGCGCCGAACCCGATGTCGTTGCCGCGGCCGGCGTGCCCGATTGCGGCGCCGGGATGGTGTCGGACAGCGCGCTGTCGCTGGTGATGAGGGCAGGCTCAGGGATGGTGCTGGTGCTGGTGGTGCTCACCGGGTCGGCGCGGGGTGCCGCCGCCGGCGCCACCCGGTCCGGCGAGGTTGGGGCGGCAGCAGGGGCAGGCTCGGCGGCAGCGGTCGATGGTGGCGCAAGCGCGTGGCCGAACAGCCAACCGCCGGCGAGCAGCCCCGCCAGCATCGCCCCGTAGCCGGCGAGGCCGAGGTAGTCCTTCACCCGCGCTTCCCGCCGTGAGCTGACCCGCCGGCGGCGGAGCTTGCCGGTCGGCGCTGATCGACGCATGTCCGCACCGTGCATCACCTCGTGGTTTCGTTCGTGGCCTATCTAGGTCCTGCCCCGACGTTAAACCTTCCCGTACGATGGAAGGTCAAGTCGAAGTGCTGGCGAACATTGGCGGTGTGATGAAGATCGGTGAACTGGCCCACCTCAGTGGAACGAGCGCCAAGACCATCCGGTTCTACGAGCAGGCCGGTGTGCTGCCCGCTCCGGACCGCACACCATCGGGCTACCGGGACTACGGCGCCGAGTTCGTCGGCCGGCTGGATTTTGTCCGACGCGCCCAGGCGGCGGGACTGTCGCTGCGTGAGGTGCGCCAGGTCGTCACGATCGCCGACCAGGGTGACGCGCCCTGTGAACACGTGGTGGGCGTGCTGACCGACCGGCTCGACCAGGTGCGCGCCACCTTGGCCGAGTTATCGGCGCTGGAATCGCACCTGACTGCCTTGCTTGAGCATGCGCGTGTCGCCGAACCGGCCAGCGAGGCCGGGGTGTGCTGGATCCTCGAAAGCGATCTGGCCGAACGGGACTGAGCGCGCTCGGCGATCACGCTGTGACCGTGACGACGTGGCGCGCTCCCGCCCACAGATCTACTATCTATGTACGTAGATAGTAGAAACTGCTTCAGGAGGATTCGACATGACAGGAATCGACGCACCGTCCGGCGGCGCCGACAGCGCACAGGCGGGCGGGCCGGCACCGTCCACGGCACCCCGATTCGACCAGGCCACCCGGGTCGCGCTGGCCGTCGTCGCGGTCGCGGCCGCGTTCTTTGTGCTGATGATCGCGACCCACGCCGGCCCGATGTTGGTCGGCGCGGGATGCCGCTGGGTGTGGTGATGGCCATCGCCCGACCAAGTGTCTACTATGTAGGTACGTAGATCGTAGGTAGGGGCGGTCCCTGAACCTGGAATCGCTGCGCGACAAGGAGTTTGCGATGTCGTCGCTGTTCTACACGCTCGCGGTGCTGGCCTGCCCGGTCAGCATGGGGCTGATGATGTACATGATGATGCGCGGTCAGCGGGGCGGTTCGGCGACTCCGGCCGCCGGCGCCGTCGATCGCAGCGAGGTCGACGCCTTGCGCGCTCAGATCGCGGCGCTGGAGGCTGAGCGCACCGCGACGGCGGACCGGCCACTGCGGTGAGCACGCCGAATCAGTCCAGGCGGTGGAACCGGTACTGGGACAAGAAGTCTCGCTCCTATGACCGGGAAATGGGATTTTTCGACCGGCACCTGTTCGGCGACTCCCGCCACTGGGTGTGCAGCCGGGCCAGCGGCGAGGTGCTGGAGGTCGCCGTCGGCACCGGGCTCAACCTGCCCGAATACCCGCCCGAGGCGACATTGACCGGCATCGACTGGAGCGCACCCATGCTCGCCCTGGCCCGCGAGCGCGCCGACACGCTGGGGCGAACAGCGACGCTCCGGCAGGCCGACGCCCAGCAGCTGCCGTTCGACGACGCCAGCTTCGACACCGTGGTGTGCACCTTCGGCTTGTGCGCCATCCCCGATCACACCCGAGCGATCGCCGAGATGACCCGGGTGCTGCGGCCAGGCGGACGGGTCCTGCTGGCCGACCACGTCGCCAGCAGCGCAGCGCCGGTCCGGGGCGTGCAGCGGATGCTGGAACTGTTCACCGTCCCGCTGGGCGGGGAGCACTTCCTGCGCCGGCCGTCCCGGGACCTGGAACCCGCCGGCCTGAAAGTCGAACAGGCGCAACGATTCACCCTCGGCCTGGTGGAACGCGTCGTCGCACGCAAACCCGAGACCGACATGCCGTCGGACACCGCAGATCGGAGCCGCCCATGAGTGAATTCACCCGCCGCACCATGCTCGCCGTAGCCGCCGGCATTGGGGGTCTGGCCGGGGTGGGATATCTGCTGCGCACCACCACGTTTGGCATGCCCACCGGCCGGGCGCAACCTGGGATGATGGGTGTCTCCGGCGAGGACATGAGCCGCTACATGACCATGTTTGCCCGGCACACCGAGTTGCGGCGCACTGTCGAAGAGGTGCCCGGCGGGGTCCGCACCACTACCGAGTCCTCCGCGCCCGACCTGGTCGCTCAACTGCACGAACATGTCTCTTCGATGTACGGGCACCTGCGCGCGGGAGTCGAAGTGCAGTGCATGAGTCAGAGCCTGCCCACCCTGTTCCAGCGGGCCGGTGACTACCAGCGGCAGCTGACGCTGACCCCGACCGGGGTCGTGGCGACCGAGACCTCCAGCGATCCCGCGGTGACCGCCGCCATCCGCGCCCACGCGCAGGAAGTCACCGGGTTTGTCAACGAAGGGATGCCCGCGATGATGGGCCCCATGATGGGCGGAGGCGGCATGATGGGCGGCGGGATGATGGGTCCACGCTAGCGGAATATGCCAAACCGTTTGCGCTGCAGTGGATCACAACCCCAGCACCGCCGTCCGACGATAGGTGTGACCGCGTGCCCTGACCACTGAGTCAGGCGGTGAACGGGCCGCACGGCGTGACGCCGGTCAAGGTAGCCCACGCCAGGAGCATCGGCATCGCAGCGACCAGCGCGATGGCCGTGCCCAGGACCAGTTGGGCTGCCAGGCGCCGGCCCGGCGTATCGGGGTTTGTCAGCCGCTGCACCCGGGCGCACACCCCGATGCTGCTGGCCCCCAGCGCCACCGCCGGTAATGGTGCCGTGCCGGTCAGCGACACGATGGCCGCCAGCAGCGGTGCCGCGCCGTGTCGGCCGGCGGCGGCGTCGTCGGCACACATTTCCAGCAGCCGGGCCACGTCGGACTGCGCGACGGCGAACAGCCGCACCCGCGGGAACGTGCTCGCCAACGCCCGCGTGACGGCGAGCAGCAGGTGGTGGCGCCCGGCCAGGTGCGCCTGCTCGTGGGCCAGTACCGCGTCCAGATGCGGCCGGTCCAGGCAATCGAGCGCCGCACTGGTGATCACCACCATCCCGGGCCGTCCACCCACGCAGTAGGCCAGCTTCTGCGGGGCATCGACGACCACGCCGTCCACCCCGGCGACACGGCGGCCGATGATGCGCGCCGACTGGGCGTGGCTCCGGTTGCCGGCACTGGAGCGCCGCAGGGAACGCCCGAACCGCACGACCGCGGCCACGGCCACGGCGGTGACCGCGGCGGCCGCGCCGATCAGGGCGACCTGCACGACAGGCCCGTTGGCCCCCGTCGCCGCCGCCCGCAGCGCACCCATGCACGCCAACAGTGCCAGCGGATCCGGCCGATCCCAGGTGCGGGCCACGAACACGGCCAGTGTGCCCGCCGCGGCCAGCCACGCCGCGACCACGGTCCCCAACACCACCAGCCATAACACCACCGCCATCGCCGGTGCGCTGCCGCGCCGGGTCAACAGTGGCACCAGGCGCGGCGCCGCGGCGCACACCACCGCCGCGTACAGCAGCAGGCAGATCGCGACGGTCACCGTGCCGTCTTCCGTGACGCGGTACGGCGCAGCACCTTACGCAGCTCAGCGGATTCGTCGTCGCTGATCTGCTCCAAGAAATGTGCCAACACCACCTCCGCGCGGCCGCCGTCACCGAGCGCGTCGCGCATCAGCTGAGCGCTGTACTGTTCGCGGGTCATCTGCGGGGTGTACAGGTAGGCCTTGCCGAGCCGTTCACGGGTCAACCATCCCTTGCGGTGCAGGTTGTCCATCGTCGACATCACCGTGGTGTAGGCGATGTCGCGGTCCGACAGCATCTCTTCGTACACCTCACGCACTGTGGTCGCACCGTCGCGCCCCCACAGCCGATCCATGACGACCGCCTCCAAATCGCCGAAACCGCGTGCCACCGTCAATCTCCTCGCCGCCATCGCGTTTACTATCTACGTACGTACATCGTATTGTACGAGACTCCGGCATCGCCGCGGTCGGCGATCGGGCCCGGTGCGCAGACCGCCGCCATTGACGGCCTAGCGCGGCAGATCATTTCGATCACTGGCCGAACGCCCCTCTGCACCCGCCCGCAAAACGGGCATACGACCGATCCCTTGCCTACCCGGGGAGCCAAGTGCCGGCTCCGCCGTAGTCATAGATCCCCATATCGCGGGGCGAGTACTTTCCTCTCGGGGGCCACGGTCCTAGTCGCCGCTCGGTCAGGTGGTGTGATGAAAGCTATTGCGTGCAAACGGTATACAGGACCGCTCTGAGGCCCGCCGGCCTCGACTGCAGTCACCGTGCCCCACGCCTGGTACTAATGTACGTAGTAAATACGTAGATAAATCGAGAGGGAGCATGCAGGTGTACATGGTTCGACGGATGGTGGTCGCGGCGGGCGCGTTGTTCGCCCTAGGGGCGATGGGAGCACCGCTGGCCGCGGCGGCCGCCGAGAAATGTCCGCACCAGATGGGCTCGCAGCAGCACATATCCGATGCCAGTGGGACTGCGGTGGCTGACTGGACACTGACCGGCCTGCACGCGAGCGCGGACCCGGCCCCGGGGTATCCGCTGGCCGGGCGGTTGTGGGAGGCCACGGTGACGGTGCGGGCGGTCTCGGGTGCGGTGACACCGGTGATCCCGAACTTCAGCGCCATGGGCGAGCACCATGCGCAGTACCCGGTGCTGTGGCAGCTGGCCAGCCCGTCCGGCATTTCGGCGGCGACCCTCGCGCCGGGGCAAAGTGCCACCGGCAAGGTGTATTTCGATGTGACCGGTGCCGACCCGATGATGGTGGCCTATTCCACTGGCGGGCCCAAGCCGGCGATGATGTGGTGCGACATGGCGGCTATGGCGCCGATGATGTCCAAGCCGATGCCCATGCCGATGGACGACTGCCCCTGCTGCGACGGGGACTGCGACTGCTGCAACAAACCCATGTAGGACTCGCGGCGGTGGGCATATACGGCGACCCCGTTCTGCGGCACGGGCGCTCGCAGAACGGCGGTGCCGGACCACCTCTGTAGCGGGCCACGGCACCGTGCGACCTGCCTGGCGATCAGTTCATCCTTTTCTGAATACAGCAAAATCTGTATGGTGAACGGGGTGGACATCTTGACGCACACGGACGCGCTGTCACGCTTCGGCTACGCATTGTCGGATTCGACACGCACCCAAATCCTGCTGCATCTGCGGGCCGCGCCGGGATATCCGTCGCAGCTGGCGGACCGCATCGGAGTGTCGCGCCAGGTCGTGTCCAACCACCTGACGTGCCTACGTGGGTGCGGGCTCGTAGTGGCAGTCCCGGAGGGCCGCCGCGCCCGATATGAACTCGCCGACCCGCGCATCGGTGCGGCGTTGGACGACCTCGTCGGCCTGGTCCTGGCGGTCGACCCGGCGTGCTGTTGCGCCGCCGACACCGAAGGCTGCTGCTGATGTCGGCCCCACTGGGCATGCCGTCACCGGCAGCACCGACGCCGCACCGCAAACGGGTACTGGCGCAACGGATCCGCTGGTTCGTCGCCGCGACCATCAGCTACAACGTGATCGAGGCGATCGTCGCGTTGACCGAGGGGACGCGGGTGTCCTCGACCGCGTTGATCGGGTTCGGGCTGGACTCGGTGATCGAGGTGTCATCTGCCGCCGCGGTTGCCTGGCAGTTCGCCGGCCGCGATCCCGAGGCGCGAGAAAAGACCGCGTTGCGGCTGATCGCGTTCTCCTTCTTCGCCCTCGCGGCCTACGTCGCCGCCGACGCAGCCCGGTCATTGGCCGGCTACGGGGAAGCCGAACACTCGCCGCTCGGGATCGGCTTGGCCGCAACGAGTCTGATCATCATGCCGGTGCTGTCCTACGCCCAGCGTCGCGCCGGCCGAGAACTCGGATCACTATCGGCGGTCGCCGACTCCAAACAGACCCTGCTATGCACCTACCTGTCTGCGGTCCTGCTCATCGGGCTACTGCTCAACAGCCTGCTCGGCTGGTCGTGGGCCGACCCGATCGCCGCCCTCGTCATCGCCGTCATCGCGGTCAAAGAAGGCATCAACGCCTGGCAAGGCGACACCTGCTGCCCCACAACAGCATCCACCCGCATGATCGATCACGACTGCGACTGCTGCGACTGACTGACCACCGACACACCGGAGAGGACAAGCCGCGCCCACCGATATCGGACCCCGGTAACAAACGCCAAACCTCAAACGTAATTGCAGCAGGCTGACCGGCACGGCCGACGCCCAACGGTTGTCGAGCGTACGCGCCAAGCTACTGTTGTGTCGCCCAGCATGGGCAGTTTGACCCCGCGAACAGGTGAATTCCCCTGGATTGTCGGACTCCTATACAACAGTTCAGACTAGCGACAGAATGGTTGGTGATCGTCATCGCGACGGTCGGCTCGCCGGGATGAGTGACCGGCATGGTCCCTGCGTGGGCGATGGCGGCGAAGGACAGCGCGGCGGCAATTCCCGTTCCTGCAGCGGCGATACGAGCCGTCGTGATCTTCATGGCGTCTCCTGTACGTGAATGTTGTTATGTGAGAGCCGGTTTGAACCATCTCCCTGACACCGACAACTATTCCGCGACTGGCGACTTTTGAGACTCCCCCGATCAGACGGTTCACCGGTGGAACCGCTCTCCCACCGATCGGGGGATACACCGGTCCGCCGAACGGCCGGGTGGCAGCACCGAGCAAAACGCACAAAAGCCCGACTAATGCGTACAAGCTCGTGTTGTGATGCCCACTACACCGACTCTTCTGATGTAGCCCCCATCACACATCCAGGAGAGCACTGATGCTGGTAGCCCTCGGTCTGACCATGGTCGCCGCCTTCATGGTGGTCATCATGACCAAACGCGCCACACCGATCGTGGCGTTGATCGCCGTCCCCGTGGTCTTCGGCTTGCTCGCCGGCGCGGGCACCAAGATCGGGAAAATGATCACCGACGGCATCAAAGACTTGGCGCCCACCGCCGCGATGCTGTTCTTCGCAATCGTGTTCTTCGGCATCATGATCGACGTCGGACTGTTCGACCCGGTCATCCGCACCGTGATCCGCGTGGTGGGCCACGATCCGGCGCGGCTGGTGCTGGGCACCGGCGTGCTGGCGGCAATCGTCTCTCTCGACGGTGACGGCTCGACCACCTTCATCATCACGGTCTCCGCGCTGCTCCCCCTCTACCTCAAACTCGGGGTGAGCCCGGTGGTGCTCACGGTGGTCGCCGGATTGGCGAACGGCACCATGAACATCGTGCCCTGGGGCGGTCCCACGGCCCGCGCAGCAGCCGCGCTCAAGATTTCCCCCTCCGAGGTTTTCGTCCCGATGATCCCGTCGCTGATCGTCGGCATCGCCATCGCTCTGGCCTTCGCGTGGCACCTCGGGCTCATGGAGCGCAAGCGCATCGGCTCGATCGTGGTGCGCGAGCGGGTTCTGGCCGGCGACAGTGTGCTGGCAACGGCGGGCGGCGGCATCGGCCTCGGTCCGGACACCCACGCGGCCACCGGCGCCGGGGGCGAAGCCTTCGAGGGTGCCGCCGACGATTCGGGCGCCATCTCGGGAGAGTTCGCGCGGCCAAAGCTGTTGTGGTTCAACGCAACCATCACCATCGCGCTGCTCGCGGTGCTCACCCTGGACATCCTGCCCATCCCCGTGCTGTTCATGATCGCCGCCGCGGTGGCCCTGATGGTGAACTTCCCGCAGGTGGCCGAGCAGCAGGCCGCGATCACCCGCCATTCGTCGTCGATCGTGTCGGTGGTGGGCATGGTGCTGGCTGCGGCCGTACTGACGGGCGTGTTCAAGGGCACCGGCATGGTCGAGGCGGTGGCCACCTGGGTCACCAGCATCATCCCCGACTCGATGGGTCCGCACCTGGCCGTGATCACCGGCGTCCTGTCCATTCCGTTCACGTTCCTGATGTCCAACGACGCCTTCTATTTCGGCATCCTGCCGGTGCTGTCGGAGACCGCGGGCCACTACGGCATCAGCGCAGCCGAAATGGCCCGGGCCTCGATCACCGGCCAGCCGTTCCACATGCAGAGCCCGCTGGTCCCGGCGATCCTTCTGCTGGTCGCGCTCGCCGGTGTGGGTCTGGCCGACCATCACAAGAAGGTGCTGTGGCGGGCAGCGGTGGTCTCACTGGCCATGCTCGTGGTGGGCATCGCACTCGGCCAGATCCCGCTCTGACCCACCGAGCGGCGGCCGGCGGACTAGCCTGCAATGACCATGCCGAAGATCAGACTGCGCACGCAGATCCTGATCCTGCAAATGGCCATCGTGGCAGCCAGCCTGGCCGCCGGCTTCGGCATCATCATCCACCGCACCGACACAGAAACCCGGGCGGAATTCGCCCGCCGCGCGCAGGCCATCGCGGAGACCGTGGCCTCTGATCCAGAGGTCCGCGCCGCCGCAGCCGCGCAATCGGCGGCACGCCGCGCCGGACATCCCGCCTCCGCGGCGGAGTTGGCAGCGTCCCCGCTCCAGCAGCAGGCCGCGACCATCGCCGCCCGCACCGGCGTGCTCTTCGTGGTGATCGCCGACAACGCCGGCTACCGCATCGCCCACCCCGACCCGTCACAACTCGACCAGCCGGTGAGCACCGATCCGTCGGCCGTTCTCAGCGGTGAGGTCGAGCTGACCCAGCAGCAGGGCACGCTCGGCGATTCCGTCCGGGCAAAGGCACCGGTCCGCGGATCGGACGGGTCCGTCGTCGGCCTGGTAAGTGTGGGCGTACCGACGGACAGCGTGTCCGAGGCCGCCCACCGCAGCCTGGCGCTGCTGATCACGCTCGTGGCAATCGCTCTGGCTGTGGGGATCACCGGCTCGGCTCTGCTGACCAGACGATGGCGCCGCCTGACCTTGAGCCTGGAGCCTGAGGAGATGGCCGAGCTGATCCGCGAGCAGAACGCGGTACTGCATTCGGGAGCGGAGGGCGTGGTCGCGATCGATGCCGGCGGGATCGTCCGGGTGATCAACGAGCGGGCGCGAGAGCTCCTCGGAATCACCGCCGGACCCGGCGTGCCCATCGCCGACCTGGGGCTGACTGCCCGCGTATCCGCGGTGGCAGCCGAACCGACGCCAGTCCCGGTGGCTGCGGCCGTCAACGAGCGAGTGGTGCTGGTGTCATCGCGTCGTGTACATCGCGACGGTACTGATCTCGGCACGGTGCTCACGGCTGTGGACCGCACCGACATCGAGGCACTCACCCGGGAACTGGACTCGGTGCAGGCCATGAGCTCGGCGTTACGGGCTCAGCGCCACGAGTGGGCGAATCGCCTGCACGTGGTGACCGGACTGCTTCGAGACGGCCGAACCGCCGAGGCGCTCGCCTATCTGGATGAGATCACCGGGCGGGACGGCGTGGCGCCGGTGCCCGGTCTCGAGCGCCTGGAAGAGCCGCACCTGCGCGCGTTCGTCGGCGCGAAAGCGGCGCGTGCGCATGAACGCGGGGTCCTGCTGCGGGTGGGCGATGAGACCACGCTGGTCGGCGCCCTTGCTCATCCGGTGGACACCACCACCGTGGTGGGGAATCTGCTCGACAACGCCATCGACGCGGCGGCCGAGAACACAGCGCCGGACACACACGTCCCGGTGGTGGAGCTCGATCTGCTGCGCGACGGGCATGATCTGGTGATCGTGGTGACCGATACCGGACCCGGCTTCACGGTCGACGATCCCTTCGTGGAAGGGGTCACCACTCGATCCGACCCGACAGTGCCGGGTGGGCGCGGGATGGGTCTGGCCATTGCCCGGCAAGTGGCGCGCGGACATGGTGGGGATGTCACCGTCGCCGCGCGCGGCGGCACGAGCGGCGAGCCGACGACGGTGCTCGCCACAATTCCGGGAGGTGTAGTCGACGATGGCGCATGACCTTCGGGTTCTTGTGGTGGACGACGACTTCCGCGTCGCCGCGCTGCACGCCTCGGTGGTGGACACGATGGCCGGGCTGGTGACCGTCGGCTCCGCACGGACCATCGCGGAGGCGGAGGCCATCGTGGCCCGGGCCGACGCGGCGAAGGCGCCGGTGGACCTGGCGCTGGTCGACGTCTACCTGCCGGACGGCTCCGGCATCGACCTGGTGCGCCGTCTGCGCTGCGACTCATTCATCCTGGGCGCGGCGGACGAGGCAGCCAACGTCCGCGCCGGGTTCGCCGCGGGTGCCCTGCAGTACCTGATCAAGCCGTTTCCGAATACGGAATTGGCGCGCCGCCTGGCCGCATACGCGGCATACCGGCGGATCCTCCATGGCTCACACGTGACGCAGGAGCAGGTTGATTCGGCCGCCGCAGTACTCCGGTCGGAACGACCGGCCGCCAAACGAGATGACGCCTCGCTGACCGAACGCCGCATCGTGGCTGCGCTCCGGGAGGCCGGCGAGCCGCTGCTGGCGGACGATATCGCGCAGCGGGTCGGCATCGCGCCGGCGACCGCACGGCGCTACCTCGCGGATCTGGTGCGGGCCGGCACCCTCACGATGGCCCTGCAGTACGGATCCACCGGCCGGCCCCGCCAGCGGTATGCCCCCGCATAGCTCCCGCCCTCCGCTGGGCGTCGCCACGTTCAACGTCAACGGGATCCGGGCGGCGCGCCGGCGCGGCTTCGACACCTGGCTCGCCGGGCGGGAGCTCGACGTGGTGGCCCTGCAGGAGCTGCGCTGCCCGCCCGAGCAGGTCGGCGTGTTCGACGGTTATCACGCCGCAATGGACTGCGGCTCGCTTCCGGGCCGCAACGGCGTCGCGATCCTGACGCGCGACGCACCGTCGGACGTGCGGACCTGGGTCTCGCATCCGCCGCGTACCCGCGGCCTCGGGGTGTTTGCGAACGAGGGCCGGTATCTCGAGGTCGACCTTGCGGGCGCGCCCCTCACCGTGGCGTGCCTCTACCTGCCGAAGGGGGGCCTGCCCGCGCATCTGCAGCGGCCCGGCAACATGCGCGACCTGCCTGACGGCGGCGTCAAGTACGACCGGAAGATGCGCTTCCTCGGGGCGTTCGCGCGCGAGCTGAGCCGCAACCGCCGGGCGGCGCTCGCGGCGGGCCGGGAGTTCCTGCTGCTCGGTGACCTGAACCTGGCCCATCTTCGGCACGACGTGACCAATTGGCGGCCCGCGCAGAAGATGGAGGGCTTCCTTCCCGAGGAACGCGCCTGGCTCGACGCGCAGATCGGGCCACGCACACTCGTCGACGTGGTCCGGACGCTGCACGGTGATCGCCCCGGGCCGCTGTCCTGGTGGAGCTGGGCCGGCGAGTCGTTCGTCAAGGACGTGGGCTGGCGCATCGATCACCACCTGGCCACGCCGCGGCTCGCACGGACCGCCGTATCGGTGGCCGTCGACAAGGAAGCCGCACCCGACGCGCGTCTGTCAGACCACGCGCCCGTCGTCGTGCAGTACGCCTTCCCCTGAACGCCGATTACGCGATGAGTTATGCGCGAACCGGCTGTCTATCCCTGTGACGGCGCCGGCCTCCAGGCGCCGCAGACCACAGGAGCTCCCTGATGCACGCCATGATTTTCGTCCACCTGCCCGTCGCCGACGTCGCGCGCTCGCGAAAGTTCTTCTCCGGCCTCGGCTATTCGTTCAACGAGACCTTCAGCAGCGACAACGCGGTAACGCTGGTGCTGGGCGAGAACCAGTTCGCGATGCTGACGCGGCGCGATGTCTTCGACTCCCTCCACCCGGCCGAGACTGCCGATGCGTCGAAGACGAAAGAGTGCGTCGTGTGCCTGGCTGTCGACAGCCGTGAGTGCGTGGACAAGCTCGTGGACGGCGCCATCGCCGCAGGCGCGACTGTGGGCGATACCGACGACGAGGACTTCATGTACGGCCGCAGCTACAACGACCTCGACGGGCACTCCTGGCAGATCTTCGCGATGGAGCCCACCACCTAGAAAAAGAACGGCGCCTCCGAATACGTGGTGTCCCGGTAGTCGAACAACTGACCTCGGCGAATCTTGCCCACCGCTACGATTCCCCACCATGCAGTCAGCACGCGCATCCGACGACGACCTGACGGATAGCCCGATCGATCCGTCGTGGGTCGTCGAGGGCCAGCCACGGGCACGGTCGCGGCGCTGGCACACCAGTGGCGACTCGGCAGTCGAGTTCTACATCTGGGACTGCTCGGCCGGAACCTTCGACTGGACCTTCTTCGCCGAGGA
Source organism: Mycobacterium sp. ST-F2 (assembly GCF_001905655.1). Lineage (GTDB taxonomy): Bacteria > Actinomycetota > Actinomycetes > Mycobacteriales > Mycobacteriaceae > Mycobacterium. Next base: position 39,135 of record NZ_JMHT01000059.1, read on the forward strand.
GACGGTGCACATCGTCGCCGGTGAGGTCCGCATCGGCGATCCGGAGACCGGAATCTGGCTCCGCCCTGGCGATTCCGCGGTGTTCGAGGCCGGTACCACCCACCGGTGGCACGTCCCGGACTACGTCCGCAAGCACGCCACCCTGCGTACGCCGCTCCCCAGGCAGTTGATCCGGGTGTCTCGTGTGGCCGTGCGGACGGCACGTCGCCTGGTTGCGACGATCCGACGGTCCTGATCAAGCTTCGCGCACTGAAAGGGCCAGACCTTCGGTTCGGTGGCGTCACGTGAGCAGGTGACCGGCTTTCAGACCTGAGCCGGTAAGCACTGCGACGACCGTGTCTGCGGCAGTGATCTCTCCGGCCGCCAGCAGTCGACGCAGCGCCGGCAGGACCTGGGCGCTGGTGGGTTCGACGAACAGCCCAGTCCTGGCGAGCTCCCCTACCGCGGGCAGCAACTCGCCTTCCGGGACCGCGACGGCAGTCCCTCCGGTGCCCCGGATCGCTTGCAGCACTTCGCGATCCCGCACCGGCTTCGCGATGGCCGTCCCCTCGGCGACGGTCGTCGACCAGTGCTTTTCGGCGACCTCGTCCCGGCCCTGCTCGATGGACGCGACGAACGGACAGCAGCTCTCCGGCTGGCTGACGAGAATTCGTGGCACATGGTCGATCGCACCGACTCGGTGCAATTCGCCGAATCCGATAGCGCAGCCGAGGACCAGGCTGCCGGCACCGGCAGGAACCAGAACCGCAGTGGGAGCACGGAATCCGAGGTCTTCCCAGATCTCGTAGGCGATCAGTTTGATGCCCTGCAGGAAGTACGGGTGCCAGTTGTGGCTTGCGTAGAACGTTGTTTCGGCGCGGCGCACGGCTTCGTCTGCCACGTCCTGCCGGGTGCCGGAGACCAATTCGATATGCGCACCGTGCCACCGGCTCTGGACGATCTTGTTCGGCGAGGTGGCAGCGGGCACGAGGATGTGGGCTTCGATCCCCGCTGCCGCGAAGTACGCCGCGACCGAGGATCCGCCGTTGCCACTGGAATCCTCGAGAGCCCGGTCGATCCCCTGGTGGCGGAGGACGGTCGTCATCACCGAGACGCCGCGGTCCTTGAAGCTGCCGGTCGGGTTCATCGACTCGACCTTCAGTCGGACGTCGATGCCGTCGACGGTCCGGGTAATCAGCGGTGTCCGCCCCTCACCGAGGGTTACCGGCTCGATGTGCGCCAAGGGATTTGGCAGCGCCGCGCGATAACGCCACTGCGAGTTGACCGCGGTGTCGATGTGCTCGCGGCCGATGCCCGGCAGCGGTTCGAAGACCAGCGGGCTGCCGTCGTCACCGCACCATCGGGGTTGGTCAGTGGGATACCGGCGGCCGCTGCGGTCGACCAGGCTCGATCCGACCGTGCTCACGAGCACCCCCTGTTAGTCCACCTCTATGACATTTCTACCCGCCTGCTTCGCTCGGTACAGAGCGGCATCGGTGCGCTGGAACCAACTCTCGAATTCTTCGCCCGGCTGCGCCTCCGCGACGCCGAAGCTCGCAGTCACGGACCCAGCGGTGGCGAAATCGTGGTCGGCGATGTGCGTTCGGAGGGCTTCGGCCACACGATGGGCGTCGGACGCCGAGCAGGCCGGCAGCAATACCGCGAATTCCTCGCCGCCCCACCGACCGAGCGCATCGATCGAGCGCACGTTCTCCGCCACAAGGGCGGCCAGCTCCACGAGGACGAGGTCGCCGACTCGATGGCCGTACACATCGTTGACTTTCTTGAAGTTGTCGATGTCGATGAGCAGCATCGAGATCGGATGAACGCCGCGGGCGATGGTGTCACGAAAACGCGTCTCCAAGTGCCCGCGGTTGAAGACGCCGGTCAGCGCGTCGACGACAGCCATCTGCCGCAGCTCTTCGGTATGCAGACGCAGGATGGCGCGCAGGATCGCAAGGAAGATCACGACGTAGACGAGGAACAATGCGATCTCGAGACGACTGTCAGGGGGTCCCTGCCAGTTGGGACGATTGACGTCGGAATCGGGCGCCCACACCAGCAATCCCAGTCGCGAGCACTCGACTGCAAGTTGGATGGTGATCAATACCAGAATTCGGCGAGTGGAACCGTTCCTGCCGGCACGCGCATACATTGCGACTTCCGCCCCGGCCCACAGCGCCAAGACAATTCCGAGGACCACCAGCAGGATCAGACGGCTCCGCTCTTCGCCCCGCAGCACCAACACTTCGACACAGAAGTTGAGTGCAAAAATCAAGGCACACAGCATTGCCGCCACATCGAGGCTCGGCGCCATTCGCAGATGCAATTTCATTATTTTCCTGGCTTCGCCGAGACCACCGGGCCGACCGCAGCCCGCCACCGATCTGCACATCCTGGGTTGACAGCGTCGCAGCGGGCCGCCCATTCCCGGAAGGTGACATCGTCGAAACGCTGTGCAACGACAGCAGTGTCGGATGCCGATGGAACTGTCGCAATCAGATGCCGTGGTGGGCCCAGCTGGCAGGGTCCACCGGTCAGACATGCCGTCGCCTGGCCGTCCAGACGCTTCGCTTCATCCCAAATGTTGTCCACGTGACGTGCGAAAGCGTCCGTCAGTACGCGTTGTTGCGGGCCGGTGAGCTTGTCCCAGATTTTGTCGCTGATCACATATGCGTTGACGCCGAACTCCAAGGTGAGCAGATAGAGGTGGGTCGAGTAGTCAGCCCAACCTGCCGAATAGCCCGATGCGGCACTGGATATCGCGCAGTCGACGGCGCCGTTCTGGAGGTTGCTCTGGACGTCCTCGAAGGGGATCACCATGGGGAGAGCACCTACCGACCGGAGCATCGGAGCGAATGTGTCGTTGGGCACCCGAATCCTGAGGCCTGCGAGATCGGCAAGCTTGGTGACCGGCTTCCCACAGAAGATGACCTGCGGGCCGAACGACCAAACGCCGAGCAGCTTCGCGTGATACTTGTCGTCGATGCGCGCATCGACGATCGGAGAATAGGCCTGGGCAGCGGCACGGGCCTTCGAGACGTCAGTGGTGAAACCCACGAGGTCGAGTCCCAGCAGCGTCGGCTCCGTCGCCACGTTCTGCGGCATCCGCAGTGACACCAGATCAAGCGATCCCGTTTTCAGGAGTTTCAATTGGAAGGTGTCTTTGAGGCCGAGTTCATCGTTCGACTGGTAGGTCACGGTGATCGGAAGTCCTGTGTTTGCAGCAAGGTTCTTGAAGAACGGCGCTTCGAGCTCGGACTGGATCGGACCGACCGACGTCGGCTGTCCGACCACGAGAATCGGGATTTGGTCGAGCCGGTTCCACCCATAAACGAACCCCGCGGCAAGGATTACAGCAAACGCGACGCGCAGGACCACGTCCGGATACTAGACCGAATATAGGAGCCCGTGGCACAAGTCGGCGCGTTTGCCCGAAGGCTTGCCGCTCGATCGCCCGGACCAGCCACTACCGCTGTCACACCGCAGGTGCGACAGCGGTACGTCGTTACTTAGTCCGGAGAAAATCCAGTGCTATTCAAGTCGTTTCGCCGATATCAGGCCGACCCGAGTCTTCAATGCAGTACTGGCAGGTGTCTTTCTGTATTCCCCGGTTTGTGTGGTATCTCGTATGAGCGCTACGTCGACTCGACGGCATAGGCCGGCCTTTTCGGACCGCTGACATTTTGGCGCGCGTTTCTTCACTCGCACTTCGACCAAAATTGGGGTTTCCAGCGCCTTTCCGCTGCTCTGAAAGCTTGGCCTTGGCCTCTTCCGACATCACATGACCGAAACTGGGGTGGTCAGCGCCGAACTTCCCATAATTCGGATTGTCAGCACCTACGTTCGTGCCCTTACGTGCGGCCGACCACTTCGCCCGTTGCTCGGCGGAGTGCTCTCTTCGATAGAACGGATTCTCCTCACCGAATCGGCTGGGAACCTTCCGCCCGGTCGATCGAAGCCTCGCGGCCTCCCGCATCTCCGCGGTCCACACAACACCCGTCGGTCCGAGCCCGCCGTCCGCGAGGTTCAGCAGACGATGCCCTTCCTGCCGCAGGAGAGCTATCCATGCGATTTCGGCCTCACCAAGCTCGTCGAGTCCGTCTGTCCAGTCCAGCGGATCCACGATCAGATCTTCGCGCTGCTGCTTTCGCAGCCAGTCATAGAACGGCGTTTTCGTCCCGGCGGCGGCAGCCTTCAAGTGCTGCCGTAGGCGTACCTGCGCGGTCTTCGTCGTGAGGCCGACATAGCGATAAACGGACTCCGACCGGAGCCTGACCCCATAGATCAGGCCTCCGGTCGGAGTTCTACCAGTCATGAAACCCGCTGTCAGCGAACAATCACTACAACATGCAACTGACGCAATTCTCCACGGCCGTGCCTTCCAGAGCCATCTGGCGCAACCGGATGTAGTACAGCGTCTTGATGCCCTTGCGCCACGCGTAGATCTGGGCCTTGTTGACATCACGCGTCGTGGCGGTGTCCTTGAAGAACAACGTCAGCGAAAGTCCTTGGTCCACATGCTGAGTGGCCGCGGCGTACGTGTCGATGATCTTCTCGTAGCCGATCTCGTACGCGTCCTGGTAGTACTCCAGGTTGTCGTTGGTCAGGTACGGCGCCGGGTAGTAAACGCGGCCGATCTTGCCTTCCTTGCGGATCTCGATCTTCGACGCCACCGGGTGGATCGACGAAGTCGAGTGGTTGATGTACGAGATCGAGCCCGTCGGCGGAACGGCCTGCAGGTTCTGGTTGTAGATGCCGTGCGCCTGCACCGATTCCTTCAGCGAACGCCAATCGTCCTGCGTCGGAATGTGAATGCCGGCGTCGGCGAAGATCTGACGGACCTTGTCGGTCCTGGGCACCCACGCCTGCTCGGTGTACTTGTCGAAGAACTCGCCCGAGGCGTACTTCGACTTCTCGAACCCACCGAACTTCGAACCGCGTTCGATCGCAATGCGATTCGAGGCGCGCAACGCATGGAACAGCACGGTGTAGAAGTAGATGTTGGTGAAGTCGATGCCCTCTTCGGAGCCGTAGTAGATCTGCTCACGGGCCAGGTAGCCGTGCAGGTTCATCTGCCCCAGGCCGATGGCGTGCGAGTCGTTGTTGCCCTGCTCGATCGACGGCACCGACCAGATGTGCGTCTGATCCGATACCGCGGTCAGGGCACGGATCGACACCTCGATGGTCTGCGCGAAGTCCGGCGAGTCCATGGCCTTCGCGATGTTCAGCGAGCCCAGGTTGCACGAGATGTCCTTGCCGACCTTGGCGTAGGACAGGTCCTCGTTGAACAGCGACGGCGTCGACACCTGCAGGATTTCCGAGCACAGGTTCGAGTGCGTGATCTTGCCGTCGATCGGGTTGGCCCGGTTCACCGTGTCCTCGAACATGATGTACGGATAGCCCGACTCGAACTGCAGCTCGGCGAGGGTCTGGAAGAACTCGCGCGCCTTGATCTTCGTCTTGCGGATGGCGCCGTTGTCGACCATCTCGTAGTACTTCTCGGTGACATTGACGTCGGCGAACGGCAGCCCGTAGACCTTCTCGACGTCGTACGGCGAGAAGAGGTACATGTCCTCGTTCTTCTTCGCCAGCTCGAACGTGATGTCCGGGATGACGACGCCCAGCGAGAGCGTCTTGATGCGGATCTTCTCGTCGGCGTTCTCGCGCTTGGTGTCGAGGAAGCGGTAGATGTCCGGGTGGTGCGCGTGCAGGTACACCGCACCTGCGCCTTGACGGGCACCGAGCTGGTTGGCGTAGGAGAACGAGTCCTCCAGCAGCTTCATGATCGGGATGACGCCCGAGGACTGGTTCTCGATGTTCTTGATCGGCGCGCCGTGCTCGCGAATGTTGCTGAGCAGCAACGCAACTCCGCCGCCGCGCTTGGACAGCTGCAGCGCCGAGTTGATGGAGCGGCCGATGGACTCCATGTTGTCCTCGATGCGCAGCAGGAAGCACGACACAGGCTCGCCGCGCTGCTTCTTGCCCGAGTTGAGGAACGTCGGGGTGGCCGGCTGGAACCGGCCGTCGATGATCTCGTCAACGAGCTTCTCGGCGAGCTCGGTATCGCCGGCGGCCAGGGTGAGCGCCACCATCACGACGCGGTCCTCGAAGCGCTCGAGGTAGCGCTTCCCGTCGAACGTCTTCAGTGTGTAGCTGGTGTAGTACTTGAACGCGCCCAAAAACGTTGGGAAACGGAACTTCTTGGCGTACGCCCGGTCCAGCAGGCCCTTGACGAAGTTGCGGCTGTACTGGTCGAGCACCTCGCGCTCGTAGTACTCCTTCTCGATCAGGTAGTCGAGCTTCTCGTCCTGAGAGTGGAAGAACACCGTGTTCTGGTTCACGTGCTGCAGGAAGTACTCCCGCGCCGCGAGCACATCCTTGTCGAACTGGATCTTGCCGTCCGCGTCGTACAGGTTGAGCATCGCGTTGAGAGCGTGGTAGTCGCTCTCACCGGGCAGCGCGTGCGTGGTGGCGGCTACCGGTTCTGCAGCTGTGACGGTTGGTGGCACGACAGTTCCTCCCAGAAGTGTTCCAACCCCTCACGGACGGCAGCGACGTCGTCAGGGGTTCCCATAAGTTCGAAGCGGTAGAGGTACGGAACGCCGCACTTGCGGGAAACCACGTTGCCCGCGTAGGCGAATTCAGCACCGAAGTTGTTGTTGCCCGCGGCAATGACGCCGCGGATCAACGACCGGTTGTGTTCATTGTTCAGAAACGCGATGACCTGCTTCGGGACGTAGCCACCGTCATTGATGTCCGGGGTGACCCGTCCGCCGCCGTAGGTCGGGAGCACCAGGACGTAGGGCTCTTCGATGGCCCCGTCTTCGATACGTCCATGAATGGGGATACGAATGGCCGGGATGTCCAGCTTCTGGACGAAGCGGTGGGTGTTCTCCGACACGCTGGAGAAGTAGACGAGATTGCTCACTGTTCCTTCTCCTCCCCCGGGTTGGTTGTTTCTAGGCGGTGACCGCCACGGTGCTGAGCGCCTTGATCCGGTCCGGGCGGAAGCCCGACCAGTGCTCGCTGTCGGTCACGACGACCGGGGCCTGCAGGTAACCGAGCGCCAGCACGTACTCACGGGCCTCGTCATCGATGCTGATGTCGACCTTCTCGTACGCGATGCCCGCCTTGTCCAGCGCCTTGTAGGTGGCGTTGCACTGCACACATGCCGGCTTGGTGTACACGGTGACGGTCATCTCGGTACGACTCCTCTTCGAACGCCTGGAAGCTGAACTGAACGTGGCTGGCAACTGACGGGGTAGCGCTTTCCGCTGATATCCCCATCTGGATCAGCGGCCCGGCAACCCCTGAAATTCCCGCGTCTCCGGTCGTCCCGGGCCGCGTTGTCAGTAGGTCGAAGAATCACTGCGAATCCCCGTCCGACCGACTTTTCCGGCCCCGGCCGACCCTCAAGTTGTTGGGGCCTGTCGGTCCGTCAAACACTACACCTAGTGGCCGACAAAGCCAGCAGATACAAGATGTTCTGAACAACATTCGTGAAATTCCCAGGTCGTAAGGCCGACACCGAGACAACTTCTCGGCGTGTCGCACATCACACCCGGGGGCGTGTCGCGCTCCAACTACTGGTTTAGCACCAGCCACCGACATTTAGATTGGGTGAGTGCTCGCGGACGGCCGAACCCACCGA
>NZ_JMHT01000006.1 GCF_001905655.1 Mycobacterium sp. ST-F2
ACGGAGGTCGCCTGAAACAAGCCGATCCACAGGTATTGACAATTCCTCCGCCCAGTGGACGATCCCCGACCAGCCTGGCGACTGCACTACAAGTAATACCTTGCCACCTGGTGCGCGTCGACGAGGCCCGTGGCGCGGTTGCTGATGCCCCGCGTTCGACCGGTGACAACTTCCGCCCGGCTAAATGCCGTGGTCATCGCCAGTGCTGGCCCGGTACGATCAACGCCAGGTCGAGCCCGTAGGAGGTGCCGCGATGGAGCGCAAGACACCGAAGAAGGTGGTGGTGTCGAGGGCTGCGGTCAAGAAGGCCGGGATGCGGGCCACGAAGGCGTCGGCAAAGTTGGAGGGGCGTGTCGTGCCGGCCGGCCACCGCCGATCTGCCGCAGTGACGGCCTACCTCGCGAAGCAGCAGCCACCCAAGCGCTGATGCCGCTGACGCCCGGATACGGCGAAACCCCGCTACCGCACGACGAACTCGACGCTCTGCTTCCTGAGGTCATCGAGATTCTGGACAAGCCGATCACACGCGCGGATGTTTACGACGTCGAGCAGGGCATGCAGGACCAGGTGGTCGAGGAGTTGATGCCGGCGGCGCTCGACGGGTCGTTACCGCTCGACGATCTTCTCAGTGATCACTTCGTGCGCGATCTGCACACGCGGTTGTTCAAGCCGATCTGGGAGTGGGCCGGCCGACTGCGGCAGCTCGAAGGCAACATTGGCGTCGCGCCCGAGCAGATTGCGGTGGAGCTGCGCAACTCGCTCGGGACGATCGCCTGGCGGTGGGCGCACACGAACGACTGGACGGCGCGGCAGCTGGGGATCGTCGTCCATGCCGAGACGGTCCGCATTCATCCGTTTGTGGACGGAAACGGGCGCACGACAAGGCTTCTCGCCGACCTCGTGTTCGCCGCCGCCCAGGCACCCGCCGAGCAGCAATACGACTGGGATCTCGATAAGCCGCGGTACATCGCGCTGCTGCGCGGCTTTGACCAACATCGGGACGTGACCGATCTGGCCGCGTTCATCGCAGTGGAGCAGATCGAGCAGTCCGAGTCCTGATCGAATCTTCGCCACGTGGAGTAGTGCTCGGGGCGTTGATACCCGCCGCCCTCGGCACGGAAGGCCGACAAGCGTCGTCATACTTGACATCAATGTCAGAAAAGCTGACACTGGCCGTATGCAGGATGACACCCGGGGCCCGATCTCGAAGGACCTCTTCAATCTGTTCGGACCGTCGGCGAGCGTGCCGTCGGCCTTGCCTCCGCAGCCGGCGGCTATAGGCGACACTGCCGGTGCCACCGACGCCGCGTTGGCGGTCATGGACGTCGCAGTATTGGCGGAAGGGAGCGAGGCGGAGGTCGCGCGCCATGTCCTCGAACTGGTGGCGGCGAGTTTGCGGCGCCCTGTCACCGAGATCTTGGACGGACAGGACTACACCGAGCACCTCGAGATCGCGCTGGACTCGATGACGGCGGTCTTCGTGTGCAAAATCATCGCCGACAAACTGGGCCCCGCCCAGATGCGCGCGCCGCGTGGAAATTGCCAGCCCAATGATTTCGCCAGTACCGCAACTGTGGCGCATTTGGTATGCCGGTTGCGGCACGAGCGGGTGCCCGCATGAGAGCACTTCCGGAGTGTGCATCGCCAGCGCAGGCATGGATCGCAGTTCTCGATGCCGCCATAACAGCGCCGCGCGGGCAGTTGTTGCACGCCGTCGTTCCCATCAGTACCCCCGGCCCCGCCGACCCGGAGGTAGTCGCTCTCAACGACGCATTGTTGGCCGCTAAGGGAAAGCATCCCGTCCATCGGGTGGCGTCCACCGTATTTCCGTCGAGCAGCTACGCCGATCCCGGGTTCAACTATGAGCCGGAGATGCCAGCTGAACAGCTGGCCGTCCTCGACTCGGCGGCGGCCGACCTCTACAGCCGATACCGGACGATGCTGCCGTGGCTGCAAACCTTCGACGGCAACGAACGCGGCACGTACTTCGGGCGCCTGGTGTCCTGGCCTGGCAAGGATGGCGATGGCTACAACCAGCTCGCGGCGCGGGTTCGGCAATTACGCGGCCGGCGCGACCTCGGGTGGTCATCAACCAACGCCGCCGACCTCACGACCGACGATCCCATCGACGTCCAAGACGGCATCGGCCTGCGCGAGTACGACGCTCACGACGAACGGCCCATTGGGTTCCCGTGTTTGGTGCACCTGGACATCAGCGTCGTGCAGAACCAGTTGAGCCTGCTCGCCGTCTACCGAAACTGGCATCTCATCACCAAGGCCCTGGGCAATCTCATCGGCTTAAGCCGACTGCATCACTTTCTGGCGCAGCAGACCGGCTACCCGGTGGGAGAATTGATGGTGCATGCCACCGTGGCCGATGACCAACGTGAACTGTTCACCAAGTCGGCGATCACCACACTGCTCGGCCGTGCGCGAGCCCACCTTGCCGCGACCGCCCGCGACCCTCATGCTGGGGTCCACGGCGAGTCCCAGCTATTAAATGGATCTTTAGCCTCCCCAATCGCGACCGGTATCGGAGCCGTGCAGTGACTACGCCGCCGGACCCATTGGCCGAACACCAAGTTGTCGGTGCGCGTCTGCGGGAGGCGCGCTTGGCGGTCGGTCTCACCCAGGCCGATACCGCCTCGGCCCTGGGAGTCAGTCGCCCCGCGGTGGCAGCGCTGGAGAAGGGCACCCGGAAGGTGTCCGGTCTGGAGCTGCGCCGGCTGGCGCGGCTCTACCAACGCAGCGTGGGCTGGCTACTAGGGGATGACGCCGAGCCCGCCGCCACCGATGCGGTACTGCAGCGAGCAACTGCCGAACTCAGCCAACATGACAAAGAACAGGTACTGCGCTTCGCGCAGTTCCTCGCAGCTCAACCCGCGCAACAGGGTGACGGTAAGAGCCCACGGCCACGCCCCCGTCCACCGGGCGCCGGAGACCCCGAATGACCCGCCCCAAGCGCATCGACGCACTCGTTGCGGCAGCCGACACGCTGACCGCACTCAATATCGATCAGGAACGCGCCGTCGATCCGTTCGGCGCGATCGACAGCCTCGGTCTGGACCTCGTCATCGCCAAACTCGACAACCTGTTGGGCGCCGTCCTGCCCGCCGGTCACGGCGGAGTCTTGATCACCTCAGAGCGCCCCGTCGGGGTTCAGCGCTACACCGCTGCGCACGAGATCGGGCATTGGATTCTGCACAGTAATCAACTGCGCCTCGACAGTGCCGGCGAAGTACTCGGCAACCCCACCACCGAATGGGAACGGCAGGCCCAGCTGTTCGCCGCCTATTTCTTGATGCCCCCGCCGTTGATGGAAGCCGCGGTCGCCCGGCATGGCGTAAAGCGCGGAAGCGTCCGCCCCGAACAGGTTTACCTGATCAGTCGTGATGCGGGCGTGAGTTACGAGGCCGCCATCCACAGGCTGACCACCATGGGGCTGATCAGCCGCACTGACGCAGCAGCTCTGCATCGGGTAGGCCGGCTCAACGCCCTCAGAGGCGCCTTCGACGGGCACCGCCCAGTCGACGGTTACGCAGAGCTGTGGAGCGTTGACCAAACGTTAGACCGCGTCACAGTGCCTGTACGCGAAGGTGACGACGTCCTAATCGTGTTGCCTGAGAATCGCACCACCGGCTGGCGGTGGCTCGACGAAGCGGCGCTGCACACGCGCCGAAGGAGCGTGCGCCGGCCCCGGCCCGCCGCTCCGCGCCGCGAGAACGGGGATCATCACGACCGGAGTGCCGAGTCAGTGTCCCGCCTTGACGAGGCCCTGGCGGCGGTTGCTTCCGACAACGACGCCCATCCCGAGCCGTACCTCGACATAGACGCCCCGCTGAGGATCGTCGGTGACGATTTCCGCGTTCGGGGCGACGGACGAACGGGCCGAGAACTGGAACGCCGGCGGCGGGATCTCGCCGAGCGCGCAGAAGCCTCGATATCCACCGCAGAGCCAACAGCAGTGCTCGTCGGCCAAACTGGTCAGCGCACAGTAGCCGTACATTGTGCCGAGCCGGGCCAGTGGAGCTTGGACCTGTATTACACCCACGCCTACGATCCGGACGCGCCATCGGCTGCGCGTTATCAGCTACGGGTTGACGTCGAACCCACACCCAATCACGCGTATCGGTTGCGGCGGCTGTCCACCGACCTCGACACCCGCCTGCCCGGCGATCCCGCCGACGATGCCGTCTTTGAGGTCATGCCGTGACCACTAGCCGCAAGCGCCTCGCCCGCCGCCGCGCCGACTCCCTCCAGCGCCCGGCGGTAGACCTCTCGAACCGAGTAAGCAGTGCGGTGATGAGCCAGGGGCCGCGTCCGACCTGCCTACCGTGCGCCTTGGCCGCTGCGCACGAAGCCGAGTACCAAACAGGTGGTTTTCATGCCGCTGTCGAACCTGTGTGGTGGGACTTGCACAGTGCAGGCCGCGCGGGGCCCGATGGCGCTCTGCTCAGCGATGCGGCCGACAGCGTTGCCCGCGTCGGTCACTGCCTGGCGACCCTGTGGCCCTACAACGAAACGCTGGGCTTTCTCACTGAGGATCCCCCGTCAGCAGCTGGCGCGCCCCCTTGGAACCTGGCTTCGCTCAACATATTTGAACCCGCCCACGACGGCGTGGAAGACGAAGTGGAAGACGCGCTGGCCGCAGGGCACCCCCTGATCGCGATCATCGAAGTGACCGCGGCGTTCATGCAGCCGCTACCACCAGAGGGTTTCGTGCCGGTACCCCCGATCCGCACTGCCTCCGGCGGCTATCACGCGGTCCTAATCGTCGGGGCTTGGACCGATCCCGTTCACGGCCGCGTCCTTCTGGTCCGCAATTCTTGGGGCGAGTATTGGGGTGCGGGCGGATACTGCCTACTGCCCGTGGATTACCTGCAAAACTACTGTGTTCAGCTCGCCATCCTGGAGAGTGTGCATGTCTGATCGATCGCTGACTTTCGACGAGTATCAACACCTCGCGACGCTGACCGACAAACTTCCCGCCGCCGACGACGACCGACTGGTGCTACCACTGCTAGGGCTCGTCGGCGAGGTCGGGGCGCTGGCCTCGGAGTGGAAGAAGCGTCGTCGCGACAGCACCGGATATCACGCGTTCACCGATCAGGTACGCGAAGAACTCGGTGACGCGTTGTGGTACATGGCAATTCTCGCCGAAAGAGCCGGTCTCCAACTGTCCGACCTCGCCCAGGCCAACCTCGACAAGGTCTCCGATCTGTTCGGCGGGGGTGACACACTGCAGCACCGCTACGACGACGACCGCCCCGAGCCCGAACAGCTGCCCCGCAAACTGGCGGTGTCATTCCGCGAGACAGAGGTCGTCCGCGGAAACCAGCAGGCACCGGGAGTTCACGTCGAAGTGCTCGGAACGGGCGTGGCGATCGGCGACCCACTCGACGACAACAGCGACGTGGAGGATGACTACCGTTACCACGATGTTCTGCACTTAGCACACATGGCGGTCCTGGGATGGTCACCGGTCATGCGCGCGACACTGCGTCCGAAGCGCAAGCGCCGCAACGGCCGCGCCGACCGCGTCGAAGACGGGGGCCGCGCGATCGCCATCGAGGAGGGCCTGACCGCGGCGGTCTTCGCCGAGGCCCGAAGTCACTCATACTTCGCTACCGCCGACCGCGTGCCCGGGGCCCTAATCAAGTCGTGCCGTGCAATGACCTCGCACCTGGAAGTTGCCGACCGCAGCGCCGGAGATTGGCAACGCGCCATACTTACCGGCTACCAGGCATTCAACTACCTCGTCGCCACCCGAGAAGGCATCGTGACCGCCGACATGGACGCACGCACGCTGACCTGTCAGCCGTTCCCTACGCGCTAAACGGCTGAGACGTCGAGAGTTTCGGCGACGACTCGCGTAGTGCCGGGTAGCCCGCCGTTGATCCCCCACTTCGGAGGAAACCACGCCGACAACGGTTGCGGAAGGCATGTATATCGCTGCTTGATGCGGCTACGCCCGGAGATCCCCGCCACCTCCGGATGTGCAACACGTGCGTACTTGTCGACCTCGCAGAATAGATTCTGGCAATCGATGAGCTGTAGTGGGCGGCCCCGCAATCCGTTGAATTGCAGACCGAGCCGCGCGAAGTGCTCGTCCTGACTGTCGACCATGTACCGAATAATCTCGGATTCGATACCGTTGGAGGCGGGACCAAAACACTTTCGGATGCCGTCCCGAGCGCCGGGGCCCGGCATGACGAAGTCGTTCTCGCTGAAATCAAGGGCGCTTGAGTAGTTGATGTCAATCAGGAACTGATAAGCCAAGAAGTCGCCGATCGCGGGGTAACCGCGTAACACTTCGAAGGCCTCATCCATCGATGAGGCGTCACCCAACCTCTTATGCACGCCGTCGTCGATCATGTGACGCAGCAGCAGTAGGTGATTGGTGTGCTTACGTTCAGCGCCCATCGCCGGCGGGGGCACGACGTAGGCAGCGGAGTACAAACGCTGACCTCCACCGAATGCCGCGCCCAACACTTCGTCGTAGGTCGCGACATCAAATGTCTCCCAACAGATTTCGCCCAGTGCGTCCTGAAGTAGTTGCCAGGTTGAGATCTTATTGAACATCTTGAATAGCAAAGTGCGGAAGACTAGATTGCGATCGTCTTGCCGCCCGGCGTACGCGACGCGATTCAGCAGATACTGACTGACCCGATCGGTAGCGCGATAGCAGTTGGTGAATCGGAACACCCGCAATATGGGGTCATCGGTCCACGGTCCCGGCGTCCCGCTGCAGCGCGCTTCATACAGAGCCTGACGCTTGGCGGCGAAGGTCCAATACGTGTCGAACACTGGCGAGACCGGCAGGACCCGGCCGCCAACCGAAACGGTTGCAACCGAGCGGTGCCGCGGCGTGGCTCGCACAAGGGACAAATCGCTGTCGAAAAGTCCCACTTGACTAGTCATACCGAAATCACCCGCACCTAGTTGAGGATGCCGCAAGTGCGCAGCGCATCACTCCGGAATCCACCGCACTACACTTTCCGGTACATTGTTTCATAAAATGAGCCTAAGGCACCACACGGGAGTCGGGAGGTTGGCGTGGCCGGGCAGCAAGCCGGCGCATCGGCGCGCCGGGGCCGGCCACCAAGAGCCGAACGCGCCGAAGCGACTGGGTATCGCGCAACCGAGGCGCTCCGACGGGAGATCGACGTGGCACGCGGATTCACAGGCGCGAAAAGCACCCAAGCATTCATCGACGAGGCCGTTCGTGCTTACCTGCTCCATCTCCGCGCCACCATGCCGAACTATCGCACTGCCGCCGAGGCGCTGGACGCCGAACTATGCGAGGGCGCGTCGAACGTGGCATCGCTGGATCAGAACCGCCGAGGAAAATCTTCGTAAGCCCGCTGTTCGGGTTACGGATCCCCCGCACAAGCTGGATTCGCCGTGAAGCCTCTTCTCGGTTCCCAGCCATCGCACAGGAGGTTGCGCGCGCAGGCGAAAGCCGTGACGCGCCAGCCACTCCATTCAGCGGCAGTGGCGAGGCAATCGTGAGAACATTCAGTACATAAACAGGCGCGAAGTGTCCAAAGAACACCACCAATTCCCTTAGCGCCCAGGTGGATTGACGTTCCGGTACCGCGATGACGGCGCCGCCCTCACCGAATTCGTAGTGCGCGGCCGTCACTCCCCGGCGCGCCCGGACCGCCACCGCACCGGCCGCCGGCCACCGCGCCGTCACCGCCGGCATGGTCAGCACCTGGTCGACGTAGCGCCGCACCGCGTCGACCGACCCGAAGCGGGCCTCCGGCGGCAACGTCAACTGTGCCCCGAAGAACTCGACGGACCGGTTGCCGCGCTCGGCGGCGCGATCGAACAACGTGCGCACGAACTGCTCAGCGGCGTAGACCGCAGACCGTTGGGTGTCGCGACTCATCGCTCCAGGGCCGTACGCGCACCGGACAACTCGGGACTCGGCCCCAGCCGTGCCCGGCGCCCGGCCCGGTCCCCGGCCTGCCGCGCCGCCGACGAGTAGCCGGCCGAAGCACTGGTCGCCCGCCAACTGCCCCGCGCCTGCGACGTCTTCTTGTAGAACGACACCAGCTCAAGATCCTTGTTGCGCAACGCAACCGCGGTCCCCGGCTGATCGGCCCGCTCGGCCGTCGCCGCCTGCCGGGCCTCCTCCCGCGCATCGACGAGCCGCTGTCCCACCCGCGCGCCGAACGCCAGCTGGAAATTGAGCCGGGCGGTGATGGTCGGCGTCGGCCGGTGCGCGCCCGTCGAGATGTAGGCGTCCGACGACTTCACCATCTGCACCACCACGCTGGCGTACAGCGCGTGGGTGGCGTCGATGTCCTCGGTGAAGCCGTAGGCGTAGACGAACGTCGAGTTGGACGCGATATCGCATTTGACGTCGTTGGCCCGCGCGATCAGCACGAACAACTGCACGAACGTCCGCAGCCCGCGGGTGCCGGCCTCGCCGATGGTGACGGTGCGCTGCACCGGCTCCTGCGCTGCCGTCCGGGTTGCCGAATGCGCCCGCGCCACCGCCAGGTCGATCGAGGTGGTGGTGGCCAGCCGCTGTGCGGCGGCCATGAACGCCTCGGCCTCGTGCGGGTTGTCGGTGTTCTCGGCCTGCCGCAGCAACGCTGCGATGCGCGCCAACATCCTGTCGTCACTCATGGCGCCAACCACCTTGTCCGACAAGAACTTTCAGATACATTGCGCTAGTTTTATCCCCCATGGCGGCAGTGTACGACTACCGTCCGACAAATCCGTCCAGCGCGCCGGTCAGCTGCGGGGACAGGGGTGCCTTGTTGGCGTAGTTGGCGACGTTGTCGGTGGGATCGTCGCGCAGCACATGGCTGACGCCCTTCAGCGGAACCACGGTCAGCGCGGTGTGCGCCAGCGCTTTGATCAACGGCTGCTCGGCCTCACAGAACGCCTGCACGTCCGAGTCGGAGCAGGTCAGCAGCACCGGGGTGCCGTCCGGGACCTTCGCCGCCAGGGCCAGCGGGTCGATGGCGTCGGCCTCCAGCACCGCCTTGGCGTTGCCGGGGTTGAGGATCGCGCCCAGCCCTTCGGGCAGTTTGGTCGGTGGAGTGCCGGTGGCACGCGTCGTCGCGACGGCCGCGTTCCAGTCCGCCATCACCTGATCGGCCTGCGCCTGGGTCTTGGCCCCAGCCTTCACGTCGGCGTCGACCGACGACCGCACCCGGTTGGTGATGACGTCCAGATACCGGCCGGCCAGTGGCTGCAGCAGCGCGAGCGAGTGGATCTTCGGGGCACCCGGACTGGTGTCGGTCGCGAGCGCCAGCGCGTGGACGGTGCCCTCGCCCAACCCGTACACCGAGATTCGGGCGTCGTCGGTGCCCTTCTGCTCGGACAGGAACTTCACGGCCGCCTTCGCGCCGGCGGTGTACACCGCGCTGCCCACGTCGCGCAGGTTCTGGGCGTGCGGGCCGACGCCGGTCTTGCCGGTGCCGACCTTGTCGTACCGCAGGCTGTCGACCTTCTTGTCGGACAGGTACTCGGCGAGCTGCCGCATGTTGCCGACCTTGCCGGCGACGGCGTTGTCACCGTTGCGGTCGGTCTGGCCGCTCTCGGAGATCAGCAACACCGTCGGCGCCGCGGCGGCGCCGGGCACATGGCGGTAGCTGCCGTGGATGGTCAGGCCGTCGGCGACGAAGCTGACGTCCTCGTCGACCCAGTCGGTTGCGGGGCTCGAACTGCACGCCGCAACTGCCAGCGCCGTCAGCCAAACCAGCAGGCGCACAGCCCATTTCACGCGACCACCCCGGTCACAGTCGCACTTCGATCCAGCTCACGACGTCGTCGAGCACCACTGCCTTCTCGGGCTCGTTGAACACCTCGTGGTACAGCTCCGGGTACACCTTCAGCGCCACGTCGGACGAGCCGACGCACTCCACCAGCTTGCGGCTGCCGGCCACCGGGACGAGCTTGTCCTCCTCGCCGTGCACCACCAGCAGCGGCGCGGTGAGGGCGGCGGCGCGCTGCGGCATGGTCTCGCCGACCCCGATCAGCACCTTGCCCACGCCGGCGGGCACCTTGCCGTGGTACACGAGCGGGTCGGCGTTGTAGGCCGCGACCACCTCGGGATCACGCGACACCGCGTCGAACGGCAGGCTCTGCGCGGGCAGCCCGGGCAGGATGGAGCCCAGCAGCTTCGCCGCCAGCGCCAACGGCAGGCCGACCTGGGACCGGGCGTCGACCGCGGGACCGGACAGCACCATGAGGTGATAGTCGTCGGGGTGCTCGACGCCGTACGCGAACACGATGCCGCCGCCCATGCTGTGGCCGAGTACGACGCGCTTCAGCTCGGGGTATTCGACGGTCGCGATGCCGACCAGGTGGTGGAAGTCGCCGGTGTACTCGGAGATGTCGCGGACCAGCACGCGCTTGCCGCCCGAGCGGCCATGGCCGCGGTGGTCGAGCGCGAAGGTGATCAGACCGGCCTCACCGAACCGTTGCGCGACATGGTCGTAACGACGCGCGTGCTCACCGAAACCGTGCGACAGCACCACCACGCCCGTCGGGTCGGTCTCGGGCACCCAGACGTCGTAGACGATCTTGGTGCCGCCGATACCGTCGAAGCTACGTTCGCTGCGGGTCGTGGCCATGGAGAGACAATATCCGGGGTCCGGCCCGGGCGCGTCCGTCGCCGCCGCGACCCCCGCCAGATGTCACACCCCGTGCGTACGCTGGGTCAGGTGAGTGTCCTCAGTGAATCCACCGCAGCAGACACGTCGCCCCGGTCACGGGATGCGTTCCTGGCCGACGCCCAACGGCACCGGCGCGAGCTGCTGGCCCACTGTTATCGCATGACCGGTTCTCTGCACGATGCCGAGGACCTGGTGCAGGAGACCTACCTGCGCGCCTGGAAGGCCTACGACAATTTCGAGGGCAAGTCGTCGGTACGGACGTGGCTGTACCGCATCGCCACCAACACCTGCCTGACCTCGCTGGAGGGCCGTCAGCGTCGACCATTGCCGTCCGGGCTCGGGCAGCCCTCGGCCGACCCGCAGGCCGAGATCACCGAACGCACCGACACCGCCTGGCTCGAGCCGCTGCCCGATGTGCACGACGCACCGGGTGACCCGCAGACCATCGTCGGCTCTCGTGAGTCGGTCCGCCTCGCGTTCATCGCTGCGCTGCAACATCTTTCGCCGCGCCAGCGCGCGGTGCTGGTGCTGCGCGACGTCCTGCAGTGGAAGGCCGCCGAAGTCGGCGAGGCGGTCGGGACGTCCACCGCCGCCGTCAACAGCCTGTTGCAACGGGCGCGCGCCCAGCTCGACGCCGTCGGCCCCAGCGAGGACGACGTCCTGGTCGCGCCGGAGTCCGATGAGGCGCGCGACTTGCTCGCCAAGTACGTCAACGCCTTCGAGTCCTACGACATGGACGCCCTGGTCGAGCTGTTCACCGCCGACTCGGTGTGGGAGATGCCCCCGTTCGACACCTGGTACTCAGGCCCGCGCGACATCGTCGAGCTGTCCAAGTTCAAATGTCCCGCCGAGCACCCGGGCGACATGCGGTTCGTCGTCACTACGGCCAACGGCCAGTCCGCGGCGGGCATGTACATGCGCAATCCGGAGACCGGTCGGCACGAGGCATTCCAGCTCCACGTGCTGGACATCAAGCCGGACGGCATTTCGCACGTCGTCGCGTTCATGGACCCGACGCTGTTCGAGAAGTTCGGACTGCCGGCCCACCTCTGAGGCCCTCCGCCACCGTTCCGGCCGCGAGCCCGGCCGGCCTCGACGTGCCCGTTGGCGGCGCCCTGTGCACTACTGCTGCTAGTTTTTGATAATTCACAACAACATGTTCTGACATCATATTTATGCAGGTAGACGGCCTGCTATAGCATCATTCTGGAACGTGTTCTCGATTTGTGGCTATGATCTTCGTCATGAAGACCAAAGGTGCTCTGCTGTGGGAAGTGAACTCACCGTTCCAGGTCGAGGAAATCGACCTCGGTGACCCCGTTGCCGACGAAGTACAGATCCGGATGCATGCCGCGGGCATGTGCCACTCCGACTACCACCTGACCACCGGCGCCACCCCGATGCCGCTGCCGTGCCTCGGCGGCCACGAGGGCGCGGGCGTCGTCACCAAGGTCGGCAAGAACGTCACCGGCATCGAAGAGGGCGACCACGTCATCCTCGCGTTCATCCCGGCCTGCGGCTCCTGCCCGCCGTGCATGAAGGGCTTCCGCTCGCTGTGCGACCGCGGCGCCGTCCTGCTGGGTGGCAAGTCGATTGCCGACGGCACCAACCGCATCCACGCCCGCGGCAAAGAGGTCGCGGCCATGAACCTGCTCGGCACCTTCGCGCCGTACATGACGGTCCACAAGGACTCCGTCGTCAAGATCGACAACGACATCCCGTTCGAGTCGGCCGCCATCATGGGCTGCGCCGTCCCGACCGGCTTCGGCTCGGCCACCAACGTCGCGCAGGTCCAGCCCGGTGAGACCGTCGCCATCGTCGGCGTCGGTGGCATCGGCATGAGCGCGCTGCAGGGCGCCGTGATCTCGGGCGCCAAGCACGTCATCGCCATCGACCCCAACCCGTGGAAGCGCGAACAGGCCATCAAGTTCGGCGCGACGCACGTGTACGCCTCCATGGCCGAGGCCATCGCGCCGATGATCGACCTGACCTGGGGCCTGATGGCCGACAAGGTCATCATCGCCGTCGGCGAGATGAAGGGCGAGTACATCGAAGAGGCCATGATCCTCACCGCCAAGACCGGCACCTGCGTCGTCACCGGCATGGGCTCGATGATGGACGCCGACGTCAAGCTGAACCTCTTCCTGTTCACCATGCTGCAGAAGACGTTGAAGGGCAACATCTTCGGCGGCGGCAGCTCGCACATCGAGACCCCGCGCCTGGCCGCGCTGTACAAGTCCGGGCTGCTGAACATCGACGACATGATCACCCGGACCTACAAGCTCGAGGACATCAACCAGGGCTACCAGGACATGTTGGACGGCAACAACATTCGTGGCGTCGTCACCTTCGACGAGTCCGACTGGTAACGGTCCTCGCGAGATGCGAAGCCCTCGATTTCACTGGAAATTGGGGGCTTTCGCGTCTCGGCAGGTGTCTACTGCGGCGAATCCACAGCGGTGGGTTCCTGCGGCGCCGTAGTTGCCGGCACGCTGCGCTTGTGACGCGAGCCGGTCCACTTGACGAATGCGTACAGCGCCCCGCCGAGGACGGCCAGCGGAATCAGCCACGGCAGCAGGAAACCGAACGCCAGGACCAGGTGCGAACCGAAGGCCCACAACGTATCCCAGCCGCGCTCGACCTGGCCGAAGAACCCGTGGTACCGCTCCGGGGCCGGACCGCCCGGACGCTCCGCGGTGATCTGGACGTCGACGGAGCTGTAGGTGATCTGGTCGCGGAGGGTGTCGCGCTGCGCCTGCAGGCTCTGCAGCTCGGCCTGTCGCGACGACAGCGCGTCCTCGGCCTTGATCAACGCATCGGGATCCTTGGAGTCGCGCATGATGGCCAGCAGCCGGTCCACTGATGTCTTGAGCGCGGTGATCCGGGCGTCGAGGTCGACGCGGCGTGCAGTGACGTCGTCGGTCTTCACCTCAAGTGTCTGGACGCTGCCGAGTCCCTTGAGCGAAGCCAGCGCGGCATCAAGGCCGTTGGCGGGAACTCTCAGCACCAGGTGGACGCTGGCCCGGCCGGACGTCGACCCGGCATCGTCGGAGCGCTCGTCGACGCGCCCACCGGCCTTGTCGACGATCGTCGTCGCCTTGTCCGCCGCACCCGCCGGATCGGCGGCGACGAGGATCAGCGACGCGGTCTTGACGACGTCCCGCGCCGGCTCGACGGGTGGCGGGGGCGCCTCCGGAGCGCCGCCTTTGTAATCGGCCCCACTCTTCAGCGGAGCCGGCGCTGCCGGGGCCGACTCGGAATGCCGCGTGGAGTTGCCTCCGCTACAGCCGGCCACCAACCACAACGAGGCGATCAACAGGGCGAGAAATACGACCGGCCGGAACCGCGTGCGCGTCATGCCATCCCAGCGTACCGAGCGTTTCACAGGACTCCCGTGGCGAACGTGCAGCCAGATCACGGAGCCCCTCGGCTCGGCGATCGGTGCGCACGCTCGCGAGGCCTACCGCATTCGCCGAGCCTGACCACAGGACGATTTCGACGCGGATTTCCGGCGTCAGGTCAGGCTCGCGCCACCGTCGGACCCGTCCCGCCCAAAACGCCCGAAAACCCCCAATCTCGTTGGAGATTGAGGGTTTTCGAAAGCGACTGGGAAGAACTACTTCGGAGGCATCCGGATGCCGCCGTCGACACGGACGACCTCGGCGTTCATGTACGAGTTGGTGATCAGCTCGATGACCATGGAAGCCAATTCCTCGGGCTTGCCCAGGCGGTGCGGGAACAGCACGGACTCGCCGAGCTTTGCCTTGAAGGCCTCGGAGGCTTCGCCCTCGCCGTAGATCGGGGTGTCGATCAGGCCGGGGGCCACGGTGTTGACGCGGATGCCGACGGCCGACAGGTCACGCGCGACCGGCAGGGTCAGGCCCACGACGCCGCCCTTGGACGACGAGTACGCAGCCTGGCCGATCTGGCCGTCGAACGCCGCGACGCTGGTCATATTGACGATGGCGCCGCGCTCACCGGCTTCGGTGAAGTCGTTCTTGCTCATCTGGGTGGCAGCGATGCGGATGCAGTCGAAGGTGCCGACCAGGTTGATGTCCAGGACCTTCTTGTACAGGTCCAGGTTGTGCGCCGATTCGAACTCGCCGTCCTTGCCGATGGTGCGCTGGGCCCAGCCGACACCGGCCGAGTTCACCAGGGCGCGCAGCGGGCCGAGGTCAGCGGCGGTCTTGACCGCGTCGATGATCTGCTCGGTGTTGGTGACGTCGACGGTGACGAAGACGCCACCGATCTCCTTGGCGAGCGCCTCGCCCTTCTCGGCCTGGAGGTCGGCAATGACGACCCGGGCACCCTTGGCGGCCAACTGACGGGCAACAGCCGCACCGATTCCTGACGCGCCGCCGGTGACGACCGCGCTAGCTCCATTGATATCCACGCCGACAGCGTATGCGAGGCCATCCACTCAGTGGGACGGACCTGGCAATGCTCAGGCGGCGTGCTTGCCGTTCCCCGATTCTGGCGCGCGGTGCTTGCCGCCGGTCGACGACGGGGCCCGGTGCCGGCCGGTGCCGTCGCCGTCACCGGTCGCCGTCGCAGCGGACGAATCACCGCTCGCGGCATCGGCTTTCGGCTTCGGCGCCTTGGTGCGCTTGGGCTTGCCCGCCTTGCGCTCGCCCGTGCCCTTGTCCTTGCCCGTGTCGGCCGGCTTGGTCTCGTCGGACGCGGCACTGTCTTTCGTCGGCCCGGCGGTGTCCGTCGCCCCGGCGTCCGCGCCGTCGGCGGCGGGCTTGGGCTTCGCCGGCGCCGGCGTCTTCGACTTGCTGGTGGTTGGTGCGATCGCCGCTGTCGGCAACGCGGTGGGCGCTTTCGCTGCGGCCGACGTCGGCACCGCACCCACGCTCAGCAGGTTCCCGCCGTGACTGATCAGCGAGATCGCCTGCGATATGGCGTTGGGCATCGACACCGGGCCGGTGAAGGCGGTCCGGAATCCGGTGACCAAGGACGTCATCAGGTGCGGTCCGACCTTCGACCAGTCGATGTGCGGCAGCGTGCCGAACTGCACCGGCGTCGCCGATGTGCTGAAGGTGCGCTGGTACTGACCCGTCGCCGGGTCCCAGTACGCGTCGGAGTAACCGAGGTTCACCAGGCTGGTCAGGACGGGCGACAACGCGTTGCCCAGGCGGTAGGTGAAGTTCCCGACGGGCGTCAGGCCCACCATGTTCAACGCGTCACCGGCCAGGTACACCGGCTCCAGCAGCGGCAGGTGGTTCGCCTCGGCCGTCAGGTAGATGTTGGAATTCGCCTGGCCGCCGTTCTTCAGATCGGTGACCATCGACTCGAGTTGCGTGACCAATTGACCTGCGGCCGTCGCTTCGTCGATGCCGCGCAGCATGTACGTCGGCATCAGGCCCGCGGCCAGGTTGTTCAGCAGCGTCACGGGGTTGGCCCAGGCGGCGAAGTCCGACATCGGCTGGTACTCGACGGTGGCGTCGACCTTGACCGGGACGAGGTTCGCGCCGCCCAGCGCCAGCCCGGTATCCCCCAGCGCCGTGCCGCCGCTGCTGGTGATCGCCACGTCGGGGGTGACGGCATTGACGCCGAAAAGCCGCAGTATCGACGAGAACCGCGCCAGCACACCGCCATTCGCGCGGCCGGCGTTGTTGAGCAGGATCTCCGGCAACAACGTCAGGCTCCCGGCGATGGACGTGGCACCGGTGTAGTCGAGCCCGCCCGGCTGCGACGACAGCTTGGCCAGCACATCCCGATAGGCCGCTCCGGCCGAGAACGCCCCCAGGCCGGTGCCCACCACGATCGGGATGCGGACCGACCCGATGTCGACCGACGGGATGGCGTCGACGACGCCGAGGACGGCACTACTCAGCACGCCGGTCAGCGCACTGGATACCGTGCCGGAGAGCCCACTGGTGGCGCCGGTGACGACGCCGCCGACGACGCTCGTCACCGTGCTGCTCACGGTGTTGTTGACCAGCGTGCTGATGCTCGTCCCGCCTGTCAGGCCGGTGACGATGCCGCCGACCTGACTGGTCAGGCTGGTCAGCACCAGTCCGGTGACATCGATGCCGAGGATGCTCAGGCCCAGACCCCCGACCTGCTGGTTGATGGCGGTCGTCAGCGCAGTGGTCAACGTGCTGCTGCTGCCGAACGTCCCATCCACGGTGGTGGTCAGCGCACTGGTCAGCGCGGTCGTCAGCGAGCTGGTGAGCGCGCTGGTCAGCGTCGACGTGAGCGCGTTCGTCAGGATCGGCGTGAGGCTGGCGGTCAGCGCGCCGGTGCCCAGGGCGGCAGTCAGGTTGGTCGTCAGCACGCTCTTCAAGGTGTCGGTACCCAGGGTGAGGTACGGCGTGCTGTTGACCGAGTTCGAGATGGCGGTCTCGGTGCCGGGCGTCCAGCCGAGGTCGACGCCCAGGAGCCGCGCCAACGTGAATGCCGGGCCCGCGGTCGTCACCGAGATGGCGTGGCTGGCCTCGAGACTGCCGAGGTTCAGGCCGACGAGGTCCAGCAGGCTGCCGATGCCGATGTTGCCGGAAGCGTCCTGGAGGCCGGCCGCCTGCAGCAGCGGGTTCACCAGATTGCCGAGGTTGTCGGTGACGATGGTGCCGAGGGCCGTGGTGAGCGACCCGTCCAGGCCATTGGTCAGCGCTCCGCCAGTCAATCCGCCGCTGCCGGTCAGCGCACCGGTGAGGCTGGTGGTCAACTTCCCGATCAGGTCTTGCGCGACAACATTCGCGATCGAGTTCGCCAAACCACCGATGTTGAGGCCCAGCGGGGTGAGCAGGGTGGACAGGTCCACCGTCCCGACGACCGGCACGTCGACGGTCAGCGTCCCCAGAACCGACTGCAGCGGCGCGAGCAACGCGGTCACGAGGCCTGACTGCAACGTGCTCAAGAAGCTGCCGCCCGTCAGGCCGGACAGCGCAGTGGTCAGGGCCGTGCTGACGGCGGCGCTGACCGCCGAACTCAGCTGCGACGTGGTCCCGGCGCCCACCTGCGACGTCAACCCGGAGACCAGGTTGGGGCTCAACATGTTCAGCAGCGACGGCACGTTGATACTGCCCGCGTTGGCGTTGAGGACGTCCGCCAGCAGGCTCGCCGGGATCTGCGCCAGCAGCGTCTGCAGTGTGACCGTCGGTGGCCGGCCGAACCGATTGACCAGTGCGGGCAGGACTGCGTCGACGGTGTCCTGGAACGCTTGATAGGGGGTGGTGGCCGCCGTCAGGCTGATGTCACGGGTGCTGGCCGCGAGCAGCGCGGTCGGAGTCGGAGACGGCGCCACGACGACGGCTGCCGTCGCGGTCGCGGCCGCTACCCCCAATAACGCCAAACGTGTTCCGCGTCCGTCGAGTTCGCGATGCCGACCGCCCATGTGCCCCGCCCCGTCCCGCAATATTGACTGCGACGACAGGACGCTAGCACCGGTGAAGCAGCAATTTCCGGCGAATTGACGGTTGTGTCATATGGTGCGACGGGGCACCCCTCGGCCAGCAAATGCGCTAGCGCAGGACTACTGCGAGCAGACCAGCACCTGCTCGTGGAAGTGCCAGCTGTCGATGTTCACGTACTCGCCCGGAGCGGCCGGCACCGACCCGCTCGAGTTCAGTTCCGGGATGTAGTTTGCGTTGATCTTCGCGCCGAAACCGAAACCGGTGTTGTATTTGACGCCACCGGACTGCTCGATGGTCCAGTTCACCATGCCATCGGCGTAGGTGTAGGTCCTGTTGACCTGAAGTTCTTTACCGAGGCCCGCGCTCGTGTGCCGCTTCTTCACCATCGGGCTGCCGTCCAGCGGCACGCAGGGTTCCCAGGCATGGGCCTGCGGAGCCGGCAACGCCGCCAGCCCGGCGATCAGCGCGCCCGCCACCCCGGCGGCTGCCACTGAATGTTTCACGTGAATCCTCCCCGCAAACCCGACGGCTCCTACTGTAGCCGCGAATTCGCCCCGACTCACCGGGTCCGTTCAGCCCAGTCGCTCCAGCACCGTCGCGGTCCACCGCCGCACCGCCTCCGCCTGCGATCGGCTCATCCCGTTGAACACCACCGAGCGCACCAGCTCGGCGTGCCCTGGTGCAGCGGCCTCGAGGGCATCTCGGCCGCCGGCGGTGAGGGTGACGACCGCGGCGCGCCGGTCGTCCGCCGACCCGGACCGCTCGATGAGACCGCGCGTCCGCATGCGCGTCAGCTGGTGGGACACCCGGCTCTGCTCCCATCCCAGGTGCTCTCCGAGCTCACCCATCCGGCAGTCCGGCCGCTCATCGAGGGCCACGAGCACGTCGTAGTCCGCCAGCGACAACCCGTGGTCGCGTTGCAACTGTCGGTTGAGGGCCGCCTGCAGCCGGCCGCTCATGGCCAGATGGGCACGCCAGAGGTCCTGCTGATCGTCGGTGAGCCACACGAAATATATGACACATCATTTATGTTGTGCCGTCCAGTAGCGACACCTAAGCTCACCGACAACGACAGGGGCTGACATGACCGAGACCGTGGACATCCGCCGCGCCGCCGACCGCGATGCCACCCGCATCTCATGGCTGGATTCCAAGCATTCGTTCTCCTTCGGCGGCCACTACGACCCGGCCAACACCCACCACGGCCTGCTGCTGGTGAACAACGACGACAAAGTGGCTCCGGCTGCAGGATTTGACACCCATCCGCACCGTGACATGGAGATCGTCACCTGGGTGCTGCGCGGGTCGCTCGTGCACCAGGACTCGACCGGCAATTCCGGCGTCATCTACCCCGGCCTGGCACAGCGGATGTCCGCAGGCCGCGGCATCCTGCACTCGGAGAAGAACGACTCCTGGCGCCTCACCGGAGCCGAATCCCACAGCGAGCCTGTGCATTTCGTACAGATGTGGGTGGTTCCGGACGAATCCGGGAAGACGCCCGGCTACCAGCAGCTCGAAATCGACGACGAACTGCTGCGCGGCAAGCTGGTCACCATCGCCTCGGGCATGCCCGGCCATTCCAACGACACGGCCATCACCATCGGCCAGCGCAACGCCGCGCTGCACGGCGCCCGGCTGGAGCCCGGCGACAGCGTCGAGCTGCCGCAGGCCAAGTACCTGCACGTGTTCGTGGCGCGCGGCGAGGTGGCGCTCGAGGGCGCCGGACCACTGCAGGAAGGTGACGCCGTCCGGCTCACCGCGTCCGGCGGGCAGCGCGTCACCGCCACCACGCCTGCGGAAATCCTGGTGTGGGAGATGCACACCGATCTGCTCGGCTCGTAACCCCGACGGACCGGCCCCGCCCCGACCCCGGTCGGCGGCGGGGCTAATTCGACTGTCTCCCAAGGTGATTCAACCGTCATCCCGCCGTGATGCGGACGTGACCAAAGTTGACAGAGTGTTTGCTGTGGCTACGCTGAAGGTCGTTGTATCGGACCGGAGAGAGGGCCACAATGTCGTTTCTCGGGCCGATCACCCGACGCGACTCCTTCCGTCGCGCACGGATAATCCTCAGGCGTACAACGCTTCTGGCTCTCAGCGTGGGCCTGGTCGGGACCACCGTGGCGCCGGCGGCGCAGGCCGCCGACGGCCGCTCGCTCCTGGTCAACGCCATCACCAACTACCGCGGCAGCTTCCTGGTCTACAACTTCGGCGGCGACCACCCCGCGCCACTGCTGAACGCCGCGGGCAACTGGTACGAGTCGGGTAACGGCGGGCACCTGACCGTGATCAAAGCGGCCTCGGCGCGCATGAACCCGCGCCTGCTCGTCGACTCCCACCGCGGCATCCAGTCCCGTTGCGAGCGCGACCCCCGCGCCCGCACCAGCGAAGGCCTGTGGCAGGCCTCAGAGGTCTTCACGCCGCTGGAAGCGTGGCAGGCGCTGGCCCGGCCCACCATCGCGGTGAACGCCAACTTCTTCGACATCCGCGGGCAGCAGGGCGGGTCGTGGAACTCGACGGGATGCAGCTCACCGCTGGGTGCCTACGTCGACAACACCCGCGGTCAGGGCCGCGCCAACGCCGCGGTCACCGGCACCATCCCGTACGCCGGCAAGCAGGGACTGTCCGGCGGCAACGAGGTGTGGACCGCGCTGAGCACCATGATCATCCCGTCCGATGGTGCGCCCTACGTGATAAACCCCAGCAGCACAACCGATTTCAACGCAGCCACCGGGCCCATCAACAACCTGGTGAACCAGGGCGCCAAGTTCGTCGCCGTCAGCGGCATCGGCCTCCTGGCCCCGGGCGACACCGGCCAGCTGAACGACGGCGGCCCCAGCGCCGCGCGCACCGCACTGGCCTATGTGCGCAGCCGCGACGAGATGTACATCTTCCAGGGCGGCAGCTACACCCCCGACCAGGTCCAGGATCTGTTCCGGGGACTCGGTAGCGACACCGCCATCCTGTTGGACGGCGGCGGCTCCTCGGCCATCGTGCTGCGCCGAGACACCGGAGGCCGGTGGGCCGGCTCCGGTACGCCGCGCGGCTCCTGCGACACCCCGGCCGTGCTGTGCGACTCCCGGGAACGCGCACTACCGGGCTGGCTCGGGTTCGCTTGAGTCGTCAGGCGTCAGGCCACACTTTCTCCGGTGCCGCGGCAGGCACCGGAATTGGCTCTGGCGCAGGCCTTTTCGGGCTGCTACTTGATGTCGGCTCCGCCCGGATACGACGTCGTCCCGTCTCGGCCCGCGCCCTGGCCCGGCTTGTGCTTCTCAGCATTCGGCGCCACCGCCGTCCTCCCATCACCGGCCTCAAGATCGAACGCTTCCCCGCGTGCCTGTGGCTCGGGCTGAAGATCGGCCTCCGGATCGGTCTCGGGCTCTTCTACCTCGGGCTCGGCCTCGGGATCGTCCTTGGACTGTGCCTGTGGCTCCTCGGCCAACTGCTCGTCGGGCTCGTCATTGTCGCCGGCCGACTGATCGGGGCCAACGCGGTTGAGCCGAATGCGCCAATTCACCGCGGACCCAGGCACAGTCAACGGCCGCGATAGCAACAAGAACGCCCGACGTGAGTCACGCCGGGCGTTCTTGTCACGGATGTCAGCTTGCGGCTGAACCACCGCCGGTACCGGCGTTCGCCTTTGCGGCGCCGGCCTTCTTCT
The DNA here is from genome assembly GCF_001905655.1 of Mycobacterium sp. ST-F2. GTDB lineage: Bacteria > Actinomycetota > Actinomycetes > Mycobacteriales > Mycobacteriaceae > Mycobacterium. Next base: position 21,663 of record NZ_JMHT01000006.1, read on the forward strand.
GCTTCTTGGTCTTCGGAGCGTCCGTCTTGGTCGTGCCGTCACCCGTGGTGGCCTTCTCGGACTTGTCCTTGTCTTTGTCCTTGGTGACCTTGGCGGGCTTGTCGACCTTCTTGTCCTTCTGGTCCTTGCCCGCGGTGGTGGCGTCGTCGGCCTCGTCGGCAGCGTGCTTCGGCTTCTTGCCACTGTCCGGCGTGGACGGGGTGCCCTCTTCAGCGGCGTGCTTGCCGCCGGACTCCTCGGCCTTGGGGTCGGCCTTCGGATCCGCCTTCTGGTCCTCGGCCTTCGGGTCGGCCTTGGGGTCGGCCTTGGCATCCTCGGCAGGCGACTCGGTGCCGGCCTTGTCCTCGGCGGCCTTGTCCTTGCCGTCGGTGCTCTGCTTGTCGTCCTTCTTGCTGCCGGTGAAGCCCGACAGGTTGGCCGACAGCGGCGCCAGCTTCGGCGTGGTCGACGGCACGTCGGTCGCGGACGCCGAGGAGATGACGCCTTCCTTCGCGGCCAGCGAGTTGATTGTCGCACCCGCCGTCAGGCCGCCCAGTGTGCCGAGCACGTTGTTGAGCAGACCCTGCACCACACCGCCCAGGCCACTGAGCGGGTTGACGCCGCCGAGCTTGCCGCCCGTGAGCAGCTTGAGGAGTGCCTCGACCGCGTTGTCCGGCGCGGCCGTGGGGTTGTTGCTGAAGAACTCCTTCTTGAAGCCCGCCACCAACGAGTTCACGATGTCCTGCGGCACCTTCTGCCAGTTCACGTCCGGGAACGAGAAGAACGGCGTCGGAGTGCCGGCCTCGGTGAGGGTGCGGCTGTAGGTGCCGTCCGGGTTGCGCACCACATCGGTGTAGCCCAGGTTCACCAGGCTGGTCATGGCCGGCGCAAGCGCGTTGGCCAACTTGTAGATGGGGCTGCCCAGCGTGCCGAAGCTGACCATATTCAGGACGTCGCCGGTCAGGTACATCGGCTCCATCAACGGCAGCGTGTTGGTCGGCACCGTCAGATAGATGTTGACCGCCAACGGGTTTCCGCCCAGAAGGCCACCGGCGAGTTGGCCCAGTTGACTGGTCAGCTGGTTGGTCAGCGTGGCCGTCGAGATGCCACGGAACAGGTACGTCGGCAGCGTTCCGGCGACCAGGTTGTTTGCCAGGCTGAACGGGTTGGGCCAGGCGGCCAGGTCCGAGAACGGCTGGTATTCCAGAGTGGCGTCGACCTTGACCGGTAGCAGGTTCGCTCCGCCGATGGACAATCCGGTGCTCAGCAACTCGATGCCACCGCTGTGCGCCGCCTTGACGTCGGGGGTGATGAAGTTGATGCCGAGCAGGTCGCCGATCGGGTAGAAGCGGGCCAGCAGGCCGCCGTTGGCGCGGCCCAGGTTATTCAGCAAAACCAGCGGCAGGACCGTCAGACTACCGAGAATCGGGCCCGCGTTGTTGACACCGCCCGGCTGGTTCGCCAAGTCTGCCAGCACCTTCGAATAGGCCTGCCCGGCGGAGAACGCGCCGAGTCCGAAGCCGATGGTGATCGGCACCCGCACGTCGATGACATCCGCGGACGTGAGAAGGGGCTTGAGCGGCTCGACCAGGAGCCCCAGTGCAACCCCGAGCGGGCCCGCAAGAGTAACCACATTGTGCAGCAGCGTGTATGCGTTCACGTCGAGGTACGCCGTGTTGTTGATGGCGTTGGCTACCGCATTCGCGGTGCCCGGCGTCCAGCCCAGATCGAGGCCGGCGATCTTCAAAAGAGTGAACACCGGTCCGGCGGTGACGATGTTGACGCCCGGGACGTTCAGGTCACTCAGGTCGAGGATGTTGTCGAGGTGGATACCCAGAATCCCGAGCAGCCCACCGAGGCGGATGTTGCCATCGCCATCCACCAACCCAATCGTCTCGAGCACCCCGATCAGCGGACCAAAGAGCGCCGGCGCGATGGGCCCAAGTACCGCCTGCAGCAGGGGCTTCACTTGAATCGGGATCACGTTGAGAATCTGCGACAACAGATTGGGCGGCAGCTGGCTGATGAGGTTGGTCAGGTTCAGCCCGGTGAGGCCGCCGGCCGCGCTGAGCGCCTGGACGAGCGGCGGGAGGAGCGCTTCGATGCCGCCCTGGGCCAGGTTGTACGCGGCGTTGCCGACACCGAACGTGATGTCGGGCAGCACGCCGGGCTTCGGGAACGGCGTGCTGAACGCGGACAGGTTGACGGCCGAGTGCGAGGCCGGCACCAGCTTGGGCGCCGGCGGGTTCGGCACCGAGGCCGTGACGGTCATCGCGGTAGCTGTTGCGGCAGCCGCGCCCAGCAATGCCGCCCGCTTTGCTTGAACGCGCCCCGCACGATGCGTAACTGCCATTTTCCCCGTCCCCTCAGCCACCACAGTTGGTTATCAACCGGACGGTAACATTAATGCATCGCAGCGCCAACATGCAGCTTGACCAGCCGCTTTCCCGGATTTGGCAACCGGCGACCCGAAGCTCACACAGCACCGAGCGGGCGGTGCGGACAGCAAATTTGCGTTTGCGGAATATAGTTTGCTGGATACCGTGGAGACGCGACGTGCAGCCGTCCCACGTCCTGGCAAATATTGACGCCGACGGCCGCTGTGACATCACACTCGCGCAGGTCCGAACGTGATTCATGCCATAGTCCGCGCAGGCCGGGTTCCTTCTCGACCCAGCCGGCGGCGGGCAGTCCACAGTGTGCTGACAGGCAGCGCGCACCGGTTCAGGCAAACCCGCCCCGACGGCCTGGCGGCTACAGCCGCGGGGTCAGATCCAATTTGGTCAGGGCATTCATCTGACTGACCTTCCAATCAGCGCCGGAACGCTTCAGAGTCAGCCGGTACGACAGATACCGCAGCGAGGGGATGCCCTTGGTCAGCGGACTCGACGCGACCGAGTTGGTGTAGACGATGGCCGTGGCCTCATTTGCACCGATACTTTCCACCGCTGTGCCCATCACCTTGGTCTGGTTGGTGACCTGAGCCTGCTTGTTGCTCGCGACGATCGAGTCGACGAACTTGCGATACTCCTCGGCGAAGCCGCCGGACAGATATTGCTGCGACCGGTCGGCCAGCTTGTCCATGTCCTCCGGCGAGTACGACCACAGCGTCGTCACCGCCGCGGCGGCGGTCTTGGCGACATCGAACTTGGCCTGCACCAGGGCACGGTCCGCCAGGTACGGCTGCGCCGCCGCACCCGCGAAGGCCGAGGCCCCGACGAACAGCGCCGCAGCCACGACGCCGGCGGCCAGCAGCTTACGCCCGGCAGGACGGTGGGGCACCAGCGTCACCGGCACCGTCTCGGTCTCCGTGTCGGGCTCCGTCGCGGCGACCTCGTCGGCCGCTTCGGCGGCCGAATCCTCCTGCGCGACAGTATCTTCCGACTTCTCATCAGCGTCGTCGGCTGGAGTGTCGGCGTCTTCAGCAGGCACGGCAGCGCCGGGCTGATGCCGGGGCAGACGGTGCCGGCGGCGGGCTGCCTTGCCCTGGGGGGCGTCGGCCTGCTGCGGAGCGTCGGCCACCGAGTCCCCCGGGGTCACATCACCGGATTCATGCGGCTGATCTTCCACTGCTGCCCTTCCTGCGTTGCCGTTACCACCCACCGCGATCCGTTCTCGACGGTCGAGTTGCCGTCCGGCGTCGTCGTCGTCAGCTTCATCGCGATCAGCACGTCCGCGCTGCCGTCCTCGTTCCACCGTTGTACGCCCGCGTCTTCGACGGTCCCCTCTGCCGGTTGCGCGCGCGCCACCTGCATCAGGATCTGGTCGTGCTTGTCCTTGAACTGCTTGGCGAAGTCACCGGTGGACTGGCCCGCGATCTTCTCGACGTAGGCATTGGCGTGGAACGGATCGACCGCGGTGAAGCCCGTCATGAACTCTTTGACATAGCCCAGCACGGCCGCCGACTTGGCCTGACTCGCCACGTCCTTCTCGTGCTGGACCAGCAGGTAGGTGCTGGCCGCGATCGCGGCGATCACCAAAACCGTTGTGACGCAGGCGATCACCACCAACGCCACGCGGCGGGGTACCGCCGCCACAGCCTTGAAGTAGTCACCGGCGACGAAACGCTCGGCAGCATCGATCTTGCGACGCGGACTCATCAGCGTCCTCCCCGCGGGCTCTTGAGCACCGTCAGATTCGACAACTGCCACTTGCCGTCGGATGACTTCACGAAGTCGACCCGGACGGTGGCGGTGATGAACCGGAGGGTGTTGGCGTCGACGCCGCGCTGCCCCTGCAGCGCCAGCAGCATCGTGGCCTGATCGGTGCCGGCGCTGAGGATCGCGCTGCTCACCGCGTAGTACTGGTTGGTCGTCGGTTTCTTGCTCACCGCCTGCTGCTGCTTGATCAGCTGATCGCGGTAACCGTCGGTGACCAGCGCCTGGGCGGTCTTGAAGTCGTTCTGATACGTGTCGATGCCGTAGCTCAGGACGTGCTCGACGATCTTGGGACCCTGCTCGGAAATCTGGTTCCGCGCCTCGTCGACCGCGCGGTCGTGCCGGAACTGCACGCCATAACTCAGCCCCACCGCCGCCACACAGACCAGGGCACCGGCCACGAGCACCTGCCCGGCCCGCCGGGCGGGGTCTCCCTCGGGCGCCGGGACGACGCGAACTTCGGTGTGCAGCAACAGATCTGCGAAAGTACGGTGCCGCGGGTCCCAGAGCGGCCACAGCCAGCCCAGCAGCACCGCGACGGTATCCAACAGATGCGCGAGGTCACGCAGGATCAGTCGGCCCATACCGGCGGGAACGCCGGCGGGCACCCGCTCCACCCGGATGGCGAACAGCGAGCGGCCCACGCTCCATCCGGTGATCGACGGCAGCAGCCACCGGTTCACCAGGACCGCGGCCGCGGCCACCGTCGCCACCGCGGCGTACACCCACAGCGTCCAGTCGGCCCGGGCGGCATAGCCCAGCAGGGCCATGACGGCGATGATCGCCACGCCCAGCACCACGTCCAGCGCGAAAGCGCCGGCCCGCGCCGGCCACGAGGCCAACGCCGGTGCCGCTTCCAACTCGGACCCCGTGCTCACTGCCTCGGCGCTCGTCGTCTCCTGACCAACCGTCACGAGGTGACCTGGTCGAGCTTGGCCACCTTGAACTTCCCGTCCACCGGTGCCATCTGCGCCCGCATCCGGTAACCGACTTCCTTGTCCTTCTCGGCGCTGTTGTTGATCTTCACGCGCACCGCGACCAGGACGTCGATGGACCCGTCATCGTTGTGCTTCTCGACGGCCGCCCGCATCTGCGAGATCTGCACCTGCACGTTGGCGGCCTTGTACGCCTCGAGCGTGATGCCGCTCATGAACGACGCCTGCGTCTGGTACGCGCCGGTGGCGCATTCGATGATCTTCGTCTGCGCGGCGATCATGGCCGACGTGTCGGGTGCCTGGGTCGCCGTGACGCAGTCCTTGGCGGCCGCGATGGCGGCCGTCTCGTTCGCCGCGAGCGCCTGACTCTCACGATGCGATTTCAGCGCGAACCAACCGCCCGTGCCGACCGCGGCGGCCAGCACGACGAGCGCAAGGCACACCGTCAGGGCAATGCCCCGCCCGATCCGGGCGGGGCGCTGCGCACCCTCTGATTCACCGGTTTCGCCCGGCGCCAATCCCGAACTGCTCCTCGCGTGCGCCTCGATCGATTCTTCGGCAGACGGCTCGGTCGTCACCACGTCCTGGGACGTGACGTCCTGCTCATCGGTGGGGTTCAGCTGGCTGGTGCCAGCATCTCCTTCCATCCGTCGTCTCCTGGGTTGCTCGAGTTACTGACCGAATACTTCACACCATTCGGTCCGACCACCTGACCGCTCTGTGGGTTGTAGGTGGCCTCTGGTCCTGCTGCCGGAGTGTAGAGGCACTTGTTGGGTTGCTGCCCGCTGCACTCCACCGTGCCCTGCCCCGGTGCGCTGATCGGGTCGCTGGACGGCGCCGACGCACGCTCCGGCGGCGGCAGCATGTTGGCCGGCAGCGGGTTCAACCCGTTGTTGATCGACGGCGCCGGGATCACCTTGCCCGGGTCGACCGGCTGATCACAACGCGCGGCCGGGGCCGGGCAGTTCACGATCTGGTCCGGGGTGCCGTACCACGGGTTGGTACCGAGCGGCTCGTACGGCTTGTTGTCGCGGCACTCCATGGGGCTTGCCGCGCGTTTCGCCGGGTTGTCCACACACGGCAGGTTGCGGGAACCGCGGACCGTGTTCTGGGCGTCCTTCGGGATCTTGCAGTACAGGCCCGACTCCAGCGGGGCGGTCGACGTGTCCGCCGGGGACCGCCACTGCGGCGCCGGCAGGTAGCCGGTGAGGCATGGCGGCGGCTGGTTGATGCCCAGCGCCAGGTTGATCGGCAGTTCCTTCTCGTACACCGCGGTCAGCGAGTCGACGATCGGGCCGACCATCGGCAGCACCACGAGCACCTGCTCGAGGCCCTTGTTGTAGCGCTTCAGCATGTCCAGCACGATCTCGACGTTGGCCAGCGATTGTGGCAACGCGTCACGGACCTCGCCGAACACGGCGTTGAGCTGATCGGCCGTCGGCGCGCCCTGCTGGATGGCATTCCGCAGCGCCGCGTCCTGCTGGGCCGACTGTCCCGCCAGCACGTTCAGGTTCCGGGCCCATCGCGAGATCGCGTCGCCGGACTTGACCTGGCTGTCGATGATCGGCGCCGAGTTCTGGATGATGTCGTCGACCGAACCGAGGTTGTCCTTGAAGTCCCCCGCCAGCGCCTGGGTGCCGTCGACCAGGTGCTGCAGTGACGGGCCGAGCCCGCCGACCGCCTCCGTGGTGTAGTCCAGCAGCGCGCCGATCTTCTCCTTCGGCAGCGAAGCGAGCGCGTTCTGTGTCGCGTCGAGAGCCGGACCGACCTCCTTGGGGACGGAGCCCTTGGTGATCGTCTGCCCAGCGGAGAGGTACCGCTTGGACGGGTTCTCCGGCGGCACCAGATCGATGAACTGCTCACCGACCGCGGACACCGAGTGGACGTTCGCCTGCACGTTGTCCGGGATGTCCACATCGTTGTTGACGTCCATGGTCACGCGCGCGCCGGTTACCGTCGGCTCGACGGACAGCACCTTCCCCACCTGGTTACCCAGGTAGGTGACGTTGGCGGTCTTGTACAGGCCGCCCGAGTTGGGCAGTTCGGCGTACAGCCGATGCATACCCACACCGAGGTAGGTCGGCAGCTTGAGATACACCAGGGACAGCCCGACAAGCGCCGCCACGGTCACGATGCTGAAGATGATCAGCTGAATCTTCAGAAAACGGGTCAGCATCTTCTCACTCGCCCCTTTCGATTCGCGGGCCGCCCGGTGCGTTGGCCGGGTTCGGGGTGAATCGGACGTCCGGGATCATCGTCGCCGGGTCACGGCCCCACGACTGTTCCAGAGCCCGAGCCATACCCGACAGACCGGTGCCGGTCAGGATGCCGTTGTCGATGGCACTGAGCGTCAGGTCGAGGTGCAGCGAGATGTTCATGTAGTCGCCGCGGATGACCTTGGGGATGTTGTCGATCGGGAACGGCAGCGTGAACAGCAGCTTCATGGCCGGCACCAGGTTCGGTGACGTCTTGGCGATCTGCTTGAGCGCCCGCTGCAACGTCGCGAGGTTGGTGTGCAGGTTCGCGTTGCTGTTCGACAGCGTGGTGTCCGACGCCTTCGACAGCCGGCCCAGTGCCAAGAGCGCGTTCGAGAACAGGTCCTGGGTCTTGTTGAAGTGCTCGATCAGCGGCGGCGTCTCGGTCAGCACCCGATCAAGCGTGTCGTTGCGATCCGCGACGACCTTGAGCAACGTGTCACTGGAGCGGATGGCCCGCGTGATGTCCTCACGCTGCTGATTGATCTCGTCGGTGAACGTGTCCAACCGGTGCAGGAACTCTTTGATCTGATCCGCACGCCCGTTGAGGATGTTGTAGACCTCGGACTGGATCTTCTCGACGTTCGGCACACCGCCGCCGTTGAGGATTCCGGAGATACCGGCCAGCGTCCGCTCGATGGTCGGGTACGCCGACGAGTTCTTCAACTCGATGGTGTCGCCGTTGCGTAGCGGCTTGGACGACGGGTCGGCCGGCGGGTCCAGCTCGAGGTGCTGAGCACCCAACAGGCTGGTCTGGCCGATCTTGGCCTGCACGTTGCGCGGCAGGTTGATGCCGGGGTTCAGATCCACCGTGAGGGTGGGCACCCAGTTCTTCAGCTCGATCGCACGCACCCGGCCGACGAACACGTCGGCCACCCGGACCCGGCTGTTGGCGTTGAGGCCCAATGTCTCCGGCATCTGGACGTAGATGGTCGAGTGACCATCTACGGTGCCCGGCCCACCGGGCAGCGGCACGTTCGCGATGCCTCGCCAACCGCAAGAGCTGAGCATCAGCGCCGCCGCCGACAGCACGCCGACCCGACGGGCGTTACGCGCCGCCCACCCGCGGCTGTGCCGCGAACGTGCCGAGGGTGACTTCGGCCCCGTGGACCCGGTCATCATTGGCCTCCAACTTCGGCAGGAAGTGCGGGTCCGGCCGGCGCGGGCGCCGGAGCCGGTCCTGGGGCAGGCCCAGGTGCCATGGCACTCATCGGGCTCGGATCATTGCCCGGTCGCGGCGGCGAGACCGGTCCCGGCTGCGGGTACCACGGCGGGGGCAGCGGGCTGCTCTCGTTGTAGGCGTTCGGCGGGCCCGACATGTTCACGCCACCGGTCGGCGGAATGATGTCCGGGCCGCCCATGAGCTCGCCCAGCGACTCCGGCGTCAGCAGGTCCTGGGTCGACTGGCCGACCTTCAGTCCCTGCATGCCCGGCGCGGTGATCCAGCCCGCCTCGTGCTGGCCGTGCGACCACGGGGTGTCGGGCGAGAACACGCCCGGCACGGTGGTGTCCTTGTACCCGCCCGGGGGCTGCAGGCGCGGCTCCGAGTAGGTGACCAACTTCGGCAGCGTCATGGCGGTGGTCGCCATGTTGATACCGAACGGCAGGTAGTTGAACTTGATGGCGTCCATGACCGGTGCCAGATACTGCGCGCACAGCTCCGCCGAGTCCTGGTAGCCCAACCGGCTACCGGCCTGGATCGAGCTGCAGATGAACTGCAGCGGGTTCGAGAAGTTGGTCACGCCCGGCAGCACACCGGAGACGATCAGACCACCGGTGGCCGGCGAGTAGATGTTCTCGAGGTTGGCCAGGAAGTTCGGGTAGACGTGCAGTGCCCGTTCCAGGCCGTCCCGCGGCTCCGGCTGCAGGATTGCCGTCGTCGCCTCCGACACGTTGTTGATGTCGTGGGCCAGGACGCTGCCGTTCTTGTCCAGGAAGCTCCGGGTCGTGGTCATGACCTGGTTGAGGTCCTTGAGCGCCGACGCCAACTCCTGGTCGGTGTTGGTGAACTTGTTGGTGAACGACGCCAGGTCGTTGTTCAAGGACACGAACTGCTGATCGCTCTGGTGCAGCGCGTTGACGAACACCGCCAGGCTCTTGATCACCTGGAAGAAATCGCCGCGGCCGGTGTTGAGCGTGTTCACCGCATCCGACAGACCCTTGAGGGTCTTGTTGAACTGCGCACCCTTGCCTTCGAAGCCGTCGGCGAACGACTCGATGATGTCGCCGAACGGGCCCTTCGGCTGTTCCTTGGTCGGACCCAGCTCGGCGAGGATGCGCGTCAGCTGGTTGCGCAGCTCGTCGTACTCGATCGGAATCTGGGTACGTTCCTTCGGAATCACGGCTCCGTCGGCCATCGTCGGACCACCGGTGTACGGCGGCGACAGCTGAACCACGCGGGACGCGACCAGACTCGGGTTCAGCACCGACGCCGACGCGTTCTGCGGCACCTTGAAGTGATTCGAGTAGTGGAAGACGACCTTCATCTGATCGCCGTGTGGCTCGGTGGTGTCGATGGCACCGACCTCGACGCCCATGATCAGGACCTTGTCGCCCGGGTACAGCGCGAGCACCTCGGGGAAGTAGGCCGTCACCGTGGTGGTGGTCATCTTGCGGTACAGCTGCAGGCCGAAGAAACCGGCGAGCACGATCACCACGAGCGCGATGGCACCACCGATAACCGTCCCCTTGGACAGCTTCGGCTTCTTGATGTTTCGGATGCTGAAAACAGTCGACATCGTGGCGGCCCTATCCTTGCGACCCTGGCGGGAGGAACGGCGGGTTACCCGGCAGCGGCGCGGTGCCTGCCGGACCGGCGCTGGGACCAGGTCCCGGCGGCGCCGGCGGCGCGATCAGCGGCCCGGGAATCGGAGCGAATCCGGGAGCGATGTCGCTGTCGCCGGGCTGCGGCGTCAGCGGAACCGTCCGGGCACCGACGGGTGCGGGCGGCAACGGCACCGGCGTACCGGGCACGTTCTCCGCCGGTTGTCCCGGGAAGGCGGCCGACGGCACACCCGGGCCGGTGGGAACGCCGGCCGGGTTCGGCGCCGACGGGACGACATTCGGCGGGGCATAGTCGGGCCCACCGAACGGACCGACGCTGAGGTGCGAGCACGGCAGCGGGTCGGCCGGCGACGGGTCGGCACCGGCTCCCGGCGTGTACGAGCACGGCGAACCGGGAGGCACCGCGGGTCCGGGATGCTCCGGCGTGCCTTCGAGCTTCGGCGGGGCCGGCGGCGGCGCACCGTTGGCGAAGCGCGTGCCATTGGGATCCGGCCACTGCGCCTCCGGCAGACCGGCACTGCGCCAGAAGTCTTCGGGGTTCAGTCCGCGCTTCTTGAACGCGGCGTCCACGAACGGCTGCATCAGCTGCGGCGGCAGGATGTTCGCGACCATGGTCTTGAAGTACGGGCCCGAAGCGATGGCCTCGGACAGCGAGGCCACGAACTTACCGGCCGACACCAGGGCGTCGGACAGGTCCTGCTTACGGGCGACGAGGATGTCGCTGATGGTCCGCAGCTGCTCCAGGACGTGGTTGATGTTCGGGTTCTCGTCGATGGTCGCCTTCAGCTGGTGCGACACCCGCGAGACCCGCTCCAGCAGCAGGCCGATGGCCTCGCCGCGCTGGTTCAACGCATGCAGCAGCGTCTGGGCATTGACCAGCAGCGCGTTCACCTGGCCACTGCGGTCGCCGAGGATGGTGGCGATCTTGTTGGCGTTGCCGAGCAGGGCGCGGACCTGGTCGTCACGCTTGCCGATGGTCTCGGACAGCTTCTGCACGCCCTCGAGTGCGGCGCTCAGGTGCGGTGACGTCTGATCGACTGTCTCAGACAGCACGTTCAGCGATTCCTTGATGGTCTTGGTGTCCCAGCCTTGCGACGCCCGGGTGACGTCGAAGATCGCGTCGTAGATCTGATACGGCGTGGAGGTCTGGCTCAGCGGCAAGGTGCCGCGCGGCGGCAGCTTATGGGTGCCCTTGGCCTCGATCTCGATGGCCTTGCGGCCCAGGATCGTCTCGGTCTTGATCAGCGCACGGCTGTCCGTGCCGATCGTGTTGGTGCCGATATCGAAACCGATGATCACCTTGTCGCGGTCGATGTCCATGTCCTTGACCGTGCCGACGTTGACGCCGTCGATGCGGACGTAGTCGCCGACCATCAGGCCGCCGGTATCGCTGAACTGGCCGTAGTACGTGGGCGACGCAAACAGCATCGGCACCTTGGTGACGGACGCACCCACTGCCGTGACGAGCACGACGGCCGCCAGACCCATCGCGCCTCTGCGGACCCGGTCGGATCCTTCTATGGACCTCACTTCGGCGTGCACCTTCCGGACGGCTGGTTGGTGAGCTTGACTGTGCGCACGGGTCCACCCGGCTGCAGACCGTTCATCTTCAACTCGATGTCGCAGACATAGAAGTTGAAGAAGTCGCCGTAGACGCCGCCGGAACGACCCAGGATCTTCAGTGCCTGCGGCACCTTCTGCAACGTGTCGTTGAGCTGTTCCTTCTGGTCGACCAGCGACTGCTGTGTGGTCTCCAGGTAGCCGAGCGTGCTGTGCAGCAGCTCGCGGTTGTCGCCCAGCAGATCGGCGAGCGAGCCGGCGCCGTTGCTGATGCTGGCGACCGAGTCGGCGATCGGGTCGGCGCGGTTCTTCAACCCCGTCACGAGCGACTCGAAGTTCTTCAACGTGTCGTCGAACTGCTTCTGGTGCTTGACCGTGGTGTCGAGCACCGTGTTGAGGTTCTTGATCACCTCACCGATGGCCTGATCCTGCTCGCCGATGGTCGACGAGAACGAGGCCGTCTGATCGAGGATGTTGTTGATGGTGCCGCCCTCGCCCTGGAAGATCGTGACGAGCGACGAGGCGATGGTGTTGACCTTCTGCGGATCCAGCGACCGGAACAGGGGTCGGAAGCCACCGACGAGAGCATCCAGGTCCAGGGCCGGCTCGGTGCGGTCGACCGGGATGGTCCCCCCGGGGGCCAGTACCTGGTTGCTGTCACCGCGGCGCAGGTCCAGGTACCGGTTGCCGATCAGATCCAGGTAGCGGATGTGCGCCGTGGTCCCCTGGTACAGCGATAGTGACTTGTCGACGCTGAACTTCACCCGCGATTTGCTGCCACCGTCGATCAATTCGACGTCGGTGACCTTGCCGACCTCGACGCCGTTGGCGCGCACGAACTGATCGGCCTTCAGACCGCTGCTGTTGGTGAAGATCGCCGAGAACTCATTGGTCCGGCTGAACCGGAACTGACCGAAGACGATGAAGATGCCTGCTGTGAAGGCCAGCAGGACCGCGGAGAAGATGGCGAGTTTGATCGCCGTGCCCTTGATGCTCATGGGTTGATCGTGTTCTCCCCGTCTTGACGGCCCCAGACGTATTCGGACGCGAACGGCGAGCCCAGGCCGAAGTGGTTGTACGGCGCGATCGACGCGCCGGTGTCCATCACCATGTAGGGCATCGGCCAAATGTCCTTGGTGACCGTCCAGCACCCTGGGCGACCCATCGGACCGCCGGAAGCGTTGACGCGCGGCAGATTATCCGGATACACGTAGGGGTTGGCGCTGCCGACCAGTTCGGTGTGCATCGCCAGCGAGTACCCGTTGCCGCCCAGGCGCTTGGCCGCGGCCGGCGCACCCGCGGCGAAGCCGCGGACCAGGCAGTCGAGCTCGGGGGCGTACTTGTTCAGCAGCGCCGAGGTCGGCAGCAGGTCCTGCGCGCCGCGGACCAGGTACGGGCCACCGCGCTCGAGGATGTCGCCACCGGTGTTACCGAACCCGACGGCCGACATCAGCGCCTGGTCGATGGTGCCGCGCTGATCATTCAAGGTGCGCTCGGTGGTCACGGCGTTCTTCAGGCCGTCCCACAGATCCGGCGAAGCCTTCGAGTAGACCTCTGTCAGATCGGCGAGGGCCTTGGTGTCGTGCCGGATGTTCGGCATCCGCTGGTTCAGGTCGGCCAGGATGGTATTGCCGTTGACCAGCGATTGCCCGAACTTGTCACCGAGGCCGTCGAGCGCCTGCGCGGCAGCGGTCAGGGTGGCGTTCAGCTTGATCGGGTCGACCTGCTCGGAGATCGCGGTGATCGTCTCGAACAGGGTGTTGAGCTCCGTGGTGACGCAGGCCGTGGCCGGCGTCGGCGGCGAGCACTTGGAGACGTCGATGGTGTCGCCGTTCTTGATCCGCGCGCTCTCGGGATCCGACGGCGAGGTGAACGAGACGTACTTGCTACCGAAGACCGTGGTGGCCAGCAGCTTGGTGTTGACGTTCTTGGGCAGCAGAGGGAGGTACTTCGGGTCGACGTCGAGCTGCAGTCGAGCTTTCGTGTCGTCTTCCTTGCCGACGACGTCGATCTCCTTCACGCGGCCGATGGGCACGCCGTTGTAGGTGACCTTCGAACCGGGGTCCATGGACAGTCCGGACCGGGGCGACACCACGTACAGCTTGGCCTTGGTGTCGAAGTAACCGCGGAACTGGAACCAGACCATCACGAGAACGAGGGCGGAGATCACCGCGAAGATGACGCCGACGATCAGGTACGGCGGGGTGCGGTCCTTGTTGAGCGGTGCGTGGACCTGACCCTCGGCGACAGGAGGCGTTGCTTGTGGATTCGTCATCGCGTCACACCGTCAGGTTGAAGTTCGGGTCGGTGCCGTACAGCGCCAACGAGAAGAGCAGGACGACAACCACGTTGGAGATCAGCGACGTACGCATCGACCGGCCCACGGCCTCACCCACGCCGACGGCACCGCCGCTGGCGTAGTAGCCGAAGTACGCGTGGTTGAGCAGCACCACCATCGACATGATGATGACCTCGAGGAAGGACCACATCACGTCGTCGACGCGCAGGAACGTGTGGAAGTAGTGCTCGTACGTACCCACCGACTGCCCGTAGACGAGCGTGGTGACCAGCTGCGCCGACAAGAACGACAGCAGCAGGGCCAAGGCGTACAGCGGAATGATGACGACCATGCCGGCGACCAGGCGGGTCGAGACCAGGAAGGACAGGGACTTGACCCCCATGACCTCCAGGGCGTCGACCTCTTCGCTGATGCGCATCGCGCCGAGCTCGGCGGTGGCGCCTGCGCCGACCGTGGCTGCCAGCGCGGTGCCGCTGACCACCGGTGCGACGACGCGGATGTTCGCCAGTGCGGCGAAGAAGCCGGTGAAGGCGGCGACACCGATGTTGCCCAGCGAGGCGAAGCCCTGGATGGCGATCAGGGAGCCCGCCGCCAGGGTGACGAAGCCGATGATGGCGACGGTGCCACCGATGACAGCCATGGCGCCGGTGCCCATGCCGACCTCGGCGATCAGCCGCAGCACCTCTTTGCGGTAGTACCGCAGGCAATGCGGGATATGCCCGACGGCCGACCCGACGAAGACACCGACGTGGCCCATGCTGGCGAGCATCCGGCTCGGCGCAGCGCCGAAGTCCTTGACACGGGAGAAGACGCGGGGGAACCGTCCCTGCAAAACTGTCGCTGTACTCATGCGCTACCCGGCCTGCGTTCCGAATTTGATACCGATCGTGGTGAGAACCACGTTGACCGCGAACAGAGCGATGACGCAGAGCACCAGCGTTTCGTTCACCGCCGTGCCCACACCCTTCGAACCACCCGCCACGGTCAGCCCGCGGTAGCAGCCGACCAAGCCGGCGATCAGGCCGAAGATGGTGGCCTTGAGGACGGAGATGACCACTTCGGGGAAGCCGGTCAGCAGGGTGAGAGTCGAGACGTAGGCGCCGGCGTTGACGTTCTGGATGTACACGCCGAAGAAGTAGCCACCGACCAGACCGATGATGATCACCGCGCCGTTGAGCATGAAGGCCACGAACGTGGAGGCGACCACACGGGGCACGACCAGGCGCTCGATGGGGTCGATGCCCAGCACCTCCATGGCATCGATCTCTTCACGCACGGTCCGGGCTCCGAGGTCAGCGCAGATGGCCGTCGACCCGGCGCCGGCCACCACCAGCACCGTCACCAGTGGCCCCAGCTGGGTGACAGCACCGAGGGCCGCACCGGCGCCTGAGATGTCGGCCGCGCCGAACTCACCGAGCAGGATGTTCAGCGTGAAGATGATGAGCACCGTCAGCGGGATGGAGACCGCCAGGGTGGGCAGGAATGCCACCCGGATCAGGAACCAGCACTGAAGGATGAACTCCTTCCACTGGAATGGCCGCGAGACCAGCGCCTTGAAGGTGAGGATGCACATCTTGACGAAGCCACCCACCTTGGTGAATGGCTTGTCGAGCTGCTCCTTGAGATACCCGACCAGGGAGTTGTCAGAGGCTGTCACCGATCAGCCTTCCCTTCCGGAAAGCGGCCGTTCCGCGGCGTCACGCGTGGCACGTCCCCTCCTTAGCCAGTAGCACAAACTGAGTGATTTCTGTCTCGCTACTCCCGAGTAGTAAGACGGACCACAGGACTGTACCCGATACACCGCGTACCACGTGACCCAACTGAGGGATAATTGCGTTCAGTTTCAGCAAACGCGACATGGGCCCATCCGCCCTCCACTCAAGTGGTCGAATTTCTCAGCGCGACGTCACTTGCCGCGCTCACGACACACTTGTATCACCGAACCGCTCTCGGAGTTCCGTTTTAAGGACCTTGCCAGAAGGATTTCGTGGCAATGCGTCGACAATTTCCAGCGCTTTCGGGTGCTTGTAGCGCGCGAGCCGTTCGGTCAGGAAATCGTCGAGATCTGCCAGGGTCAGGGCACTTTCGAGTTCAGCGTTCACATTGGCCGTCACAGCAACGACGGCGACCGGGACCTCGCCCCACTTTTCATACGGACGGCCGATCACCGCAACTTCGGTAATCGATGGGTGCGCGGCCAGAATGTTCTCTACTTCTGCACAGTAAATATTTTCGCCGCCGGAAATAATCATGTCCTTTTTACGATCGACGACCCAGATGTAACCCTCTTCGTCTTGGCGAACCAAGTCACCGGAGTGGAACCAACCGCCGGCGAATGCCTCGGCCGTCGCCTTCGGGTTGTTCCAGTACCCCGCCATGAGGGTGGGCGCACGGTAGACGATCTCGCCGACCTCGCCTACCGGGACGTCGTTCATGTTGTCGTCGACGACCCGGGCGGCCACGGTCGGGATGACCCGGCCGACCGACCCGAGCTTCCGCAGCGCGTCCTGGCTCAGCAGCATGCACGTCACCGGCGACATTTCGGTCTGACCGAACGCAGCAAAGATCTGCGTGCCCGGGAACGTCGACGCCATCTCCCTCAGAAGAGTGTCCGAAGCGGGTGCCGCACCCCAGGAAAGAACACGCAATTTCACGTCGCGCGGCTTGGCCTGCTGCGCCGCGCACACCGCCTGCCACTGCGCCGGAACCAGGAAGATCGACGAGACGCCCTCGGCCGCCAACACGTCGAGCAGTGCGCCGGGATCGAACGCGCCGAGCGGGTAGATGACCGTGGGCAGACCCAGGAGCAGGCCGCCGATCATGTTGCCGATGCCGGCGATGTGGAAGAAGGGGACGCCGATGAAGCCGACGTCGTTGTTGATGTCCGGCGCGATGGTGAACAAGCCGGTCATACCCTGGCCCATGATGTTGACGTGCGTCAGCACGGCGCCCTTGGGATATCCGGTGGTACCCGAGGTGTACATGATCAGTGCGGGTGTGTCTTCGGGGATGTCGACAGGGGCAGGCGGGTCGCCGGCCTCGGCGAGCACGTCCTCGTAGCCCAGGACGTCACCCTCGGACGCGCCACCGGCGACGATCACTACGCCCAGCGACGGCTCCAATTCCCGCACCGCGGTGGCGACAGGGGCCAGCACCTGTTCGGTGATCACGGCTTTGGGGTCGCAGTCCCGGACCAGGTAGGCGATCTCGGGCGGCGTCATGCGGAAGTTGACCGGTACCGCGATGGCACCGAGCACATTCGCCGCCAGGAATGCCTCGACATATTCGGTGCGGTTCAGCATCAGGATCAGCACGCGGTCGCCGAAGCCGACCCCTCGACGGCTCAGCGCGCCCGCGAGTTTGGTGACGCGTCGCTGCAGCTCACCCCAGGTGACCGTCTGACCGACGAAGCGCAGCGCGGTGGCGTCCGGCTGCATGAGGGCGTGCCGGGCGAGGTGCGTGGTCCAGTTCTGTCGACGGGCCAGATAGGGCTGCTGGAGTGCTGCGGATGACACGGTCTGCTCCTGTGTCTCGATCGGCATCGCAGCGGAAATGACGGGATCACGACAAACGATGCTGATATTTGATCAAATATAGTGTTGCCGCCGTCACAATATGACGCCCACACCAGCGGGACAACCTCCGGGTGGCCCCTACCCCGCCGACAAGAAGGACTGCCGTGAACGCCTCGGCTCAATCGCTGCCCGGTCTGCGCCGGCGGGAACAGCTGTCCGACGAGGTGGCCGGCCATCTCCGGACAGCGATCATGTCGGGCACCCTGCGGCCCGGCACGTTCGTGCGGCTCGACGAAACCGCCGCCGCACTCGGCGTGAGCATCACGCCGGTCCGCGAGGCGCTGCGCACCCTGCGGGGCGAGGGCATGGTCCAGCTCGAACCCAACCGCGGCCACGTCGTGTCGGCCTTCACCCGCGACGACATCGACGACATCTTCTGGCTGCAGGCCACCATCGCCACCGAGATCGCCGCGACCGCGGCCCGGCGGATCACCGAACCCGTCATCGTCGAACTCGACCGGCTCACCGACCAACTGGCGGAGGCCGTCGCGACCGGCGACGCCGACGCGATCGCCCTGGCGGAGTTCCTGTTCCACCGGGAGTTCAACCGCGCCGCGGGCCGGACCAAGCTGGCCTGGTTCCTACTCAACGCGGCGCGGTATCTACCGGTGCGCATCTACGCCGCCGACCCGCAGTGGGGTGAGGCGGCCGTGGCCAATCACCGCGAACTGATTGCGGCCTTGCGGGACAAGAACATCGACGAAGTCGTGCGACAGACGCGCCAGCAGTTCGATGACGCCGCCGAACGCCTGACGGGGCGTCTCGACGAACTCGGGTTGTGGCCTGCTTAGTTGGCGGCGAGCTGCTCGGCGCGCGTCTTCAGGTTGCCGGCCAGGTGATCCAGCGCGTCATTGACGACCTTCTTGACCATCATGGCCGGGATACCCGGCATGTCGACCTCGACGTCCATGTCGACGGTCAGCAGGGCGCTCGCCCCGAGGTCGACCACGGAGAACAGCTGCTCCTGCTTGGAGAACAGGTTGCCCTGCTGCATGACGGTCTGGATCTGACCGTCGCCCGGGTAGTAGACGGCCTGGATGTACGAGCCGTCCATGCCCTGAATCTTGGTGTCCAGGCGGAGCTGGCTGGGCCGGCCGTCCTCGTAGCGGTGCAGGATCCAGCAGCCGGTGACCTCTTCGTTCCACTGCGGGTAGGCCTCGAAGTCGGCGACGATCCCCAGGATCTGCGCAGCGGGTGCGGCCACCTCGACGGTCTTGCTCACGATCGGCATGGGCCGAAGCATATCGAGGCCGATATTGCGTTGGTCCCGCACGTGTCTCCGTTGACCCTGTACTGACGGCGCCCGGCTCTCGACATTTCCCGCCCTGGATACAGGCTCAA
The DNA here is from genome assembly GCF_001905655.1 of Mycobacterium sp. ST-F2. Taxonomy (GTDB): domain Bacteria; phylum Actinomycetota; class Actinomycetes; order Mycobacteriales; family Mycobacteriaceae; genus Mycobacterium. The sequence continues at coordinate 40,548 of NZ_JMHT01000006.1, forward strand.
CCTGTACGGCGCCTGCCCGGCCCTTGACCCTGCGCGTAGGGCGCATTTGTGCGAGTGACCGATGCCGCCACCGCGGAGTCAGCTGACGACGGCGGTCTCCAGCAGTTCCCGGATCGGAGCCGGGATCGGGACGGGACGACGAGCATCGCGGTCGACGTAGACGTGCACCCAGGAACCGACCGCCGCAGGGTTATGGTCCCCGTCCGCCCACAACCCGGTGCGGTAGGTGACGCTGCTGTTGCCCAACCGGGTCACCGCCAGCCCGACGACCAGTTGCGACGGGAACTTCAGCTCGGCGAAGTACCGGCAGCCGGATTCGGCCACCACCCCGAGCCACGGCGCGGCCACCGGGTCGACGTCGCACGTGGTGTTGATCCACGCGTTGATCGCCGTATCGAACAGCTCGTAGTAGACCGCGTTGTTGAGGTGGCCGAACATGTCGTTGTCGGTCCAGCGGGTCTGCACGGGCCAGTGCACCGGAAACTCTGCGGTGGTCAGTGCCTGCTCCATGCCGGCCAGTCTGTCAGGCTGGTGACATGTTGATTCGCGGTGCCGTACTCGAGGAGATCGGGCGGGCCCGCCCGTACGCCGAATCAAAGCCGCTCACCATCAGCGAACTGGACCTGGATGCCCCGGGCGATGGCGAGCTGCTGGTCCGCATCGAAGCAGCCGGGCTGTGCCATTCCGACCTGTCGGTGGTCGACGGCAACCGGGTCCGCCCGGTACCGATGCTGCTCGGTCACGAAGCGGCCGGAATCGTCGAACAGGGGACTTCGGATTTGGCCGTCGGCCAGCGGGTGGTCATGACGTTCCTGCCGCGCTGCGGCCAGTGCCGGTCCTGCGCGACGGACGGTCTGGCGCCCTGCATCCCGGGCAGCGCCGCCAACGGCGCGGGCACGCTGCTCGGCGGTGAGACGCGGCTATCCCGAAGCGGTACAACAGTTCTGCATCACCTCGGGGTGTCCGCGTTCGCGACGCACGCCGTGGTGGACCGTCGTTCGGTCGTGCCGGTGGACGCCGATGTCCCGCCGGTGGTCGCCTCGCTCCTCGGCTGCGCGGTGCTGACCGGTGGCGGAGCGGTACTCAACGCCGGGCAGCCGAAACCCGGCCAGACGGTGGCGATCGTGGGCATGGGCGGGGTCGGCATGGCCGCGATGCTCACGGCCCTGGCGCATGACGACGTCCGCGTCGTCGCGGTGGACCGGCTGACCGACAAGCTCGAGCAGGCACGCGCGCTCGGCGCGCACGACGCCGTCACCGACCCCGGAGACATCAAGGCCGATGTGGTGATCGAAGCTGCCGGCCACCCCGCGGCACTCGAAACCGCCGTCGGCATGACCGCGCCCGGCGGTAGGACCATCACCGTCGGCCTGCCCCATCCCGATGCGCGAATCTCGTTGTCGCCGTTGGCTTTGGTCGCCGACGGCCGGTCGCTGATCGGCAGCTACCTGGGGTCGTCGGTACCGTCGCGCGACATCCCGCGCTTCGTCGAGCTGTGGCGGGCGGGACGGCTCCCGGTCGAGAAACTGGTGTCCGACACCATCGCCCTGGACGACATCAACGCCGGCATGGACGCCCTGGCCGACGGCCGCGCGGTACGCCAGATCGTTGAGTTTTGAACCGGTTGACCGTGCGTCAGCGCAGAGAAAACTCGAGTAGCGGGCAGCGCGGACGCACGCTCAACTGCTCGCGTTAGAACCAGGCGTCCCGCATCTCCAGCGTCGTGCGGTCCAGCGACTCGAGCAGGTCCAATTGCGGTGCGGTCTTGGGCAATTCGAAACGGAAGAAGTACCGGGTCGCCTGACGCTTGCCGTCGTAGAAGTCGCCGTCCTTACCGGCGGCAGCGACGAACTGCTCGAGCCACAGCCACGCCACCACGATGTGCCCGAACGCCTCCAGGTAGACGTGGCTGTTGGCCATCACGGCAGGAATGTCGCCCGAGCCGAACATGCCGGCCGTCACGGCGACGAGCCGCTGCCACGACGCGTCCAGCGCCGCCGCCAGTTCAGCGGCCTCCCCGCCCAACGCGTCGGCGGTCGCCACCGTCGAAGCGATGACCCGCCCCAGCGCCGCCAGGCTGGCCCCGCCACGCTGAGTCACCTTGCGGCCCAACAGGTCCAGGCTCTGGATGCCGTTGGTGCCCTCGTGGATCGGGTTCAGCCGGTTGTCCCGGTAGTGCTGCTCGACGTCGTATTCACGGGTGTAGCCGTACCCGCCGTGCACCTGGATCGCCAGGTTGTTGGCTTCCAGACACCACTGCGATGGCCAGCTCTTGGCGATGGGCGTCAGGATGTCCACGAGCAGCCCGGCGGCGTCGGCTTCGTCGTCCGACTCCGCGCTGTGCTGCAGGTCGACCAGCCGTGCGCAGTACAGGCCCAGGGCCATGCCACCTTCGACATAGGCCTTCTGCGCCAACAGCATTCGCCGGACGTCGGGGTGTTCGACGATGGGCACCTGGGGCGTCGTCGGGTCCTTGACGTCCAGCGGCCGGCCCTGCGGCCGCTCGCGTGCGTACTGCACCGACTTGAGGTAACCGGTGTAGCCGAGCGCCACCGCGCCCATGCCGACGGCCAGCCGGGCCTCGTTCATCATCTGGAACATGTAGACGATGCCGCGATGGGGCTCGCCGACCAGGTAACCGACGGCGCCGTTCTCGCCACCCGGATTGAATTGCGTGTCACCGAAATTCAGCACGGTGTTGGTGACGCCGCGCTGCCCCATCTTGTGGTTCAATCCCGCGATGGCCACGTCGTTGCGCTCGCCGATCGAACCGTCGGCGTTCACCAGGAACTTGGGCACGATGAACAGCGAGATGCCCTTCGTACCGGGAGGCCCGCCGGGGAGCTTGGCCAGCACCAGGTTGACGATGTTGTCGGTCATTTCGTGTTCGGCGCCCGAAATCCACATCTTCGAGCCGAACAGCCGGTAGGTGCCGTCGTCGCGCGGTTCGGCGCGGGTGGCCACGTCGGCCAGTGACGACCCGGCCTGTGTCTCCGAGAGTGCCATGGTGCCCGAAAAGCGGCCTGCCAGCATGGGTTTGACGTAGGTCTCGATCTGCTCGGGGGTGCCGAACTTGGTCAGCAGATTGGCGTTGGCGATGGTCAGCATCAGGTAGCCCGACGTCGACACGTTGGCCGCGGCGATCCACGCGAACGCCGCCTGCGCGACCACGGCGGGCAGCTGCGCGCCACCCACCGATTCGTCCATCGACATACCGATCAGATCGGCGCCGACGAACGCGTCCCAGGCCTCTTTGACCTCGGGCACCATCGTCACGGTCTGCCCGTCGAAGGTGGGCTCGTTGGCGTCGCTCTTCTTGTTGTGCGGCGCGAAGCAGCGCTCGGCGAGTTGCTCACTGAGGTCCAGGACCCCGTCGAAGGTCTCGCGTGAGTGGTCGGCGAACCGCTTGCGACCGGTCAGTTCGTCGACCTTGAGCCACTCATACAGCAGGAAGTCGAGGTCTCGGCGGGACAGCAGCAGGGATTTCATCGGACCTCGGTCACCTCTCGAGCGCGCTGATCAGTGGGATGTGCCGCCGCCGAGGGGATCCTCGGTGCGGATCGTTTCGTCGCGGATCAGACCGCGCAGTAGTGCTGTGCTGAATTCGACGGCGATCTCGGAGGCCGTGCGCCGGCCGTGCGGGCGCAACCACCGGTAGGCGCCCAGCGTCATCCCGATGTAGCCCAGGGCGAGCACGTGCGAGTCGCAGTCGTTGAACTCGCCGCTGGCGATCCCGCGGTCGATGACATCGCGGACGTGCTCATAGACGGTGGTCTCCGCCTTGCGGATGTAGGCGACCTGCTCCTCGGTGAACCATTCGGTGATGTACGGCCCCTCCTGGAAGTACACCGCCGCCGATTCCAGGTCGGTGGCGATGCCGGTCAGCAGCCGCCGGGTGAAGTTGAAGATGGTCTCGCGCGCCGAAGCGGTGGGGTCGTCGTGCAGGGCGTCGACGGTGAAGTCGGCGGTCGACTTGTAGATGTCCCAGAGGATCAGCGACTTGCTGGCGTAGTAGTGGTAGACGGTCGCCTTGTTGAGCCCGACGGCGTCGGCGACGTCGTCCATGCGCGTGCCGTGGTAACCGCGGGCCGCGAACAGTTTGGCGGCCACCGCCAGCAATTCCTCGCGCCGCGACGTGCCGTTCGACGCAGCCGCCGTGCCCGCGGACGACCCCGTGGCAGAACCTTTTGTCGACGACTCTGTGGACATGTCAGCTCACTCTATGCAGCCGGACGCGTGGCCCGGGACCCAATCAACTGGTTGGCCAGTCTATGCCGTGACATATCGGCAGCCGATCCGCCACTCGGAACCGCGGCTCAGCAGCTAAGCTCGGAAGTAACTAGCTGGTCGGTTGGAGGTACTGATGGATCCGAACCCGGATTACGACGCGAGCGACGAGGTCGAGTACTTCTTCAACTGGGTCCCGTGGGGCCTGCGCGGCGTCTACCCGCCCCCGGCGTACCCCCCGGTGTAATCCAAGTTTCACCCACCGGCCGGTGTTCGACGCACGTCGTCCCACCGGCCGGAATCTTGTGTGCCCAGAACCGTGCCGATGGCGTAGAAATATCCCGGCACGGCCCAGGCAATGCGCTTTTGGTCGGTTTATGAGCGACTGCTAATTTATAAGCGATTGCTAACTGGTATAGGGGGCAAGAGCACCGTCCAGACGTGGATGGGGGAGACTCTTGCAAGCAAACCAACACAGATCGGATCGAATTCGATGATCATCGGGATTCCCCGCGAGTCTCTGGCTGGTGAGACGCGGGTTGCCGCCACTCCTGCAACTGTCGGGCAGCTGATCAAGCTCGGCTACTCGGTAGTGGTCGAGTCCGGCGCGGGCGACTTGTCCAGTTTCTCCGACGCCGCCTATGTCGAGGCCGGCGCCGACGTCGGCTCCCCCTGGGCCGCGGACATCGTGCTCAAGGTCAACGCCCCTGACGATGCGGAGATCGCGTCTCTCAAGGACGGCGCCACCCTGGTCAGCCTGATCTCCCCCGGGTTGAAGCCCGAACTGGTCGAGAAACTCGCCACCCGCCCGATCACGGTGCTGGCCATGGACGCGGTGCCGCGTATTTCGCGCGCCCAGTCCCTGGATGTGCTGTCCTCGATGGCCAACATCGCCGGTTACCGCGCCGTCGTCGAAGCCGCGCACGCGTTCGGCCGGTTCTTCACCGGCCAGGTCACCGCCGCGGGCAAGGTCCCGCCGGCCAAGGTCCTGGTCGTCGGTGCCGGCGTCGCCGGCCTGGCCGCGATCGGTGCCGCCGGCTCGCTCGGTGCCGTCGTGCGGGCCACCGACCCGCGTCCCGAGGTCGCCGACCAGGTTGCCTCCCTCGGCGGTGAGTACCTGTCCGTCGCCAACGACAAAGCCGAAGTCTCCGCGACCGGCTACGCCAAGGAGATGGACGACGACTACAAGGCCCGCGAAGCCGAGCTCTACGCCGAGCAGTGCAAGGACGTCGACATCATCATCACCACCGCGCTGATCCCGGGCCGTCCCGCGCCCCGGATCATCACCGCGGACATGGTCGCCTCCATGAAGTCCGGCTCGGTAATCGTCGACATGGCCGCAGCCAACGGCGGCAACGTCGAAGGCACCGTCAAGGACCAGGCCATCGTCACCGACAACGGCGTGACCATCATCGGTTACACCGACCTGGCCGGGCGCCTGCCCGCCCAAGCCTCACAGCTGTACGGCACCAACCTGGTGAACCTGCTCAAGCTGCTGACCCCGGAGAAGGACGGCCAGGTCGTCCTCGACTTCGACGACGTCGTGCAGCGCGGCGTGACCGTGGTCCGCGACGGCGAGATCACCTGGCCGCCGCCCCCGGTGCAGGTCTCGGCCGCCCCGGCCGCAGCGGCAGCCGTCGCAGCTCCCGTGGTCTCGCAGGCCAAGGCGCCGATGTCCACCGGCCGTCGCCTGGGCATCACCTTCGGTGCCGCCGCGGTGCTGTTCGCGCTGATCGCAGCCTCCCCGGCCGCCTTGCAGGTGCACCTGACGGTGTTCGCCCTGGCCATCGTCATCGGCTACTACGTCATCGGGCACGTGCACCACGCCCTGCACACCCCGCTGATGTCGGTGACCAACGCGATCTCCGGCATCATCGTCGTCGGCGCCCTGCTGCAGGTCGGCCACCGCAATGTGCCCATCACTGCGCTGGCCACTGTCGCGATCCTGCTCGCCAGCATCAACGTCTTCGGTGGCTTCGCGGTGACCCGCCGCATGCTGGCCATGTTCTCCCGCAGCTAGAGCCTGCGAACCTCAGAAACCTTTGGAACGGATTCATGTTCAACGCAGAAACCATCACCAACGTGGCGAACGCGGCCTACGTCGTCGCAGCCCTGTTGTTCATCCTCGCTCTGGCCGGCCTCTCCAAGCACGAGACCTCCAAGGCAGGTAACGCCTTCGGCATGGCCGGCATGGGCGTCGCCCTGATCGCCACCATCGTCCTGGCCATCAACAAGCAGATCGAGCCCCTGGGCCTCGGACTGCTGGTCGGCGCCATGGCCATCGGTGCCGCGATCGGTCTGTGGCGCGCCCGCATCGTCGAGATGACCGGCATGCCCGAACTGATCGCGCTGCTGCACAGCTTCGTCGGTCTGGCCGCGGTACTGGTCGGCTGGTCCGGCTACCTGCACGTGGAGCACGAGCTCGACGGCCAGGGTGCCCTCGAGCTGGCCAAGGAAGGCATGCTCGGCATCCACTCCGCCGAGGTCTTCATCGGTGTCTTCATCGGTGCCGTCACCTTCACCGGTTCGATCGTCGCCAACCTGAAGCTGTCTGCCAAGATCAAGTCCGCCCCGCTGATGCTGCCGGGCAAGAACTTCCTCAACGTCGGCTCGCTGGTGCTGTTCGTCGCCCTCACCGTGTGGTTCGTCATCTCGCCGAACCTGTGGCTGCTGGTCGGCGTCACCGTCCTGGCCCTGCTGCTGGGCTGGCACCTGGTCGCCTCCATCGGCGGTGGCGACATGCCCGTCGTCGTCTCGATGCTCAACAGCTACTCCGGTTGGGCCGCGGCCGCCTCCGGCTTCCTGCTGTCCAACGACCTGCTGATCATCACCGGCGCGCTCGTCGGCTCCTCCGGTGCCTACCTGTCGTACATCATGTGCAAGGCCATGAACCGGTCGTTCATCTCCGTCATCGCCGGTGGCTTCGGCATCGAAGCCGGCCCGGCCGAAGACAAGGACTACGGCGAGCACCGCGAGATCACCGCCGAAGGCGCAGCCGAGCTGCTGGCCTCGGCCAGCTCGGTGATCATCACCCCCGGCTACGGCATGGCCGTCGCCCAGGCCCAGTACGGCGTCGCCGACCTGACCCGCAAGCTGCGCGAGAAGGGCGTCACCGTCCGCTTCGGCATCCACCCCGTCGCCGGCCGCCTGCCCGGCCACATGAACGTGCTGCTGGCCGAGGCCAAGGTGCCCTACGACATCGTCCTGGAGATGGACGAGATCAACGACGACTTCGACGACACCGACGTCGTGCTCGTCATCGGCGCCAACGACACCGTCAACCCGGCCGCTTCCGAAGACCCGGGTTCGCCGATCGCCGGCATGCCGGTGCTCACGGTGTGGAACGCCAACAACGTCATCGTGTTCAAGCGCTCCATGGCCTCCGGCTACGCCGGCGTGCAGAACCCGCTGTTCTTCCGCGACAACAGCCAGATGCTGTTCGGCGACGCCCGCGACCGCGTCAACGACATCCTGGCCGCGCTGTAGCCGTACCCGAAAAAGCCTCCAATCCATTCGGATTGGAGGCTTTTTCGTTGCGGTGCCCGACACAATGTGACGCTGAGAGCCTCGTCGCGGCGTATATAGCGCTGGCAACGCTCTCAGCGTCACATTGTGTCGGTGCCACCCACCTCGATCGCGTCAGCGGACGAAATCGCCTATCGCCGCGAGGAACTGGTCGGGCTTCTCAACCATGGGGCTGTGGCCGGAGCCTGCGATGACATGCGGCGGCAGGCCTGCGGCGGTGTAGCGCGCGACGTTGGACTCCGCCGGCGTCAGGACGTCCTTGTCGCCCCACACCACCAGCACCGGCTTGCCCAGCCCCTTCAACGTCTCCACCACGGGCCGGCCGGGCTCCTTGGAGTCACACACGCCCGCGTAGGTCAGCTGCTTCAGGGACCGGTACGCCAGCGCCGGGACGGGGTAGTCGGCGGCGAACCCGGTCTGCAGCGAACTCTTGCTGATCGCATCGACGCTCCGGAGGTGATCCAGCGCGGGTCCGAGGACCGGCCAGCACAGCATCTTGCCGAGCAACGGCATGGCGACCAGATCCTCGCCGGCTGGAGTATCCGAAACCGCTACGCGCTCAACCATTTCCGGGTACTTGGTGGCGAACGCGGCAGCCACCTCGCCGCCCATCGAATGCCCCACGAGTTCGGCATGCCGAACACCCAATGCCTCCAGCGCCCGGTGCACGGCCTCGGCCTGACCGTCGGCGTGATACGGCGCGGCATCGGTCGGGGCCTCGGAACCGCCGTGGCCGACGAGGTCGACGGCGATCACCCGCTGGTGGGCGGCCAGTGCCGGGGCGACCTTCTCCCACCACTCGATGGAGGCCGAATACCCGTGCAGCAGAACGATTGCGCGGTCACCGGGTGGCCCGTATTCGCGGACGTTCAGGTCTGGTCCATCGAGCTTCAGGACGTGGCCGCCGGCGAACGGTTCCGGCGCCCGGCTGGTGTGCTCCACGACCACGGCGTTGACAACCAACGCCACCACCGCGGCGACCAGGAGGCCGATCAGGATGCGCAGTTTCATGGCGCGACGCTACCGCCGCGACCCCACTGCCAGCGATGAATTATTTCCTGCCACCGCGTCAGCGCTCAGGAGGTGAGGTGACGGTGACGCGGGTGCCGCCGTCGGGGCCGGAGTCGACGAGCATCGAGCCGCCCATCGCATCGAACCGGGCCAGCAGCGAGCCCAGGCCGATGTGCCCGTCGGCGACGTACCTGGCCACCTCGGCCGAGTCAAACCCGACGCCGTCGTCAGACACGGTCAGGACGATCCGGTTGCCGATGCGGCCCAGCCGCACCGTCACCGTCGTGGCCTGCGCGTGCTTGCCGATGTTGGTCAGCAGTTCGCGGGCCGCGCGGTACAGGAGCTGCTGCGAATCCGGCTTGCCCACCTCCTCGAGGTCGGCGCGCACCTCGATGCGGCTGCGAGACTCGAACTGCCGCAACAGTTCCCGTACGGCCGGGGTCAGGCCGAGCTGCGCCAGCACCTGCGGATGCAGCTCGGTGACCGTCGAGCGCAGCGCCGTCGCGGTGTCCTCGAGGGCCGCGTAGACGGCGTCGAGTTCGGGGGCGGGCGTGCGTTCCCGGACCTCGTCGAGCTGCAGACGGGCCGCCAGCAGCGTCTGCAGCGGGCCGTCGTGTAGCCCTTCGGCGACTTCCCGGTTGTGCCGCTCGTCGGACTGCATGGCCTCGGACACCAGCTGGCGACGCACCTCCTGCAGGGCGTGCACGCGCTCCTGGCGCCGGACCAGCACGAAGCACAACACGGTGGTGGCCACGGCCAGCCACACCAGGAATCCGAAGTGGGTGTAGACCATGTTCGGCAGGCCCATGCGGTCGTCGTGTTTGGAATAGAAGATCCACACCGCCAGGTAGCCGGCGGCCGTCAGCGTGCCGATCGCCGCGGTCATCAGCGGCCGGTCCTGGAACGCCACCGAGATCGGCAGCAGGAAGAAGACGGGCAGCAGGGCCGCGGTCGCGCCGCCGGACACCAGGCACAGCGACAGGATCACCACCAGGTCGATGCCGGTCGATGCCCAGTCGGCCCAGCGCGGGACGGGTCCGCGAAGTACGGCCACCAGCCACACCACCGCGGCGATGGCGTACAGCCCCAGGATCACCGCGTACAGCTCGGGCAGCCAGTGGTCGACTTCCCAGATCCACACCAGCACGCCGATCAGCGCGATCAGCGGCAGTCGCAGCCCAGCGGAAATCCGCACGGGTTCAGCGGCCAGGTACTCCCCGATCCGGGTGAGTGTCGACCGCACGTCAGTCCAGCAGCTTGCGACGCATCGCCTCAGCCACGGCCGCCGCACGGTCCCCGACGCCGAGCTTCTCGTAGAGCCGCTGCACGTGGGTCTTGACGGTGGACGGCGCCAGGTACAGCTCCTTGGCCATGGCGGGGATGGTCGCGCCCTTGGCGATCAGTTGCAGGACTTCACGTTCGCGCGGGCTCAGCGCGGGTGCGTCCGGCTCGGCCCGGCGACGGATCTCGCCGGCCAGGCCCGCGGCCAGGCTGGGTGCGACGACGTCGCGGCCCTTCGCACATTCGAGGATCGCGTTGACGAGTTCGCTGCGCGTCGACTCTTTCGGCAGGAAACCCGCCGCGCCGTCCTGTAGGGCGCGGTACACGATCTCGGCTTCGTCATGGGCAGAGAGCAACAACACCCGGGTCGGCAGGCCGTCGCGCTGCACCGCAGCCGCCACCTGGGCGCCGTCCATACCGGGCATGCGGTAGTCCAGCAGAGCCACCTGTGGCTTGTGGGTGCGGATCGCCTCCAGTGCCGACGTGCCGTCATCTGCTTCGGCCAGCACTTCGATGGCGCCACTCGCGGTCAGCGCGCGGACGACGCCGTCGCGAAACATCGGGTGGTCGTCCCCCACCACCACGCGAACCCGTTCGTCGGTCATGCCGTCAGCGTCGCACGGCGACCAGCGAAAAAGTAACTCCGATCGCAAATTAACCGGCCGGTGTCGGGTGGTTGTCCCCCGATCAGCGGACCCGGGAATCGTCCGGCGATTGGGCCGATTACCCGATACCCGCCGCGCCCGCGTCGCGGCATTCTTGAGTCATCACCGGAACACACCGGAGCAAGACACCAAAAGCCCACTGACACAGGAGAATTGACATGAACATCTCAGCCCGCACCCTCGGCCTCTCGGTCATCGCCGCCGGCGTTCTCGGCGGCTCGGCACTCGGCCTGGCCGGCGTCGCCGGCGCCACGACCCTCGGCCCCGACGTCCGTCCGCCGTACGTGGTCGCCACGCCGTCCATCACCGCTCCCCCGGCCGGCATGCCGCTGCCCGGCGCCATCTGGCACCACGGCATCTACCGTGTGGCCGCACTGCAGGGCCGCTGACCGCCCCGAACCCGGATTCCCTCCCCGAAGTCGTCGCGGGGAGGGAATCCGCTGTCGTGGACCGGACGTCGACCGCCCGTCACATCGTTAGACAAGTGGCATATCGTGGCGGGCATGGACTTCGCGTTGTCGGCAAAGGCGCAGGATTACCGGGACAGGCTCACCGAGTTCATGACGGAGCTCGTACTGCCGGCCGAGGCCTCCTACCACGCCTATCGCGAGGAGAAGGGCCCGAAAGACCACACGGTGCCGCCGGTGGTCGAGGAGCTCAAGATCGAAGCGCGCAAGCGCGGCCTGTGGAACCTGTTCCTGCCGTCGGAGTCGGGGCTGACCAACCTGGAGTACGCCCCGCTGGCCGAGATCTCCGGGTGGAGTATGGAGATCGCGCCAGAAGCCATCAACTGCGCCGCCCCTGATACCGGCAACATGGAGACGCTGCACCTGTTCGCCAACGAGCAGCAGCGCAAGCAGTGGCTCGATCCTCTGCTGAACGGCGAGATCCGCAGCGCTTTCGCCATGACCGAGCCCGCCGTCGCCTCGTCCGACGCCCGCAACATCGAGACGACGATGCTGCGCGACGGTGGCGATTACGTCATCAACGGCCGCAAGTGGTGGATCACCGGCGCCGCCGACCCGCGCTGCAAAATCCTGATCGTCATGGGCCGCACCAACCCCGACGCGGCATCGCACCAGCAGCAGTCGATGATCCTGGTGCCGGTCGATACGCCCGGCGTCGACATCCAGCGCTCACTGCCGGTGTTCGGGTGGCAGGACCAGCACGGCCATTGCGAGATCGTCTTCGACAACGTCAGGGTGCCGGCCGAGAACCTGCTGCACGAAGAGGGCTCCGGTTTCGCCATCGCGCAGGCGCGGCTGGGACCGGGACGCATCCACCACTGCATGCGCGCCCTCGGCGCCGCCGAACGGGCCCTGGCGCTGATGATCGACCGGGTGCAGACGCGCGTGGCGTTCGGCAAGCCGCTGGCCGAGCAGGGCGTGGTACGCGAGTCGATTGCCAAGTCCCGCAACGCGATAGATCAAGCCAGGCTCTTATGCGAGAAGGCCGCGTGGACCATCGACCAGCAGGGCAACAAGGCCGCTCATGTGCTGGTGTCGCAGATCAAGTCGGTGGCCCCGCAGGTGGCGTGCGACGTCATCGACCGCGCCATCCAGGTACACGGCGCCGCCGGTATCTGCGACGACGTCCCGCTGGCCCGGCTCTACGCCTGGCACCGCGCGATGCGGCTGTTCGACGGTCCCGACGAGGTGCACATGCGCACCATCGCGCGCGCCGAACTCGGCCGCGAGAAGTCGGCACTGGCGGCCGCGGCGTTGGGCCACTGATGCGGTCGACGGGTTTGGAACTCGCCGGTGCCTGGAACTTCCGCGATGTCGCCGAAGAGACGGGCATTGTCCCCGGCCGGTTGTTCCGCTCCAGCGAGCTCAGCGCATTGGCCGAAGAAGGTCGTAAAGCGTTGCAGCGCTACGGCATCAGCGACGTCGCGGACCTCCGATCCCTGCGCGAGGTCGAGCGCCGGGGTCCCGGTCAGGTGCCCGACGGCGTCGCGATCCACCTGTTGCCGTTCCACGAGCTCGCCGCCGCCGGGACCGACGACGCCGAAGCGCCGCACGAGAACGCGTTCGAGAAGATGATGACCGAGAAGCCCGCCGACGAAGACGTCGCAGCGGCCGCGGGTCGATTCATGGTCGAGGAGTACCGCCGCTTCCCCACCCTGCCCGGCGCACATCTTGCGGTGCGCCAGGTCATTTCGATGCTCGCCGAATCCCGGCCGGTGATCGCCCACTGCTTCGCCGGCAAGGATCGCACCGGCTTCACGGTGGCGACGGTGCTCGGTGCCGTGGGCATCGAGCGCGACGCGATCCTGACGGACTTCCTGCGCAGCAACGACGCGGTCCCCCAGCTGCGCGAGGGCATCCTGGAGACCATCCGGACCCGGGCCGGGCAGACCGCCGAAGTCGTCACGTTCGCCGAGGCCCGGCTGACCGAAGAGGTGCTCGGCGTCCGCGAGGAGTACCTGGACGCGGCGCTGGGTGTCGTGGAGTCCGAGTACGGTTCGCTGTCGAATTACCTTGCGGCCATTGGTGTTACCGATGACCAGCTGACGCGACTGCGGAGCGTGCTGCGGGGCTGAAGTGTGCGTTGACTGTGCATCTACGCACACCTCTACTCGGACTCTATCTGCGTAGGCGCACCGTCAACGGCTAGGCGAATACCCCGACCACCCAGGCAACGGTCGCCAACAGCGCGGCCGTCAGCTCCACTCCCATCGCCAGCGCGACGCCCTTCATGGCGTGCTTGGTCGATGTCCACGCCCGGTTCGGGTCCCGCAGCGCCGAGTACTCCGACAGGTAGACCCCCAGCACGAAGCCGATGGCCAGCCCCAGGACCGGGATCACGAAAAACCCGATGACACCGAGGATTCCGCCGATGATCAGGCTGCGGGTGGCCACGTCGGCCTGCCGCATCCGGCGCACCGGCCAGACATACTTGATCACCTCACCGGCCACGAACAACGCCGTGGCGATGCCGAGCACCACCCAGGACGTCGCGGTGTGGACGACAACCGCCCACACCGCGATCGCCAGGAACACGAGCAACCCACCAGGCAGCACCGGTACCACGATGCCGACCAGGCCGATCGCGATGACCAGTGCCACGAGCACCGTTCCCAAGGTGTTCACTTACGGCTCCAGGACTGCCTTGCCGTGAATCTTGCCGTCTGCCAACGCCTGAAGCGCTTCAGCGCCAGAGGCCAACGGGAAACGCACGGGCTCCGGTGGCCGCAACCCGCCGTCAACCAGCTTGGCCAGGCCCGCCCCGATTTCCGTGGCCGAACCGGGCACCTGGCGGATGAATTCGCCGTACCCAACACCCACCACGCTGACGTTGCGCAGCAGCAGCCGGTTCACCTTGACCGACGGGATGCCCTGTCCGGCAGCGAAACCCAGCACCAGCAGCCGGCCCTCGGGGGCCAGTACCCGGATCGCGTCATCGAAAGCATCACCGCCGACCGGGTCGACCACCAGGTCCACTCCCCGACCGTCAGTGGCCGCCAGCGCGGCCTCGCGCCAGCCATCGGTCAGCGGCAGCACCACGTCAGCGCCGACAGATGCCACGAAATCCATCGCTTCGACGCGGTGCACCATGGCAACCACCTTGGCGCCCATGGCCTTTGCGATCTGAATGGCCGCCACCCCGATGCCGCCGGCAGAGCCGAGCACCAGCACCGTCTCCCCCGCCAGCAGCCGGCCGCGGCGGGCCAGTGCGAAGTACATGGTGTAGTAGTTGCCCAGTAGGCAGACGGCCTCCGCATCGTCCAAGGCAGCGGGCGTCGGGATCACCGAATCCGGCAGCGCCAGCGCCCGTTCGGCGTAGCCGCCCATCATGGTGAAGGCCGAAACTCGTTGACCGGCAACGAAACCAGAGCTCTCCGGCGCCGACCGGACAGTGCCGGCCACTTCCATGCCCGGCGTGAACCCCGGCGGCAGCTTGAGCTGGTACTCGCCGCGGATCAGCAGCAGGTCGGGAAAGCAGACGCCGGCCGCACCGACATCGATGACCACCGCATTCCCCGAAGGGTCCGCGGCGTCATCGATATCGGTGTAAGCAAGGCCCGAGGGGCCGGTCAGCGTCTGCGCGACAAGCGCTTTCACCTATCAGCCCAGTGCGAACGACGCGGCCTTGGCGGCCGACAGGTCGGTGATCTCGCCCCACTTGGCGGCCACCTCGTCGACGGTGGGCACGTGGTCAAAGGTGACACCGTCGTTCTGGAACAGCGCGGTGCGCTGCACCTTGCCACCGCCGACGATGAAGATCGAGCCCGTCTCCGGCAGCTCTTCACTGCACAACTGCGTCACGACCGGCGCCACGTACTCCGGCGACAGCTTCGCGAAGACCTCCGGCGGCACGATGTCCTCGGTCATGCGGGTCGCGGCGATCGGCGCGACGGCATTGAGCTTGATGTTGTACTTGGCGCCTTCCTGGGCCAGGGTGTTGATCAGGCCGACCAGACCCAGCTTGGCTGCGCTGTAGTTGGCCTGACCGAAGTTGCCGAACAGGCCACTGGTGGAGGTGGCGACCACGACGCGGCCGTAGGCGTTCTCGCGGAAGTGCGGCCACGCGGCACGGATGACGTTGTAGCCGCCGTACAGGTGCACCTTGAGCACGATGTCCCACTGCTCGGCGGTCATCTTGTGGAAGGTGCCGTCGCGCAGGATGCCCGCGTTGGACACCACGCCGTCGATCTTGCCGAACGCCTCGATCGCGGTCTTGACGATGTTCTCGGCGCCCTCGGCCTCGGCCACCGAGTCGTAGTTGGCGACAGCGCGGCCACCGGCGGCCTTGATCTCCTCGACGACATGGTCGGCCATGTTGTGGCCGGCGCCGGTGCCATCCCGGGCGCCGCCCAGGTCGTTGACCACGACGCAGGCGCCTTCGCGGGCCAGCGTCAGCGCGTATTCACGTCCCAGGCCGCCTCCGGCTCCGGTGACGGCAATGACGCGATCCTGCACTCCGGGCATGGGTTTCCTCTCATGGAACAGAAAATCGGACAGCCCGCCCCATCCATTTTCGGGTGGGCCACCCCTTGTGTATACGGCGACCGATCAGCCGCCGCATCGTCGGGTCGGGTCTAGAAGAACTTGCGGGCCAGCTTCCACGCCTTGTCGGTGTACGGCGGGTAGATGAGCTTGCCGAGGTCGGGACGGGTCGGCTTGGTCATCACCGACTTGCAGTGGCTGAACTCCAGGAAGCCGTACTTGCCGTGGTAGGCACCCATCCCCGAGGGACCCACTCCACCGAACGGCAGCTTGGAGGTGGCCACGTGGAAGATCAGGTGGTTGACCAGCATGCCGCCGGACGGCACCTCACGGATGACCCGCTCACGGGTGGTCTTGCTCTTCGTGAAGAGGTAAGCCGCCAGCGGCTTCGGTCGGGCATTGACGAATTCGATTGCCGCGCCCAGGGATTCGACGGTGACCACAGGCAGGATCGGACCGAAGATCTCCTCGCACATCAACGGTCCGTCGAGCGGCGGGTCGACGACGACGGTCGGCTGGATGGTCAGGGCGCGGGCGTCGGCGTTGCCGCCGATGACCGTCTCGCCGCCGGTGTTCAGGTAGCCGGTCAGCCGGTTGAACTGGCGCTCGTTGACGATCGGCATGCCACCGGTGTCCTTGGCGCGGAACTGTTCGATGGCGTCCCGGATCTTGGTGACCAGCTGATCCCGGATCGGCGCCTCGGCCACCACGTAGTCGGGGGCGATGCAGATCTGGCCCGAGTTGATCAGCTTCGCGAAGGCGATGCGCTTGGCGGCGACGTCGATGTCGGCGTCCGCGGCGACGATCACCGGGCTCTTGCCGCCCAGTTCCAGCGTGACCGGGGTCAGATGGGGCGCTGCGGCGGCCATGATCTTCTTGCCGATCTCGGTGCCGCCGGTGAACATGATGCGGTCGAGGCCCTGTGCGATGAGTTCCTGACTGACCATGCCGTCACCTTCGACGACAGCGATTGCGTCGGTGTCCAGGTAGCGCTCGACGAGTTCCGCCATGAGCCGTGACGATGCGGGCGCGAACTCAGACGGTTTGAGGACCACGGTGTTGCCCGCGGCGAGCGCACCGACGAGCGGGCCCAGGGTGAGGAAGAACGGGAAGTTCCAGGCGCCGATGATCAGCACGGTGCCGTACGGCTCGTACTCGACCCAGCCGCGGCCGGGCAGCTGCGAGCGCTCCAAGAGGCGGTAGCGACGTTTCGCCCACTTGTGCACGTTCTTGGCAGCGTCCTTGGCCTCGGCGATGGTGCCGACGGTGTCGGTCAGCCAGGCCTCGAACGGCTTGCGGCCCAGATCGGCTTCGAGGGCCTTGGCGATGGCGGACTCGTTGTCCTCCACCGCCTGCGCCAGCGCCAACAGCTGCCGTTTGCGCCACTGCAGGTCGCGGGTTCGGCCGGTCGCGTTCGTCCGGCGCAGCCCGGCGACGATTTCCGGGATGGACGGGCCGGGTTCAATGCTCGCCCCTACTGCGGCGACGGAGTCGGTGGTCATGGCGAATGTCCTTACGTGAGCCAGGCAACACCGGAATCCTAACCAACCAGCCGGTTGGGCAGAAGGGTCAACTGCTGGGGATCAGCCTTTGCGCGCCGTCACGAACGTGGAAAACGCCTTGTCATCGGCATTATCGACCGGCACCCACCGATTCAGCCGGCGCATCTCGTCCTGCGAGGTGACCGAGGTGGACGACCAGCCGTGCGAGTCCAGCCACTCGGCCACGTCGGCGCGATCGGGGTCCTCGTACATGAGGTCCTGCACGTTCATGACCTGTCCCATGCCGAACTGGCCGGCGAGTTTGTCGAACCGGTCGCGCATCCGCTGGCGGCGCTCGGCTGCGTGCTCGCCGACGGTCTCGACCGAGATGCGGCTGCCCGGCGCACTCAGCGCGGTGATGTTCTCGAAGAGGCGGTCCTGTGCTTCGGCCGGCAGATACATCAGCAGCCCCTCCGCGAGCCAGGCGGTCGGTTGTGAATCATCAAATCCGGCGTCCTGCAACGCTTTCGGCCAGTCGTTGCGCAGGTCGATGGGCAGCTGGTGCAGTGTCGCGACGGGCGACGCGCCGTGCGCCTTCAAGGTCTGGTCCTTGTACTCCAGCACCTTCGGCTGATCGATTTCGAAGACCGTCGTGCCGGCCGGCCAGTCCAGTCGATACGCCCGCGAATCGAGCCCGGACGCCAGGATCACCACCTGGCGGATTCCGGCCGCGGCGGCGTCGTCGAAGTACGCGTCGAAGAAATGCGTGCGCACCGCCTGGTAATTGCCCATGTGCTCGAGCACCGCGGCGACCTCAGGGTCGGCGCCGGCCATCCGGTTGTTGAAATCGGAGTCGAGGATGGTCTCCCACACGCCGGTGCCGGCGCCGGCGACCAGGATCTTCGCGAACGGATCGCGGATCAGGGCGTCGTCGCGTTCGGTTTCCCCGGCGCGCGCGGCAGCCACCATCACCGCCGTCGCACCCACACTGCTAGCGATATCCCAGGTGTCGTCGTCGGAGCGCTCGCTGCCCATGTACTAGATGTACCAGCTGATGCCGGTCTATTCGGTGACCTGCCACAGCTTGTTGGCGAGCAATAGTTCGAGCCGCTCGATGACCGCGGTCAGCTCCTGATGGCTGCCGACATACCCGGCGTAGAAGCCCATGCCCCACATCACCGCGATCAGCATCTCCACCACGGTCGACACCTCGGTATCGACGGCCAACTCGCCGCGCTCGATGGCGTCGGTGACGGCCCAGGTCACGAAGTCTCGGGAGGCCACGAGCGCGTCGTGTTCCTCCTGGCGCAATTCGGGATGCCGCTGCGCCTCGAGGATCGAGGTCACCAGGAACGCCGCAGCGGACCGGTCCTCGGAGTCTGCCTGGATGGCGGCGACGAAAAACGACGACAGGCGCCGGATGAAGGTGGTCTCTTCCTCGGCCCGGCGACGGCCCGCAGCGACGACCATGGCGTTGGTCTGATCGAGGACCTCGCCGTAGAGCACACGCTTGTTCGCGAAGTAGTGGTTGATCGCTGGGCGCGTCAGATCCGCACGGATCGCAATGGCTTGGAATGTTGCTGCGTCATAACCAAGTTCACTGAAAACCTCGCGTGCGGCGCGCAGGATGCGCTCACGAGTTTCGGCCGCCTTCGCCGCGGGAGGGCGACCCGGGCCACGGGTGGCGATGTACGGCATCGTCAAATTGTGCCATAGATCTCGGCCCGACCCTGCTCGTATGCGCGGGACAGCCGTCGAAATTGCTTCTCCCAGCAAACTTGCAGATCTGTCAACAACCGATGGCTGCCCGGCGTGCGGTTCCCGGCCGCGGGCCGGCGCCGATCGGTAGCCCGACCAGGAACGACCGCCGGTGTGCCGGCGCCTGCGAAACACCGCGGCCACAGGCGTGTTGTTGCCGGCGCATGTCGACGTCAGCCAAATTAATGTTGGGCGCCATGGCGGGCGTGGTGTCGCGAGAGTCGCCGGCGTTGCGCCGGCAGCAGCTCGTCAGCCGGTTGCGCGACAAGGACCCCGAGTACGACGCCCTCCGGCGCGCGACCCGCGCAGGTGTGGTGCTCCCGGTCGTCGCGATCGTCGGACTGGCCGTCGGTACCGCCGTCGGCAGCCGGTCGCAGACGACCATGTTCGCGATCTTCGGCGCCGTCGCGCTGCTGGTGGTGGTGGATTTCCCCGGCAACCGGCCGGCGCGGGCGCTCGCCTACGCCGGGCTCGGCTTCAACGGCGCGGTCCTGATCACCCTGGGCACACTGCTGTCCCCCCATCCGTGGCTGGCGGTGCCGGCGATGTTCGCCATCGGGCTGCTCGTGACGTTCTCGGGTGTCCTCAGCGAGATCATCGCCGCCGGTCAGCGCTCCACCTTGATGACGTTCGTGCTGCCGGTCTGCACGCCGGCAGGGCCTGTCCCCGATCGACTGCTCGGCTGGGCCGTCGCCTGGGCCATTGCCGTCCCGGCCGCGCTGTTCCTGTTGCCGCCCACGCATCACGACGACCTGCGCAAGCACGCCGCACAGGTGTGCCGCCTGCTGGCCGCCCGGCTCGAGGGGTCCGCGACGGCGCAGGAGCTCTTCGATGCGATGGAGGTGCTGGGCGCCAACTTCCTCGGCGCCGACTTCCGCCCGGTCGGTCTGACCGCCGGCAGCCGCGCCCTGGTGCGAGTCGTCGACGACCTGCGCTGGCTGTGCGACCGCGCCACCGACGCCACCGGCTCCCTGCTCGCCGAGACCCGCGAGCCGGCCATCCGGGTACTGAACGACTGCGCCCGGGTGCTGAGCACGCCGCGCGCCGCAGGCCGCGATCGCTACCGCGCCGACCTGGCCGACGCCCTGACCGCGCATCGGGCCGCCACGCGCGGGCGCTACCGCGAGGACATCGAGCTGATCCGCGCCGAACCGGACGACCTGCTGGCCGTCGCGACGGGCCGAAAGCTGTTGCGGCTGCGCACTTTCTCGGCCTGTATCGGGGCGACCGGACGCGTCATCGGACTGGCGGCCGACGCCGACGCCCGGCCGGTGTGGGCCCGCGTCCTGGGTCGGCGACTGCCGGCGGCCGGGAACCTCGACCGCGTGCTGTCCGAATCCCAGGCCGTGTCAGCCATCCCGTCGGGGTTCGTCGCGACGCGAGCGGTGGTGGTACAGAACAGCCTTCGTACCGGCATCGGTCTGGCCGTTGCGGTGGCCGTCGTCCATCTGTTTCCCCTGCAGCACGGTTTCTGGATCGCCATGGCATCGCTGTCGGTACTGCGCAGCAGCGCGCTGACCACCGGGACCCGCGTGTTGCGCGCCGTTGGCGGCACCGCGATCGGATTCCTCCTGGGCACCGTGGTGATCCACCTGATCGGCGCGAACCCCGTCCTGCTGTGGTTCGTCCTGCCCATCGTGGCGTTCGGTTCGGCCTATGTGCCCGATGTGTTCTCGTTCGTGGCGGGCCAGGCGATGTTCACCATGCTGGTGCTCACCATCTACAACCTGATCAGCCCGGCCGGCTGGCGCGTCGGGCTGATCCGGCTCGAGAACGTGTTGGTGGGTGCCGCGGTGGGCATCGTGGTGTCGCTGCTGCTGTGGCCGCGCGGGTCGGCGGCGGTCGTCCAGCGCACGCTCGAAGCGGCGCGCGTCGCCGGTACCCGGTATCTGACCGCGGCCGTGCGGCGAGTGACCCGCGGCGCCTCCGAAGCTGCCACGGACCGGGTGCACGCCCTGAGCTTCGACGCGCTGACGGCCTCCCGCACCGTGGATGATGCGGTGCGCCACTTCCTTTCGGAGAGCAGCGGGGCGACAGAACTGCGGGCGCCGGTGGTCCGGGCCGCCAATCAGACGGTCCGGTTGCGGGCGGCGGCCGACCTCATCGCTGACGTCGTGCCACCGCCCCTGGCCCCGTATCGCGCCGCCCGCGAGGTCCTCGAAGCGCACACCGCGTCGATCTGCGCCCGGATCATGGGCACCGAAGACGCCGACGCCGCAGCGCGCACACCCATCAGTGACGATTTCGTGCTCGCCCTGCGCGCCGAGACCGGCGGCGGAAACTTGTCGGTCGAGGCCGCGCTGCCTCTGGTGACCGTCGCCGCCAGCCTCGGCGAGCTCGAACTCCTCTACCCGGAGACCGCGCCCGCGTGATCAGTACCCGGGGCGGTGCGGCTTCAACGCGTTCGGCGGAATGGTGCCGAACTTGCCGGACTGGAAGTCCTCGAACGCCTCGATGAGCTCCGACTTGGAGTTCATCACGAACGGGCCGTAGTGGAAGACCGGTTCCCGGATCGGCTGACCGCCGAGCAACAGCACCTCGAGCGCGGGCCGGTTGGAGTCCTGGCCCTCGTCGGCGGCGACGGTGATCCGGTCGCCCGGCCCCAGCACCGCCAACTGACCCTGGTGAATGGGATGGCCGACGGGTCCGACGCTGCCACGTCCGGACAGGATGTAGACGAGCGCGTTGAAGTTGCGGTTCCACGGCAGGTCGAGGCGTGCGCCGGGCGCAATCGTCGCGTGCGCCATGGTGATCGGCGTGTGAGTGCCGCCCGGGCCCTTGGCGTCGCCGATCTCGCCGGCGATGACGCGCACGAGCGCGCCACCGTCGTCCGACGACAACAGGGTGACGTCGGTGCCCTCGATGGCCTGGTACCTGGGGGCGGCGAACTTGTCCTTCTTGGGCAGGTTCACCCACAGCTGCAGGCCGTGGAACAGTCCGCCGCTCTCGACCAGTTCGGCCGGCGGCGTCTCGATGTGCAGGATGCCCGACCCGGCGGTCATCCACTGCGTGGCACCGTCGGTGATCAGACCGCCGCCACCATGGGAATCCTGGTGTGCGAAGCGGCCGTCGATCATGTAGGTCACCGTCTCGAACCCGCGGTGCGGGTGCCAGTCGGTGCCCCTCGGTTCACCGGGTTCGTACTCGACCTCACCCATCTGGTCCAGGTGGACGAACGGGTCGAGGTCCGCCGGGCTGACCCCGGCGAAGGCTCGGACCACCGGGAAGCCCTCGCCCTCATAGCCACGAGGGCCGGTGGTGATGGACCGCACCGGGCGTTCTGTGTCACTCGGCGCAGCGGAAGCAATACGCGGCAAGCTGATCGTGTCAGCGGTGATAGCAGGCATGTCACCTATAACCGGACTGCAGTCCGATTAATTCCGGGTGCTATGCGCATCCGATAACCGCTGCTCAGCGTGTTGCCAACGCAGCGAGCGCCGCGCTGCGGGCGTCCGCCGACGACTCGGCCGCCAGCGCCGCTTCCGCGGCCGCCCGGCACTGCTCGAGCGTCACCCCGGCGAGCGCGGCGCCGACCGCACGCACCGCGGCAGCCGCCGTCGACAGGGACGTCACGCCCAATCCGACAAGCACACACGCCAGCGCCGGATCGGCCGCGGCCTCCCCGCACACCCCGACCGGCTTGCCCTGCTCGGCACCCGCCTTGGCGGCCGTACCCACCAACGCCAGCACCGCCGGCTGCCACGGGTCGCTGAGCGTGGCCAGGTCGGCCGACATCCGGTCCGCCGCCATCGTGTACTGCGTCAGATCGTTGGTGCCGATCGACAGAAAGTCGACGTGCCGCAGAATCCGATCCGCCAACAGCGCCGCGGCGGGCACCTCGATCATCACTCCGGGCGTCAGGCCGAACGACCGTACCTGTGCCGCAAAGGCTTTCGCTTCGGCGGGCGTCGCGATCATCGGGGCCATCACCCACGGACGCTGGCCGGTGGCGTCGGCCGCGGCCGCGATGGCCTGCAGTTGGCGGGTCAGCAGCTCCGGATTGCCCTGGGCGATGCGGATGCCTCGGACCCCGAGCGCCGGATTGGCCTCATCGGCGTGCCCGGCGAAGCGCAGCGGCTTGTCCGAACCCGCGTCGAGCGTGCGCACCACCACTTTCCGGTCCGGGAATGCGGCCAGCACGTCGCCGTAAATCTGCGCCTGCTCGTCGACAGTCGGTTCGAGATCGCGGTTCAGGAAGCACAATTCGGTGCGGAACAGACCGATGCCCTCCGCAGGCGTCTGCGCCGCCGCGTGCGCCGCGGCACCGTCCTGCACGTTGGCGAGCACCGCGACCTGATGTCCGTCAGCGGTGGCACCGGGGCCGCGCCAGCTGTCGGCGAGGTCGGCCTCACGGCGCGCACGGGCCACGGCAGTGGCGGCCGACGTCGCGTCGGGCTCGATCTCCACGGTGCCGTTGGTGCCGTCCACCAGCACCATCGTTCCGGACTGCACCTGCTCGAGTCCGGCGACCGCCACGACACACGGAATGCCCAGTTGCCGGGCGATGATCGCGGTGTGGCTGGTCGGCCCGCCCAGGCTGGTCACCAACGCCACCACCAGATTCGGGTCCAGCCCGGCGGTGTCGGCGGGCGCCAGATCCTCGGCGCACAGCACCGACGGCACGTCCGGCACCGGCACGCCGGGCTCGGGCAGCCCGCGCAGTTCGGCGATCACCCGGTCCCGGATATCCCTGAGGTCCGCGACGCGTTCGGCCATGAGTCCGCCCATGCGCGTGAACATCTCGACGAACTGGTCCGCCGTCGCGACGACCGCACGCACCGCGGTCATGCCGTCGGCGATGCGCTTGTCCGTCGCCGACGCCCAGGCGCGGTCCTGCGCAAGGGTCGCGGTGGTGGCCAGTACCTCGGCAGCGGCTCCGGTGGCTCGCGCGGCGCGGCTGCGAAGCCGGTCCGCGACCGTCACCGAGGCTGCCGCGAAGCGCTCCCGCTCCCCCGGCCGCTCCGGCTCTCCCAGTTCAGCGGCGATGCCGTCGGCGTCCGGCTTCGGTCGCGCCCCGGGCCACAGCACCGGCGCGTACCGCACTCCGCCGACGGCGGGAACCCCGTGCAGCACCACAGGTGCACCGCTGGGCGAACGATCGGTTTCCACGTCGACCACCAAAGGCGACGGGCTCACAGATGTCTGGCTCATGTGATGTAGATTACTCCGAACCGTTGACAAGTCAACACATCCAAGCGTAAAACAAACAATACAAAGATCGAATCGGATGCGTTCCCACACCACTGGAGGGTCATGTACGCGGAAGAACGGCAGCAAGCCATCGCCGCGCGAGTCCTCGCCGACGGTCGCGCCTCCGTCAACGAACTCGCCGAGACCTACGACGTCACCACCGAAACCGTGCGCCGGGACCTCGACGTCCTCGACAAGGCCGGCGTCATCCGGCGGGTGCACGGGGGAGCGGTGCCCGCCCGCACCCTGCACCTCGTCGAGCAGGGTGTCGTCCAGCGCGACTCCACCCAGACCCAGCAGAAGGCCGCGATCGCGGCGGCAGCCGCCGCCCTGCTGCCCGCCACCGGCGGAACGGTGCTGATCGACGCCGGCACCACCACCGCGCGCATCGCCGACCTCATCCCCACCGACCGCGACCTCGTCGTCATCACGAACTCCATCCCGGCGGCCGCGAAGCTGACGTCCAGCCCGACGGTGTCCCTGCAGTTGCTGGGCGGCCGCGTCCGCAGCCTCACCCAGGCCGTGGTGGGGGAGCAGGCCCTGCGGACACTCGACTCCCTGCGTGTCGATGTCGCCTTCCTCGGCACCAACGGCATCAGCGTCCGGCACGGTTTCTCCACTCCGGACAGCGACGAGGCCGCCATCAAGCGCGCAATGGTCCACTGCGCCAACCACGTTGTCGTGACGGCGGATTCGAGCAAGTTCGGCCGGGAAGACCTGGTCAGTTTCGCGCCACTGTCGGCCGTGCGAACCGTCGTCACCGACACCGAGATCCGCGCCCACGAGCGTCAACAACTCATCGACGCCGGCGTCGACGTCATCTGTGCTGAGGCCGGCGCATGATCGTCACCGTCACCCTGAACCCGAGCCTCGACCGCACCCTGTCGCTCGACGAGCCGCTGACCAGGGGAGCGGTACACCGCCTCACGCCCGTCTCCACCGAGCCGGGAGGCAAGGGCGTCAACGTATCTCGCGCGCTGACCCAGAACGGTGTGGACACCGTCGCACTGCTGCCGGCCGCCGACCACGATCCGATCCTGGCGGGGCTGACGGCCCGCGGCGTGCGGTTCCACAACATCGCCATCCCGGGCGTCGTCCGCAGCAACCTGACCATCACCGAAAAAGACGGCACCACAACCAAACTCAACGAACCAGGGGCACATCTGAACGCCGCCGCGCTGGCAGCCCTGACCGCGGTCGTCTGCGACCGCGCAGCGGAAGCCACCTGGGTGGTGCTGTCCGGGTCGCTGCCGCCCGGGGTTCCCGACGACTGGTACGCCGACGTCGCAGCCCGGCTGGCGGCACTGCCGTGCCGCGTCGCGGTGGACACCTCCGAGCGTCCGCTCACCGCCCTGGCCGAAGCCTTCGCCACCGCCGCCCCTGACCTCATCAAGCCCAACTCCGAGGAACTGGCCTGGCTGACCGGCCGTTCCGCGCAGGAACTGGAAGACGCCGCCGCGCAAGGTGATCCACTGCCCGTCGTAGCCGCCGCCCGTCAGCTCGTCGACCGCGGGGCCGGCACCGTGCTCGTCACGCTCGGCGGCGCGGGCGCCGTCCTGGTCGACCGGGACGGGACGTGGGCGGCCACGGCGCCGTCGATCGTGCCGCGCAGCACCGTCGGCGCCGGTGACGCGTCGCTGGCCGGATACCTCGCCGCCACCATCGCCGGCGCCGCGCCGGAGCAGCGGCTCCAGACCGCCGTCGCGTACGGCAGCGCTGCTGCCTCGTTGCCGGGTTCCGCACTGCCCAGCCCGGACCAGATCGACGTGAAAGCTGTTCAGGTTCAGGCTGTCACGTCCGCCTCCGCCCACCTCTGATCCGCCCGATCCAAAAGGAACCCCCATGCCGATCATCACCTCGGACCTCGTCGCACTCGACGTCGACGCCGGCCCCGACAAGCAGAATGTGATCGAACTGCTGGCGGCCCGAATGGCCGAGACCGGCCGCGCCACCAACGGCGACGGACTCGTCGAGGCCGCCCTGGCCCGTGAATCCCAGTCGGCCACCGGGCTTCCCGGCGGTATCGCGATCCCACACTGCCGATCGCCCCATGTCGACGAGCCGACCATCGGCTTCGCCCGGCTGGCGCCCGCCGTCCCGTTCGGCGCACCCGACGGTCCCGCCGACCTCGCGTTCCTCATCGCCGCCCCCGAATCCGGCGGTGCCGAGCACATGAAGCTGTTGTCGAGCCTGGCCCGGGCCCTGGTCCGCAAGGAATTCGTCGAACAGCTGCGTGCCGCAGGCACCGCCGATGAAGTGGTCGCACTCGTCGAGGGCGTGGTCAGCCCGGCGCCGGCAGCCCCGTCCGCATCCGCGACGCCGGCTCCGGTCGCTCCCGCCGCCGAGCCCGCACCCAAGGCCTCGATCATCGCGATCACGGCGTGCCCCACCGGAATTGCCCACACATACATGGCCGCCGACGCCCTGAAACTGGCCGCCGACCGCGCCGGTGTGCATTTCACCGTCGAAACCCAGGGCTCGTCCGGCTCCACCCCGTTGTCGGCCGAGACCATCGCCGCCGCCGACGCCGTCATCTTCGCCACCGATGTCGGGGTCAAGGACAAGCAGCGCTTCGTCGGCAAGCCCGTCATCGCCTCCGGGGTCAAGCGGGCCATCAACGAACCCGACACCATGATCGCCGAAGCCGTTGCGGCGGCGAAGGATCCGCAGGCCGCCCGAGTCCAGGGCGACGCCGCGGCGCCCGCCACCGAGAACCGCGGCGGGCTGGGCTGGGGCACCCGACTGCGCCAGATCCTGCTGACGGGCGTCAGCTACATGATCCCGTTCGTGGCGGCCGGCGGCCTGCTGATCGCACTGGGTTTCCTGT
This sequence comes from Mycobacterium sp. ST-F2, assembly GCF_001905655.1. Classification (GTDB taxonomy): domain Bacteria; phylum Actinomycetota; class Actinomycetes; order Mycobacteriales; family Mycobacteriaceae; genus Mycobacterium. The sequence goes on from NZ_JMHT01000006.1 coordinate 67,462, forward strand.
TCGCGGGCTATGAGATCGCCAACAAGCCTGCCGGGAAATCGGATTCACTCGCGCACATCATCGCCACGACCAACTCGCTGACCAACCTGCCCCCGGGTGGAATCCTGCAGTACCTCGGCGCGGTGCTGTTCACCCTCGGCGGGCTGGCCTTCGGCTTCCTGGTCCCCGCGCTCGCCGGATACATCTCCTTCGCCATCGCCGACCGGCCCGGCATCGCACCGGGTTTCACCGCGGGCGCGGTGGCCGTCACCGTGGGCGGCGGGTTCATCGGCGGTATCGTCGGCGGCCTGATCGCCGGGTTCGCCGCGCTGTGGATCAGCTCGTTCAAGGTGCCCCAGTGGTTCCGCGGCCTCATGCCGGTGGTGGTGATCCCGCTCGGCGCCTCACTGATCGTCGGTCTGTCCATGTTCCTGCTGCTGGGCCGTCCGCTGGCCGCCATCACCACGGGCCTGACCCACTGGCTCGGCAGCATGTCCGGCAGCTCACTGGTCCTGCTGGGTGTCATCCTGGGCCTCATGATGTGCTTCGACCTGGGCGGACCGGTCAACAAGGCCGCTTACTCCTTCGCCGCCGCCGGGCTCAACATCACCGACGTCGCATCGCTGCGGATCATGGCCGCCGTCATGGCGGCCGGCATGGTGCCGCCGCTGGCCATGGCGTTGGCCTCCGCCCTCCGGCCCCGCCTGTTCACCGAACCCGAACGCGAGAACGGCCGGGCCGCATGGCTTCTCGGCGCCTGCTTCATCACCGAGGGCGCCATCCCGTTCGCCGCCGCCGACCCGCTGCGCGTCATCCCGTCGATGATGTTCGGCGGCGCCGTCACCGGCGCCATGGTGATGGCGTTCGACGTGACGTCCAAGGCACCGCACGGCGGCATCTTCGTCTTCTTCGCCATCGGAAACCTCATCTGGTTCGTGGTGGCGGTGCTCGTCGGCGCCGTCTGCAGCGCGCTGGCGGTCATCGTCGCCAAGAGCGCAGGCAGGACGCTCCCGTCCGTCGACACCTCCGCAGACCTGCAGCCCGCAGGCCACTGAACTATCCGAATCAACAACCAACCAAAGGAGAAACCCATGCCCAGCAAGACCGTCACCGTCGGATCCGCCATCGGCCTGCACGCCCGTCCCGCGGCCGTCATCTCCGAAGCCGTCGTCAACTCCGGCGCGGAGGTGACCCTGTCGGTCGACGGCGGCGAGCCGGTGGACGCCGGTTCGGCCCTGATGATCATGACCCTCGGGGCCGGCAACGGGGCCCAGGTGACCGTGGCCTCCGACGACGAAACAGCCCTCGCGACCGTGGCTGACCTGGTCTCCCAGGACCTCGACGCCTGAGGCGGCACGCTGGGCGGACAGCCGATGCAGCCGGCCGCAGTCGCGCCGGCGTCAGGCTCCCGCGGTGCGGCGCCAGCCAGGCAGCGGGTCCTGCCTCTGTCGGCGGCGGCGAGTGCGGTGACATGGTGGTCACGGCGGCAACCGCGAAGGCGGCAAGGAGAAGAAGCGCAACGCGGTGCTTTCACCCGACGAGGTCCTGTACACGGAGGACCGCGCCTTCACCGACGGCGTCATCGGGCACCGGCGCCGCACCAAGATCGATGACAAGAAGGAGACCAAATGATGGAGATGCATCCGGAGGTCGCCGCGGTTCTCCAGCAGGCCCAGCGCCTGCAGTCGGTCATGGACGAGCAGCTCGCCAAGATGAACACCGAGTCGTTCACCGCGACCGACGAAGCCAAAACCGTCGAGGTCACCCTCAACGGTCACCACTGGCTGACAGGCCTGTTCATCGAAGACGGCCTCCTACGCCTCGGCGCCGACACCGTCGAAGCTCGAATCAATGAAGCCCTCGGCAATGCGACCGCGAAGGCCACCGAGTCCATCGACGCCGATCGGGCGCGACTGGGCGACCTGGTCGCCGAAATCACCACGGATTTTCCGCGCGGCCAGCAGTAGCGGCTGAGGCACTCAGACGCTCGAGTGCGTACAGTTCGCGGGGAGTCACTACGCGGCGCCTCGCGCTGTGTAGTCAGGGGAGACGATGGGGAGCGTCATGAATATCGCCAAGTTGGCCGCCGCGACCGCCGCAGTGTCACTGCTGGCAGGCTGCACAACGGTGACAAACGGCGATGCGTCACGGGATCCGGCGTTCAAGCCAGGCGATGCAGTCGTCAGCCTGCTGAACCCCGGTAACTACCCGACGGCGCCGAAACCGGGGCCTGCGGTCAAACCCGGTGCCGAAACCGGACGGATCTTCGACGCCGAACGCATGGCGGAATACGTCGTCGGACCGTGGGAGGTTGACCCCCAGCTTCTGGACGTCGACGCGACCTCGACGGGTCTGTGGCTCGATGCAAAGCCGCTGTCGTCCGTGGCCGACGACATCGCGAAAAAACATCAATTCATCTACGGGTTCGGCTCAGCGCGCGGCGCGGGCGCTCACGCTGACCACCCACGTGGCATACAGAATGCGGTACTGCGTTTTCCCAACCCAGATGCCGCAGCTGCCGCCGCGGCGGAATTTTATGCGCAGGATCCCATGACCCACCATCCATCAGCGCAGCTCAATCTTCCGATACCCGGTCACCCCGAGACTCATGCATATCGATTCATGATGCCTGACCGGCAATTCGCCACCGTGGCGTACTCGCCGCACGGCCCATTTGTGCTGACACAGTATGCCGATGCAGAGCAAGGCGCCGATGTGTCAACGCAGTTGGCTGTCAAGATGCTTGACTTGCAGGCCCCAAGAATTGATGGTTTTCGACCGACGGACCCCAGCCAGTTCGCCAACATGCAGTTCGACCCCGACGGACTGCTCAGACGGACCATGCCCACCAAGGAGCCGGTTTTGAACCAGGGTTTGTGGGCGCCCCGCGGCTATCTCCATTTCGAAGACGACCCCATCGTCAGCTCAGCCATCCTCACCGACGCCGGAGTCGACGTCGTGTCAATTCGCGGGACGCATGTATTCCAGGCCCGCGACAATGCCGCCGCAACGCGCTTGGCCGCCAAATTCACCGAACCGAGTACCGGCACCGAGCCCGGCCCGACCGTTCCGGGCCTGCCCTCGGCCAGATGTGTCGCGGTCACCAACGAGCGGATCAAGGCCCAGGTCAACACCTGCTACGCGACTGTCGGCCGGTGGGCGTTCGAAGCCTTTGCGGTTCAGCCATTTGAGACCACTCAGAAGATGGCTGCGCAGTATCTGCTCCTGACTGCGAAATAATCGACCGCAATGACATCCACTTTCAATCCCGGCGATATCGTGGCCGGCTACACCATCGAAGCCGTCCTCGGTGTCGGCGGCATGGGCGTGGTCTACAAGGCCAAGAACCCGCAGCTGCCCCGCAGTGACGCCTTGAAAGTCCTCACCACGTCGATACAGGGTGACGGACAGTTCCGGGAACGGTTCTTGCGTGAAGCCAACGTTGCAGCGACGCTCGACCACCCCAACATCGTCGCGGTCTACTCCCGTGGCGAGACCGAGGCCGGGCAGCTCTGGATCGCCATGCAGTACGTCGCAGGCACCGACGCCGACCAGGAAGTCCGTTCCGGCCGGATGACACCGGCACGCGCGGCCCGCATCATCACCGAAGTCGCGAAGGCACTCGACTACGCCCACCGACGTGGCATCATGCACCGCGACGTCAAACCCGCCAACTTTCTGCTGGCGGCCGCCGAAGATCCCGGCGACGACGAGCGAGTGTTCCTGGCGGACTTCGGAATTGCCCGCGCCTTCGACGATGCCGCACACCTGACCACCGACGGCTCAGTCATGGCGTCCATCGCCTACGCCCCACCCGAGGCACTCAGCGGACAGCATGTCGATTCGCGCGCCGACGTCTACTCGCTGGCCTGCAGCCTCTTCGTGTTGCTCACCGGCAGGACGCCATACGGCGGCCTACCTGGCGGCATCGCCGCCATCGCGGCAGCGCACGTGACGGGAGAAATCCCGCGTGTCACCGATCGCGTGCCCCATCTGCCGTGGGCACTGAACGAGGTCATCGCCCGCGGCATGGCGAAAGATCCCAACGTCCGGTACCAGACCGCGCGGGAATTCGCCGCCGCGGCAACGGCTGCCGTCGCGAATTCCAGTCCGGCGCAACAACCTCCCGGCCAAATACCGCCCCCCGCGCAGCAATCGTGGCAGCCGCACCAACCGACACCACCCGGTGGCGTGCTGACCTATCCGAGCGGGCAGTTCAGCGGTCCGTACCCCCCGGGACCGCCGCGCGGCCCGATGCCACCGCAGATGACGGGGGCCGGGCCGCTGACGGCTGGGCCGAACAATGCACGCAAGCGTCGATTGGTCATCGGCGGTGCGGTCGCCGCTGTCGTCACCGTCATCGTGGTCGTCGCCTCGATCATGCTGTTCGGCAAACCGGGCGCGCCCGCCTATACCGCGCAGTCATTCACTCACGCCCACGGCACCACCGAAATCACCAGGGCGCCAACCGCTGTCGCCGCCCTCGGACCCGGCGATGCCGATGCCGTGCTGTCGCTCGGCCTACAACCCGCAGCCATCGCCGGCGCGGGCACGACCCTGCCCTCCTGGTTGCAGTCCAAGATCACCGGTAAACCGTCGGTGAAAGACACCGTCGGCTTCATCGACACCAGCGCCATCGAGGCCGCGAAACCCGACGTCATCATCGCCACCGGAGACATCGACGACACGACCTATCAGCGCCTCGCGGCAATCGCCCCGACCGTCACTGCGCCGAAAGACACCAGCCGGACCTGGAATTGGCAAACACAGCTCAAGTGGATCGGCAAGATCCTCGGTCGCGACAAGGACGCCGACAGCCTGATCGACCAGGTCGCCTCGCAGCAGACCGACCTCAAGAATCAGAACCCCAGGGCTGCTGGGAAGAGCGTCCAGGTGATCAACGTGTCCGACAGCGGCGTCAGCCAGACACTCACCCCGTCGAATGCGGCGGACTACTTGAATTCGCTTGGCTTGAACTACGACCCCACACTGGGGCGCCAAGCTGGCGACCAGGGTTCTGCCCGGACAATGCCCGACGTGGCCAAGTTGTACCAAGTTCGCACCGATGTGCTGGTCGTGGTGAGAACCGACAAAGCTGCCGGGCATGGGGGCGCAGCGGGGCGGCCCCGCCAACTCGCGACCTATCGCGGCTCGATAATCATCGTGGATGACCCCAATATCATTGCCGCACTTGCTGATCCCGGCGGCTACCTGGCTACCGAATACCTCGACAGCAACTTCGTGCCAATGATGGCAAACATTCGCTAACTCACCTTGGCCGCGATTTTCGACAACAGATCACGCCCTTCGTTGCTCACGTCGGAGGCGCACACCCGAACGTCCACGATGACATTCTTGCGAGTGCCCAACGAATGCTGGCATCTCACGCTGCCGCCGTCTGCCGCGGTGCCCGACATCGACACACTGACAACGGAATCCACAGAGTCAACGTTGCCCAGTTCGTACGTGGCAGTGCTCTTACCGTCCGTAATCGTGGCTTGCTGACTTTGGCATAGGCGCCAGCGGCCGACGGTGATACCGCGAAAGGTCTCTGCGTCCGCATCCGACGGGAACGAGGCGAGCACCTGAACCACCCGCGCGTGCCGATCGCCATGGAGACCCTGCCCCGCGAAACCAGTTCGGCCGTAGTAGGACACCGTGTCGAGACCCGGCATCAAGGCTTCGGTGCACCGAAGTGGGTCGACGTTCAGCTTCGCCTCTGGCTTTCTGAAAATCGCCTCCGGTGTCATGGCTACGCCCACGACGTCGCTGATCTCAGACGGGGATGCCAACAATGCCGGCAGGCCGGCATCATCAACAGGTTTGGCGACAGCTGACGTCGACGTCGTCGGAGAAGCGACAGCCGTGGCTGTCGTGGCCGTGCCCGAGACCTTCCGGTCGGCGGACGAACAACCCGCCGCCACAACAACCACCGCGCCAATGACCAGCCCAGTACGCCAGGGGTTCATCTGTTCCTTTCTCAGCTGACCTTGTCAGCGATCTGCTTGGCCAGCTCGGCAGCCTGAGTGCCGCCACCCGAAGTGCACGCCAACACGTCGATCACGACATCGGTCTTCGTGGTCAGTACGTGTTGGCAGCTGCGCCCAGGCTCCGTGAAGGCCGCAGTGAGGGTGTCTTTGTCCACAGTGACCGCACCGACCGCCAACTGCCGCGGCGGCCCTCCGTCAGCCGTGAACGTGACGACCGTATTCGCGCATCCCGACCATGTCGCCGCCGCCGGAATAGCCGCTGCCGCTTGGGGTCCCGGGTAGCCGACGACATAGGCCACCATCCAGACGTTCGGATCTGCCGGGTTGTGCAGCTCCATACCCGACATGGCGGTGAATCCCGGCGCGAAGGTCGTGGCACTACCCGCATCCGCGACGCCGGCACACGGTGGAGGAGCCGCAGTGCCGCGTCGCGGGGTCTCCGCCGTGACGATGGTCGCGGTCGCCATCGGTGGCGACTGCATGACGGTGCTCACGGCTTTTCCGTCGGGGAGCAGGTTCGCCAGATCTATGCGCTGCCCGGGGATAGCCGCCCTGGGTGGTGCCGCGGGCGCCGTCGGTTGCGTCGGCCGGTTTCCGGAGTCGCGGGTCAGGTAGGTCATGCCGGCCACAAATCCTGCCGCAAGCACTACGGCGACCGCGATCATCGCAGCTTTCGGGGGACCCGCTTTCGTGCCGCCCGGCAGCCGAAGTCGTCGGTACACCACGAAACCGGCAACCGCGCCCAGCAGCAACAGGACACCGATATCCAGCGCCCACCAGCGCAATTCGTGGTGCCACAGCTGGTCGTCGACCGACATGAGCGGCGCAATCTTGAGCAGGTCGACCACGCTCGCCGACGCCGCGAATCCCCATCGCCCTGGCAGGAACCACGACGCCTGGTCCAGGCCGACGCGTCCCGTCACGGGGATCATGCCGCCGGAGAACACGATCGACAGCATGATGACGACGACGAGCATCGGCAGGATCTGCTCGCTGGACCGCGCCAGCGAGGACAGCAGCAGGCCCAGGATCGCCGAAACAATTGCTGCCACAGTCAGACTCACGTAGAAGTCCAGGGTCGCGCTGCCCAGCAACAATGCGCCTTGCGTGGGCGCGCCCTTGCCGATCACCACGATCGCCACGACGATCGCAGTCTGAATCGCGGTGAACGCGCTGTACACAACGATTTTGGCGGAAAGGTACGCGGCGGCCGACAGCCCGACCGCCTGCTCCCTGCGGAAGATGGTGCGCTCGCCAACCAGATCACGGATCGTCAGTGCGGTTCCCATGAACACTGCCGCGATATTCGCGACGATGAGCAACTGGTTCGGCTCGTTGGGGGAGTGGCCCACAGTCGCCACCCCGAATCCGGTGTCCCCCGGCACAATCAGCGACATCGCCCCCAGGATGAACGGCAGCAGCAACAAGAAGCTGGTGTAGATCCGATCGGCGAAGATCAGCTGCAACTGCCGGCGCGCGACGGTAAGCATCTGGCGACCGGTGCTGGTGCGCGCCGGTGCGCCGAGCGGGCCGGCAGGTTCCGGCGGTGCCGGCGGTTGGTTGGCAGCGGGGTTGTTCTGCAGGAAGACGGCATGCGCCGCATCGGGATTGGCCGATACCCAGGCGAAGATGTCCGCCCAGTCCTGCGTTCCCATCGCCGATCCGACCGCTTGCGGCGGTCCCGCGTAGACGGTCTTGCCGCCGGGCGCCAGGAGCAGCACCTGGTCACACATGTTCAGGTACGTGAGGGAGTGCGTCACCACCAGCACCGTGCGCCCGGCATCGGCCAGCCGCCGCAACATCTGCATGACCTGGCGGTCCAGCGCCGGGTCCAATCCCGAGGTGGGCTCATCGAGGATCAAAAGTGATGGGCCGGTGAGCAATTCGAGCGCCACCGAGGCCCGCTTGCGCTGCCCGCCCGACAACTTGTCCACGCGCTTGTCGCGGTGCTGGGTGAGTTCCAATTCGGCGAGCACCCGTTCCACCACCGCGCGGCGATCGTCCTTGCTGGTGTCGGGTGGCAACCGGAGTTCGGCGGCATAATTCAGCGCCTGGGTGACCGTCAACTGCCGGTGCACGACGTCATCTTGGGGCACCATGCCGATCCGTGACCGGAGCGACGCATAGTGCGCGTGCACGTCGTGTCCATCGAAGGTGACCTGCCCGGAAGTCGGTTTGGTGACGCCGCCGAGCAGCCTGATCAACGTCGACTTGCCTGCGCCCGACGGGCCGATCACCGCCGTAAGAGTGCCGGGCCGAGCGTCGAACGCCACGTTGGTCAGCAGCTGGTGGCCCTCGATGGCGAGGCCGACCTGGCGTACCTCGATGCCACCGGTCGCAACCGTCTGCCGCGACTGGACCGCGGTACCGCCGGTGAACACCAGGTCGGTGTTGCCGACGGTGATGACGTCCCCGGGACGCAGCGTGACCGCCTCGACGCGGTGACCGTTGACGAAAGTGCCATTGCCCGAACCGTTGTCGTACAACTGCGTTCCGGTCGGGGCGGGCACCAGGTAGGCGTGAATTCGGGAGGCCAGCGAATCTTCGACCTTGATGGTCGCAGTCGAGTGTCGCCCGATGGTGACGGCCCCAGGGGGCGGACCCGACGAGCGTTGTGGCGCGGGGGCGGGCTGACGCGGCGGTGCAGGCGGCGACTGCCGCTGAACCGGCCGTGGCGGCAATGGAGGAGCCGGCTGCGACGGACGCGGGGCCGCCGTCTGTGGCGGCGGCTGCCGGTACTTGGCGACCGGGATGACCTGTGTGGCGGTCCGGAAATGCAACTGCGGTCCGTCCGGAGCACCGACAGCCAGGACGAGGTCGTCACTGATGACAGCCGACGGCACACGCGTCCGGTTGGCGAAGATTCCGTTGCGGGACTTGTCGATTGCCACCCACTGACCGACACCGGGGTCCACCCTGATGATCAGATGCAACCGGGAGACCACGTGCTTGGCGCCAGGGCCGGCGTCAGGAATTCTGACGTCCGAGGCCTCGCCGCGGCCGACGGTGACCTCCTTGCCGGGCGGGAAGGTGAACATGGCGCCGCCGAGCGTCACGATGAGCGGCGGGACGGAGCTCACGAATGCACTCTCCTCACTGGTAGCGCTTGTAGCAGCCCTCGTCGTCGGTGGCCAGCCCGGCCCGGAACGCCGCGATCCGGGTGAACGCGGCCGGCACACCCTGCCCATCGACCGCCGTGGCGACGTATCCGTTGGTGAGCAGCCCGGCGACGGCCTTGTCCAGGTCGCCGGCGGTCAACTGCAGGCTGGCACCACTGGGCAGGTCATGCGGCTTGGCCATCTGACGCTGGGCCTGCGCGGTCAGGCAGGCTGTGCGTAACGCGGCCGTCGGGTCGTCCAGCTTGACTCCACGCTGGTTCTCCAGCGCCATCATGTACCGCGACACGACGATCGAGAACGCCGTGTTGTCGCCCTGGATCAGAGTCTTCTCGGCCATGTCAGCCGGTGTGCCGATCTGTTGCAGGGCGGGCAGGTTCACCGAGATCGTGTTCGTCGACGGACAGTATGAAGCAGGCGAATCACCTTGCGAGGTATCGCATTTCGCCGGACCGTATGTCAGCTTCGGGGGCTGCTTCGGGGAATAGATCACCCCGAGCAACTCGACCAGGGTGCCGATCGTGTCCTTGTCGATGGGCAGGTCGGCGGACCGGTGATCGTCGTCCGTCGGCTCATCTTCGAGCTCCATCGGCAGGCCCTTGCGGCGCTGCTTGATGTCGTTCAGATCGATGGCCGCGCACGCCTGCGGTCCGACCGTGAAGCCCTGCTGGAACGCGCTGACGCGGTCCAGCGCCGTGCCGTGGCCGTCGGTGAGCATGTCGTCGTCGTGCGGTCCCAGCGTTGGATCCCGGACGGTGATCAGCCCGGCGAGCACATGGTTGAGGCCGTCGCCGGTGCTCATCATGAACCGCTTGGAATCACCCGCCGCGACGTAGTGCAGATAGGCGCCGGCGAAGCAGTCGGCCTGCTGTTCACGGACGATGACGGGTGTACTACGAGTCACCAATTTCGCCATGTACTGGATCGCGTGGCCGTATTCATGCCCGATCAGCCCCGCGACGGAGACGTCACCGAAGTACTTGCGCCCCGTCGGGACCATGATGCCGCGGTCCCAGGCCATCAGCTTCTCGCTCGGGCAGTAGAAGGCGTTCACCAGACCGGCGGTGTCCTCGTCACACGCTTCCGGACTGTTCCGATCGCGGGCGTCGTACGACAGGAACTTCTCGATGGGCTTGAACGAACCCTTCAAACCCGACGCGCTGTAGTCGTGTTGCCAGTACTCGGCGATGTCATTGATCGCCTGCAACGCCAGTCGGTCGACGTCGCTGTTGTTGGTGTTCTGCACCTTGCCGACCGCCGCGGGTGCGTTGTCCCGCAACCCGCTCGGCCCGTCCTTGGCCGGGAGGTCGGCGACATGGAAGGGGTCGTTGACCGGCGACACCGCGGTACCGGTGACGGTCGGCGCGCAGCCGGCCAGCATCGCCACCGCGCACAGCGCCACCGAACGTCGCAGCGCCGTTCCGCTTCTCACCCGCAATCCGAAATCGCCTGTCATCGTGCCCCCTGACGTTCGGTTCAGACTATGGCCTGCCGGCAGCTTCAGAACAGCGAACGGCGCACCCCGATTTCAGGGTGCACCGTTCATCGGTCGGGCTGTCAGAACTGACCGGTAGCGATCTTCTGAATTCCCTTGTGGACCTGAATTCCGATGTAGCCCAGCACAACTGCGATGACGCCGTTGATCACCACAGCAAGGATCAGCATTGCCGTGAGGCTACCGCTGACGTAGGGGCTGCTGCTGACACCCGCCAGGCCGATGATGCCGAACAACAAACCCAGCAGGCTGGCCACCGCACCCACACCACAGATCCCGTAGGCCACGAACTGCGCGGCCAGCTTCGTGCCCAAGGCCAGGAAGCAGTAGGCCAATCCGAGCCAGATCACGCTTGCGATGAGCGAACCGATCCCGCCGAACAGGCTCAGGAACAACCCGATCAGCACCGCTCCGCCGTAGCCGAGGTAGACGAACTGGTTGGAGCCCTGCGGATTGTTCCGCATGTTCTGGAACCACGGCTGCTGGATCAGCTCGCCGCGGACACCGCGCGTCATCAACCGGAAGATGAACGAATCACCCTTGGTGAGCAGCGACTTCGCCATGTCGACGGGCGTCTGCTGCGGACCCGCTGGTCCGCCGAACTGCGGTCCGCCGAACTGCGGTCCGCCCGGACCGGGGTATCCGCCCGGCTGAGGTGAACCGAAGCCAGGCTGGGCACCACCCGGACCGAAGCCCGGCGGCGGCACCGACGCACCGAAGCCCGGGGCACCGAAACCAGGGGCGCCGTAGGTCGGCGCGCCGAACCCCGGCGGGGGCGGCGGCACGGGCGCACCCGCCGGATTCCACGACTGCTCGGGCTGCGGTGGCAACGGCGCTGCGGGCTGACCGAACTGCGGCTGCGGAGCCGGCTGCTGATAACCCGGCTGCGGGGGCTGCCACTGATGTCCCGCCGGAGGCTGGGGGGCCTGCCACTGCGGTACCGCCGGCGGCACGTCCTGGCCGTAGGGGGCAGCGGCCGGAGGCTGCGGCGGCTGCCACTGCTGCTGCGGCACGACCTGGGTCTGGTCACCGGCAAGCGGGCTCGCCGCAGTCGGCTGCTGGAGCGCCGACCGATCGACGAACTGGGTCTTCTCCTCGTCGCCAGCCACCGGCAGCTGCTGCTCGCTCACGGAGCCGGCGTCGTGGTTTTCGGACATATCGTGGTCTCCCTAACAAATTGACTACTCAAACACCGTACGGGCGCCGCCGGGTCGGTCGCGCGGCGATGTTACTCATTCGTGTGACCGGACGGAAAGTCAGAACCGGATGTTCCGGATGGTGTCGTAGACCCCTGCTATCCACAACAGGAGCGGAATCACCGCGGCGATCGCCGCACCGTCGGTCAGCTCCAGGATGCGCTTGGTCACCGGTGGTCGACTGCCTGGTCGGATTGTCAGCTGCCGCGGCGGGTGGGGCGGTTGCGGGCCGGCAGATGCGGTCACCGGTACTCGAGCCTGTCGAAGTCGTCGGACAGCGCCGCGGCCAGCTCGGTGATCCGGCGCTGGTACGTCTTGGCCAGCAGATCGAACTGGATGTCCGATCCGGCGGCGATGTGCTTGTCCCACGGCAACACGATGACGCGGCCCGCCGGCACATGCCGCTCGAACTGCTGCACTAGATCATCGACATCGATGTTGGTCTTGCCCGGTGTGACGTGGTTGATGACGACACACGCCCGGCCCAGCAGATCCTGATATCCGTTCTGCCGCAACCAGTCCATGGTCACCGCGGCCTGGCGGGCACCGTCGATCGAGGCGCTGGCCACGATGACCAACCCCGACACCGTCGACAGCACGGCGCGCGAGGCCTGGTGGAACAGGCCGGCACCACAGTCGGCGAGCACCAGGTTGTAGTACTGCGAGACGATCTTGACCGCGGCGGCCCAATCGTCTTCGTTGAAGTCGCGGCGCGCCACGCTGTACTCGGCCGACGACAACACCTCAAGGTTGGAGGCGTTCATGCTGGTGTACGCGCGGATGTCGTTGTAGCGCGCAAGTTCCTTGTCGGACAACAGATCCGAGATGGTCGCTGCCGACTGCCGGCCGGCCCGGTCGGCCAGGTTGCCACCGTCCGGATCGGCATCGACGGCCAGGATCCGGTCACCGCGGACCTTCGCCATGACGGAGCCCAGGGTGACGGTCACGGCCGTCTTGCCGACGCCGCCCTTCAGCCCGAGGACGCCGATCTGGTAGGAATCGCGGGCGTTTCGCCGTATGCGGGTGTAGAGGTCCAACTCGTACAACTCGTCGGGCGACAGGCCCAGATTGATACGGGTCAACAGGTACAGCACGTGACGCCAGCCGCGCTGCGACGGCATCTTCACCCCGGCGCGCACACCCACGTGCGACAGCGCGTCGATGGCGCGGTGGTCACCGATGGTGGCGGCGGAGGTCTGGTCGGGCATGTGCTGCGCGGTCCATTGCCTGTCCACCCGGGGATTCATGGCGTAGTGCTGTGGCGGAGGCTGCACGTGCCGCGGGGGCGGAGGCATCATCGGGGCGTGCTGCGGCTGCTCGTACTGGGCGCCGGCCATGGGAGCACCTTGCGGCGGGCGCATCAGGCCGTTCTGCATGAATTGCATTGGCGTGGGCGGTATTTGAGTGGTCACCTCAGAAGGCCGCGGCGGCGGAACCATGCCGGGCGGCTGCTGCGGCTGGCCGGCAACGGGCGGTCCCGACGGCGATTCGGCCCCGGCAGCCGAGGCAGCGGCTGCGGAAGCCGACATCTGCGCGGCGGCAGCAAGGGTCGCATGGTCGACGGTGCGCGTGGCTTCCTCGTTGTCGGCCTGGCCCGGCGAGTTGTTGAAGAGCCGGTCATAGTCGGCGGACATGAGTACCTCTCGATTGTGTGCGGATTCCTCCGGGAACGCACATCCAGTGGGCAGGGTCGACCCTACGCCGACCTGCACACCTCCTGTGTTGCCTCGTGTGGATCGCTCAGCCGAACCACGCTGTGACGCCGGTCCCCGTGTGTGTGCAGCATGCGCTCCCCGACCCCCTTGCGTGTCGGGGCGAAGTGTCGGTAGGTGACATCCGGTGACGAGCTGTACCGAAGTCCGTCATACCCTTCGGCACGGCGACCGGCCTAGCCGTTCTCTCGGCAGTGCTTGACGTGGTCGATACTGGGATGGCACCCGCGTCGAGCGAACTTCAGGAGAGAAAGCGCGTATTCGGTGACTGACCACTTCGAACCGCAGCCGGGCCCCCCGGAAAGCGCTTTTGCCGGCCATCCCGTGAACACGCCGCCGGCTTGGCCCCGCGTCAATCCGCCGGCGAACAACACCTCAGGCATGCAGCACACCGAGCCGTTGCAACGCCGCACCGGATACCCACCGCAGCCGGGTCCCATCCAGCCAGGCCCCTTCCAGCCCGGCCCGCCGCCGCACCAGCCGTGGCCGCATGGCCCGCAGGGCCAGTTCACGGCGCCCGGGTCATACGCCGACGCCATCCGCCGCGACGACCTGATCCGGGCCCGTAAGCCCGAGCCCGGTCGGGGCTGGCGCAAGTCGCTCTTCAAGGCGACATTCGGACTGGTCAATCTCGGTCCGTCTCCCGACGAGATCCATGAAGCCCAGCAGATCAACCGGATCCGGTCGGCGCTGTCGGGCCACTACAAGGTCGGCGTCATGGGCAAGGGCGGCGTCGGTAAGACGACGGTGTCCGCCTCTATCGGGTCGCTGTTCGCCGAGCTCCGGCAGGAGGATCGGGTGGTGGCTGTCGACGCCGACACCGCGTTCGGCAAGCTCGGCAGCCGGGTCGATCCCAAGGCGCTGAGCTCGTACTGGGAGTTGGCGTCCGACCAGCATCTCGAGAGTTTCGCCGACATCCGCAACCGGGTCGGCAGCAACGCCGCCGGCCTGTTCGTGCTGGCCGGTGAGGCCAGCCCGGCCCGGCGCCGCGTGCTCGATCCCGCGGTGTACCGGGAGGCGGCCGCGCGGCTGGATCGTCATTTCACCATCTCGATCATCGACTGCAGCTCGACGATGGACAGCCCCGTCACCCAGGAGGTGCTCCGGGACCTGGACGCGCTCATCGTGGTGTCGTCGCCCTGGGTCGACGGCGCCGGCGCGGCGGGGCAGACGCTCGATTGGCTGGCGGCGCACGGCCTCAATGGTCTGCTGCAGCGAACTGTGGTGGTACTCAACGATTCCGACGGTCATGCCGACAAACGCACGCGTTCGGTGCTGGCGCAGCAGTTCGCCGGGCAGGGGCAGGCCGTCGTCGAAGTTCCGTTCGACGGGCACCTGCGGCCGGGCGGCGTCATCGCCGGCACACGGGAGATGACACCGGCGACCCGGCGCGCGTTCATCGAGATCGCCGCCGCGCTGGCCGCCAACTTCCCGACCGCCGACGACCGGCACCGCGATCGGTCCTGATCCCATAGGACGTCGGGACGACCAGCTCGATGGCCAGGTACCCTGCATGAGAAAGGTTGTCCAAGCGCACCGGGGGGAGCCGTGGATTTCGTCCAAGAGCGTGCCGCGTTCTGCGCGGGATTCGGCGATGGCGCTGCCCTGATCGCGGGGCTCCGAGCGGCGCCTCTGATCCTGCCACTGGACGTCGACGGCCAGATACCCACGTGGATCTGGAACGGCGTTCCTTGGCTCGCCGCATTCACCAGTGCCCGGCGTTGCGAGGCATTCGCACTGGCCGCAGGTCGCAATACCAGCGCCATCGAGGTTCGTACGGTGCGGGGGGCCGCATTGGTGGACGAAATTCTGGACAAGGCACCCACACCGACGGGATTGGTGGTAGACGCCGCCAGCCATGACGTGATGGTGTTTCCTTCGACGCGGGAATTGACCCCGCATTGCTACATAGACCTCGATACCAGTGAGGTAGTGAAGACGTGAGCGTCAAGGTTCTCAATGTCAACCCGGACACCCTCAAACAGGCCCGCGACGGTATCAACGGGGTGATCGATGGGCTGGGTGGCTACGGCGGCCAGATGGGTCGCGGCTTCAGCGACCTGTCACTGACGGGCGAGCAGATCAGCCACCCCGATGCAAAATCCGCCTACGACAACTATCTCGACCGCTGGGAGTGGGGCACACGCGCCCTGATCGTCAAGGCGAACGATATCGGTGAGGCGCTGGATCTGGGCGCTGGCCGATATGAACTCCAAGAGGAGTACTACAACAACGCTCTCAAGGACATGGCCAATGACCTGGTCGGTGACCCCAGTCTGCAGAAAGAACAGATCGACAAGATGTCCTGGGGCGCGCTGGTCGGTCACAACGTCAACCAACTGACCAACCCGGACTGGTCAGCGGAGTCTTTCCAAAACGTCGCCAAACCTGCGCTGGAGCAGAGCTGGAACTCGATCCAGGAGAACGCCGGCCAGGCCACCCGGAATTTGATCATTCCGGGTGAGGCCATCCAGTCGACAGTGGACGGCTTCACCGCGCCGGAGCAGAAACCCACCGAGCCCAGCCATCCGGCGCCCTAGCCGGACCCATTTCCGCGGAGTCGGGTGAAATACGGTGGGGTTCTGGGACGATCTGGTCGACGTCGGTGAGGATCTCTACGACGGCGGCAAGCGACTGCTGGGCGAGGTAGTCGACACCACGACCGACGCTGCCGGGGATGTGCTGGATGCGGTGGGCGCCGACGGCCTGGCCGACGACGTCCGCGACTTCGGCGGCGGCATAGCCGATCAGTTGGGCGCGACAACCGCCGAGAAGAACCTCGGTGAATCCGATGACCCCAAGGATTTGATTCACGGTGATCCGGGTGCCATGCGGGGCCGAGCCGGTGAGTTGGAGAACCTTAGCAAGAATTTTCAGTCGACAGGCGAGGGCCTACGCGGCATCAGTGTCGGGAACTTCGAGGGTGAGGCAGCTGACGCCTACCACCAGACCATCAACGAAGAGGTGCCGAAATGGCTGACGGCCGCCGCGTCGGCCGGCGCAGCGTCCGGTGCGCTCAATGCCCTCGCTCCGGTGGTCGAGTCGGCGCAGACGCAGGCGGCCGAAGCGATCCGACTGTGGAACGAGGCCAAACAAAAGGAAGCGGAGTGGGAGTCCAAGAGGGACGCCTACGACGACGCGGTCGACCGCAAGAACGCCGGTGCCGACATCACGTTGCCACCGCATCCGGGCGAGAACCCTGGGCCAGGTCTTCGAAACCATGCTGTCGAAACCCTGAACCGGGCACGCGAGTCCCGTAACACTGCCGCTGCCACTGCGGCGGCGGCGTTCAAGGACGCTGCCGACGACGCACCGGAGAAGCCGCCAGGCGGTGAGCGGTTGCTGGCCAACCTCGGTGATCTGCGCGAGGTGGGCAACATGTTCACCGGGCATATGCTGGTCGGATTGACCGGGGCGGTCACCGACATGGGCAAGCTGCTGCGCACGGTGAATCCGACCGACCCCTACAACGTCGCTCACCCGGCGCAGTATCTTGCCAACACCTCGCAGGTGGGCGCCGGGTTGGTCAATATGGCGGCCCACCCGGACAAGCTCATCGAAGGGATCGTCGGTACCGGGTGGGGTACCGATCCGGGTCAGGCGACAGGTGCGTTGCTCGCGAACTTGATTCCGATGGGCCCCAAGGGCTCCGGTGTCATGAAATCCCTGTTGTCGGACGCTGTCCGCGGCGGCGAGCGCAGCGCGGCCCACGGGGTCGAACGTTCAGCCGCGGGCGCCGCGACGCCGAATTCCCCCGCGGTGGCTCACGGCACCCCGCATGACAGCCCCGGTGCCGGCCTCAGCGACACCCGGCCGCACTCGGACCCCACCCCCGCGGCGCAGCCTCACGAAAGTGCGGCGACGCCGCACGACACATCGCATCAACCCGAACCACGGGCCGAGCATCCCCGGACCGCCGATCCGCCGTCGGCCGAACGGCCTCCTGCGGATCACTCGCCATCACCCGAGCGGCACGAGAACCCCGATCAGGGCGCGCTGGACCACCGGTCCCCCGACCCGCAGCCGCACCACGAATCACCGGCGGTGGACCGGACTCCCGACCAGCATGCCGATTCCCCGTCTACGCATGACCGGCCTTCAGAGTCCCCCCACCGCCCCGACGAGCCGGACACACCACGCCACGATCCCGACGGGCGTGACCCGGAGCCGCGTCAGGAACGCACCCCCGACGAGACGCCCACCCCGCGCGATCACACGGACGGCCCGGCCGAGCGGCCCGTCCCGCACGACAAAACACCGGACGTTGACGCGCCGTCCGAACATCCCAAGCCGGACGCCGACAAACCCGCCGAGCGCCCGACCACAGAGCGCACCGAACCAGCCCGCGCACCGCAGGACACCGCAGCGCCGAAACCGGACGGTCCACATGTTGCGGACCGCCCCGCCGAGCCGGCCCGGAACGACTCCGCTCCGGCAAACAACAATTCCCCTGCGCCCCATACGAATACACCGAATCAGCCGTCGCCGGCGAACCCGGCGCGTGCCGATGGACCGATGCCGGCGCGGGACACGCCCGGCCCGGCTCCGCGTGATGTGCCGGTCGCCCGCGATGCGCCTGCAGCCAAGGCCGACATCCCCGCGAGCGCGAAGCCCAGCCCCGCGTCGGCGGCGGACCACACGCCTCGTCCCGTGGCCGCTGCCGCCAAAGAAGCAGCAGCCGCTCCGGCGGATGGTGCTCGCCCGATTGAGGCTGTCGCAGTGGTGGATCGGCCCGGCCCGGCAGCCGTGCCGGAGAAGGCGGCGCCGACCAAGGCCGGCGACCACGGCGGCAATGGTGACGGCCACAAGGGCACTGACGATCCGCACGATCCCAAAGATGACGGCGCCTTCACCAACAATGAGGCGGCGGACCACGCCAAGAACGACCCGTCCGCCTCGAACGAGCCCGGTGACACCAAAGTCTGCGGCGACCCGGTCGACATGGCCACCGGCGAGTACACGCTGCCGGCCGTCGACGTCGACCTGCCCGCGGTCTTGGGCCTGCGTCTGACCCGCATCCACAAATCGGGCTATCGCGCCGGGGTGTGGCTGGGTCCGTCGTGGTCGTGCACCTTCGATTCCCGGGTCATCGTTACCACCGATTCGATCACCACCGTCGACGCCGACGGCACCATGTTGTCCTTCGACCACCCGGTCGCAGATGAGCCGAGCACCGCACGCACCGGGCGGGCGTGGCAGCTATGGAACGCACCGGGCGGCGGCTACCGGCTCACACCCCCGCATTCGGGGCGCAGCTACCACTTCGCACCCAAACCACACCTGCGCGGATCGGACATCGCGGCGGGTGTCATCTTCATCTCCGCGATCACCGATGCCCACAGCAATCGGATCCTGTTCACCTACAACGATTCCGGCGCCCCCTCCGGGGTGGTGCACTCCGGTGGTTACCGCGTCGGCGTGGACTGCGCCGGGCCACGGATCCGTGGCTACACGTTGGCCACCGACACCACCTCCCATGTGCTGCGCCGGTTCGGTTACACCCGTGGGGATCTCACGACCGTCACCGACGCCGCCGGGGCGACAACAACATTCGAGTACGACGCGCATCATCGGATGACGGCATGGATCGATTCGATCGGCGCCCACTACGCCAATACCTACGACGAACGCGGCCGGGTTGTGCACCAGAGCGGTGACAATGGCGTCTGGTCGGGTTCGTTCACGTACTCCGAAGACAGCAACGGCCGTACCAGCACCTACACCGACGCGCTCGGTGCCACCACGGTCTTCGGGTTCGATGCGGATCTGCGTCCCCGCGCGGTGGCCGATCCGCTCGGCCGGGTCACCCGCACCGATTTCAACGCCGACCGCGACCCACTGGACATCACCGATCCCGCCGGTGCAACCGCCACCTTGCGGTACACCGCCGAGGGCATGCCGGCCCAGATCACCGACCCGCTCGGGCAGATCACCACCATCGGCTACACCGACACCGCCGCCGGGCCCCGGCCGGCGCGGATCACCGCCCCCGATGGTGCGGTGACCACCTTCATCTACGACGACGCCGGTAACCGGGTGCAGATGCGCGACCCGGGCGGCGGCACCTGGCGTTGGGGATACAACGGTGCCGGCGCGATCACCGAACGGTTCGATCCGCTGGAGCGACGCACCGCCTACACCACCAACGCCGCCGGGTTGCCGACTGTCATCACCGACCCGGCCGGCTTCGAAACCGGTTGCACCTACGATGATTTCGGTAATCTGATCGAGATCGCCGGCCCGGACCACACGGTGACCCGGCTGACCTACGACTCCGCAGGCCGGTTACTCACCCGGACCGCGCCGGACGGATCGTCGGAGTCCTGGACCTATGACGGTGAAGGCAACCGCACCTCGCACACCAATGCAGTGGGCTCGACCACCCGCTGGGAGTACGGGTTCTACGACCTGCCGGTGACGCGCGTCGACGCTGACGGGTCGCGTACCCATTACAGCTACGACACGGCGCGCCGGCTGGTCGCGGTCACCAACCCCGCCGGACTAACCTGGTCCTACACCTACGCCGCAGACGGAATGCTCGCCGCGCAAACCGATTTCAACGGTGCGACCACCAGCTACATCTACGACGGCGCGGGCCGGTTGGCCTCACGCACCAATGCCGCGGGGCAGACCCTGACCTACCACCGTGATCGGACCGGGCGGGTCACCGCCGAGGTCAGCAGCGGTGGCGACTACGCCGGCGAGCGCACCGACTACACCTTCGATGTGGCTGGTCGGTTGGTGGTGGCGCAGATGCCGTGGGGGCGTGTCGAATACGGGTATGACGCGGCGGGGCGGGTGATTTCCGAAACCGTCGATGGGCACACGGTCCAGTCGGTGTTCAACACCGCCGGCGAACGCATCGAAACGTTCACCCCGACGGGTGTGCGGACCTCCCTGTCCTATGACCGGCGCGGGGACATCGACACCCTCACCACCGCCGGGCAGCGCTGCGACATCACCCGCGACGAAACCGGGCGTGCCACCCGCCTGCAATACGGCACCACCGCCATCGACTCCACCTTCGACACCACCGGGCGCCTGGCTGCACGCCACGTCCTGGCCGGGCTGCGTGACCTGTCCGTGCTGAACCTGGACGGCCGAACCGCCTCCAGCCCACAGGTACTGGCCGCCGCGGCCTACACCTACCGGCCCGATGACACCCTGGCTGCCGTCACCACCACCGACCCCACCACACCCATGCTCGGCACCGCCGCCACCTACGGCACCGACCCCCTGGGACGCCTCGTCTCCCGACACACCGCAGACGCGGGCGTCGAGACCACCCTCTTCGACCCGGCCGCCAACCCCACCATCACCACCAACCCCGGCACACGCTGGCGCTACGACGGCACCCGACTCATCGACGACGGACGTACCCGCTACCACTACGACCCCGCCGGCCGACTCATCCGCACCGTCACCAAACGCCTGAACCGCACACCCGACATCTGGCACTACCGCTGGGACGCCGCCGATCGCCTGCGCGCGGTCACCACCCCCGACGGGCAGACCTACCGTTACACCTACGACCCGTCCGGGCGCCGCCTGTCCAAAACCAACGGGCACACCACCACCCGCTTCGCTTGGCACGGCACCCAACTCGTCGAACAAACCACCACCACGGCCGGTGACAGCACCGCCGGCGACACCGTGTCCTGGTCCTACCTCCCCGGCCGCCACACCCCCCACACCCAAACCCACACCCGCACAACACACTCGGCCCTGCGCCCCGGCCAACTCGCCCTCAACAGCCCCGCAGCACCAACGCAGCAGAATGAGGTCGACCGCCAGTTCTACGCCATCATCACCGACCACATCGACACCCCCACCGCACTCCTAGACCCCACCACCAACACCCTCACCGGCCACGCACACACCACCATGTGGGGCACCACCACCTGGACCGGCACCGACACCCCCCTGCGCTACCCCGGCCAATACCACGACCCCGAAACAAACCTCCACTACAACCACCACCGCTACTACCAACCCACCACCGGCGCCTACCTCACCCCCGACCCCCTCGGACTGGCCCCCACACCAAATCCGTACACATACCCGGGAAACCCCACCGCATACACCGACCCCCACGGACTGAGCCCATGCGATCCTCGGAAGTCGCCCGGTACAGCCACGGGCGGCGAAGGCCTTCGGCACATAAGTCAGGGCGAACGGTGGCTCCGCGGGACGGAGGGCAACGCAGGCCGGATCCCAGGCCAGATCGCTGACGCCATGAGGGGACGCGACTTCAAGACTTTCGACGATTTCCGCCAACAATTCTGGCGGGAAATATCGCAACACCCCGAGTTGCGAGGTCAATTTAGCCCGCAAAATCAGGTTCGAATAGCGAATGGCAATTCACCATTCGCGGCTCAGAGTCAATGGCATAACGGTTCATCGGTCTATAATTTGCATCATATCGATCCGATATACAACGGCGGCAGGGTCTATGACCTGGACAATATTGCGGTCGTAACTCCGAGGTATCACGCTGACGTTCTCGACACTGGGTATCATTACAATCGCTGAAAGGTATACAGTATGAATAAATTGAGTCGGGGCGAATTGATCGTCTTAGTACGTCGATTAATGAATCCACTGCCGGGTGATGTAGACGCGGATCATGAGCGATTGGCAGATGAGATTTCCTCTGCTGTAGCCGATCCGCATATCATCGATTACATCTTTCAGGATTCAGAATTTCGCTCGGCCGAAGAGATAGTGGACAAGGCACTTGCATACAAACCAATCGTACTGTAGGCCGCGTAGTTGCAGGAGTTGGCACTTCAGAGGCGAGTCCAGTCGATTGGAGTGAGCCATTTTTCAGGATTCATGAGCACGACGAACACGGGCGACTACTGACGCCCCCAAACGTTCTTGCGCTAACTCCAGGCTATCTTGTATTCGAGTTCGGCGATCTTGCTCGTGTGCGCTCAACACTCGACCCATTCGGGGAGTTTTTGCCCAACCCACCACCGGCACCTACCTCACCCCCGACCCCCTCGGACTGGCGCCTGCACCCAACCCCCACACCTACCCCGCCAACCCGACAGCGCCGGCGACACCGTGTCCTGGTCCTACCTCCCCGGCCGCCACACCCCCCACACCCAAACCCACACCCACACAACACACTCACCGGCCACGCACACACCACCATGTGGGGCACCACCACCTGGACCGGCACCGACACCCCCCTGCGCTACCCCGGCCAATACCACGACCCCGAAACAAACCTCCACTACAACCACCACCGCTACTACCAACCCACCACCGGCGCCTACCTCACCCCCGACCCCCTCGGACTGGCCCCCGCACCAAATCCGTACACCTACCCCGCCAACCCCACCGCGTTCGCAGACCCCTACGGGCTCAGTCCATGTCCGTCGCAACTACTAGCCGAAGACATGGAACGCCATGGCATGGGTCCGCTGCCAGCAGGACACGCAGCCCACCACATCGTGGCCCATGGTGTAAAGGCGGCCGCATTCGCTCGAACAATCTCGCGCCTGGCATACGGCGCCTTCACCGCTGGGCAGACCGCCGCGAAGGTGCAGCCGTTCTATCGCGCGACCTGCCCCACCCCTCCGCCACCGAACCAGCCAGCGGATCCCGGCGGGTTGACCGCTGCCGAGGTGTTCGATGCGATCATCGTCGCCACCGGATTACCGACCGAACTACCGACGGAGGACCGGGGTTGTGCGTCCAGATCCGGTGCGTACAGAACCTCAAAGGGGATGGTGTGACGGTGATCCAGTTTCCGAATCGGGCCGAACTGGATAGTGCCGCCCGCATGTGGACGCCAGATGAGATTCACGTCAAAGGTGACATCATGCTGAATTTTCATTTCCGCGGGTCGACGGGCACCACTCCAGAACGCGCCGCCAAATACCGAGCGGCGCTGGACGCGCTCCCCGGCTGACTGAACCGTCCGCCACCCGAGAGCCCCAAGCTACAGATGCAATTCGCGGAAGAATGCATATAGCCGGATGATCCAGCACGCCAGTGGGAAGACCAGCGCGATGGCCAGGTACTCCAGCAGTTCCACCCGCCGCCGCTGCACGGGCGAGAACTCCAAACGCGGCGCCACCAGCCCGGTGCACACCACCAGCATGATCAGACCGACCAACATCAGGGCCGAATTGATCTGCCAGCCTTCGAGATTCAGCGCCGTCTTGGCGATCATCGCCAGCACGATCAGCAGCCCGGCGCCGATCAACGTTGCCGACTGCACCAGGTCGTGGTGGCTGCGGCCACGCAGGCACAGCACGGTGGCGACAGCAATCGAGAAAGCCGTTCCCTGCCAGAAAAATCCGTTGCTGACATCGACGGCCAAGTAGCAGCCAAAGGCAGCGGTCAGGGCGGCAGCGGCGATGATGCCGGTCAGGTATTCGTTGGCACGGCGCACCCGCTCGGTCATCCCCTCCTCGGTCGGGATGACCTGCTTGCCGATGGCGTTGACGCCCTCGACCGTCGTACCGCCCTGTGTCTCGATGTCGTCGAGGGGCTCGCCCGCGGTCGGAACCCGAGGCACCGGAAGCTTCGACAGCATGATGGTGGTGCGCGGCGCCATGTACACGACGGTCACCGCGACGGTCGCCAGTATCGCGCCAACCGCCCGCGGCGCCGGGCTGAGTACCAGTTCGGCCACGGCTGCTGGAATGCACAGCACGGCGATCCCGATCACGGCCGTGTACAGCGATCGGCCACGGCCGGATGACAGCAGGATCAACAGAGCGACCAGTGCAGTGAGACCCAGGGCCATCGGCAGCGCCTTGACGCCGTGCGCACCGGGCACTGCGAACAACGCCCCGCCGAAGATCAGCGGCATCGACGCACCGGCCAGCCATGCTGACCGTTTCGGCTGCCCCGATCGGTAGGGCTGGACACACGCGACCGCCGCGCACGTCACCCCCAGTACCAGCGCGGCGATGGCGGCGATCGGCACTGCCGGTACCAGGGCGGCGACCGTCTGCCGCGGCAGCAGTACCGCGGTCAGCACGCCCACCGCGATGCTCAGCGCGAACCAACTTGCCGTGCGCGCATTGTCGATCAGCCACTGCTTGCGACTGTCGGTGTCGGCCTTGTTGGTCTCGACATCGTCGAACAGCAGAGGCGCGGCGGGCACCCCGATCTCCTGCACCACCAGGAAGTCGCCGTCATAGATTCCGGCCTCGGCCAGAGACCTGCTGGGGTCGATCGCGCTGCCGCCCAGTCGCGCGAATGTCCACTTGTCTTCGGCGTTGTCGAACTCGACGTCCACCAGCATGCTGTGAGCCGGCACCTGATCGTTGGCGAGGTCGATGACGTCGTTGATGACGGCGGCGATGCTGACGTGGGTAGGCAGCCCGACATCGAGGACCAACCCTCCGACGAGCACTGTCACCCGGCTGAGCTCCTGCTCGGATTCCGAATGCGACTCCAGTTCCGACAGCGACGGCGGCAACGTCATCGGATAGGGCCTCCCACCTCATCAATCCTGACGGTGTGACAATACCCACGATCGCTCGTAGCCTGAGCGGGCGAGTATCCAGGGGTGGGGGAGGCAAGCGTGGGCACGCAGGGATTTGTCCGTCGTCTGCGGGTCTCGCCACCCAAGATGCCCGGC
The DNA here is from genome assembly GCF_001905655.1 of Mycobacterium sp. ST-F2. Taxonomy (GTDB): domain Bacteria; phylum Actinomycetota; class Actinomycetes; order Mycobacteriales; family Mycobacteriaceae; genus Mycobacterium. The sequence continues at coordinate 92,558 of NZ_JMHT01000006.1, forward strand.
GGGGAGGTGAACCTGCAGTCACCGCCCGAGGTCCCCCGCGTCGTCCCCGGCAATCTGCTGACGAAGCTGATGCCCTTCGTGATGATCGTCGCTGTCGTCGGGATGATCGCTCTGATGATCACCGTCGGCGGACGTGACCTCACCCGCAACCCGATGTTCCTGATCTTCCCGATGATGATGATCATGTCGATGGCCGGCATGTTCATGGGCGGCGGCGGACGCTCCGGCAAGGCCGCCGCCGAACTGAACGAGGAACGCAAGGACTACTTCAGCTACCTGGCCAATCTGCGTGACGACGCCGACAGCACCGGCGCCTCGCAGCGCACGTCCCTGGAGTGGAGTCACCCGGACCCGCGCACCCTCATCGACGTGGCCGGCACCCGCCGGATGTGGGAGCGCCGGCCCAGTGACGGGGATTTCTGCCATGTCCGTGTCGGCGTCGGAACCCACCGGCTGGCGACACGGCTGCTGGCACCGGAGACCGGTCCTCCGGAAGACCTGGAACCGGTGTCCACGGTGGCGCTGCGCCGTTTCGTGAAGACCCATTCGGTGGTGCACGCGCTGCCCACCGCGGTGTCGTTGCGGGCATTTCCGACGGTCACCTTCGAGGGGGATCGCAAGCTGACGCAGCGGTTGGTGCGGTCGATGCTCCTCGAGCTGTGTGCTTTCCACGGACCTGACCATCTGCAGATCGCCGTGGTGACGGCCAACCCGGACAACGAGAACTGGAGCTGGGTCAAATGGCTGCCGCAGGCGCAGCATCCGACGGTCAGCGACGGCTGCGGCACCATGCGGATGCTCTACCCGTCGCTGGAATTGTTGGAGAGCTCCCTAGGCAACGACCTGTCCGAACGCGGCCGGTTCAACCGCAATTCGCAACTGCCCCAAGGCATGAAGCAGCTGGTGATCGTGATCGACGACGGATACGTCACCGGTGACGAACGGCTGGTGACCGATGCCGGCCTGGACAGTGTCACGGTGCTGGACCTCAATGGACCACCGGACAGCGCGGCCGCGCGACGCGGTCTGCACCTGTTGGTCGAGAACGACGACATCGGCGCCAAAACCGCTGCGGGCACTGAGAGATTCGCCAACCCGGACCAGTTGACCATCGCCGAGGCGCAGGCCACCGCACGCCGGTTCGGCCGGTTCCGGCCGGGTAATGCGGCCCACATCGTCAGCCTGGAAGCCGAGAGCCGGGCCACCGACCCCGGCCTGATGGCGCTCCTGAAGATTCCCGACGCGGCCGACATTGTGCCCGAAGATGTTTGGCGGCAACGCTCCCCGCGCGAACGGCTGCGCGTGCCGATCGGCTACACCCCGTCCGGTCAGCCACTGGAACTCGACATCAAGGAGTCCGCCGAGAACGGCATGGGCCCGCACGGGCTGTGCATCGGCGCCACCGGATCCGGCAAGTCGGAGTTCCTCCGCACCTTGGTGCTGGCCATGATCACGTCCCATTCGCCGGAGGCGCTGAACCTCGTCCTGGTCGACTTCAAGGGTGGCGCAACGTTTCTCGGCCTGGACGGCGCCCCCCACATCGCCGCGATCATCACCAACCTCGAAGACGAGCTGACCATGGTCGACCGCATGCGCGACGCCCTGGCCGGCGAGATGAACCGTCGCCAGGAACTGCTGCGCTCGGCCGGCAACTTCCCGAATGTCACCGAGTACGAACGGGCACGGGCCAGCGGTGCCGAACTGGAACCGCTGCCCGCGCTGTTCATCGTGGTCGACGAGTTCTCCGAACTGCTCTCCCAGAAGCCGGATTTCGCGGAACTGTTCGTCATGATCGGCCGACTGGGCCGATCCCTGCACATCCACCTGCTGCTGGCCTCTCAGCGGTTGGAGGAAGGCAAGCTGCGTGGCCTGGACTCCCACCTGTCCTACCGCATCGGCCTGAAGACGTTCTCCGCCGGTGAATCCCGCAGTGTGCTCGGCGTTCCCGACGCCTACCATCTGCCCAGCGTGCCCGGTTCGGCGTTCCTCAAATGTGATGCCGACGAACCGCTGCGCTTCAACACCTGTTACGTATCAGGCGAATACGTCAAACCCCGGGCGTCGGCGAACCGTTCCGGACGGACCACGCAACTCGGCGCGCTGGCCCCAAAACTGTTCACAGCCACCCCAGTCAAGAAGGACCCGGTACCGGCGGCCCCGGTGCAGATCACCGAACCCGATCACGAACCGGAGCAGCCGTCGTCGCCTACCAAGATCACCCTGCTCGACATGGTGGTGAGCCGCCTCAAGGGCCACGGCCGGCCCGCCCACGAGGTATGGCTGCCGCCGCTGGAGGAAAGCCCCGCCGTCAACGATCTGCTGCCCGACTCCACCTGGACCGATCCTCGGAATATCAACGGCCGCTTGCTCTTACCCATCGGTGTGGTAGACCGGCCCTACGATCAGCGCCGAGACGTGCTGACCATCGACCTGTCCGGCGCCCAGGGCAACGTAGCCATTGTCGGCGGCCCACAATCGGGTAAGTCGACGGCGCTACGCACCATGATCATGTCGGCGGCGGCCACCCACACGCCCGAACAGTTGCAGTTCTTCTGCCTCGACTTCGGCGGCGGCACCCTGGGCAGCCTGACCAACCTGCCACATGTCGGCAGCGTCGCCGGTCGGATGGATCACGACCGCATCCGGCGGACCGTCGCCGAAGTCACCGGCCTCCTGCGCGAACGCGAGCTGAGGTTCCGCGACCTCGGGATCGAGTCGATGCGTGATTTCCGGCAGCGCAAAGCCGAGCTGGCCAAAATGCCGCCCGAGGCAGCAGCCCGAGATCTGTTGAGTCAGGACCGGTTCGGCGATGTCGTCCTCGTCGTCGACGGCTGGGCCACCATCAAGGCCGATTTCGACATCCTGGAAGCGGCGCTGCAGGCCGTTGCGATTCAGGGCCTGTCCTACGGAATTCACCTGGCCGTCACCGCGACCCGCTGGATGGAAGTCCGGCCCGCCGTCAAGGACATGCTCGGTACCCGCATTGAACTGCGGATGGGTGATCCGATCGACAGCGATGTGGGCCGCAAGTTCGCCGAACTGGTACCCCTGGGCCGTCCCGGTCGCGGCATCAACGCCGAGCGTCTGCACATCCTCATCGGCCTGCCGCGACTGGACTCCAGTTCGAATGTCGAGGATCTGCCCGCCGGAGTGGCTGCCTCCTGTGAGGCCGTGCGCCGGTACTACGGCAACCGTGAGGCTCCGCGCCTGCGGATGCTGCCGCATGAACTCGACCGAGCCCAGGTGGTGAACGCCGCCCGGACAGCCGGCCGGCTGGGCAAGGCCAAGATCGCGATTGGCATCAGCGAGTCCGAATTGGCGCCGGTGGTCTTGGATTTCGATGCGCAGCCACACCTGGTCGTATTCGGCGACACCGAATGCGGCAAGACGGGGCTGTTGCGCAATATCGCGACCGGCATCATGGAGAACGCCACCGCCGACGAGGCGAAGATCATCCTGGTCGACTTCCGGCGCACCATGCTCGGTGTCGTCGACAACGACTATCTGGGCGGATACGCCACGGCCGCACAGTCCTGTGCCGAGCTGATGAAGGCGCTGGCCGAATCACTGAGGGACCGGCTGCCACCCAGCGACGTCACCCAACAGCAGCTCAAGGAACGGTCCTGGTGGAGCGGGCCGGATCTCTACATCCTCATCGACGATTACGATCTCATCCCGGGTGGCTCGATGAATCATCCACTGGGGCCACTGATCGAATACCTTCCCCAGGCCCGCGATATCGGCCTGCGCGTCATCATCGCCCGGCGCATCGGCGGTGCCGGGCGCGCCATCATGGACCCGATCATCGGCCGACTTCGGGACCTCTCGTGCAATGGTCTGGTGATGAACGGCACCAAAGAAGAAGGGGCACTTTTCGGTTATAAGGCCCAGCCGATGCCGCCAGGGCGGGGCATGCTGGTCTCCCGGACGGTCCGCAGTGACGTCGTCCAACTGTCGAAGATGCCAGACCTGTGACCGGCGCGCGCGAACTCGTCCAGCTCCGGGTGGAGCCGGCTGCCCCGCAACATGTTCGACTGTCCGTGCTCGGCGGACACACCCAGCTCGATGTGTCGCTGCCGCTCGATGCCACCATCGCAAGCCTGTTGCCCGAGTTGGTCAGGCTCGTCCAGTCCCGTGACGGGGTCCCCGTGGCGCCGCCGGACGAGGCTCCGAGCGCCAAGGACGCCAAACGGAACTACTGGGTGCTCGCCACAGCCGCCCATGGCGAACCCCTGGCACCGGACACCACGCTGCGGGAGGCCGGAGTCGTCAACGGCTCGCTGCTGCGGCTGAGTTCAGAACGGGCGCTAACGATCCCGACGCTCTACGACGATGTGGTCGATGCCGCCGCGCGGCTCAACAAGGCGTCGTACACGGGCTGGGATGCCACCGCGGCTCGCTGGATGGCCTACGCCGGGATCCATCTGGCTGCCCTGACGCTGCTGTTCTTCCTAGTCGGGGACGCCTTCTCACGGCACCGCGGTGCCCTGGCGGGACTGTCGATCGTCGTCGCACTGGCGTTGGTCGGTGTTGGCGCCATGGCACACCGGTCCTATCGTGAGCCCTCGGCCGGTGCCGCACTCGGCTGGGCGGCGATCCCGATCAGCGCGGGCGTGGTGTGGGCACTGCTGTCCGGATTGGGCGGGTACGGGCCGGCCGCGGGATGCGCGGTGCTTGTGCTCGTGTGCTACTGCTGCTACCGGGCGATCGGGACAGGACGCTGGGCGTACCTAGCTGCGGGAACATTTTTCACCCTGGGCGGATTGGCACTGGTGCTCCACCAGGTCGGGGTGCGGGCTGATCTGGTCGGTGCCGGCCTCGCCGTCGTAGGGGTACTGGCGTGCCTGACGGTGCCGTGGCTGACGGCGCCGATGGGCCGCTTCACACCGCCGCGGCACCGCGACGAACCCGAACCCGAGCCACCCATGTTCGAGAACCCGTTCAGCCAGCCGTCGGTTCCGGCCGCCACCGACGAGCCCGCATCGTCGACCCCGACCGCCGAAGGTGTGTGGGATCGGGTGCGTTCTGCACAGCTGACCCGTGCCGCGCTGTACACCGGGTTCGGTGTGGCCGCGACCGTCGGCGGGTCGGTTGTGCTCAGCGCGCAGAAGCCGCCGCATTGGTCGGGGCTGGTGTTCGCCCTGATGTGCGTCGCGGCACTCGCGCTTTACACCCGGAGACCGACCACTGCGGTCGAGCGTGCCTCCCTGGTCGTGCCGGCGGTTGCGCTGTGCGGGTACGCCTGTTGGGCCGCTCAGGACGGGGCGCAACCGCTGCCCCTCGTGGCGTTTTCGGTGGTGCTGCTGGCCGCGGTGGGCGCCGCAGTGGTGGGCATGCGGGTGTCCGACGGCGGGCCGTCGGGCAGGACCAGGACAGCGCTGGCGTACGTCGACTACCTGGCCACGGCGGCGCTGGTCCCGATTGCGCTGTGGGTGGCCGGGGTCTACAGCCGGTTGGGGTTCTGATGCGCCGATGGGCGGCCCTGGTGACCACCTCAATGGTGGTGGTCGGGATCGGGATGGCGCCCTCCGCGCACGCGATAGCTCCCCCGATCGTTCCGCCGGGACCGCCGCCCGGCGGTGGCGGCGGCGCCCCCGACGCCACCGAACAGAAGTCGATCTGCGGCGTCGGCGGGGTGTTTCCCAACAGCGATTTCAGCCTGCAGCCCAGTGCCGACGCGATGCTCAACTTCAGCGACGCATGGAAGTTCTCCACAGGCTTCGGCCAGAAGGTCGCGGTGATCGATACCGGGGTGGCGCCGAATCCGCGGTTGCGGGTGCTCGACGGCGGCGGCGATTTTGTTTCCTCGTCGGACGGCCTGGTCGACTGCGACGCGCACGGCACCCTGGTGGCCGGGATCATCGCGGCCTCACCTAGCCAGGATGACGCGTTCGCCGGGGTGGCACCGGACGCCGCGATCCTGTCCATCCGGCAGAACAGCGGCGTGTACTCGGTGCGCGGTTCCAGTTCGGCGGCAAATGATCCGAACTCGGTGTCAGTCGGCTATGGCAGCACCCAGACGCTGGCCCGGGCGATCGTGCGGGCGGTGGACCTGGGTGCGACGGTCATCAATCTGTCTGAGGTGGCATGCGCACCTGTCGGTGCCGGTATGGACGACGCTGATCTGGGCCGCGCGGTGCGGTTTGCCTTCGAGCGAAACGTTGTCGTGGTGGCCGCGGCGGGCAATTTCAATAAGCAGGGTCTGTGCAGCACCCAGAACGAGATCCGCGACCCCAATCTGCCGCTGGCCGACGCGTGGGGCACGGTGCGCACGATCGCCAGCCCGGCGTGGTTCCAGGACTACGTGCTCACGGTCGGGGCGTTGACGCCCGAGGCCGAACCCGCCGATTTCAGCCTGCGTGGACCATGGGTGGATCTCGCAGCGCCAGGCGAGAAGATCACCTCGTTGAGCCCGAACGGGCCGGGCGTGATCAACGCATTCGTCGACCAGAACGGTGCGCTGGTGCCGATCAACGGCACCAGCTTCGCCACCCCGTTCGTCTCCGGCGTAGTGGCCTTGGTGCGGGCGCGGTTCCCGTGGATGTCGGCCGGTCAGGTGATGGACCGGATCAAACGGACCGCCCGCACCCCGGAGGCCGGCCCCAATCTGGCCACCGGCTACGGCGTCGTGGACCCAGTGGCGGCCCTGACCTACGAACTACCGCCCGCGAATGAGCTGCCCAACCCAGATGAGGGCCATCCGATCGCGGGCCCGCCGCATCCCGATCCGGCGAGCGCGCGGGCCCGCAACATCGTTCTAGCTGTGTTGGGACTGTGCGCTGCTGGTGCTGCGGTCGCGCTGGCAGTCGTAAAACGCACCCGCGACTAAGCCCGTCGCTGCCGGCGTCCAATCCGCCGCCTGCACGCCTACAGAATCCCCGTAGAATTGACGAGTTGGAGTGCCTATTCGCGCGCATCGAGGGGATCGAGGGAAACGTGGCCGATCACGAACCGCCTCCGGCGGAACGGAGCGGGCCCGCGCATCCCCCCTGGTTGACGCATGCGTCAGCGATGCCGATAGAAGAACCACACGAGGAACGGCGCCGCTCGCGGCGCGGCAGATCGCATCGTGAGGATCCGCCGATCGCACCCGACCCGTCGCCACTGCCCGGAGATACCGTTCTGTCTCTCCCGCCGGCCCGCGTCCGGGAGCCGGAGCCGCCGGCGCAGTTCGATTCGCCTCCGCCGCCTCCGCCATCGTCGCCTCGGCATACCCCTCCGCGTTGGCAGCCCGCGGCTCCGCCGGAGTGGACGACGCCCGAGGCGACGACCGATTCCCCGTTGTTCAACGAAGTTCCGCGGGGATATCGGCAGCCGCAACGTGTCGTTCCCGAGCCAGTTGGGCTCGAGCCGGCGACCCCGGAGCCGGTCTTGTCTGAGCCGGCAGCCCCGGAGCCTGCCGCGGCCTTAGAGCCGGCGGTCCCCGATCAGGCGGCCCCGGAGCCTGTCCCGGCATTCGAGCGGGTGGTCCCCGAGCCCGCTCCGGAACCTGATGACGTCGACGCCCGCGCGGCGCGATTGGTCGAACTCATGGAGTCACGCCGCGCACAATCACCGGCTCCCGAACCCCAACCTGAGCCCGAGCCGGAATCTCAGCCCGAACCGCCGGTGACGGAAACACCTGTCGTTGCGGACGAACCCGTCGTCGCCGCAGAACCGGAGCCCGAGCCCGCACCGCAACTCGATGATGTCGACGCCCGCGCGGCCCGGCTGTTCGAACTCATGGAGTCACGCCGCGTACAGCAATCCGCTCCCGAGCCGGCAGCGGTTGAGCATGAGCCGGAGCCGGTAACCGAGGCGCAACCCGAACCCGAACCGGTGCCCGTAGCTGAGGCGCAACCCGAGCCGGAGCCGGTAGCAGAGGTGCAGCTCGAACCCGAGCCACAGCCGGTGCCCGTCGAAGAGGTTGCCCCGCAGGCTGTTCCAGATACCGCACCCGAAGCCGTCAGGCCCGGGCCGCAGCCCAACTGGCCGCCGGCGCAACAGGCTGGTCCGCCGCCGGGGTGGGCTCCGCTGCCTCCCCCGCCACCGCCACCGGGCTGGCGGGGAGCACCGCCGTGGCCCGCCATGATGCCGCCGCCACCGCCACCGCCGGGCTGGCGGCCCGCCGCCGCACATGCCAGCGGCGCGGAGCCGCCCTACAACGGTGAAGACCACTCCGACACCAACGGCCGGTCGCGCCACGCAGCGCCGCCCGGGCCGCCGCCGGATTACCTTCCGCCACAGGCCTTTCGGGTGCCGACCTCGCTGGACGAGGCTGAGATCTTCAACCGTGGCCGCCACGCTCCACAGTCCGGCTGGCGGCGTACCCTGCACAAGGCCACCGGCGGCCGCGTCAACCCAGGTGATTCGCGGAAGAACCGTGAGATGGAGGAACTGCTCGCCCAGATCCGTCAGCCCATCGCCGGCGACTTCCGCATCGCGGTGCTGTCCATCAAAGGCGGTGTCGGGAAGACCACGACAACCCTGGGCCTGGGATCTGCGCTCGCCATGGTCCGGACCGACCGGGTGATCGCCGTCGACGCCAACCCTGACCGCGGCACGTTGGCCGAGCGCGTCCGCGACTACTCAACGCATTCGACGGTGCGAGACCTGCTGCGTGATCCCAACATCCGGCGCTACACCGATGTCCGAGCCCACACACGGATGGCATCGAGCCGACTGGAAGTACTTGCCAGCGAACAGGACCCGGCCGTCGCCGAAGTATTCGGCGAGACGGACTACCGCCACACGATGGACATCCTGCGGCACTATTACAACGTCATCCTCACCGACTGCGGTACCGGCATCATGCATTCGGCCATGTCCGGGGTGCTCGATCTGGCTCATGCCATTGTGCTGGTGAGTTCGCCGGCCATCGATGCCGCCCGCAGCGCCTCGGCGACGCTGGACTGGTTGATGCAGCACGGGCACGCCCGGCTGGTGCGCGAGGCGCACGTGGTGCTGAGCGCATCTCGGCCCGGATCCGCGTCACTCAAACTAGACAAGGTATACGAGCATTTCGAAGCCCGTTGCCAGTCAATACATTTGATCCCGTTCGATCAGCACCTCGCCGAGGGCGCAGATATCGACTTCAGTCTGCTCAAGCCAGCGACAATGCAGGCCTATATCGAGCTGGCCGGTGCGGTCTCGGAAAAATTCTCGCGGTTGCGCGCGTCGTACGACGGACGGTAGGCGAGTTTCCATCTCGACTGGCGATAGCCATAGCGATGGCCGTCAAACCTTCCGCTTGTCGATGGCGCGCGCTCAATTCGACTACGGTGAAGACAGATCCCAAACATCCAGTCAAACATGCAAGGAGCACCCCATCCTGACGAAGTGCTCGAGCGGTAGATGACGCCGGGAGTGATTCAGATCGGTGTCGTCGTAACGGCACTCCTCATCCGTTGTGTGACGCCCGGCTGGTTCCTCATGATCGCAGCGGCCATCAGCGTCGCATCCCTCGGCCTTTTTCCCGCAGCAGTCTTCGGAACGCTGATCTGGGCCGGCTTCGCCGCTCCGCCCGCAGCCGTGCCGTTGATCGTTGCGGCCGACGTATTGCTCATTGCATCGGCTCTGATGTTGCCCGACGGTGGCGATCTCAAGAGGCAAACCCCGATATTGCGCTTCTCCAAGGCGACCGGTCGCGTCGAGTCTGCGGTCAATACCTGCGGGATATGGGCCGGTATCGCCTACCTGTTGACGCTGCCAGGTCTGGCATGGTGGACATTAGCGAGCTGATGACCAGAAGCCACCAACCCCAAGTGGCATAGTGTCTGGACTGCCAAAACGGCCCGGTTACACGCACTCCCACGATTACCTCCAATCGTCGGACGGGTACGCCCACGTATCGGCGGTAGATCGGCGTCGGCGAGGAAGCCAAATCACTTAGGGCGGTTCCGGCCGCGAACCCGGAAGGCAAATCGCGTCGCGAAGATCAGCGCCAAGTCATCAGGGAGCACCGACGTCGAGGCCTGCTCGACAACGCGGTCATCAGCAACCATGAAAAAGCCACGCCCGATGGCGATTTCGCCGGGAGCGACGGGCACGAACACCTGCCATCCCGCATCCAGCCGCGCTGCCACAAGGGCATCCAACGGGTAATCGGCCGCATCGATATTGTTGGCGTGACAGTAATCGACCACCAGCGCCTTGGCGGTCTGCTCATCGATCGGCGGATACGCCGGCAACAACACACCAGCAGCATCCAACTGCGCCAACGCCTCGGCCACACTGAAACTGTCCGGCACCCCATCGACAAACAACCGGTTCAGATACCTCACCGAGGCCACTCCCGCTTCCGCGGCGCGCACCAGATACACCGCCGCGTAGGCATTTCGATCGGCGAGCTCAACCCCAATCCGATTGAGCAGCTTCACCACCAACTCAGCAGTCGTCTCGACCGTCCACACCCCCGGCATCCCGGCAACGATCTCATCGGTCGGCCGCCACACCGGATCCCCTGACGGCGTGGCCGCCGACGGAAGTTCCGACCGCAGCCAGGCGCGCCCGTCCCACCAGTAGCAGAACGACAACATTCCGCGCGCAGCACGAGGATCCAGATACAGGTCCTGCACCCACCACGGCGCACCGGCATACAGGTCCGGCCAGGCGATCGCCCCCTTGTAGGCCTGCGACAGCAGCACCGAGTCGGTACGGCCGCCCGACAGGACCGCACGGTTACCGGGAAGCCGAGCCAGGGTGCACCCTCCGTTGTCCCCACGGTGCACCGCGAATGCCGGATCAACGCGGGGGCCGATCGACGTATCCGAGCCCCGGCACAGCGCCGCCACCACCGCCATGCGAGCCCACAACTCGCGCAACTCGGGAATCTCATCGGCAGCCTGATGCACCTGGGCCGGGCCAACGCTGTCCTGCTGGGCCCTCACCGGGTTTCGTGCCTGTTGGCCTTCGTCGCCCATATGCGCCAACAGCCACACCGGGACATCCGGCCGCGGATACATTTCGAAATCACGAAGGTAGGCCTCACCGGCCAGCAGCTGATCCGCGGGAATCTCGCTGTCGCCGTAGTCGAATGACACCTTCACCTCACCGGCCGCATCCAGATCGAATAACAGCCGCAACCACGGCCCCTGCGGACCCACCGTTACCTCACGCTGACGCCGAATCAACTCCGCAGCCCGGGCCACAACCGGAAAACCAACGGCGTTGTGCGGTGTCACCGCAACCGCTTTGGCGATCTCCTCACCACCGGCCATGCTGAACACACCGTGGATCGACGTCCACCCCCGCGGCGCCGACTGCGCAACAAGCGCGACAGCTTGATCGACCAAAGTCTTTGGATCCGTGGCAGATTCAGCTGAAACACCGTCGATTCCCGCGCCTGCCAACGCAGCCGCCGCAACCCGCGCCGGGTCGAAGTCTTGAGGCTCAGTCACCGTAGGTATCCCCTAGCTCTGCTGTTCAGTCCCGCACCGCGAGTTGATCAAAGCGCACATAAACGCCAGCCGACGGACTCCCCACAGGATGCACACGAACCGTCAACAGCGGCCCCGGAGTGTCGTCAACGATCACCACCTCCGTCGTACCCGAGGGCAGATCAGCCGGCCACCCCGCATCATCGGTTGGATCGTTTGTCAACAACCGGGCAGTGACACCGCTCAGACCCGTCTGATCAAGACGCACTGGACGCCACCGAGGAGCTTGCGTTACGTCGGTGAGGATCTGACGGGGAGTCAATTCGCTGAGGAGTTGCATGTGCACATCTGCGTCGAAAATCTCGACTCGATCGGGCAACAACGAGCCACCCACCGCGAGTGCAGGCACGAATCCGTACATCGTGTCCGGTCCCACCGGACCCTGACGTGCCAGCACGCGACCAAACAACGGCTGGTCGTCGTCGCCAATAACATCCAGACTCGTCGTGTCTGGGGCGAAAAGCGCTGCGTAGATCTGGCCGTTTCGACGCACAGACGTCGACATTCGATGCGAACGATCGTTGGGCCGCACCCAGCCGCTGTACGGCGTGATCGTCAGACTCATTCCAGTTCGCTGACCCCACAGCTGCATCCGCCCAAATGCGCTCCGGCTCACCGCCAACCAACTATCGTCACCCATCGCCAAGTTCAAGCCTGCAGTCCACGTGTCGACGGCCGGCTGCCATGCCACGGGGTCACATAGCCAGAACAACCCGTTGCCAAACCCCGCGAAGCCGAACTCGCGCCAGAACGTCAGCAGCAGTTCGGGGACCACGTCACGGTATTGCTCAAGACGCTCGTCGGGCGCACGACTCGAAACGGTCGGGACGCCCCACTTCCGGACGAACTCGTCGGTTTCGCGACTCACGTCATACCCCAATCATTCTCTGAGTTTAGTCCCGCACCGCGAGTTGATCAAAACGCACATATACACCAGCCGACGGACTCACCACAGGATGAACACGAACCGTCGACAGGGCCATATCCAAAGAGGACCACTACCGAATCCCGAAAATCCGTACTGCCGCCAAAAGTCAATTAGCAGATCAGGTACCAGTCCAGCGAATTGCGCATATCTCTCATCCGGGACCGGATGCGCGGCAGTGGGCTCGCCACAGACCCCGATAAAGCGATCCGGCTCCCTACTCATCGGTATCGCTCCAGTTCAACTCTGCTCCTGGTCGGCATTGGTGAGTATTTCATGTGCCGCCGACATTTCTATGTGCGCTGACTCAACGACCACGTGACGTTCAACCGTTCGTCCCCGTGACCGTCGTCAATCATCGTTTGGGCATACGCACGAAGGGCTTCGACCCGGTGCCGCCATTGACTACCGATTGACGAGTTCACATGCCGATCGCCCATGCTGGGTCTGCCGTCGGATCCGTTGGATATCACATCGTCGCCACCGGCCACGAGATCGGGTTCATGCAGGGCCGCGAGCAGAGCCATCGTCTCGTCAACCACGTTCGCGGCATACTCCGCCGGAGTCAAATCGCCCAGAGCATCCGGATCCGCGTCCAACATTTCGAACGCATTCTCAATCTCATCTTCCAGCAGCGCTTCTCGATACTGTGTTCGCGCCTCGCTTTGAGCCGTGCCTTCTCGCTCAACATGATCCATGTTGTGAATCAGCTCATTCGCGGTCATGTCGTTGAGACCGTCGATCTGCCGCCCGATCTGCCGTTCGTACTCGGCGCTTTTGTCCTGGGTTGTCGGCGTCGTCCCTTCTTTGAAATCGACGTGATGTTCCTCGGAATGTTGCGGCCGGTCCTGCGGATCCGCGGCATCGCCGGCATGCGTCGTGTCGGGATGAGCGGCTGCCGGTTCGGCATGCGGATGTGCAGCACCTATTCGCGGATCGGGCGCGTCACGCATCGGCGGTAGCGGCGGCGGGCGGTCCGGGTCCAGGCCTAGTTGCTGATTCACACTGGGTCGGCTGGCCATCGAACGTTCGGCGATGGTGTGGTAGAGGTCGTCGCCGTCCAGTCCGCGTTCACGATACTTGGCCACGATGTCATCCCACGAGTGATTGGGATTTTCCCGGGTGAGCCTGTCGGCACCGTCGCGGTCACTCATCAATTCCCGCGCCCAGGAGCGTAATTCGTTACGTGCCTCGAACATCGTCCGCGCCCGCGCCTCGGCATCAACCCCTTGGTTCCTCAGGCTCTCGTCCAGCGCGGCCATGCGCTGCTCGCCGTTGAGATACACCGAACGGACCTCAATATCAGACAACGAGCCCGGGTGGTAGGCCGGCAGATCGAGCAGGTTCGAGATGTGATCGGCGGAATAGTCTGCGTCGCGGTGGTGCGCAGGCAGCTCAGTGGGATCGGTGTGATCGCCGGCGATGCGCTGATCGTCACCGTCCCGCGGGTGCGCCTGATTCTCGGTCAAAGGGTGCGTCGGGGTGCCATCGGGATGGAACGTTGCGATCTGGGTATGGGACGCGCGGTCGATTCCGGCGGGAGGCCATGGACGTGGGGTGCGTTCGTTACCCTCGTAAACGTGGGGGTTTTCCGGATCATCCGGGTTGGGTTCGACGGCGTAGGTATGGGATCCGGGATGTCCAGCCGGTAATCCTTCGGCGTGGTAAGTGTCAACGACGACAACGCTTTCCCCATTTTGAGTCGCGGCGAGGATGTCGTCCAAAGTCGCATCACGCAGGCCGCTGCCCAGCGCCTGCTCGTAGTCAGAGCGCGGCACACCCCGGTTTCCGTGATCTGTTTCGACATCGGTGACTGTCGTATCGGGGTGCCGGTTTCGGAATCCCTCGATCGCCTCCGGCACACAGTTATTCGCCGGATATCCGGGAACGGGCTCCACCGCCCGCGTACGGGCCGGGTCGCCAAAAATATGCTCAGGGCCACGGTGGTCAGCCTCGAAACTCAGGCTGTCGGCATTGCCGGTCAGGATGTGGCTGAAGTTGTCCAGCGATTCGGTGACCGGCGCATGAGGACCATCACGCAACAGAACAGGGTCACCATCGCTACCGATCTGTTCTGTGGCGAAGTACCGCGTGTGCGGGTTGATTCCACCCAGATGCTCCGGCGAACGATATTGCGCCGTCAGGCGATTGGCCCCGAAGTCTCGCAGCGCCGGATCGATGCCCTGCCCAATACCTGACATTCGGGTGAAGGCACGGTGCGCGAGGTCAGACACTCCCATCGCGACATTCGTGAGTGGACCGAAGTGGTTGAGCGCAGCAACGAAGGTCTGCGCGCTGAAATTCTGCAGAAACGCTGCACCACGATTGGGAACCCCGCCGTAGTGCGAACCAGTCCAGGTGACGACGTCCCTACTGGCCGAAGCCACATAGACATTGTCCGCGCCGATCCCGAAATCACTTGCATGCGTGAGTGGACCCGCACCAGGAGAGCCGAGCAACGTCACGGTACTGACGTAATCGGCAAGCCTGCCGTCGACGCCGGCATGTGCGGTCGTGGTCGACCCGTAGGAGTGCCCGAACAGATGCACGTCCGGGCTCTCGGTGCGGGACCCAACGATGCCAGCAACGTCGTGAGCCAGGCGGTGACCACCCGCCTCGGCGAAGGCTTGAGTGGCAGTCTCCCGTCCGAGCTTCACCACGTTTCCTGACGGAGCGTCATAGCCGATCCACGACACTACCGCTGTTTCCACGTCCCTTTGCTCATATTGAGCCCGAAGATAGTGATTCTCCGCGTTGTTGACGTTGAGCTCGGCGCTCCGAATGGTGGTCGTGATTCCTGGGATGTGGACGGCAACAGCGGCAGCAGTGTCGAGATTGCCCACCACCACGGCGATGCGGCCATCGCCGTTGAATGCCATCGGATCGTAGGTGTATAGCTGCCGTGGTTTGCCGTTCTCGGGATAGCCGTACACGGCATCCCACGCAGCGTCCGCATTTCTCGTCCTCGAACGCGTTTCGGCATCGCCCGAAAACAACGACGCGAGTCGCTTCAACCGCGAAGGTTTCAGCTGGTCGCTGCCGATGGGCGCGGGCCGGACGTTCTCGGCGGGGTCCGCGAGATGGTCTTGCATCTGCTGCGCTAACCGGCGTATATCCGTCTCGCCGTCGGGATGGCCCGCTGCCATGTCCTCAACCAGATTGTGCCGGTTGAGTTTGTCACGCACCTCTGCCGGAAGGCCGTCAAGATCACCGAGTTTCGTACGGTGCCCGGTCTGGATCTCGTGTGCGATGACGGCGTCACGCTGCGCCTGACTCAGGTTGTTCCAGTGATCGCGAACCTGTTGTGCTGCTTCGTGAACGTCATGCGTCTGGCCGTTGTCGGCATCGGTCCTGAGATTGGCCAGGACGTCGATGATCTGGCCGACCTCATGCGAATAATGTTGCGCCGCCGCGTCATTCTGTTGCGCGCGGTGCTCATTGTGGTCACTGGCGTCACGTGGCGGGTCATCAGGCGAATCATGAGGCGCGCCAATACGATCGGAGCCGTCTGACGATCCCGCTAGACTGTGGTCTCGGCCGTTTCCGGCCAGACTCCTTGATTCTGACGACTCAGCGATTCCGCGCGCGCCATCGCCCGTCTCGTCAGTCGTCCGGGCGGTTGAACGTGAAACGTCTGCTTGTTGATGGTCATCGGAAAGCGTTGGTTCGGTTCGGGAGGATCGGTCAGCGACTCCACTGTCATCTGATACTCGACCGTCGCGTCGTCCTCCAGAGTCTTGTCCATCGTGATTCTCCACCGATGCGGGTAGATCGGTTCGCCCGCCTTGTTGCGCCCCGTCCGCTTGCCCTCTGAATGCATCTCGGCCACCATCGGCACCGGCAGGCTCGGATACACGTACACGTTCCCCGTCTGCGAGTCGATCACCAACCGCGCCATCCCGACCGTTGCTCCCGAACTCACCTGCTGCGGGGTCGGCACCTTCGTACATACCCATCCGTGCTCGAACGGGTACACGCGAAACGTCTCCGTCGGTGACATTTCTGCCAGGTAGGCCAGAGCTTGTTCCCTGGTTTCCAGTTCCGGCATTGTGCACTCCTTGTGGCGGGTCGATGGGCGTGAAATGCAGATAGGTGGAGGCTCCAACCATCCACGCCGGAGGATGGTCAGATGTCAAGCCTTGCTGCGGATCCCACCAAACGGGAGTGTTGGCTCCCTCGGGATAGACGATGACCGTGGCATGTGAGCCATCGTTGACGGGGGTGCCGTCTTGGTTGTACAGGAATGCCCCGGTCGCCTCGTCAGTTCCGTGCCAACCGTTCACTACGAGTGCCGCGGATCCGGGTCCGAGACCTGCCACGTACTCGTGCAGCGCCGCGAACTGGCGTGCCATTGCATCGTTGATGGACTGGTTGGGAGTCGGATCACTGGGGAACTGCGCTGACCTCACCTCACTCGGGAATTCCAGAAGTCCACCGCCGAGCCAATTCTCGGCTCTCTGCAATCCACCTTGTTCGCCGGTGACATCGTCGATAACCCCAGGTGCCACCTCGTCGGGGAATCGCGGTGCCGACACGGTCGGGTCGCCGATAAACGACGACAGCGCCGACAGCGAGCAGTCCAGGCAGTTGTTCCGTCGACCGTCGACTTCTGTGCCACCGTCGTTGATGAGGTCCCCGTATGCGTTCGTACGCGGGTCAGCGTGTACCGCGTACGAACCGTCGGGATTGCGCAGTGCATTTTCCACCGCAGTCTGATGCGCCGGGTCTTCGACATTGGTCAGCTCACCAGGGCCGAAAATGCGTGCGTCCGATGGGTTTCCAACAGGACCATGCGTGGCCGGCCCATCGGGTGTCGAACCGGCATCTGACGGACCGCCGTGCTGATTGTCCGGGCCGTTACCGGGCGTAGCTCCAGGCCGATCTGTCCGCGAAACACCTTGCGCCTCAGACGTCGTCACCCGAGGTTGCGCTGGTCCAGCCTGACCGGTCGCGCCACGTGAGGGGGTGGAATCACCACCTGCTGTGGGCAGGACCGGAGCCACCGCGACGGGCGGGATAGTGCTATCGGCCGTAGGATCATGCTGCTGGCCGGTTTCGGATGTCGTGGCCGCCGCGTCCGATACGCGGGCGGCCGGCGCTCCGGCTGGCTTGGTTTGCGAGGCCGCAGTTGAGGTGCCCGACAACGACGGGCGTGCACTGCTCGTAGGCGTGGTGGTGGTTGGCGTCGTTGGGCCCGGCGTGGTCGACGACGACGTTGACGTCGATGTAGACGCAGCCGGGGTGCCGGTCGGTGCGGAACTCGTCGCGGCCGGCGTCGACATCGACGAACTCGCTCCTGCCGCACTTGGCGTCGATGACACCGCTTGCGGAGTCGAATGTTCCTGTGTTGTTGAGTGTTCCGTAGCGGCCGGCGCATGTGTGGCCGTATCGGAATGTGGTGCCGCTGGATCGTGCGTATTGCCCGATTGCCTGGTATCGCCGGAGTGCTGGCCGTTGTCATGCGGCTGCTGCGCGGTATCGGTCTGGGTGTGATTGCTCTGGCTCGAATGATCCTGCGGCCCAACGGGATCGGATTTGCCGTCACTGCGGGACCCACCACCATCGGGCCCATCGGCAGCATGAGCGGAGTCCGACGGCCCCGACGGACCACCATCGCCACCGCTATGGGTCGGCCCGGAATCCTGCGCTCCGCTGTCACCGGGGCCGGCCGGTGCCGACGACGCGGCGGTATGCGAGGACGGGTCCGACGAACTGGTGGCATGCGGCGACCCGGCCGTACCATCCTGCGCTCCGGAAACACCCGCGTGACTGTCCGGCCCGGATTCAGAATTGGAAGTCGTTGTATTACTTGATGTTTGACTACTGCCGTTGTGTGACTGCTGACCGTTACTCGTCGAGCCGCCGGCGTCATAGCTCGAACTGCCATTGCGGCTCGGCGCCGCCCCGTTGCTGTCGGGTCCACCAGCGTCCGGCCGCGCTCCGGTGTCGGTGGTCCCGCCGTGGCCCTTACCGCCGTGTACACCTCCGGTCGCTGCGCTGCTGGCCGCACCACCGAAGATCGACAGCGCATCCAACTGGCCACCCGTGGCCAGGGTGCCCGCGACGTTGCCGGCCACCCCCGCGGTATACCCACTGATCGCGCCCTTGGTGATACCCGATGCCATGGAATTGGCATCCCCAAGCAGGCGCGAGGTCCCGGTGTGCACCGGCGCCGCGGCCGCACCACCAACCGCCGACGAAATCCCGACATTGCGGGCCTGGTCCCAGTCGATCCCATCACGATTGCCCTGGGCCACCTGGTAGCCCTGAATGGCCAGCTCCTGACCCAGACCGACCACCGTCTCCTGCAGGGCTTCCTTGCCCATCTCCCGCAACAACCGGCGCACCGCCGTCTTCGTCAACGCCTGACTCAGCTTGCTGACCAGCTGGCGCAGCAGCATCGCCACCAACTGACGCACCGTCATGATGGTCGCGGCCTCGGTAACCGGAATCAGAGCCGTTGACGCACCGAAGGTTTCCGGAGCAGCGGCCAGTGCCCAGGCGATCTCCGCGGCAGCGATCGCCAACGAGGTCAAAATCTGCAGCTTGGTGTACTCGATCTCGGTGCCGGCACCGCCGGCCAGTTCACCCAACGCCGACATCGCCTCGGCGAGTTTGTCGACCGAATAATCCCCGTCGAACAACATGGCGAACTGTTGCTCGGCGGCGTCGGCGGTCTCGCCCATCAGCACCGACATGGTTTCCGAGCGCACCCGATTCAAATCGGGGACAAGATCACTCAGATCGCCGGCGGCATCACGCCAACAATCGGCGATGCGCCGCATCGCGTCCTCATCACCTTGCGGCCACTCCGACCCGGTGAGATAAGAAACCCACTGCAGATAACCGGGGATGTTGATCGTCACGCAAGATCCCCGAGCCCGTTATCGATCACATCGACGGGGAGCTACGCCTGGTCCTGAGATTCCAGAGTATCGGCCGCGGTGCGCAGACCTTCTGAATAGTCATCGAGCAGGCCGGTTTTGGCGTCAATCGAGCCATCGACCCACTCGAGCTGAGCGAGATACCCACTGCCGCCGTCAGCGAACTGGCTACCGATCTTGTCATCACCCCACGCCGCCCCCTCACCGGAGAGCTTGCCGTGCAGCGACGAGAGAACGCCTTTCATCCGCGAACTGACGTCCGCCAGATGATCCGAAGTCGACCGCAACCCTTCCGGTGTCACGCCCAGTGGTTGGCTCATCGTCATCCCCTCACAGTCGGGTTGTAGGACGTGTGGTCATCCCAG
Source organism: Mycobacterium sp. ST-F2 (assembly GCF_001905655.1). Classification (GTDB taxonomy): domain Bacteria; phylum Actinomycetota; class Actinomycetes; order Mycobacteriales; family Mycobacteriaceae; genus Mycobacterium. The sequence goes on from NZ_JMHT01000006.1 coordinate 112,149, forward strand.
CCGTCGTCCGGGGAAGGCGAGGGCGCCTTCACATCGGGGTCCGGAAGCTTCATCGTGACATCGTTCATCAGCTCCCGGAAGTCGGGAGCGCCGTCCACGATGTCGGACAGCGAGGGGAACTTCTTACGCCGCTCGTTCAGCGGCACCAGCAGCTCGGCCGAACGCCGCCCCACTTCCTGGGCCGCCGCCTGCGCAGCCTGGGTGACGTAACCGCCGAGGTCAGCGAAGTCGAATTCGTCCAGGTAGGCCTCGTCGATCACTGTCCGGGTGATCAGCCCCTGGGCATTCACCGTGACCTCGACAGTCCCGTCAGCCACCGCGGCGTGCGCGGTGAGTGCGGCGCGCTTCTTCTGCATGACCGCCAGGTCAGCCATCTGCTCCTGGGCGAGCGCCAGCACCTCAGCCAGCTCATGCCGAGCCGCGTCGTTGCTCACCAGGTACCCCTCCCCGGATACGCACCGCAACCCCCTGTGGCACGGCGCACCGTCGATTCTGGCAGAACGCCGGATGAGCCGCCACCGTCAATAACCGAATCCCGCGCTTGCAGTACCCGCTTGATCCGAGGTTGCCATTGATCCGTTGAGGCTTCACCACGGCTCGGGAACCGCTATGTCGCACACACGCAGTGCGCCATTCGCAGGAGACAGCGAGAACACTCGGCCACCGTATCCGGCGCCCGGAGAGCGAAAGAACACCGGCAACTTCCACGTATCACCATCACGCTCAAACGAACCCGTCGTGACTGCGTCGATATGGGTGAGCGATGGGTCCGGTTCTTCACTGCTGAACGGAATCGACATCTTCCGCGCCGGACGCTCGCACGAAAGTGCCTGCAGATTGGGCACATTCCGGGCGTTTAACGCGCCGATCCAGGCTCGTACGGTGCTTTCCGCCGCGTCACGTGCTTGCTGATCGCTCATCGATGAACTCATCGACATTGGCCGTACGGTTGGGTGCGGGCGCAGCATCCACCACAAGGATCCAGACAGCAGCGCAACCGACACCGCCGCAACAACCACCCAAATCGTAAGTGGAACACGTGAACTCAGTCGATTAGCCACACTAGCCCCCGCACAGTTTCAGCTGACCGTTCTCACGTGTGAAAACGAAAGTCCAGATGAAGTAGCCCTCTTTGCGGCTCTCGATCTGCTGCGCCGCCGCAGCCGAAAGCGCGTGCCCGGTGTAGTACACCTTGATCTGCGCGGTCCCGCCGTTGTCTACGAAATCGGTGAAACCTTCGATGCGAACCTTCGCGTCGCGGAATGAACCCGACTCGGCATTCGCCAGTTCCAGGGCAACTATCCCGTTCGGCGCCGAGCACACGAGCTGCCGCAGAAAGGCCGGATCGGCACTCTTTTCGTTGTCGTACCATCCGCGGACCAGTTGTTCAGCCTCAGCCTGAGCATCCGACACCGGCGGCGCAACCTCGACAGGAATCTGCGGCGGGGAACGGAACACGGCCACCAATGAGATAACTGCGGCGGCCGTGAGGCAGACCGCCGAAAACGCGATCAGCAGCGCACGCGCACGCTGCGGCGGCTTGCGGGAGTCAAGGTCAAGCACAGCGGGCACACCGGGATCGATATCGATTCTGAGTCGTGCCCACGGCTCAGAAGGCGGGCGAAAACCACGGACCAGTGCGGTGGCGCGGTCAGGGATCTGCAGCCAATGTGAACCCTGCGCCGTAACGGCAAACGCCTCGCCGCGGCCCGAGGGGTCGATTTCGGCCCGAATGTGAATCCAGGCCGGTGGAGCCAACGGAATGAGCTCAGCAGACAGGGCATCGGCGAACACTCGAGCATCGGGTGAATCGGCCCCCACGTGCGTCGCACCAGGTGTCGAGCGGTCGTCAGGCATCGAATCAATGTCTACCCCAAGTCCGAATGAACCGCCAGCACCCCGCTTTACGCGCAATTGCCCATGACACCGGTCCTTGCTCCTGCAGCGCGGCATGTTGATTAGGCTTGAAGCGTGAGCAGAACAAGCGACTGGGATGCTCCCTTCCACGCAGGCAGGACGGTAGCCCTTGACTGATTCATACCTATCAGCGGTCTCAGTCCAATTGCCGCCTGCCGTAACGGTATTCGAAGATGTCGCTTCGGCACCTGAATGGCGCGCGGTCAGCCAATACCCCGGCGGGACGCCTGTCGAGATGGCGGTCGAGGTCGGTATTCCCGCAGTCAATCGCAGCGGTATCGACAGTGCACAGTTCGATTGGCTGATACACACCGGCAGCGGCTATCAGGGAGCACGTTCTTGGCCGGTCCATCACGCCGTACAAGCAGCTGTCCTGGGCTCGAATGGCAACGCGATCGAGGTCCGGCAGTTCTGCGCGGGCGGCCTGACGTCGTGGACACTCGCTGATTCGATGCGCCGTCCCGACCGTGCCGTCGTATGCACGGCCGCCGACAACTGGTCCTGGACAGACCGATTCGCACTCTCACGCCACGATGCCGGCGAACCCTTCGCTGATGTGGCGAGCGCCGCGGTAATCGGCCCGAGCGGGTTCGCCCAGATTCTCAGCACCGGGAATGCCAGCTGCCCTGACCATGCAGATGCCTGGCGCTCCGATGATCAGTTCTGGGAGCACATGACCCAGAAGGGTTTTCGCGACGCATACGTGAACGCAATAGGATCGCGCGCACCATCGACCATGCGCGCATCGACGAGAATGATTGCCACGGCGCTGCGTTTGGCCCTGGCCGACGCTGGCCTTGATCCGGCAGATGTCACCTGTTTCGTGCCACCCAGCTCGCGCACCGGCGAACCGTACCGGCTGCTCGCATCACGCATGGGCCTGCCGTGGATGGACGAGCTCTACCAATTCCATCTGGATCACGGATATCTCAGTGTGTCAGCACAAGCTGCGGGCCTCGGCCACCTGGCTCGGTTGGGGCTCCTCGACGACGGCGCGACCGTCCTGCTCGTCGCAACCGAATACAACCTGAGCGCTACCGCTGTTGTCGTACGTATCGTCCGCCGCCCGGAGCTCTCCATCGAAGACCGCGTGGTCACGGTGCACTGAGCACATGTCCAGGCGACCTCAAGAGGCTTGGCTAGGCTGAACCTGTGGGCGTAAACACCGATTGGCAAGCTCCCTCTGAACCCAACCCGCACCGGAAACGCCGATGGGGCCTCTGGATCGCACTGGCATCGGTTGTGGTCCTGGTGATCGCGGGCGCGGTCGTGGTCATTCCGCGATGGCTCCACACAAACACCGGTCAATCCACCGCCGAACGGGAAATCGCCATCCCCGGCGCCGTCCTGCTTCCCTCGCTACGTCAAAAGCCGGTACCCGGCTGGCGAGTCAAACTGGACGAGCTGATCCCGAACACAAATCAGCGGTTGCAAGCCCAGATGTTCGGATACCTCGGCGACAACGCCTACTTCACGGTCAGCGGCCCCGGCAACCACCCACGCGCGTGGATCGTCGGACTCGACGTCAAGCACGGCACACCGCTCTTCCCGCCAGTCGAAATTCTCGATTACATGGGCGCCGACTGCTACGTCAACGGACCACACCCACTCCTGTGCCTCAACAATCGCGGCAGTGACGATCAGATCGAAGCATGGGTTATCGACAGCCATAGTGGCGCCGTAGTCTCTCGCGGGCCCACCGACCTGCGCGTGACCACACAAGATCCGTCGCTCTTTACCGTCGATTCCGTCGGTGACTACGCCGTCGCCCTCCACTACGGTGTGGGCTGGTACGGGCTCGGCGATCATGGTGAGCGCACCTGGTTCGTTCCCGGTACCGGAGAGGGTGTTGTCCACACCGTCGGGAAGCAGGACTTTCCCGGCGATCCGGTATCTAACCTGGTCGCTGACCAGGACGGGCCTGGCCTGGTGTTCTCCGCCGAGAACGGCAAAATCTTCGACCACGTCCCCGGCTGGGTCGAACCGGTCATGGGCGGCTTCGTTGTCATGGACGGCCAATCACCCTCGGCGTTCCACTTCTACGACAACAACGGCAACAAGAAAGGCGAATACCGCCCCAAAGATGGCGAATCTGCTGAAATCGCCGGCAACGGACAACGCGCCATCGTCACCCTCAGCAAGATCGGATCCAACGGGGCCAAGCAACTCATCTTCACCGCCAGCGGCCAACTCATCGCCGAAACCAAAACACACTCCCTGAACATCCGATTTATCGGCAACGATATGTACGCCGCCCCCGACGACGCCGCTTTCAAACCCAACGCCATCTGGAGCAAATACAACCTCACCACCGGAAACAGCGTCTCGGCATGCGCGGGCCTGCCCGTCGACGCGGTCAATTACGTCGGATCTGACGGCACCGTCGTAGTCGGATGGATTTCCGGTGCCACCCCGAGCGATCCAGTGTTTGTCGCGGTCGATACAAACACCTGCACCCGACAGTGGGAGCTACCCGACCCACAGACTCACACGCGCCTATGGGCTGTCGGATCAACGTTGATACAGTCCCGTTTCGATACCAAGGAGATCGTCTCGCTGGTGCCGCCGAGCTAGTCGCCTTCCCTGCGCGCTCGAACCTGGACAACATCCGCAGCAATCAGGCGATCAATGCTCTCTGCCAATCGCTTTCTTGTGACGGGAGAGGCTGTTTCGTAGGGCTCGCGGACGATGTAGTCGCCCTGCTTCGTGGCGATCCACCCGATGAACGGCTTGGTTCTGTCTCGGCCCCACCGGGATGCCGGTCGATAGTGTGTCTGCACTTCTCCTCCCGCCAGCAATTCATCTGAAGGAACCACGATAGGTGGGTCGGCCACTGTGACGCGATCAAGGATGTTGGCGCTGCCGAGCGTCCGCGTCGATGCGCGGTCATGCACTCTGACGCTCGGCACGGTGACTACCGGGGACGTGCCGGGCCTACCGGTGAGCTGTGCAAGTTTGGCGACCTCCGCTCCCAATTCGTACGGAGATACCTGCCGCACGGAAATGGTGTCGTCGTCACCCTGTGTCGCAATGAATCCGATATCTTGGCGTCGAGTAGCGGATACAGCAAGTGAACTACCGGTTTTTGCCGTGACATTTAAGCACTCGACGCGAATATCGTGTTCCCGTAGCTGGACATCAAGCCATTTCTCAAGGTGACGAAACCGTCCATCGTCAAACTCCCCGAGCAGTTGCCTTCGGTACCGCTGCAAGTCCTGTTCATACACATACGGAAGTGGCTCGAGGTGGCGAAACGGGTAGGAAAGAAACTTCCTCCCGTAGTGGTGAGTGAGCGTCTCCAAATCCAGGACGCTAATGGTTCCGATCTGTCGATTCATCGACGCAGCAACCTACTGTCTGGACGCCTGCGCATCGCTTTCTTGTTGTCCCTCATCGCCCACCACCGACACAACCGCCTCTGCCTCTCCGGCGATGGTGGCCCCGTTTCTGCGAGTCCGCAGGGCCTTGCTGACCTTGTGTTCTTTACCATCGCCTCCCGCGCCTTTCGAGCCCGCGGCCGGTGCGCCCGCACCGGGTGACGAGGAGCCGATGCCGGCCTTTGCGGCTGTTGTCGGGTTCGCACCGGTTGAGCTTGCGCTGACCGATTGCGCCGCGGGCCGACTCGCCGGGAGTTCGCTACCAAGCCGCGCGCCACCACCGCTACCGCCGCCCCCCGCTCGGCCTCCTCCCAGCGAACTACCCCCGGACGCCTTCGCGCCCTTGCCCAAATTGAGAACGCCTTCCGGCAGCCCCGGTTTCTTGTTCGCCAGACCTTGGAGCGCACTAGCCGCTTGCGTCGCGGCATTGGTCGCGCCACTCATCGCCTGATTCGCAGCATCCGATGCGCCGCTCAATCCACTCTTCGCCGCATCCGCTGCCCCCGACAATGCATCGGTGGCACCCTGCGACGCCTGCTGCTGCCCTTGATCACCAGTACTTGCCAGACCCCCCTTGCCCAGGGATGATGCCGTGGGCATCGTAGGAAGCGTGGACGTTCCCCCCGCTGACATCGATGGCGTACCGCCCCCCGACGACGACAGACTCGGTGCGCCCGAACCAGGCGAATCGAGGTTCACGCCGGGAATCTGCGGCGGCGTGTTCGGCTTCGATGTTGTATCGACGACGAACTGCGGGTAACCGCCTTGAACATCCTTGACCCCCGGTATGTAGCTGCCGTTCATGATGGACCGCATCCAGGAGTTGTAATCTTCCTCGACCTGCTTGACATTTGGCGTCGTGGTTACTTGATAGACACCGCCGCGCCCTGCTGATCGCGTTTCGGTCTTCGCGCTCTTGTCATCGAGGTACCGGTCGTACAGAGTCGGGAAGGTTCCATCAATGTCTTGCACAAGATGTTTATTGACATACTGGAACGTATCCCGGAACTTGTGCACAAGTTCTGCTGCCCGCAGCGCGGCAGTACCGGTATAGAACGGCTCAGCCGTAGATTGCATTGCGTTGTCGAACGCGGCCTGTATGGTCTTGCCCTCCCAGGCGCCGTCCTTTTTCAGCGCTAACAATTTGCGCTCGAACGACCGTGAAGCCTTCCTGAGCCCGTTGCCGATATCTCGCCACGCTTGATCAACCGACGTTGGCACCACATACTCGGGCACCGGCTTGAATTCGTTGAACATGGAGACGAAATCCCGGCCGAACGCCTCATTGAACTTCCCAAAGTCATTCTTGGGGATGACGAGCGCATCCTGACCATCAGATGCAGCGAGGCCCTGTTTGAGTGCCTTGTCTCCCTGCACGTCACTGTCATCGAACGCCTTGGTCGAATCTGGATCGTCTCCACACACGATTGGTGAACCTTACTGATCTCGCCTAGCTCTGGTCGACATTCTGCAGTCGCTTGTAGGCAGTCTCGATCGCTTCTTTCAGATCTTCCAGATACGTCTTGTACTTATTGACAGCATCCTCCACGCTGTCCGGCGCGGTCTGCTGCAACAGCTTCTTGGTTTCTGTCGCCGAGAGAAGATCGACTCCGTCGATCTCACCCGCATAGTTCGACCGAATTGTCTGGAAATGAGGTTTCAACGTGTTCAAATCAGCTAGGCACTCATCAATTGCCGTGACCCACGCCTTCTTGGCGTCCGGGCTTAACTTCACAAAATCGCCGGTACCGTTCTTGGCGGCTTCGGTGATCGCCTGAACAGTCGCGATATTTACATCTGTTGACATTGTTCACCCTCCCAATCAACCCGCAAAGCCCAGACCCACCAACCTGGCGGGTCCGGGCTCCACGGTTACCGGTCAGAACGCGGCAGCGTTGGCCCGGTCCATCGCCTGCATGGCGTCCTGCTGATCCTGCGCCTGCTTCTGCGTGTTCACCGTGGTGTTCAGCGCTTCTTCCAACATGTTGTTGACTTCCTGGTGCGCCTGGGTCAGCGCAGCCGCGCCGTCACCTTCGTACACCTCGGCCAGCGTGGTGAAGATGGTGTGAATGTCCTCACGGACCTCCTGGATGGCGTTCGTCATCCCGGTGATGTCCTCGAGGTGTCCGGCGTTGGCGCCGAAGTTGTAGAGAATTCCGTCTGCAGCCATGATGTCCTGCCTTCCTTAGCTCTGGTCCAGGTTGGCAACCGAACGCATGTGCTCGGAGCCCTTTTCGACGATGTTGTTCAGTGTGGAAATGATCTGGTCGAACTCTTCGCGCTGGCTCTGCGACACCCGGCCGTAGTTGCCGGCCGAGTCACCGTGCCATGAGGCCGACAACATCTGCTGCTGCGCGTCCTCGATCTGGTTCAGCTTCTGCACGGCCTGGTCACGCGCGGCGTTGATCTGCTCGATCTTCGCCTCGGCTTCGGCCGGGGTGAGTGAAACTGTCATGTGTCACTACTCGCTTTCTATTCGTAATCTCTTGTCGTCCATGGTTTTCTGCCTTTGGGCCAAACAGCATTCCCCTTAAAGGTCCCCCCATCCCTCGTCGGAAAGCTCCACCAGCTGGCCGATCGCCTGCCCTACGGCGTGATCGGATCCAGCTTTCAGGGTCGACCAGAGCTGCCCTGCCGGAGATGAGCTGGGGGCGCCCACGATGCGGCCACGTTTGGTGTAGAACACACCGACCGCCGCGGGGCTGCGAGAAATCCTGTCGTCGTCGCTATCGAGTGCGTAGTAGACGATCTCGGCGAACGCCTGCCGGGATGCCAGCGCCGAGCCGAGCAGCATGGCCGCTCGCGGTTCGGCGCCCAGTGCCCGCACCCGATCGGCCAATACCGCCGGGTCGTGTGTGCCGGAGAGGTTTTCGACCATCGCCGCCAGCGGCGCTCCGACCGGGGTGATGTCGGCCGCCGCCGCGCGCGGTAGCTCGGCGAGCAATGCCGCTGCCGCATCACGCAATTCAACGCCACGGCCGATGACCCGGAGCGTGATGTCGTGCGCGACCCGGCGGGCCAGCACACACAGCGAACCGCGACGGGCGACGCAGATCCGCGCGGTACCTTCCGGCGTGACGAGGCGCATCGCCAGTTCCCGGTCGGGGCGCTGCAACACCTGCAGCAGCGGTACCAGATCGGCGTCGACGACGCCGTCGGCGATCACCCCGCGTGCCGCCAATGTCTGTGTCGCACGGTCGAATGCAGTGTGCAGACGATCCAATGTGGTGTGCCGGGCCCGCACCGCGAGGACGGCCGGGAAGCTCAGCACCCCGACCCGCGCACCGGCTACCTGCAGCTCATCATCGGTAAGCATGATCTGCGGCTGCAGCGACGCCGTCATATCGATAGCCCCTTGTCCACACCGATCACCGACGGGGCCACCCACTGATCCGACACTTGCTGCAACGTGCGCTCGGGTTCCTCGGCGTAACCAGGTGTTTCAGGGCCATCGGGCACTACAAGCTCGTCGAACACCGATGTGTTGGGTCCCCAGCTCACACTGGCGGTGAACGGTGCATCATTCTGCGCCGCGGCCGGCAACCACGAGCCGCCGTTATCGGAGAGCCCGGCGCCGGGTTCGCCACCGCCGGCCAAAGCCGCTGCAGGCATGGATGATTCATGCTCGCGGTTGCTGTCACCACGGCCGTGGGCACCGGCCATCGGCCCGTACCCGCCGCCACCCATCCCGGCGCCGCCGCCACCCGCGGCGGCAACCTTCTGCAGGTTCTTGGCCTCGCCGCTGGAGGCAGCGGTGGTGACCCGGAACGGCGACAACGGCGGCGGAGCGACACCGGCACCCCCACCTGCGCCGCCGCCACCGGAACCTTCGCCGGCCTTGGCATCCTGCTCTGCCTTCAGCGCATCGCCCTTGGCGACGTCGGGCGGCAGGGGCTGCTCCCACGGTTCGGCCAGCGCGGCGCAGGCTTCCTCGTACTGCTGCATCACGGCCGCGGCATTCGCCTGATCGGCCGTGGCCGCCTCGTCGAACTCGGCGAACGTGCCGTTCAGCACCGCCCCGTTGTAGGCGGCCAGCGACGCCATCATGTCCTGCGAGGCCTTGGCCTCGACTGCTTCGGACACGCTCGGCATCGCCAGGATCGCAACGGTATTCGCGACGGCGGCTTCCTCGGCACGCTGACCGTTGGCCGCGGCACTCAGGCTGACGGCCTGCAGCCACTTGCTGAACTCTTCGAGCTTCCGCGTCGCGGCGTCCGAGCCGTGGCTTGCGAACGAAGCCTTGATCCGTTCGATGATCTTGTCGAAATCAGTTGAAACACTGGCCAATTCGTTGGCCACCCGAATCCAGGCGGCACCCGCCTGGCCCACTGAAGTCGGTCCGGGTCCGTCGGTTAGATCACGAGCGAGTTGCTCGGTGCTGCGCGACTCCCAGTTGACGTTGGTGAAACCCATGTTCTAACCCCCTCCCCTCGCTATCAATGCCGCGAACGGCGCTGTAGTGCCGGCGTCAGACGGCGAAGTCCTGGTCGGCGGCGACGACGTTGTCGGTGTGATCCCGCAGGGTCGCGGAAACTTCGCGAATCTCGGTGAAGCCCTGCTCGGCCGACTTGCCGAACGCGTCGTGCACCTGGTTGAGCGTGGCGGCCACGCGCTGAGACACTTCGTCCCGACCGGACGCCGTCACAGTCAGATTGGGGGCCTCGGTCTGCATGACCTTCTCCACCCGGTTGGCAAGCTCGTCGAGCTGTTTGGTGGCATCGGCAACCTCAGCCGGGGCCATCGCGAAATCATTGGTGCTGGCCATGTCGAATCTCCTCGTCTAAATCCGCAACTCGATATCAGGACTGTCATTGGGGTCGATCTCGCCGATCACCGGCGGCGCCACGTTCCCGAGATCGCCCACGATCTCGCCGCCTTGGTCGGACGTGTGCAGGAAGGTCGCGGCATTGTGGCCATTGCTATCTGCCCCGGCCTTACCGGCGCCGTGGCCGGCACCCATCGCCCCGCCACCGCCCATCATGCCGCCGCCGCCGACGCCGGCACCGCCGGCTTTGGCCGCACCCTGCACCGCAGCCGTGCTCTCCGAGGTCGGCAACGACATCGGCGCCATCGTTCGCGTCGGCGCGACAGCTGCGTGACCACCGCCGCCACCACCACCGCCACCAGCGACGTGGGCTCCACTGGCGCCGCCCATCTTGCTCAGCGGAGCGCCCGCCGCACCTGCGCCCGTCTCGGCAGGTCCACCGGCACCACCGGCCGCCTCACCAAGGCTCGATGCCAGGCCGGTCGCGGTTTCGATCCCGGTCTGGACAGCGCCGGTAACCGCCTGCATGCCGGAGGACAACCCTTGGGTCGCCGCCTGCATCATCGGTGAGATCATGCCCGTCGCCATCTGCATCATCGGGCCGATCATCTGCGCACCCATCTCCGGTGCGGCGGTCACCGCTACCGGCGCACCAGTGGCCGCGACAGCGCCACCCTGCGCGGCGAGGGTGCTCTGCAACTCGGTGATGACCTCGGTGGTCATCGTGGTCGCCTGGGTGGCCGCCTCAACGGCCTGCGCCTGACCCCACGGAAAGATGATGTTCGGCCCGATGGCCGCGATCTTGGCGTGGTACTCGTTGATGATCTCGATGAGGCGCTGCTGCGCCTGCTGGACATTGGCCGCCGAAGTGGACAAATTGGCGCCGATTCCGGCCGACTGTGCACCGACCTCGGCACCGTTAGCCACGGCTTCGCCGGTCTTGGCCGCGGCAGCAGGACCGCCCTCGCCGGACCACATATCGCCCAGCGAACTCATTGCGTCCTTCAATGAACTGGCTGTGGACTCGAACGCTTTCGAAATGCCCTCGAACATTTTGGTCGGATCGAGATTCTCGAACAGTCCGGTCCCCAAGGTTCCGAGTGCATCGACCACCGGTTGGATCATGGAACTCGGATCCATCGGATTACCCGCAGGTGGGGTGCCCTCCGGAGGCGGCGCCCCCGGGGGCAGCGCGCCGTTCGGCAGCGGTCCCAGCCCGAGCTTGGCAAGGATGTCTTGCACCGGCTGGTTCAGATAGTCGGCGAGGATCGCCTCCTGCGCGTTGATGGCGGGAGTCGGGTCAAAGCCCGGCAGAGATTGGGCCAACTGTCCCGTCGGATTGGCGGGAACATGCGCGGGTCCGCTGACCGGTAACGGGTTGACCGGAGCCGGAGAAGGGATAAGGGGCATGGTTGCCTAGGTGTTAGACGCTATCGACGGCGACATAGCCGACTTTGGACATCTCGGTGGCAACACCGATGGCTGCGTGGACAGCCCCGGTGAGCAAGGTCCCGGCCAGGTTGCTGGCCTGAGCCCCCGCGTACGGCCCCAGATACGGCGCTGCTCCGATTGGCCCGATGGCGGTTGCCGCCGCACTCAGCATGGCGGCCGAGTCGGCCGATCCGGCGGCCGAGATCACCCCCGACGCCGCCGTGTTTGCGGCATTGAATGCTTCCATCCCTGCGGGAATCACCGATAACGTCACTGTAAATTACCTCCCCCTGAACCCGGCGGCGCGTACGCCGCTTCGTTGCTTTTCAACTATAACCTGGGAATCGACTGGTGGCAGGCGCCAATTTTCCAGTGCAGCAAATTCCGTCAGGATGGTGTGACAGTTGTGCCATCCCACCTGGTCAACGGCGTTTCTTGCAGCTTCGACATCCGTTGATTGAATTCTTTCACCAGATAGCTCTGCCGCTCCAGAGCCATCTTCGCCGCCGCATTTGCGGTCTCGACAATAAGATTGGACAGCCCTTCGGGACCGTGCCGGTAGGCCCCGTCGGCCAGCCACAGCCCCGTCATCGTGCCGATACCGTCGACCTCGACACTCACCGATTGGTCTCTGCTCGCCACCCGCACCGTGATGGTCCGCAAATGTTCGTCCATGGCCTGCATCAGGTCGCGTTGCTTGATGATGCGGGCAATGAGCGATTCAGCCAGGCTGGTCATACCGACCTCAGCCAACTGTCGGGGAGGCTGCCACCCTCGTCGTCATCGGTCGCAGTCAAAGCAGCCTTGGCCGCAGCAAATTCTTCTTCGGTCGCAAGATGTTTCATGCCACGCAATATCTGCGGACTGACCCCTCGCGCGGCCATCTCATGCCGAATCTCGACCTGAGCGCGCTTCGCCGAAAGCTGACAGAGCGCGAGAATCTCCTTCGCGAGATCCTGCGGTTGCCGGGTGAGCTCGCGTTGCGCGAGCTTGAGCCGGATGGGCAGGCCGCGGTCGGTCGTGAGGACCTCAATGCCGCCGCCTGCGGATCGGACCGGTCGGTCAGCCAATGCAGTGCTCCTCCCCCAACCGCGGGCGCTGTATGACCTCGAACTTAGTACACTGGCGGGAGGCTGGGCAGCAGCAATGGGGTGCCCTGGGGGCTGCGAACCGATCTCGTCCATTCCGGCGACTCGGTTCGGCATCATCGAAACCGAGGATAGGAATCCACGCATGAGCGTTGGCACCAGGGACGCACAGCGGGTATTCGATGCCGGTGTTCTCTCCCTCGGTATCCCCATCGACGGGCTGGAGACCGAGCGCGACGTCCAGTACGCGACGCTGGCGTTCAAGCGGGCCACAGAGTACGACCCCGATATGTGCGACGCCTGGCTAGGCCGCGCCGCCACCGGCGAATCGACGCCGGAGGTGATCCACCACCTGCACCGGTCCAGCAAGAACCTGGGCCGCGAACAACGCCGGCTCGGCCTGGCTCCACGTGCCCTCGCCGGCCGCTTTCAGACCGGCCTGTATCTCGACTACACGCTGAGCTCGATAACCGAGGTATGGCTGGCATACGCCGCCAGCATGATCCAGGGCAAGGATTTCGCCGAAGCTGACAAGACGCTGAACGAGCTCCAGGCCCTGCGCACCCAGATTCCCGACGACTCCGGTTCGGACGAAATCTACGCTTATCTCCGCGGCGTCCTGCACTTCACGACGCAGCGCTGGCCCGACGTGCTGACCGCACTTGCTGCCTCGAATCAGTTCGCCGACGAGTACATCGCCGCCGGCGCACACCTCATGGTCGGCTCGGCCTGCGCACAGATGGGCTTGTTCGGTGAGGGCATTCGCCGACTCGATCAAGCCATTGAAGGTCCGATCCCGGCGGCTCGTCGTGCAGCCGAATTCTGCAAGGGACTCACCCTGCGCGAGATGGGCAACGAACCGGATGCCCGCGTCATCTTCGAGCGCATTTATAGCGAGGAACCAGGTTTCGAGGCGAACTACGCCGCGCTCAACGACCCGAAGTACCGCCTGATCGTGACGACGAAAGAAATCATCGACTCCCGGACCGACAAATGGGACCCCAGTTCCGCACGGACGGCAGCCGATTTCGACGCCGACAACCTCACCGAACGCAGCAACGAATACCTGCGCACCGCACAGCAGGAACTTGATCGCCAGGTCGGCCTCGGCGAGGTGAAACTGCAGGTGGCCAAATTGCGTTCCGCGGCCAAGCTGGCCAAAGTGCGCGAGGACAAAGGCCTGACCACTGCGGCCCGCAGCCTGCACCTGGCCTTCACCGGACCACCCGGTACCGGCAAGACGACCATCGCCCGAGTCGTCGCCCAAACATATTGCGGTCTGGGTCTTTTGAAGACCCCCGCGGTGATCGAAGCCAAGCGGCAGGATTTCGTCGGACAGCATCTGGGCAGCACCGCGATCAAGACGTCGGCACTCATCGACAGCGCCATGGACGGGGTGCTGTTCATCGACGAGGCGTACACGCTGATCCAAACCGGGCTGTCCGGCGGTGACGCGTTCGGCCGCGAAGCGGTAGACACCCTGTTGGCGCGGATGGAGAACGATCGTGACCGATTGGTGGTCATCATCGCCGGATACGACGCGGAGATCGACCGCTTCCTGGCGTCGAACGAGGGTCTGTCATCGCGGTTCACCAAGCGAATCCGGTTCGCGTCCTACGAACCTACCGAACTCGGTGACATCGGGCGGCTGACTGCCAAGGCGCGCGATTCGGATCTCAGTTCTGAGGCTCTCGACGAGCTGGTCGCCGCGTGCACCCGGTTGTGCGCGCAGCAGTCCACCGACGACGACGGCAACGTCCGCCGCAACATCGACCTCGCCGGTAACGGCCGCTTCATCCGGAACGTCATCGAATCCGCCGAAGAGGAGCGCGAATACCGTCTCAGCCAGGACCACGCCGACTTGGAAAATCTGGACGAAGCAGCGCTGATGCGCATCGAAGCCGTCGATATGAAGGCGGCACTGAGCAACATCCTGCAAACCTTGAATCTGAATTCGTGACGCTTTGAACCCGCGAAATGACGACGGCTTCGCCGGTGACGACGCCATCACCGGCCCCATCCGCATGACAGCTGCACCGGACCACGACACGCACTATCCCCGTCAGCACCCCGATCTGACGCCCATCTCGACGCACTTCACCACGGCGGAACCGGACGGCCCGACAATCCAGTACGCGACGCGTGCAAGTGCCGAGGACCTTGGCCTGCTGCCCCGCAAACAGGCACCGCAGAACGGTTTTCGCAAGGTCATGAACCGAATGACCGGCGGAACAGTGAATGTCGCTGCACCCCAATCAGTTTCACGTCACCGTGCGCCGGGCGAAGGGCAGGGCAAGCCCGCCCGAGGGGCGTACAGCATAGCTGTGCTTTCCCTCAAGGGCGGCGTCGGCAAGACGACGACCACGGTGTGCATGGGTTCGATGTTCGCGTCCAGCCGCGGCGATCGCGTGGTCGCCGTCGACGCGAACCCCGACTTCGGCACTCTGGCCCAACGCGGCCCCAACACCACCCGATCAACCGTGCGCGACCTCCTCTCCGAACAGCAAATCTTCCGGTACGCAGATGTGCGTCGCCACACCTCGCAGAGCGCCAGCCGTCTGGAAATCCTCGCCTCCGAGCGCGATCCCGCTGTCTCGGAAGCATTTTCCGAATCCGACTACCGCGCAGTGCACAACATCCTGGACCGGTTCTACAACATCATCCTCACCGACTGCGGTACAGGGCTCACTCATTCGGCCATGAAGGGAGTGCTCGATACGGCAGATGCGCTGGTGCTGGTCGCGTCGCCCGCCGTCGACTCCGCCCGAAGCGCGTTGGCAACCTTGGACTGGCTGCAGCACCACGGCTACGCCCACCTGGTGCCTCACACCACATTGGTTATCAGCTCGGCTCGCCCCGGTACCGTCCCTCTGGACATCGAGAAAATGATCCGCCACTTCAAAGCGCGGATTGGTTCCGTTTTCGTCATCCCGTTCGACGACCATCTTGCCGAAGGCGCCGACATCTCGATGGATCTGTTGAACCGCAAGACCAAACAGGCATTCACTGACCTGACTGCGGCCCTCTCCAAGCGGTTCACCCGTGTCGGGCGGGCCCCCCGGCTGGACT
The DNA here is from genome assembly GCF_001905655.1 of Mycobacterium sp. ST-F2. Lineage (GTDB taxonomy): Bacteria > Actinomycetota > Actinomycetes > Mycobacteriales > Mycobacteriaceae > Mycobacterium. The sequence goes on from NZ_JMHT01000006.1 coordinate 127,796, forward strand.
GATTCACCCGCCGACCGCCAACTCAGGCGTGAGCGAACCACCAGTTGAACAAGTCGGACAGGCTCACCTGAGCGTTACCGCGCACTTCGTGAAGGAGCAGTTGCGCTTCGTCGGTCCAAGCCAGCACCGGCTGGTTCTGCTGGATGCCGCAGTAGATCGCTCCGCCGACCACCTGTGGGGTGGCGCTTCGCCGCCACGGCACGGGCGACCGCAGGTGGCCCGGGCACTCGGCGGAGATCGAGCGCTGTTGCAACGCTGTGAATGCCGCGGTCAGCGCAGCCGAATCCGAGGCCAAGCCGTACGTGGCCGACACCGGCCCACCGGCGTCGGTATTGCGGTCACATGTCACCGTGGCAGACAGGTTTGCCAACGGATCGACCGACCTGCAGCCGTCGGCGGCATACCCGCCGGGCAACATGCTCGATAGCTGTGCCTGCGGGGTGGGCGTCGCCGGACCAGCTGTCGTGTCAGCACCTTCGTCGGTGCCATTCAGCACCCAGATAATCGCTGTGACCACTGAAACCACAAGTACCACAGCACCGGTCGCGGCGAATTTCGCGCTAAACGGACGTCGTTGTGCCGCTGAGGGTCTCGTGACACGTCGGGTGTCGTCGAGTTCGAAGAGGGTGTCCCATGACTCGACGGCCGAGTCCGACGGCGGGAGTCGCTCAGGCCCGGCAGCCCCGGGCGGGGGTGTAGTCACGTTTGGTCCTCCGTGCGGTCAGTTCGAGGACGGTTCGCCCGACTCCTCATGCTGCTCCCCCGGCTGCGCTGGTGCTGCACTGACGTGCCCGTAACTCGGGATCCCGGGATCCGGTACTGCTCCGCCTGACCGCGTCCCCGCCTGTGCCTGCAGGTGCGGGGATGCAGGAGGAGCTTGGCTGTACTGCTGATACCGGTCCTGAAGCGACTCTCCGGACTCCCGCACCCCGCCGCCGCGCGCACCGGCACGAGCCTGTGCCGTCGCTGCGCTGTTGGCCCGAGCGGTGGCCTGCCCCTGCGCCTCTATCCGCGGTGGCGGTCCCTGCTGATACTGCGCCGCATACGCCTGGTAGGCCTGCGCATATTCCGCGTACGCCGCGTAATCGGGTCGGGAGTTCCCGTCGGCCTCGGCGTCCCCGCCGAGCAATAGAGCCGCCACCGACGTCACCGCCTGCAACAGATTCAGCACGATGATGACCACCAACGCCCATCCGGCCCCCTCCGCGTGAATCCAATTGCTCAGCGCCGCAAGGAAACCCGTCACCGCGGACGCGGCAACCAGCCAGCCACGCACGGACTGACGGGGCAGTAGCCCGAGGCCGGCGACCGCCGCGGACAGCACACTGAACCAGACCACCCAGCCGAGTGCGATGGGCGCACCGAAACTGACGCCGAACGTCAGCAGCCCCAATGCTGCCGCCACCGACCACAAGATACGAACACGACCGTCATCGGACTCCGGTTCCGCGCGATCGAACGCGTACCCGTCGCCGTACCCCGAGTAGTAATAGCCTGGCGAATTCGTCATGGCCCTCCATCAAACGTCCTCGGCACCCAACCTAGTACGTCAGTCAGCGGAGTTGAATGACGCTCTGATGTATCGCATCTCGTCGTCGGTGGCCACCATGGTCACCTCTGCCGAACCCGACCGGGTGCGAACCGCTACGACATCGTTGTCCCGGTCGATCAACTGCAGGCTGACATCGACATCCCGGGACGGCTTCGCCTGAGGCGGTTTCACCACGATGGAGGTGACGCCGACGCGCACCCCCTGCTCGGCCACCCCGTCGAACATCTCCACCGAATAGTTGCGTTCCACACCCGCCTGTATGGTCCCGCGGTTGAAATCGGTGACCCGCAACAGGTTCTGATCAGCGACGGCTTCGACCATGTCCCGCCATGCCGCCGGCCGGCGGGTGTGCACCCGGACGCGGGCACCCAATGCCAGTGATCGCAACACCGCCTGCTGTGCCAGGTGCAGCGTCCCACAAATCTCCACCCGCTCGATCTGGGGGCCGAACAACGGAAGGGCAACAGCACGACCATGCGCGTCAGCACCGATCACCTGCCCGCACCCCGATGCGGGCAGCGCCAGATTCGTCAGCGCGTCCTCACCCACCGCATACGCCCAGCGGTCGACCGGCCGACGCGGCGTAGGCAACGGCAGGCTGGAGGCCAGCGCCGAGAATTGGTAACCACGAAGCTGACCGAGGCCCTTCAGCCGCACCTTGGTGCGTCCGTGACTGTCGAATCGCGCCAGCCCGCGGATCTTCACGGCGCCGCTACGCTCATCGCGACGCAGCGAAATACACACAGTGGTCGAGTAGCTCGGGATGGTCCACAGCAACCCGAGGCCCGCGGTGGTGAACATCGACGGCCGCACCGAAAAGCTGCGCAGCTGGAACAGGCCCTCCTGGCAGGTGAACCAAGTTTCTTCGACGCTGTGCAGCGCCACACCGTCGGACAGCTGGTTGGTGGCCTGGGCGATCTCGCTGGCAGTCATGATATGCGGCCGCAGACCCGCCTCGGCCAGCCGGTTCGCGACCCGTCGCGTCGCGGTCCCCGCGGTGCGGATGATGCCCTCATTACCACCACCCCGATTGCGGACCGCATCTGGGCACGCAGTCGGATCGAACCGGACGGCAACCCACACAGTGCGCTGCGCGATGGCCGGCAGCGGCCCCAGCACGGCGTCGTAGATGGCGGCGATCTGGCCATGGCCGTGTGAGCGCGCGCCCTGGCTGATCACGTCGATGGAGTCCAAGGTGATATCGAACTGGTGCAGGCAGTCGGAGACCATCTGCACCGACACCATCTCACCGGACACCGTGACTCCGGGCTCCATCACGGTCATTGCCTGCGGGTTCTCCTGGATCCGCACCAGCGACAGTAGCGTCTTACCGTCCCAGTGGAAGCCGATCTGCCCGCCATCGGTCAGGTCCGCGTCGAATGGTTCGAACCGCACACTGCGCTTCTCGCGGTCGCGGCGTGCTCTGGTGAAACCTGCCCGCATGGCGACCCACCGCGGGAATGACAGACGGCGTACGCGCACCACCAGTAGCAGCGCCACAGCCAGGCCTGCCGCCGCGCCGTACCAGCCCGGCTGACGCATTAGCAGAGCGGCCGCGAGGCCGATCGCGATGAGCACCTGCACGAGCAGAAGGTCACGTAACGGCAGCGCACGCTGCGGGATGATGTCGACCGTACGCGCGAATTGTCCAGGCCCTACCGAAGTCCCCCGGCGTCGCTCGGTGCCACGACGAACTCTCACACCCGCGGTCCCCCATCCGTTGAACGGCTGTACCCTGATCGCTGATTGGGGGCCAGCCATGCCAGCGCAAGTTACCACGCGTGCTCAAGTCAACGGGTACCGCTTTCTCATCAGGCGCCTCGAACATGCACTGATTCGCGGCGATTCGCGGATGATCCACGACCCGATGCGCGGGCAGATGCGGGCCCTGCTCGTCGGCATGGTGATCGCCATCCTGATCACCGGAGCAGCCGGGGTCCTCGCCTTCTTCAAACCCATGCCGAACTTCGGTAATTCGACAATCATGCTCAGCAAGGCCAGCGGGACCATCTTCGTGCGCATCGGCGACAAGCTGCATCCGGTGCTGAATCTGGCCTCGGCGCGGCTCATCTCCGGAAAGAACGACGCGCCCAAGCAGGTCGACGACAAGTTCCTCAATACCGTTCCGCTTGGTCCCCTCGTCGGTATCGTGGGCGCTCCCACCGCAATTCACCACGGCGACGACATGGGAATGTCGTCCTGGACGGTATGCGACACCACGCAAACGCCGAAAGTCACCGAGACGGTGGGCAGTTTCGCGGTGGAAACGACAGTGCTAGGCAACAATCCGGTGCTGACTGATGACATTCGAGCCGCCACCCCGGCGCAGATGCTGCTCACCAGGACCGGGGACACCACGTTTCTGATCTATGACGGCAAGCGCGCAGCAATCGACCCAGCCAACCCGGTGCTGCACAGCGCGCTTCACCTCGGCGACGCGGAGACCCGCGAGGTGTCTGCAGGCCTGCTCAACGCGTTCCCGCTCGTCGACCCCATCCTGCCGATCATCATCGACGGGGTCGGGAAACCGACCACCTATTTGGACGCCCAGTACCGGATCGGATCGATCATCAAGACCGTCGACTCCCGCGGCGAACAACTGTATGTGGTGCTTCGTGAAGGGCTGCAGCCGATTTCGAAGGCCAGCGCGGACATCATCCGCTACGGCGATGCACAGTCGCCAACTCTGTCGGAGCCGAACACCATCTCACCTGCGGTGATCAGCCACGCCCCCGTCACTCACGTCCTACATGTCGACCACTATCCCGAGGCGTCACCGGAATTCATCCGGGTGGAACCCGACCGGGTGGTGTGCATGGCATGGCAACGCGGTAACACCGCGGCCGAGGCCACCAACCGGTTACTCGTCGGGCACCGGCTTCCGTTGCCCAAAGATGCCCAGCCGGTGCGGTTGGCGACAGCAGACGGCAATGGCCCCGGACTCGACTACGCCTACCTGAAACCCGGTACCGGGGAATACGTTCAGTCCACCGGCGGCGAACAGGACAGCCGGGCCATGGGCCAACTGTTCTACATCGCCGACACCGGAGTTCGCTATCACATCAAAGACCTGCCCACGGCCACTGCGCTGGGGACGACGGGCGTCAAGGCCGCCGACAGCCCCAACGAGGTCCCACAGTCGGCACCCTGGCCGGTGATCTCACTGCTGCCGCCCGGCCCCGAACTATCCCAGCAGGCCGCTCTGATCGCCCACGACGGAATGGCCGCCGACCCCGACGGTTTCAAGGTGAACCCGCCGAAGGCCTGAGTCGCCATCGAGCCTCGCCACTAGACCAGCTGCAGGAGCAGCTTTTCGACCAATTCCTTGTCCTGGTCGGACACCGCGGCTTCGGCCTCGGCACCCACCACGACAGACTCCGGGACCCCGGCCGCAAGCGCCGTCTCCTGAATCGTCAGATTGGCACCGCGCCGGGCTGCGTACAGCCGCTGCCCGAGCGTCGCGGTCGGGGCTTTCGCGCCGAGCAATGTCAGTTCGTCGATCCGCGAGCGCACCAGCCCCAATGCCTTGATCAGCGGCGGCGATACCGGCCCGAGCCGGGCGGCGCTCGCGGCGACGGCTTCGAGTTGCCGCAGGTCGGACAGGATCTGCGTGACCCACGGCGTGAATTCGGAATCCTCGATCGCCGGCAGGGCATCGGCCGTGGCGCCCAACGTGTTCACCGCCGCGACGACGGCCTGCGCGATCAGCGGCACCTCGCCGGCGTTGGTCAACGGCGGGGCGGGAGCGGCCTGCGCCTGGGCCGCGGCCGGCACCTGGGTAGGGGCCGGCTCGCCGCTACGGATCCGTGCGATGGTTCCCGGCGGCCACTGCAATACCTCTTCGAGGCGCAAGCGCGTTCTCTCCCGCGGCCAGCTCCGGCCTTTCTCGAAGGAGATCAGCGCTCCGGCGTTGATGATGCCGTCGGCTGCCAGACTGCGCTGACTGATGTCCAGTTCACGGCGCCGAGCGGCGGCGGCCGCACCGGCGCGCTCCATTCCGGGATCGACTGCGGGCAGGGCGATGTATTCGGTGACGTCATCGGGATCGATGTTCGGCACCCGATGTCACCTCCCATCACTTGCGGCCCGCGCTCAACACGAAATCCGGAGCGCTGTCAGCAGTCCGGTACAGCTTAGCCCGTTCCGTCCCGCATAACTATCGCGTTGACCATCACTGAACCGTATCGGTGGAGCGCCAAGCGCTTCAGTTAGACCGTACACCCCACCTGATTGTCGACTTTCGCCAGTGTTATTCCGGACTATTCGCATGATTTCTGAGCCGCAATAGCTAGCTGACCTGCGATTTTATCTAGCGCTACGGTTTACCTGTTGCGATACTGCAGTCTGGCGCTATAGATTCTTCCCAACCGCGACGGAACAGTCGCAGCGCAACAACAAAGGAGTACTCCGATGACCGCAATTGCCATGGACGGCCTGCCGCTCGGTGAGTGCACCCGGAGCCCGGAGCAGTGGACGACGATCGCCAGCGAAGAGGCCAAGAGCCTCTGCCGCCAGTGCCCGCGCCGCTGGGCCTGCGCGCGTGACGCCGTCGAACTGCCCCGCGCCGAAGGCCTCTGGGCAGGCATCGTCATCCCGGCCGAGGAGGGCCGCGGCCGGACGTTCGCGATGAAGCAACTGCGGTCCCTGGCCGAGGCCAACGGCTACCCGGTCCGCCGCCAGCGCCGAATCTTCCTCGAAGTCGCGTAGTACCCGCTGCCCACGCTGCCGTTTGAGGGGGCGGCAGCGCGGGCAGCGGCTTTACGCACGAGGGTTACCGTGGCTCCTATGGCCACTACGAGCACCACCGACAAGACCGGAGCACCGACCACCGTCACCGCCGAAGCCGGGCGATTCACCATCGCCGTCGACGGCAAGACGGTCGGGCTGATCGATTACATCGACCAGGGTGGCCGACGAATCTTCCCGCACACCGAAGTTCAGCCCGAGTACGGCGGCCGTGGACTGGCGACGATCCTCGTCGCCGAGGCATTGGACGCCACCCGGGCCGCAGGGTTACGCATCGTCCCGGAATGCTCGATGGTCAGCGGATACATCGCCAAACATCCCGAATACGCGCCGCTGGTCGACCAGGCCTGAGTGGTTTGGGCGCGCTCCGTATCGGAGAGTGATACGGGGCGCGCCGAGATCACTGCCGGTCCAGGTACTGCGCGGTCGAGCCGCTGACCGGCATGTCGGGCATGCCGAGTTTGCGGTGGTCCCAGCTGCGCATGCGGCTCGGTACGACGCGGACCGCGATGCGGTTGTTCATCATCTGGTCGACGAACGGGCGCATCTCGTCGGTGTACGGGCCGGTGTAGCGCTCCCAGACACTGATGCCGACGCGCAGGCAGGTGTCGGGATCCTCGACGATCTCGGCGGTGCCGTCGATCGACACACCACGCAGGGTGCCGTAGGTGTCACCGTCCTCGATCATCACGGTGATGGTCGGGTCCCGGCGCAGGTTGACCGCCTTCTGCGACTTGGCCTTGGTCTCGAACCAGATTTCGCCGTCGAGCACGGCGTACCACATGGCCACCAGGTGCGGCCGGCCGTCAGCCAGGACGGTGGCCATGGTCGCGGTCCGGCTGCGATCGATGAACTCGACGATCTCGTCGTCGGTCATGACGATCTTCTTGCGCTCGTTCTGTCCCACGCTCTTATGCCTATCAGGCCGCCTCTGGGGGCCGTTACTCGCCCCGCAGCGCCGCGATCGCCGGGCTGAACATCGTCGCCTTGATGGCGGCCATGGTCTGGGAATCCTTGCCCGACACCGGAATCACGAGATCCACGGCGGCGGAGACCACCGCGTCCTCGGCCGCGGCCAGCTCGACGATGCCGTACTTGGCGGCGTCGTCGCCCCCGAAGCGCCGGCCGGTGGTCATCGACGCGATGGCCGCCTGCGGCGTCAGCTTGGCCTGGATCAGCGCGGCCATGCCCGGGGTGAAGGGAATCCGGATGTCGACCTCGGGGAAACAGAAGAACCCGCGGTCGGCGCGCATGGTCCGGTAGTCGTGGGCCATGGCCAGCATGGCGCCGGCGCCGAAGGCGTGCCCGTTGACCGCGGCGGCCGTCGGGATCGGCAGCGTCAGCACCCGCGCGAACAGGGCGTGGACCCGCCCGACGTACGCCTGCATCTGGTCGCCGTGCGCCATCAGCCAGTCGAGATCCAGCCCGTTCGAGTAGAACTTCCCGGCACCGGTGGTCACGAGCCCCTGGGCGCCACCGGCGACGAGATCGTCGATGGCACTGTTGATGTCGTCGAGGAAGCCCAGCGAGAACCGGTTCTCGTCGTCGCCGAGATTCAGGATGGCGATCTTGTCCTGGTAGCTGACGGTGATGGTCATGGTTGTTTCCTCCTGGTTGGGGTGGGTTCGTCGGCGAGGACGGCACGGACAGCTGCGGTCAGCCGATCACGCGCCCAGCTGTTGCTGATTCTGTTGCGGGACAAGATGATTGCGGTCGGTAGGTCGACGATGCACACCGTGATGGCGTCGACCGCCGCGCCGTCGCGCCGGTCCCACAGGTGCGACGACAGCCGCACCATCAGGTCGATGAGCTCGCGGTCGAGGTCTTTGAGTTGGGCCGCCAGCGCTCCCGGCAGGTCGGGGCCGAGCAGTTGGTCGCGCTGCACCCGCCACACCAGTTCGGCCGACTGGCGTTGACGTTCGTAGAACACCGCGGGTGCCTGCGCGGCGGCGACGACCGCGTCCACGGGATCGGCGGCGTCATCGGCCAGCGCGGCGTCGACCAATTCCGTTTGTACGTCGAGGAATCGGCGCGCGGCACGCAGCCAGGTGCGGGCGACGAGCTCGGATCGCGAGCCGAAGTTGTGATAGATCGCGCCGTTGGAGACGCCGGCCGCGGCGGCCACCGAACGGGTGGTGACACCGGCCGGCCCGGCCTCGACGGCCAGCGACTCGGCGGCGTCGAGCACCGAGTCGAGGTCATAGACACGGGGCCGGGGCACCGGCACACCATAACAGAGCAATCGCTCCGTTACTACGCAGCGGGCGCATGGCCGGTTACGGCGGATAGATCTGCTTGATGGTCCCGTCGGCGTTGACCTGCATGTATCCGGTTCCGGGCGCCGTGGAGTGGACTGCCAGCCCCAGACCGCCGCCCTCTTCGCCCTCGATGATGAGGTACAGCTGCGAGCCGGGTTCCGCACCCAGCTGCTGCGATGCGCCGGCCATGGTGGCGGCCACCGCCTGCGTGTTGATCGCGCCGAGGTCCGCCAGCACGTCGAACGAACTGGTGCTGGTGTCCGAGCCCCACTTGTTCCAGCTGCCGCCGCGGTACATGAAGCTCTGGTCGACGTGCTTGTTCGTGGGTGAGACGCGATCCATGACCGCGTAGTCGGGGTAGACCACGAGCTTGAATCCCATGGTGTCGCCGAACTTCGCCTTGATGGTGCCGATCAGATCGGTGAGGCCGTCGGCGGTCTGCAGCTGGCTCGGTCCCGCCGGCGTCGACGCCGCGGTGGAGGCGGGGGTCGACATCGAACCGGTCGGGTACCCGGTGGTGCCACCGGGACCGGTGGGCACCGACGGAAACAGTTGCGCGCTGGGCTCTTTGGTCGCCTGAGGCTGATCGCCCGAACCGCTGTCGGACCACATCACGTAGGCGATGCCGGCACCCCCGAGGACGACGATCGTGACCAAGGCCGCGACGATCACCACCGCCGAGTTGCGCCACCATGATTGGGCCGGTTGGTTATTCGTCATCTGGGGCGGCGACCACTGCGCAGATCCGGCGCCCAGACCGTGTGCCGGGGTCGCGTACTGCGTGTGCGCGTGCGCGGGGTAGGACTCGGGGCCGGTCGTGGGGTACGGGGCCGACGGCGCGGCCCACGCCGGCGGCGGTGTCTGCTGAGCGGGCTGCGCATTCTGCGCCGGTCCGCTCAGCGCGGCACGGGCGGCACCGGCCAGGTCTTTGGTTGTGGCGTACCGCAGTTCGGGATCCTTGGCCATGCCGGTGGCGATGACCTGATCCATGTATGCGGAAATCCCCGGCCGCATGGTCGACGGCCGCGGCGGATCCGAATAGAGGTGGCTGGTGATCTGCCGCTCCATGCTGTCGCCCGGAAACGGCGGGGCGCCGACCAGACATTCGTGCAGCACGCACGTCAGCGCGTAGATGTCGGAACGCGCGTCGCACCGGTCGCTGGTGAACCGCTCGGGGGCCATGTATGCGACGGTGCCGATGGTGGCGCCGGTGTGGGTCAGCTTGGTCTCGCCGGCGGCACGGGCGATGCCGAAGTCGATGAGGTACGCGAAATCATCTGGGGTGACCAGAATGTTGGCGGGTTTCACGTCGCGGTGCACCAGTCCGACCCCGTGGGCGGCGCCGAGCGCGGCGGCGATCTGTTCGACGATCGAGACGGCGCGCTCGGGTGCCAGCGGGCCGTCAGCCAACAACTGCTGGACGGTCTTGCCGTCGATCAGCCGCATCGTCACGAACAGCCGGTCGTCGATCTCACCGAAGTCGTGGATCGGCACGATATGCGGCTCATCCAGGCCCGCTGCGGCGTGGGCCTCCCTGCGGAACCGGACCTGGTACTGCTCGTCGTCGGCGAACGTCGGAGGCAGCACCTTCATGGCGACGACGCGCTTCATCGTGGTGTCGTAGGCCTTCCAGACCTCACCCATGCCGCCGCGACCGAGCAGCTCAATCAGCCGGTACCGGCCGAACGGTGTCCCTTCCACCGGCTAACCATAAGACAGGCATGACCGCCGTACCCGGCTGATGCGTGGTTACGCACGCACCCTGCGGCGATAGGTGACCTTGTCGAATTCCCGGCCGTGTTCGTCGACCGCGGTCACGTCCATCTCGCTCAGCAGCTGCCCGGGCCGGACGTCGACGCGGATGAAGGCGTAATTGCGGAAACGCACCCGCGACCAGCCGACCGCCTCCGCCTTCTTCTTGCCGTCCGCAGTCCACACATAGCTGTTCGGAACGAAGGTGTCGGGCGCTTCGTGGCCGCGGAAGCTCTCGGGCTCGCCCGGCTGGAAGCCGTACCGTGGCCGGCCGGCGCAGCCCACGGTGTAGTACACGGTGCCGTCGGTTTCCGCGTCGACGGTCGAGTTGTCCCCGGCGACCTTGGTGGGGCGGTCGCCGCGGATCGGGTCCGTGCGTTCGTACACGTGGTTGTGTCCCTGCAGCACGAGATCGACCTGATAGCGGTCGAACAGCTCGCACCAGGCCGCCCGCACGCCACCGTCGCTGGCGTGCGAGTCGGTGGTCGAGTACGCGCAGTGATGGAAGAAGCAGACGATGAAATCGATGTTGGGGTCGGCGCGGTAGGCCGCCAGGGTGCGCTCGACCCAGGAGTTCTGGGTGCCATCGGAATAGCCGGTGTTGGACCGGATTTCGAAGCTGACATCGTTGGCGTCGAGCGACAGCACCGCGACGTTGCCGTACGTGAACGAATAGACCGACGGGCAGGCGGCCGGGCCGTTGTCCGGAAAATCCATGCGCGCCAGGTGACCGCCGTAACCGTGACTGGGGTACGAGGCCTCCATGTCGTGGTTACCGGTCGCGAACATCCACGGCGTGCTCGCCGCGCTGGCCTCGATCGAGCCCAGATAGACGTCCCACACGAACGGGTTGTACTTGTCGAAGCCGTTGGCGACCTTGCTCCCGGACGGCACGAACGACAGCGGCCGGCCGCCGCCGGACGGGTCGGCGTAGGCGATATCCCCGGCCAGAAGATGGAATTCGGGGTTCGACGCGACGATCTGGCTGAACACGTTGGCGGTGTGCGGGACGTCCGGCTCGTTGTCCGGCTTGTAGTAGCTGTCGTCGTAGTCACCGCGCTTGAGCCCCGCCGGTTGGCGGGGCACCTCATCGGTGCCCTGGTCGCCCATCATGGTGAAACGGAACGGCGCCAACGCCTTTCGCACGCTGGGCAGCGCCGTCTTGGCCGACCGCACGTCGCTGACGAAGCCGTCCTCGGTGCGCCACCGGTAGAAATGTGCGCTACCACCGGGCAGCCCGTCGACGGGTACATGGGCGTAGAACTGCTCGGCCGCCAGGACACCACGGTCGCTGGTCGGGATCTGCGTGACGAGGTTGCGCACCTCGGCCTCGATGGTCGCGCCCAACTGATCGGTGGGCCCGTGGTCGACGAACACCTTGGTACCGCCGGGATTTCGCGACAGCTGCGCGGCCAGCCGCAGCTGGCTGTCCGCGGCGCCGCCGAAGCCGACCCGCCGGTTGGCCACGCTCAGCGGCGCGTCCTGCGCGTAGGCGCGGCGCCCGAACGGCGCCAGACCCAGGGCCGCCACGGCCGCGGCGGCCGCCGACCCGCGCAGGAAATTCCGCCGCGATACCCGGTGGCGGCGCAGGTACTGCTGGTGCCAGTCGTACTGCTCGGCGATGCTCATGGTCGTCGACAAATCGTCGGGGATGCCCGTGTCCGGGATTTCACCGGCGGCGGTCAGTCGGGTCGGACGCACCAGTCGATGGTGGCCCAGCACGGTCCGTCCCGCGAGTCCGACACCGGAATCAGGGCCGATGTTCAGCCGCGGTTCACGGAACCGCGATCAACGACGCCGGGGCGCCGTACCGCTGTGGCCAGTTCTGCCATGCGACGTCCGTCGGGCCGACGGCCTGCTCCGATACCGTCCACTCGCCGCCGTGTTGGTTCAACAGCGCCGCGTAGGTCCGCGAGACGAACCCTTCGGCGGCGCCATCGGCGAGCGGTGTCCCGCGGAAGTCGAACTGCCGGCCGTCGGTGCCGCGGATACCGCCGTATACGAAAGCCCACGGCCCGGAGACGTTGATGGCCTCGACCGCAAGCGTTGCGGGCTTGCCGAGTTCGGCCGTCAGCGCCGCGACGGCCGGCGCCACGATGGCCGCTCCGGTCGGCGAACCCGGGTCGACGCCCGGGCCCGCCCCGGCCCGCGCGGCACCGATCAGGATCGACAACGACACCGTCAGCAGCACCACGACCACTCGTCGGAACATGCGGTGACGGTATCGAGGTCAGCACGAGTACGCCATACGCTGAAGCCATGAATCGCGGTGCCTGGACACCTCACGTGAGCGCGGCTGCCGCGCAGCTGGAGTTGAGCTACGTCGGGCGGGGCAACACCCTCACGTGGATCCGCGCGGCCGACCCGAAATGACACTTTTTGTGATCTGAAAAGTCTTGGGCTGTCCCGAACTCTTTCTCAGCAACGCCTCAGTTGGCGGCGGCACGGTGGAGACATCAAGCGCGAGCACGCCTGTCTTACCGACGTTTCGAGAAAGTAGTCAACGCCAATGAGACACCCGTCAGAACAGCCGACCCCCGACAACCAGCACCTCTGGTCGCGGCAGTACGCCGCTGAGCAGGAGAAACTGGTCCAGTGGAGCAATGACCGCTACCAGCGTCCCCACGCATCGGACGCCCACACCCAACCGATTCGGACTCCGTACGTGGCGCCGCAGCAGTATCCCGCCGCGCCCGTTCCGCCGGCGCCAGCTAAGCGCTCGCGCTCCGGGCTGCTGGCTTTCGGTGTCGCCGCGGTAGCCATCGCGGCGGGCGCGGCCGGCACCATGGCCGCGGTCGATCACTATGGCAGCGTGGCGCCGACGGCGCAGGTTCCGCTCGCGGCCGGAATTCAGAACCGCTCGCTGCCAACGGCTTCCGCACCCGCGCCGGCGGCGCCGGCCGGCTCCGTCGAGGCGGTGTCGGCGAAGGTCTTGCCGAGCGTCGTGAAACTGCAGGTGCAGACCGGCCAGCAGGGCGGCGAGGGCTCCGGCATCGTCCTCACCGCGGATGGCCTGATCCTGACCAACAACCATGTCGTCGCAGAGGCCAATCAGTCTGCCGCGGAACAGGATTCACTGCCCAGCGGGCTGAGCCCGAGTGGCCGGCTGCCGCGCGGCCTGACCGGCGGCGGCCAGACCAAGGCGACCGTCACGCTGGCGGACGGGCGCACCGTGCCTTTCACGGTCGTGGGCGCGGACCCGGCCGACGACATCGCAGTGGTGAAGGCGCAGGGCGTGTCCGACCTGACCCCGATCAGCATCGGCTCTTCCAAGGACCTGCGCGTCGGACAGAACGTGGTCGCCGTCGGCTCGCCGCTGGGCCTGCAGGGCACCGTGACCACCGGGATCATCAGCTCGCTGAACCGGCCGGTGAGCACCGGTGACGAGCAGACCGGACAGCAGTCTGTGATGAGCGCCATCCAGACCGATGCGGCGATCAACCCCGGCAACTCCGGCGGTGCGCTGGTCGACATGAACGGCAACCTCATCGGCGTCAACTCGGCCATCGCCTCGCTCGGTGGTGGCCCGGATTCCGGTGGCGCGCAGCCCGGTTCCATCGGCCTCGGCTTCGCCATCCCGGTCGATCAGGCCAAACGGATTGCCGACCAACTGATTTCGACGGGTACGGTCCAGCACGCCTCACTGGGCGTCCAGCTGGCCGCGAACACCAAGGCGCAGGGCGCGGCAGTGACCGGCGTCGTCGCCGACGGTCCCGCCGCCGCGGCCGGTCTGGACAAGGGCGCCGTGATCACCAAGGTCGACAATCAGCCGATCGACGGACCCGAAGCGCTCGTCGCGGCCATCCGGTCCAAGGCTCCCGGCGACAACGTCACCGTGACCTACGCCGATCCCTCCGGAACCGAGCACACCGCGGCGGTGACCTTGGGGCAGACACAGGCGTAGCTCCCCGACGCCCTGCTCCCGCATCCCTGTGAGGGTCGGGTACGCGAAACCCGAGATACGCGTACCCGACCCTCACAGGCGTTTCACGGGTATCCCAACGCCAACCCGATTCCGGGCACATCGTCGTAGCCTTCCCGTGTCGACACTTCCGGAGGGGCCATGCGCATCGAGTACGTGGTGGTGCTGATCGCTGTCATCGTCGTCGCGGATCTCGCCATTCTCCTTGCGCTGCTGCGTAAGCAGCGCGCCCGGAAAGCCGCCGCCATGATCCCGGCGACCACCGCAACAGAACTCGGCACCACCGGACGGCCCAGGGCATCCGTGGCGCCGGTCCTGGCGAAGGTGTTCCTGTCGATCGGACTGTCGTTGATGGTCGGGGCCGGAGTCTGCGCAGCGTTTGTCGCGCAATCGAATTCGTCCACCAGTCACGCCGACGGCACGGTCGTCGAGCTGGTACCCAGCGGGAGCGGCAGCAGTCCGCGGTACCGGGCGCGCGTCGAATTCACCACCTCCACCGGCAGCCACATCCGGTTCCTCAGCACCATCAGCAGCAATCCGCCACCGGCCAAGCCCGGCGAACATGTGGACGTCCTGTACCACCTCGACAACCCCCACGACGCCACCATCAACGCCTACTGGCAGGTGTGGTTCCTGCCGACGCTGCTCGCCATCATCGGCGCCCCGTTTCTGCTGGTGGGCACCGGATTCGGGATCGCCGGCCGGGCCGGGCGCAGGCGCGGCCCGGAAATCATCTGAATTAACGGCCTCTTCAGTAAATTGCCAGGTTCAACTGCGCTGCCGCAGGTCACCGGCAGATGTATCGTCTCCCCAAAATTGACTTTTGCTGTGAATCGGGGCAGATGGTCCAGTACTTCCTCTCGGGAGCAGTAGCGGCCCGGGTCGACGGCACGCCGGCAGCGCTCGGCGGACCGAAGCAGCGGTGCGTACTGGCCGTGCTGCTGGCCAATCACGGCACGGTGGTGAGCATCGACCGCCTGATCGACGCCGTCTGGGGCGACGAACCGCCTGCGAAGGCCTTGGCCTCCGTCCGTTCCTACGTGGCCAACCTCCGTCGCGTTCTCGACCCCGGCGCCGACACCGGACCCGACCAGGCCCACGACACCCGTCGCCTGGACAGCCGGCTGCAGCGGCTCGCCTCGCATCCACACGGCTACCAGTTGAATCTCCTCGCCGGCGATTCCATCGATCTGCTCAGCTTCGAGAGCCTCGTGGCGAAGGGCCGGACCGCACTCATTCGGCATTCGGCCGGCGCCGCGGTCGAGATGCTGACCGAGGCACTCGCACTGTGGCACGGAGATCCGTTCGGGGAGTTCGCGTATCACGAATTCGCCGCACCTGAGGCCATCCGCTTCGTCGCCCTGCGCACCACCGCCATCGAGGCCCGCTTCGATGCCGCGCTGCAACTCGGTGGCGGGGGCGAACTGGTCCCCGAGATCGAGGGGACCTTGGCGGAACATCCACTGCAGGAACGGTTGTGGGGCCACCTGATGCTGGCCCTGCACCGGTCCAATCGCACCGCCGACGCCATTCAGGCTTTCGAACGCGCGTGTACGACACTCGACCGCGAGATCGGCACCCGGCCCGGAGAAGGGCTGCAGACCCTGTTCGAGAAAATCCGCGACGGGGCCGCCGAATTGCGGGTCGCGCCGACGCCGCACGTCCTCGATCCCGACCCCGCGGCACCGCCACCGTTCGTCGGCCGCGACACCGAGCTCGGTGCCGTCACCGCCGCGGTGCGCCGGGCCGGCGGCGGCGCAGGCGGACTGACGCTGGTGACCGGCGACAGCGGCATCGGCAAGACGACGCTGGCGCAGGCGGCGCTCGACCGCGCCCGCGCCGCCGGGATCGCCGTGGCCTGGGCCGGTCATCCCAGCGGCGTCAAGCTGCCGCTGCTGTGGACGTGGATCCAGCTGCTGCGCCAACTGGGTGGCGAGCTCGGTACCGCCGGCCGCAAGGCGGTGCTGCGCGAGACGCCGGGCGTGGTGACCGCCCTGGTTCCCGAATGGCACGACGAGGACGACCTCAACTCCGGCAGCCGGCTCGCGCCAACAGGATTCGCGCTGATCGAGCGGATCGTGTCGGCGCTGCGCGAGCTGGCCGCCATGGCACCGATGGTGCTCGTCATCGACGACCTGCAACGGGCCGACCCCGCGTCGATCAACGCGCTGGTCCTGCTGGCTGAGGAGTTTCCGCGCGTCCCCATCCAGGTGATCGGCAACTGGACGTTCTTCGGCGCCGACCGGCCCATGAACCGGACGTCGTTCGAACGCCTCGTCCGGTCCAACGACACCGTCACGATGCACCTGGAGGGCATCGACTGCGCGGCCGCGGCGCACCTCGTCGACGCGGTCGCCGGCGGCGCGATCGCGCCCGCCGTCTCGGCGCAGGTCTGGGAGCAGGCCGCCGGAAACCCGTTCTACATCAAGGAACTCGCGCGGGCGCTCGACACCGACGGCGCCCCGCAACGCGGCCATCCCGCGCTCTCGGATGCGGTGGTCGGTGTCGTCGGACGGCGGCTCGGCGTGCTGGACCGGCCGTGCCGACGGGTGCTCTGCGCGGCAGCGGTGGTCGGACCCGAATTCAACGTCGCCGACCTGGCAGACATCGTCGACCTCTCGGTCTCGACAGTGCAGAGCCGGCTGCGTCCGGCCTACCAGACCGGGCTGCTCGACGAACTACCCGAACGCCCCGGCGCCTACCGCTTCAGCCACGGGCTGGTGCGCGACGCGCTGATCGCCCAACTCGCCACCACCGACCGCACCAGCGTGCACGCCGCCATCGCCACCACGCGGACGGCCACGCTGGCGACCGCCGCGTACGAGCACGTCATCGCCACGGCCGACCATGCCTGGCGAGCCGGTGCCGAATTGAATCCCGATGTGGCCCTTGGCATTCTCGAAACGGCCATCCAGCGGGCCCTCAATCGGTCGGCGTACCACGACGTCGCCGGACTGGCCGAGCACGCCCTGCAGATCGGTGACCGGCTGCCGGCGAAACCCGAGCACCTGGACCGGCAGGCCACCTTGTGGCTGCACCTGGCCGGCGCCCGGAACATCCTGGAGGGGCAGGCCAGCGAATCGGCCGCCGCCGCGGTCCAGCGCGCCTTCGAGATCGGCCAGGAAGTCAAGGGCCGCAACTTCTATGGCGCCATCGCACTGCAGTCCATGATGCTGTGCGCTCACGGGCGGATCGACGAGGTCGAGATCATCGCCGTCGGCCTGCAGGACCAGTACGACAAATCCACCGATCCGGTGATCGGTCTGGTCAACGACTTCGTGCACATCCTGCTCTACACGCTGCGGGGCAACACCGACCTGCTGATCGGCACCGGGCTGCACATGATGGACAACTTTCCGCCGCCCGAGACCGTCACCGACCCGCTGCACTTCTTCCATCCGCGTGTGTACTGCTGGATGGCCATCGCCGAAGCCGTCCGCGGTGATCTGGACGCCATGCGCGAATACCACCGCCGCGCACTGCATCTCGCCCAGAGCCGGGGCGACGTCTTCAACATCCTGGCGGCCAGACTCACCTACGTCGAATGCGCGGCCGTCCTCGGTATCACCGACGGCATCGTGGAATTGGCCGACCGGGTCGACGTCGAATTCTGCGCGGCGGGCAGCCCCCAGTGGGCTGCGTGTGCCCGCATCGTCCGGGTCTGGGCCCAGGTCCTCGGCGCCGGGGAGGGCGACGCGGACGTGGCGTTCCGGGCATTCGAGGAGTACACCTGCGACGGGACCACCGTGATGAACACGATGTTCCTGTGCCTGCTCTCGGACATCGAGTTGCACCAGGGCCGTCCCGACAGCGCCCGCGACCTGCTGCAGCGGGCCAGCCGCCTGGCCGATGCCACCGGCGAACACGCCTTCGCCCGGGGCATCGCGCAGCGGCTGGCCGCCCAGTCGGTCGAGCCCGTCTGAGTCAGGCCCGCGCTGCCCGGTCGGGCAGCTCCTCGCGCCACTGTCGCCAGATCGCCCGGTCCGTCATCAGGTCGAGCACACTGCCGAACCCGGACGGATATACCAGGGAGACAAGCCATTTGCGGGAATTTCCGCGACTGACCTCGCAGCCTCCCCGGTACAACTGACGTAGCCAGGTGACCGTCACCGCGTCGCGCGGGAAGTCGAAGATCACCACCTCTTCACCCGCGGAGAGCCTCGCCTTGTAGTCGGCCAGGCCCAGCCGGTCGTCAACCCACTTCGAGTACTCGGACGCAAGACACCGCACCTGGGTGTCCGTCAACTCCAGCTCGACGTTCACCACCCAGGTATCGGTGCGGCTCTTGAGGAGATATGCCTTGGACCGGGGTGGCGCGGTCGCCATTGCGTCAGAACGTGATCTTCAACGATTTGTCCACCGCTTCGAGCGCCTGGAACAGCTCGTGGCCCTGGCTCTCGTCGCTGGTCGCGTTGATCTGCAGCACGTACAGACCGTCGGGCCCCTTGAAGACCACCGTCTCCTGACCGAAGGCGGCCTTGCCGCCCTGCATGTCGTACGTACCGGCGATCCGGAACGCGGGGAAGCCGGCCGACTCGCCCGCTTCTTCACCGACGGACTCGAAACCGGGGAGGTTCTTGACCTCGCCACCGGCGAGTTTGAGCAGTTTGTCGGGATCCACGGGACCGTCGAGGCGCGACACCAGCGCGATGATGTTCGGCGTGTAGCTCATGTTCTGCGCGCCCTCCCCGGTGTAGACGAGTGCGCCGTACGCGTAGTCCGGGGTGTCATCGCCGGCACTGTCCCAGCCGGCCGGGCGGTCGATGTCCACGTTGGGCGAACCTGGATCCCCCGGGTGGATCGACGTCTCCTGGATCTTCTCTTCCTTGATGTAGTCGGCGATGGTCTGGTTCTTGCCGCCGGACTCGTCGGCCTTGCGCGGCTTGAGCTTGGGCGCCGCCTTGGCCGACGACGTAGCGCTCGAGCTGCTGCTCGAACTCGACGAGGTAGAGCTCGAGCTGCTCGTGCTCTTGCCCTTGTCGCTGCCTCCGCACGCGCCGAGCGTCAAGCTCAGGCAGACCGCGGTGGCGACGGCGATGACAGGCCGATGCGACATCTGCATCGTGACTCCTCAGGGGTAGGCGGCGGACGTCGGTCACGTCCTCGGCGTCACCGTATTGACGGTGGATTGGAATTTCGTTGAACCCGGTGCCGTCGGTGGTTGGAATACCGCCGCTCGCCAACCTGACCTGGGCGGAATTCCAACCGGATTCCAACTCCGCGGCGCTAACTTTTGCCGTCCGGCTTGATCAGTGCGGCGCCGGTGGTTGGCGCCCGAACTTGGAAGGGGTTGGCGACATGACCAACACGACGTGTCAGAGGCTCGTTCTGGCATCCGCGATCACGGTTGCCGTGTTCGGCGCCGCCGCCTGCTCCAGCGGGACGCCGTCCGTGAGCAAGAAGGACGTCGAGAGCCAGATCATGACCAAGATGACCGGGACGGACGGCAAGAAAGCCGATTCGGTGACCTGCCCCGAGAACCTTGCCGGCCAGAAGGGCGCCGAGATCAACTGCACCATGAAGGTCGGCGACCGGACCAGCACCGTCAACGTCACGGTCACCAGCATCGAAGGCGAACAGGTCAAGTTCGACATGGTCCAGACCATCGACAAGGACCAGGTCGCCAACCAGATCAGCGAGGAGCTGGGCCAGCAGTTCGGGACCAAGCCCGAATCGTTGACCTGCCCGGAGAACTTGAAAGGCACACCCGGCGCGACCCTTCGGTGTGAACTCAAGGACAGCGGCCAGACGTACGGCGTCACGGTCACCGTCAACAAGGTCGACGGCTCCGACGTGAACTACGGGTTCAAGGTCGACGACAAGCCCAAGTCGTAAGCGATGCGAATTCACCGGGCCCTCCGGCGGGCCTCCGCGCTATTGGCGGTCTGCACCTTGGCTGTCGCCGGCTGCGGCGACAAGCACCTGAAGCCCGCAGCGGAGCCGTCGTCGTCGACGAAGCCGATGGCACCGCCTGCCGAGATCCACGGCGACGCCTCGGATCCCGTGAACAAGATCGTGGCCCAAGCCATCGGCAACATCGAAAGTTACTGGACGAGCGAGTTTCCCAAGCTTTACAAGAAGGACTACACGCCGGTCAAGGGCGGCTTCTACGGCGTGGACCCGAAGAAGGGCCCGGTGCCGCCCTGCGCGGACTCGCCGGAGGAGGTCGCCGGCAATGCGTTCTACTGCTCCAAGGGCGACGATGTGGCCTGGGACGCGACGGGGCTGCTACCCGACTTGCAAAAGAAATTCGGTGACTTCGTCATTCCGGTCGTCTTGGCCCACGAGTGGGGCCACGCCATCCAGGCGCGGGCCAACTTCCAGGGCGAGACCGTGACCAAAGAAATCCAGGCCGACTGCTTCGCCGGGGCGTGGGCCGCCCACGCAAAAGACATCTACAACGTCAGCGGCGGCGATATGGACTACGCCCTCGCCGGTTTCCTGTTCCTGCGCGATGAACCGGGCACCGCCAAGCACGATCTGAGTGCGCACGGCAGTGGGTTCGACCGGGTGAGCTCGTTCCGCACCGGGTTCAGCAAGGGCCCGAAGGCCTGTGCGGACTATCGCAACGGCGACCCGGTCGTGGTCGAATTGCCTTTCAACGACGCCGCCGACCAGGCCTCGGGGGGCGAGGCCCCGTATGACGCGATAATCGACGGTGTCCCAGAGGATCTCGAGGACTACTTCACGCAGCTGATCCCCGAGCTGACCGACGGCAAATACGACTGGACACCGCTGAAGGCGCCGCGCAAGATCGATCCCGAAAAGGCACCCGACTGCGGCGGCAAGTCGATGAAGGGCCAGGTGCTGTACTACTGCGTGGACGGCGACTACGTCGCGTTCGACAACGTGAAGACCATGCCCGAGATCTATGACAGCGGCGGCGATTTCTCGGTCGCGACGCTCATCGCAACGCAGTACGGGCTGGCGGCGCTGATGCGAATGGGTCAGCCTCAGGACTCGAAACAGACCTCGCTGCGCGCAGACTGCCTGGCGGGTTCCTGGGCTGCCAGCATCCTGCTGCACAACCGCCCCAACAGCAGATACAGCCTCTCACCGGGCGACTTGGACAAGGCCGTCGCCGCCCTGCTGCTCTACCGCACCGACGGCGGCGACGTCGAACACCACGGCCAGGGGACCGAACGCATCGACGCCTACCACCGCGGTGTGTACGACGGCGCCAAGCCCTGCCTGACCCTCTGATATCCCTCATCAAGGAGCACCATGACCCAACCCGACCCGACCGCCGCCGCCGGCGAGGTACCCGAGGAGCAGAAGACCTCGGCCGGGCGCGGCCTGTTGAACTCGATGCACCCGAAGGTCTTCTTCTCGATGGCCGACGGCTATCCCGTTGGCGTCAAACAGTTTCTGCAGTTCTGTCTGCTGCTGATCTATCCGGGCTGGCTGATCGCGGCGCCGCTGTGCGGAGCCGTCTACTACGCCGGGTACGGAGTGCTGTGGGTGTTGTTCTGGCCCCTGCGCGCCTGGATGAAGACGAACAGGCCCGAGGAGTACGCGGCCAGTCAACTGAAGTGAGCGTGCGCCCCTACCGCTTGAGGAACGCGAAGAAGTGCGGTGTGGTGTCGACCCGAAGCCGGGTCAGCTTGCGGTAGCTGATCAGCCACTCGCCGTTTTCGAGACGGTACTGCTCGTGATAATGGCCGTAGCCGTGCAGGTGTTCCTCGACGTCTCCGTTGGTCCACCACAACTTGTCCTCCATGGCCCAGATGCCGGTGGCTGTGGTGTCACTGGTCAACTCGATCTCGGGGGTGTGGCCGTGGTGGACGGTCGTGACGGTGGTGCCGCCGTCGAGCAGTGACCGGATGGCCCGCGTCAGCGGCTCCTTGCCGACCACGCGGTTCGTGGATCCGGGCTTGGGCGTCCAGTTGTTGTTGTCGGGCAACCCATCCCAGGTCTCAGAGACGACGTCGTCGGTGTGCAAGGTCGGATAGACCTCCCACTGCTTGGTGTCCATGCACCGCAGCCGGCGGGCGAAGGTACGTTTGATGGCCTCGATGGCGTGCGCCTGGTCGCCGGTGCTCAGGGTGATCTCGGTGGTCATGCGATCTCGTTTCAGGTGGTTCGGGTGCGCCGGCGCCAGGGCGCCAGGAGCAGTTCGCAGGCCCGGCGCATGTCGCGCTCGGCCTGTTCGGGCGTCGTCTCTCCGGTGATGGCCCAGGACAAGATGCCGTACGCGCACTGCTCGAGCAGGAGCGCGATCTGCGTCTGATCGGCGGTGGGCGCGGCGATCCCGGCAACGGTGAGGATGTTGCTCCGCAGGTTGTAGTCGCCGCTGACCGTCGATTCGGCGCGCCGGGCGTTGACCGACGTGATCATCGCGCGGGCAAGTCGGGGGCGAGCCAACATGTTCCGGATGATGCCGGTCATCAGTTCGGTGACGTCGGCGACGGGATGGCCCGTCGTCGGGCCCGGCGGTGCGGCCGTCTGGGTGTAGTGAAACAACAACGCCGCGAACAGATGGTGCTTGGTGGGGTAGTAGCGGTAGACGGTGGTGATCGACACCGCGGACTGGTCCGCCACGTCCTGCATGCGGACTTCCTCCAGTCCGTGCCGCGCCCCGAGCCGCGCCGCGGTGGCGAGTATCCGCTCGCAACGATCGATCTGCGCGGGGGTCCGCGGAATGGCCGGTTCCCGGTCGAGTGGTGCACGGGGCATGGTTACTCCGGTGGCCCAGAAGGGGTGCCCTGCAACATCTTCTGGATCATCGCGTGGGATGCCAGCAGCACCTGGCCGCGGTTGTCGGTGGCATGGACGGCCGGGCTGCCGGCGTGCGTCGAGATGATGTGGACGGGACCGTTGGCGAGGTTTGCCAGCCCTTCGCGCGCGACGTCGGCCGGATCGGACGCCGGCATCCCGGGGATGTCGAAGTTGAGGCCGACCCGCTCCATCGCCGGCGTCCGGGTGAGGCCGAGGACCAGTTCGAGCACGTGCACGTTGTGTTCGCGCAACTCCAGCCAGAGGCCTTCGGCGTAGATCCGGCTGAAGGCCTTCACTCCGCCGTAGACGGTGTGCCGAGCCGAGCCGAGGTGCCCCGAGAGCGAGCCGACCAGCACCAGCCCACCCCGGCGACGCTCGCGCATCGGGGCACCGAAGTGGTGAACCAGCCGCAGTGGGGTTGTGACGTTCAGGTCGATGACGCGCTGGAAGGCGGCGAGGTCGCCGTCGAGGAACTCCGCGCTGTGGGTGTTGGCGCCGGCGTTGTAGATGACCAGGCCTACCTCCAGATCGTCTGTGGCACTGATGATCTCGTCGACGCCATCCTCGGTGGTGAGGTCGACGGCAAGTTCGCGTACCTCGGCGCCCCGAGGTCGCGACAGCGGGCCGCGGTGGCGTGCAGCGGCCCGGGCTTGCGTGCGATCAGCACCAGGTTGAGGCCGGCCTGCGCGAGCTGGGCCGCGAACTCGGCGCCGACGCCTTCCGAGCCACCCGCGATGACCGCCCACGGCCCGTACTGCTGCACCTGCAGCATGTCCTCGCTAGACAAGTTCTCGCTCCATATCTAAAATTCATTTTAGTTTTCTGCGTCCGAGGGTATCCGATCCAGACGCCTGAATGGAAGGGCGTACGCATGCGGATAGGCCTGCAGACACCCGTGGTGATCCAAGTTCCCGCCACGGCGTCGACGTGGGAAGCGAGCGCCGGCGCAGCCGAGATCGGTGAGATCGCCGCCGTCGCAGACCTGCTCGGCATCGACTACCTGACCTGCTCCGAGCATGTCGTCGTGCCATCAGACGTCGCAGCCATCCGGGGATCGACGTATTGGGATCCGTTGGCCACGTTGGCTTTCATCGCCGGACGCACGTCACGGATTCGGTTGGCCACCTCGGTTCTTGTGCTGGGCTACCACCATCCGCTGGAGATCGCCAAGCGCTACGGCACCCTCGACCAGGTCAGCGGTGGCCGGCTGATCCTGGGCGTGGGCGTCGGATCGCTGCGCGAAGAGTTCGATCTGCTGGGCGCCGCCTGGGATGACCGCGGGGCCCGGGCCGACGAGGCGATGAGCGCCGTGCGAGACGCCCTGTCCACCAATCGCCCAGTGCACCAAGGCAATTACTACAAGTACGACTCGCTCGTCATGGCTCCCTGCGCGCTGCAACACCGGGTACCGATCTGGGTGGGCGGCCGGACCCGCCGTTCGCTTCGCCGCGCCGTCGAACTCGGGGACGGCTGGATGCCCTTCGGCCTCTCGGTAGCCGAGATCTCGACAATGCTTGCCGCGGTGGAACTTCCCGAGTTCTTCGACATCGTGCTCACCACGCGGCCGCTGGATCCGATGGGCTCGCCACAACAGACGCTCGACGAACTCGGCGTGCTCGACGACGCCGGTGCGACGGCCGCGACGTGCGTCATCGCCTCCCGATCCGCGGCGCACTGCTGCGAACAGCTCGGCGCGCTGGCCGATCTGACGAACCTCCTCACGGATCAACGGTGACCGAACAACGGCTCGCAGAGCTCGAGGCCCGGCTGCGCCGCATCGAGGACGAACGCGCCGTCGAGCGGATGATCGCGTCCTACGGGCCACTCGTCGACGCCGGCGAAGCCGACGCCGTCGCCGCGATGTGGGCACCGAACGGGGTGTACGACGTCGAGAACTGGCTCATGACGGGACCCGCCGACGTCGCGGCCATGGTGCGCTCACCCGGCCACCAGGAGTTCATCACCACCGGGTGCACCCATTTCCTGAGCCCTGCCGTCGTCACGATCGACGGCAACGAGGCCGTCGCGGTGTGTGAGTCGACGCTGTTGCTCAGGCGCACAACGACTTACGAAGCCATCCGGGCCGGTGTCAGCTACTTCCACCTGCGCCGCACCGCGGAATCGCCGCACGGTTGGCTGATCGTCAAACGCGTCACGCGCCTGCTCGACGGGACCGAGCCGCCCCGCCGGTTGTTGGCAGCGGGCATCGCAGGACGGATCCTGAACTAGCCCCGCGCGCTGTCCAGCGTCTGCCCGGCCATGGCCGCCAGGACCCGGTGGGCACGGGCGACCATCGCCGCCGCGGACTCCTCGGGGTGATTACGCCAGAACAACATCAGCGCCGACACCATGTGCTCCCACACGCCGGTGGCGGCGACGAGATCCACGGGATCCGTCAGCCCGACCCCTCCGAGGGAGCGTGACACCCCCGCGAACGCCTGCTGGCGCAGGATCGTCCGCTGCTCTCGCGCGGCGTCACGTGCCGGGCCGTGGGGGACCGACCGGTCGAACAGCACATGCCAGTCGCCCGGATGCCCTTCGAAGGTCGAGAAGATGGCCGCCAGCACCGGCTCACCTGCGGCGGCACCCGCCCCCGTCAGGTGATCAGGCGACTTGAGCGCGTCGCCGACCGCCGCCTCGATCTGGTTTCCGATCTTGGCGACGCATGCGGCGTAGACCGCCTCCTTGGATCCGAAGTAGCTGATGATCAGCGTCTTGGAGACGTCCGCCTGGGCGGCGATGGCGGCCAGGGACGCACCCGCGTAGGTGACTCGGCTGAATTCGGCGATCGCGGCCTCGATGATCAGCTGCTCACGCTCACCGCGCGGCACCCCTTTGGTGCCGGTTCTGCCGCTGACGGGCCGCGTGGTCATCGGGATAGCCTAGAGCCGGCTGACGTTCATGACACATTCTTGACCGCTACCCGGGACGAACGGGCCGATTCAGTCCGGCTGGACGTCGATCCACTCCAGATACGCACTGCCCGAGACCGGTCCGGTACCCCAGGTACCGGTATAGGAGTACGCGGCGACATATCCCGGTCCGTGTCCGTGGCGCCACGGCGAGTCGACGGTGCCGACCAGGGCCAGCACCTCACGGCTGCCATCACGCACCGACCACTTGAACCTCCGGGGCCGGCGCATGGTGTTGCCGCGGTCGTCGACCAAGGGTTCGCCGTACTCGGTGACCGCGAAGTGGACGTCCGAGTAGACCTCTGTTTCTCCGCCGAGGACGCGCACGTGGGCCAACTTGCAGGCGGTCCGGCCGCGGGCCCGGACGTCGGTCAGCAGCACCTGGGTGCGCGCGTCGAGGTTGATGATCTGGTAGGTGAAGAAGTCCAGCGGCAGCTTGAGCCGGGCCGGCACCGGACGGCGCGTAAGTGCCTGGTGCGTGCGGATTCTCGCGTACTCGAAGGTGCCCAGACCGCCGACCTCGACGCCGTCGACGGTGCCGGTGTAGGGCGCCAGCAGGCTCAGGTGGTCGTAGATGGGCGACTTCACGAAATACGAAACCTGGTCTGTGACATCGAGTTTCAGGTCGACATCGAACTCGGGGTAGCGGCCGCGGACGACGACGTGGGGCAGCGCCACATTGATGGCCAGGTCGTCGGCCCAGCGCAGCCGACGAGCGTCACTGGTGAACCAGCAGTCGGTGTGCATGTCGTAGGCCCGGTAGAAGCGCTGGTCCGCGTGCGCCGTCGACGAGAACACCGTCGACGTATCGCGCGCGTCGGGGGCCACCAGGTGGTCGAGGTCGAACAGTTCCGCACCCGACGCACCCAGCAGTGTCATGGTGTTCAGGTAGCGGTACGGGTCCGGGAGATCCGGAACGAATACCCCGAAATGCGTTACGCCCCAGGATCGGGAGACATCGTGGGGCCGGAGAATCTCCGGGGCGTCGAACGGCCGGCGAGACGCAGGCAACCGACTGTCGACCAGTGGCAGCACGCCGTCGATGACGACGCGCGACAGCGCGCGGGAGATCATGTGCTTCTTCATGGGGTCCTTGCCTGGGGTCACGTGAGGGCCGCGAGAGCGCGGTCGGCCGCGGTGGGGGAGATCAGGTCGATGGTCGGCAGCACCGCGCGCAGCACGGCGGGGCTGACCTCGACCGGCTGGTGCGTCACGGCCCGGACGATCCAGCGTCCCGCCTCTTGCGCCGACAATGCGGCGGCACCTGCGTATTCGACTGTGGGCGCGATCATTTCGGTGCGCACCAGCGGGAAGTACACGTTGGTGGCGCAGATTCCGGGATGCGGCCGCTCGGCGTTGAGACTGCGGCCGAAGATCGCCAGCGCGCTCTTCGACGCCGCGTACGCCGAGAACCGCGGAAAGGTGTTGGCGTGCAGCCCCCAGGTGCAGACGTTGACCACCTGACCGCGGCCGCGCTCGATCATGCCCGGCAGCAATCCGAGACTCAGCTGCACGGCGGCCAGGTAGTTCAGCGACATGGTGCGCTGGTAGTCGTGCAGCCGGTCGGTGGCGTCGACGATGCTGCGCCGGATCGAGTGGCCGGCGTTGTTCACGAGCACGTCCACCCGCTCGCCGGTGAGGTCCTCGAGCATCCGGGCGGTGGCGTTCTGGTCGGCCAGATCACAAGTGCGCCAATAGCATCCGGTCTCGTCGGCCTGGGTTCGCAGTTCGTCCTCGCGGCGCGCGACAGCGATGACAGTGGCTCCGCGGGCCCTGAGCTGGGTGACGGCCTGACGCCCGATACCGGCCGATGCGCCCGTCACCACGACGGTCAGGTCACCGACATCTCGCCCCGGCCCTGCCAGCGCGGTGTCGAGCCGCTCGGGCAGCAGCGTGCGGCGCTGGACGAGATCCAGGATGGCGTTGCGAACGGACATGGCTTCCTCCCACACGGTGATCTCACCGGGACGTCGCCGATATTACCATGCGGTCACTTATTGGGCGCGGTGTCAGCTTGCAATGCTGGATCCGCCCATCCACAACGGGGGCTCGCAATGGTCGCCTTTCGCGGCGTACGGATTCAGGCCGCTCCACCGCCGGCGACGTGTCATCCGCTCGTAGTGTTCGTCGGCCACCGACTTCAGAAAGTCGACACTGCCACTCATGAAATCCAGCCCGTAGCCGGTCAGCACGTACTTGGGCAGGTCCGGTACAGACTGCTCAGAGATGTCGTATCGCTCGCTGCGGTGGTGCGTCCCGCGTTCATCGACATCGGCGGCCCACCGGAGCACCGACGGCCGGCGCCAGGACGTCGCCGCCGCCTCCACGACGGTCCGCCAATCGACACCGGGTTCGGGTGCGACCCACGCAGGTGCCGGGATTTCGTGGACCATCTGTGCCCTCATGCCGATCCCCTTCCCCAGCTCGTGCACCGAGTGTGGGCATGGGCACCGTGATCAAGGAAGGATCGCCGGCCTGATCGGCCAGGTTCCTCGCACAAATCAAAGATTCGGCGCCTAGAGCATCCGGCCCGCTGGTCATGACGACCGCTGCCACCCGCTTGCCATGGGCAGCGCCGGCGGCTCCGCCATACTGGCCCGGTGGGGGCTGGAGATTCAATGCGGTTTGGCTGCGGAGCATGACAGCACTCCTGCTGACATTGGCGGGTTTGGCGTTCCTCGACTCGCTCAATGTCCTGAACATCGGTGTCGTCTCGGCGGTGATCTACGGCAGTCGATTGAACCGTCAGTCTGCGATACCGGGTGGCGTGTGTTTCATTGCCGGAGTCCTGGCGGTGACAACGGTTTTCGGCTTGTGTGCCGTCCTGGGCCTGGGCTTACTAACAGAACTGACCAATTTCCAGCTGACGCCTACGGTGAGGTACTGGGGCGAGATCGTGCTGGGACTGGTTCTGATCGTGCTGGCGTTCTTCCCGATGGTCGCCCAAACCACTGCGCCGGGGTGGGCCCTGGCTGCGATGCGCCAGCGCCCGTGGCTCCTCGGATTCCTCGGCGCCGCAATCGGTCTCGGCCAGGCTCCTACCGCTGTTCCCTACTTGGCAGGCCTGGCGATGATCTCGGCTCTGAACCCTCGTCCGCCGACCTGGCCAGTAATAGTGATCGTGTACTCGGTCCTCACCATGCTGCCGTGCATGGTGCTCCTCGGCCTGTCCACCAGCGGAAGTAAACGGGCCGACCAGGCGCAGCGCTGGTTGGTGCGAAGTCTCACCCGATACGGTCCGATCGGAGTGCGCCTCTTGTTCCTGGTCGCTGGAGTGGCGTTGTTCGCGGACGCAGTGGTTCACCGCAACCGATGGTGGTGACACCGACCTCAGACAGTCTCGACCTCGGCCTTGATCCGGTTGAGCGTCGTGGTCATGTCCCGGATGTTGCGCCGGGTGCGCAGCTGGCCACCGAAGATGCCGAACACGGTGTCGAGCAGGCCGGGCGTCATCCAGAACGACTCGGTGACATCCGTGCCGTCACCGGCCGGCGCCAGGGCGTAGTGCCAATTGTTTACCGCCTTGTCGCCGGCAAGCACCGCGAAGCCGAATTCGCGACCGGGCTCGCAGGCCGTGACGCGGCACGTCGTCCAGTAGATCGGCCCGATCTCGTTGCGCTTGACGTGGCCGCGGAACCGCGCTCCCAATGCGGGTCCGGTCGCGCCGTCCAGCCATTCAGATTCGAACACCTCCGGCGAGTACTTCGGGGTGTTGCGGATATCGGCGATCAGGTTCCAGACCCGGTCCGCCGGGGCGTTCATGTGGACGGTGACCGAACCTTTCATGCGGCGATCCTATCCACCTGTGATTCCCGTCAGACCCGTTGGCTTGTCCACCCGGATCAGCCGGCGAGCCCGATCGTTCCGCCCGGGATCGCGTCGATCAACATTCGGGTGTAGTCGGACGTCGGGTTCTCGTACACCTGCTCGGTGGGCCCGGAATCCACCACCTCGCCGCGGGACATCACGATCACGTTGTGGGCGATCTCCTTCACCACCGCCAGGTCGTGGGTGATGAACAGGTAACTCAGGCCGAGCTCGTTCTGCAGATCGCGCAGTAGCGTCAGGATCTGCGCCTGCACCAGGACGTCCAGCGCTGACACTGCCTCGTCGCACACCACCACCTCAGGGTTGAGCGCGAGCGCGCGGGCGATCGCGACGCGCTGCCGCTGACCACCGGACAGCTCGTTGGGGAAGCGCTGCATGACCGACTGCGGCAGCGCGACCAGGTCCAGCAGCTCCTTCACTCGCGCGGTGCGGGCGGACTTGTCTCCGATGCCATGGATGTTCAGCGGCTCGGCGATGGCCCGGTAGATGGAGTACATCGGATCCAGTGACCCGTAGGGGTTCTGGAACACCGGCTGCACCCGGCGGCGGAACTCCTTCGCGTCGGCGCCGCGTAGCGACGTGACGTCCTTCCCGTCGAAATGCACTGTGCCCGAGGAAGCTTCCAGGAGACCGAGCACCATGCGCGCCACCGTCGACTTTCCCGAGCCGGACTCACCGACCACCGCGGTGGTCGTCCCGCGCCGCAGGGTGAAACTGACATCGTTGACGGCACGGAAGGTGGACCCGCCGCGGAACGGGACGGCACCGCGGATCGGGAATTCCTTGACCAGGTTCGCGGCAACCAGGACGTCCTGGGGGCCGGACGGCGCGTGCTGGGTGGTGCCGACCTTGGGCTGCAGCGCCTGGTCGCCGACAAGCTCGCCGTTGGTACGCCGGGAAGCCAACGAGGGCGCCGCGCGGACCAGCCGCTTGGTGTACTCGTGGTGCGGGTCCTGCAGGATCTGCAGGGCCGGTCCCGACTCGACCACCCGCCCCTTGTACATGACGACAAGGTGGCTGGCGCGTTCCGCGGCCAGCCCGAGATCGTGCGTGATGAGCAGGACCGCGGTGCCGAGCTCGGTGGTCAAATCCTCGAGGTGGTCCAGGATCTGCCGCTGCACGGTCACGTCCAGGGCCGAGGTCGGCTCGTCGGCGATCAGCAGCTTCGGCCGGCAGGCGAGTCCGATCGCGATCAGCGCCCGCTGGCGCATGCCGCCCGAGTACTCGTGCGGGAACTGATTGACCCGCTTGTCGGGGTCGCGCATGCCTGCCTCGCTGAGCAGCGCGATCGCGCGTTTGCGTGCGTCACCCCGCTTTGCCGCGCCATTGGCCTGCAGGGTTTCGCGGATCTGAAATCCGACGCGCCACACCGGATTCAGGTTGGTGTTGGGGTCCTGCGGGACCAGGCCGACGCCGCTGCCCCGGATTTTCTCGAAGTCGCGGCGGGACGCGGTGGCCAGGTCCTGGCCGTCGAACAGGATCTGACCGCCGGTCACCTTGCCGGTCCCCGGCAACAGGCCGAGTACCGCGGCGGCCGTGGTCGATTTGCCCGACCCGGACTCCCCGACGATGGCCACGGTCTGCCCCGGGTAAACGGTGAGGCTCGCGCCCCGCACCGCGGGCACCGACCTGCCCTGCGCCCGGAACTCGACCTGCAGGTCGCGGATGTCGAGCAGCGGCGCGGCGCCGTCGTTCGGTGTCTGAGCCATCAGCGGGTCCTCGCTTTCGGATCCAGCGCGTCGCGCAGCACGTCACCGAGCATCATGAAGGTGAGGACGGTGATCGCCAGCGCCGCCGCGGGATAGAACAGGATCGGCGTGCCCTCGCGGAGCAATTGCTGCCCGGCCGCGATGTCGATGCCCCACGACACGGCCGTGGACGGTAGCCCGATGCCGAGATACGACAGGGTCGCCTCGGTGACGATGAAGATGCCCAGCGAGATGGTGCCGACGACGATCACCGGGCCCAGTGCGTTGGGTATGACGTGGGTGAACAGGGTGCGAACCCGGGACGCTCCCAGCGAGCGTGACGCCGTGATGAACTCCTCGTTGCGGACCGCGATCGCGGCCGCTCGGGCGATGCGCGCGATCTGCGGCCAGCTGAAGATCGCGAGCACGATCACCACGGTGAATACGGTGCGAGAACTGATCATCTGCATCGTGACCACCGCCGCGAGGATCAGCGGGATGCCGAAGAAGATGTCCGACAGCCGCGCGATCACCGAGTCGATCCAGCCACCGAAGAAGCCGGCTACGGTGCCGAGCAGGCCGCCGATCAGGACCACGACGATCGTGGTCAGCACGCCCACCGCCACGGAAGCACGGGCGCCGTAGATCGTTCGGGTGTAGATGTCGTAGCCCTGCCGGTCGGTCCCGAACCAGTGCTCCGAGCTGGGCGGGAGCAGCGACTGCTCGAGCGAGCCGTAATGCGGGTCCTGACTGGTGAACAGTCCCGGGAAGAGCACGACGACCACGATCATCGCGAGCAGCAGCATCGACACGATGAACTCCGGTTTGGTGCGCAGCTCCAGCCACGCCGACTTCCAGAAGCCGGCGGGCTGCACGTCGGCGGCGACCGCGTCGATGGCGCCGACGCTGACCTCGTCGGGGCCCGCGACGAAGCGCTCCTGGCCGGGGTACAGAGTGGGTTGAGTCCGGCCCTCAGGCATAGCGGATCCTCGGGTCGAGGGCGGCGTAGAGCAAGTCGACCACCACGTTGGACGCCAGGTAGATGAGCACCAGCACAGTCACGAAGGACACGACGGTCGACGACTCGCCCCGGATCACCGCCTGATAGATGGTGCCGCCCACTCCCGGGATGTTGAAGATTCCCTCGGTGACGATCGCGCCGCCCATCAGCACACCGAGGTCGGCGCCGAGGAACGTCACCACCGGGATCAGCGAGTTGCGGAGCACGTGCACCAGGATCACCCGCGGGCGGGACAGCCCCTTCGCCGTCGCGGTCCGCACGTAGTCCGCCGAGAGGTTCTCCGCGATGGACGAGCGGGTCAGCCGGACCACGTAGGCGAACGACACCGCGCCGAGCACGAATCCCGGCAGCAGCAGGTGATAGAGGTCCAGGTGGCCGCCGACGGTGACGGGGACGATCTGCCAGCGCACACCGAACAGGTACTGAGCCGCGAAGCCGATCACGAAGATCGGGACGGCGACGATGAGAAGCGTCACGATCAGGATCGTGGTGTCGAACCACTTTCCCTTGTTCAAGCCCGCCAGCACGCCGAACGTCACGCCGAACACCGCCTCGACAGCCAGCGCGATGAGCGCGAGGTCGACCGTGACGGGGAAGGCGCGTTTCATCACGTCGAACACCGGCTGGCCCGAGAAGGAGGTGCCGAAGTCCAACCGGAACACTCCGCTGATGTAGTGCCAGTACTGCAGGTAGAACGGTTGGTCCAGGTGATACTGCGCACGCAGTGTCGCGATCAGCGCGGGTGACATGGGCTTGCCGCCGCCCAGCGCGGAGATCGGGTCGGCGGGCAGCAGGAAGACGAGCGCGTAGATCAGGAAGGTGGCGCCGAAGAACACGATCACCACCTGTCCGAGCCGGCTCAATCCGTATCTCAGCATCGGCTATCCCTTGGTGTTCTCGGCGACGTCGCCCTTGGTGATCTGGGTGAAATCGGCCAGACCGTTCCAGGTCAGCTGGGCCGTCACGCCCGGTCCGACGCCGCCGGCCGCGATGTAGTCCCAGAGGGGTATCACCGGGAGGTCGTGCATCAGGATCGCCTGGGCCTGATTGACCAGCGCGTACGACTGGTTCGGGTCGAGCGCCCGTTCGGCCTCGATGAGCTTCGCGTCGAACGCCGGTGAACTGTAGACCGGATCGTTGGAGCCCGCGCCGGTCACGAACTGGGGCTGCAGGAACTCGATCATCGACGGGTAGTCGCCCTGCCATCCGCTGCGGAATGCGGTGCGAATGGTCCGCTTGGTGATTTCGTCCCGGACCTGCTTGAACGTCGGCTGCGGAGCGCCGTGCGCGTCGATGCCGAGCGCGTTCTTCAACTGATTCGACAACGCGTCAACCCACACCTGGTGATCGCCGTCGGAGTTGTACGCGACCTCGAACGATCCCGACCAGGGCGCCATCGCGTCAGCCTGCGCCCACAGTTGCTTGGCTTTGACCGGGTCGAACTTCAGCACATCGTTACCCGGGATGTTCGGGTCCCAGCCCGGTAGCGACCGGGCGGTGAAGTCCTGCGCCTCGCCACGGGCGCCGCGGAAGATCACCTTGATGATCTCGGGCCGGTTGATCGCCATCGAGATCGCCGCGCGTCGTAGGCGACCCTCCTCGCCGCTGAAATGGGGCAGGTAATAGGGGATTCCGATCTGCAGGTTCTGGGCGGTCGGTTTGGTCAGCGCCCGGCGCCCGAGCACTTTCTTGTACGTGCCCAACGCACTCACCGGCACCGTGTCGAGCACGTCGAGGTTGCCGGACTCGAGGTCGGTGTACGCGGTGTCGAAGCTGCTGTAGAAGATGAAGCTCAGGCCACCGTTCTTCGGCTTGTCCGGACCCTGGTAGTTCGGGTTGCGCACCACGTCGAGCTTGACGTTGTGCAGCCAGGCGTCCGGGCCCTTCAGCATGTACGGGCCGTTCCCGACGGGATGCTCGCCGAACTTGGCCGCACCCTCGGTGAAGAACACATCGGGCAATGGCTTGAACGGCGTGAATCCGAGCCCCAGCTTGAAATCGATGTTGGGGCTCGTGAGGCGCACCGTGAACGTGTAGTCGTCCACCACCTTCAAGCCCGACATCTCGGTCAGCGGCGAACCCTCGGCGGCGACGGCCTCGTATCCCTCGATCGGCGAGAAGAAGCTCTGCTGCAGCTGCCCGTTGACGGTGGCCGCACCGAAATTCCATGCGCGGACGTAGTTTTCGGCTCGCACCGGGGTGCCGTCGGTGAAGGTCCAGTCCCGTTTGAGGTGAACCGTGTAGTTCTGGTTGTCGGTGGTGTCCACAGACTCCGCGTTCGCCAACACCGGCGTGCCGTCGGCGGTGTAGCTGTAGAGCCCCGTGAACAACGAATCGACGACGCGACCGCCCATGTTCTCGTTGGTGTTGGTCGGCACCAGACCGTTCTGTGGTTCACCACCGTTGACGGTGATGATCGCGTCCGGGCCGGTGCCATAGTTGCCGCGCGCGCCTTCCAGGCTGCACCCCGACGCAGCCAGCACCACGCCCGTCGCCGCCACGCACAATGACCTCGCTGCCCATTTCACTGTGGACCTCCGATCGCGGGCCTTCACATTTCCACAGGTCGATGCCGTCGGCCAGGCAAGAATCGCTAGGTGCCGGCTACGCGCTCGCGTAGGACGAGTGCGTTCATCGTCGGGTTGTGGTGAATGACGAACCGCCGTTCGGCGTTCTTTCGTATCCGCGGCGGGAATCCTCGACCCCACGCGCACCCGCGGTCTGGCCGCCCAGCGCGGTGCTGCTCGAAGGCCCAATTGCAGACCCTTTCATTGTCCCGCAATCAATCTCGGACGAAGCCGTCATCCTCGGGCCAAATTGCAGTTACTTCATTCGCTTTCAGTAGCGCACATAGGTCAGCAGAGGGTCGGTGCGGCACAAGTACAGTCAATAGCTCCGGACGCACATATCGTGCATAGTCCAAAATCTGCCCCAAAGCGAGCCGTATCGCACCACGATCGGCCGAGGACTTAGCTTCGGTTAGCTCGCCTGTCGTCTCATCGAAGAGGTCAGTGACCAGTACTTCACCCTCGACAGAGATTGTCTGGCGATAGACCGTATGGCCTTGGGATCGGAGATGGGCCGCGTATGCATCGACAAGGAGCGCCTCGTTTCGTTGGCGCACGCCCTCTGGCTCCAATGGCGACTGCACCGTATACACCTCTGAAATGCTCTGTTCCAGAGCGATTGAACGCACATATACACGCTGATCTGGCTTGGCCGGAGCCGACGGTAGTTCATCGGTGACTGTCAATCCGAGGCGCCGAAGTACGTTGCGGGCCTGCCCTGCCTTGTAGTCCGGATCGCCGCCGGTAATGAAGGTGCCGGTTGCGTAGCCATTGGCAACACCGACAATGGCCTTCGCCTCGTAGTGGCGTCCGTCGTGCAGCAAAAATATCGACCGTGCCTCGCCGAAGCGGTAATGCCGCAGGAAATCGCCCCGTCCGCGTCGGTCATAATCTGCCACCGCTGCGAGGACGTGGGCCCGTTCGATTGCAGAACTGCTCAGTTTGGTCATCGGTCGCGTTCCTTGTGTGAAGCTCGGACTCGGGAGCTGCTCGGATGGATTCTGATGCCTTGCATTGGGGTCGAACGCACTGTCCCACGTGAGCGTCTGCTGTTCAGCGGTTCGGATTCTCGCTGGCTAACACCGCCCAACATGTCAGGGGGCTCTGATCGGACCTGCCCCGACCGTCCGTGAGGGCACCGGGTCAACGGCATGTTATTTGGCACTATGGGCAGTAGTCGCACACGCCGGTTGCAGGTAGCTGGGTGTGGTGGACAGGGCAGAGCTTTGGCGGTGCTTCACGTTTGGCCTGCGCTCGCTTGTAGTCCCGCGATGCCTTGGCTTGCGGAGTTAGTGTAGGTTCGCCGCCGTCGGGTGGAAGGTCTGCGCCGAAGTAGCGGTAGCAGTCGAGTCGCGTCCTCGCAGCGTGATCATCGAGTTGCTCGAGTGTTTCCGTCGGGCCGCGGTCGCCGGCATTCTTCTGATGATCGGCTGCAAGCACGGCGCGATAGCCGTTTCCTACGGTTCCCTCCGCCGTCACACATAGTGAGCTGAGCTGTGGGAGGTCATTAAGGACGCAGTGCCTGATGACACGGCCGAGGAGCTCACCAATCCAGTTCGTTATCAGCGCCTTGTGGGTGATGCCGGTCTGGTCCTGGACAAACTCAGCAAGCTGCTTGTAGGTGACGAAACTGTTGTAATGACTGGCAGTGTCACGAAGGAGCCCAATGGCGAACGGCTCCCACGCGTCGTACGCGTCCTTCATCTCGACAAAGGCGCCGTGCTTGTCGTGGGGCATAGTCCATCCCTTCTGCGAATCCTCCCTAGCAAAGGTCCGCTAGTTTCGGTTGTTTCCAAAGGTTCTCGACATGAGGACCTGCTTCCAATACACCTCTCGGTCAATCACTCGTTGGTCATCGGTGCGCAACGGCAGAAATTCAAGGAGTGCGAACCGCAGGTTTTCGAGGGCGTACTGTTCGCCCTTCTCCGCGACGAGCGCTTTTAGTTCAACGTTCCCGCCGTGCAACGTTGTCGCATAGGTGCAGAGACGCTGCCAGATCCCCGTGTCGCCGTATGCGGCCCCGACGTACGGGGCGCCGGTCTGCTGGTCGTGGATCACATACACGCCCTTCATCGCCTCCAGCGCGCTCCGCCAATCGGGGCGGTTGTGCCGCACAATTCGCTGCAATTCCCGCAACGAGTGGTCGATGCTGTCGACCCCCGGAAACTCCTCACCTTCGTATGGCTGCTCCAGCACTGATGCCACAGTCATCTGGTCCATATGTGCTTCCAGGTTCAACCGCGTATTGCGCCCAGGGGGACGGAACTGAATCACGAGGCGTTTGATGTACTCGCCCAAGATGTCCTCGCGCAGCTCCAGTTCATAGGAGCGCGCGTTCGAAATGGGTTGGCGCCCCACCACCTCGAACACTCCGCCGAATAGCCATCGATCGGCGGCTTTGCGCTCTCGCGCCATTGTGAAAATGAAGTCACGCTTGAAATGGTCGACAGCACCGCGCCATCGACTCCATCCGACCCACTCATCCCAATCGTTGGCCAAAACGTCGATCGGCTGAATTTGCTGTTCGTTGACTACAGCGCAGTGCAACTTGAAGGCCGACTCGTCGAAATTGCCGAATAGCCCACGCAGCGGTATTGAAGCCAGATCCGGCTTGCGCTGATGCGGCTGTTTACCCATAGAACCTCCTCGCGCTCACAGGTTATCCACCCAATCACCCCGCTTTGAGCAGCCACCGATAGCCGCGCACGGGGACTATCGAACAACCCCTGCGAGGCATCGCCGTTCGAGTGGACTTCGGCTCGGTGCGCAAGGCCGATTCGTACCCTCCGCACAACCGCTCATGGCCAGAAAGCGCGCAATATGCGCTGGGTTATGCGCCGAGAATTCTCATCATGAGTAAGCGTGTGAGCCTGATCCTTAGCGACTCAGACGAGGCCCAGATTGGTCCCTACCTGGACAAGGTTTCACCTGCCGTCGAGGTGCTAAGCCGTTGGGCCAACGAACACGACGCCTCCGGCGACATCAAGTCGGAAGCGGCGGCGTTGCGCGCGCTGCTGCAAGCGGGAGCCGAAGCCCTCAAGGAGCACGTTCTGGATGTCGACTACGCCCAGCTGGCCACGGAGTTCAACACCGAGCCGTCCAGCGTCGGACGTCGCGCAGCGCGTGACGACTACGCCCGCCGGACCGAGAGTCGCCGATGAGCCGTGCGCCGCGGCCAGGCATACCGGTGGATCGGATCTCGAGTACGGCGCCAAGCCGCGATGCCCTCATCGATAACTCGCGGAACAGAAATCTCGATGCCGTCCCGGCGACACGACACGCCGAGACACGACCGCTTCCCACTGCAGTTATCCACAAAGAATTACACTTGTGTAATTCTGGCGTCTAGCCCGCTGAACTGTGTGTTTACGAAGTTGTCCACAGAAGCGCGGCGGTCTCGATCCGAGTATCCACACCGTCGCCGAAATGTTGTTGATTCGCGATGCCGTGTCGTGTCCGGTGCGCGTCCTATGATCCAAGAAGCTCCAGACCAGGAACCTGGGTTGGAGCCGAAGCCCACGGTCTGGAACCTCTTGGCTGCTCTGGCAGGCAGGCCTCGACGGTAACACCAGCGCCGGCTGGGGGTGTCGGTAACCCACCGATATCCGACCCTGGGCTTCGCTTTTGCGTGCGGATGGACCTTACGCAACTTGCGAAGACAGGAGACGACAAAGTGACAACCAGGCAGGGGCCGAACGCCCGACACGTGGTTCCAAGCAAAGGCGGCGGCTGGGACGTGAAAAAGCCCGGGGCGACCCGCTCGAGTGCCCACGCGGAGACGCAGAAGGAAGCAACCCGGCGCGCCACGCAGATCGTGCGCAACAGCGGCGGAGGCGAAGTCCGCATCCACGGACGCGACGGCAAGATCCGCGATTCCAGCACCGTAGCCCCCGGCAACGACCCCTTCCCGCCGAAGGGCTGAATCCATTGTCAAATCCACTCGAGACCAGGATCAGCCTCGTCAGCTTCATGGACTTCGTTACCGCGAAGGCCAGCCAGCGAATCACCGTGGTGCGGTCCATCGCAGAGATGTACGCCGAGGATTACACGCGGGGCCCCGACTTCTACCGAGACGTCCGAGAAGCGCTGCGCGAAGGGATCATTCGCGGCGATGACGTCCGCCGCCTGAACGAAGCCGCAGCAAGCCACGCCGGCGACAATAGGCGGGACAGCTACCGGGCAGTTGCCGCGGGCTGGGAGCAGTGGCGCCAGCGCAAGGCCCTGTCCGTGTTCGCCACAACCGAGAAGTGGCGCGAGCAGCAACTGCAAGTGAACGTGTCACCGGCCTTCATTTGGCGGCAGCGCGGCGGCAGCCGACTCGTCGTTCCCTACTACAAGGGTGAAGAACTCTCGACCGACGCCGCACAGGCCGCGACCCGCATTGTTGAGTTGACGTTCGGTGCTGAGCATGGTCGCGCAGCAGTCCTTGATGTTCGGCGAGCACGTCTTCACCAAGCGCGCCAACGCCGCTCGCGTGACTATGACGCCTGGCTCTCGGGCGAGGTGTCGGCGTTTCTGCGGATGCTTCGGTCGATTGGACGGCCGGCCGCCTAGGCACGCGGGCACTGGACTTTGCAGTGCCCAAACACCGACTCATCAACTGCGGCATACATATCCGTGCATAGCCCGCGGCGACGAAGAGTCTCCGAGGACCGTGCTTCGATACTCGGATCCACAACAGACGTTGCGACCTCAAGTAGGTCGCAACTGTCGCCGACCGTGGGCGGCCGGGACCCACGCCAATAACGACCATTTTTGGGACATCTCAATCGCGACACGCCGACCTGCCGGTTTGCTGCCCCGAAAACGTGTGCCAGAACTGTCGGTGCCCCGTGGTAAACCAAAGGCATGCGCTTACTGGGTTACGCGCGCGTGTCCACCCCCGAGCAGAGTTGTGCCGGCCAACTCGACGCTCTCACGGCGGCCGGGTGCGAGCAGGTATGGGCCGAAGTGGCATCCGGCGCGCGCGCACGACGACCGGCGCTCGATGAGCTGCTCGCTGTTGTACAAGAAGGCGACACCGTAATGGTGAGCCGACTGGATCGATTAGGCCGGTCGCTGCCACATCTTCTGAATCTCGTTGAGGATTTGACGAACCGCGGGGTGGGGCTGCGGTCGCTGGCAGAGCAAATTGATACGACCAGCGCGACCGGCAGGTTGGTGTTGCATGTTTTTGCGGCGCTGGCCGAATTCGAGCGCAGTCTCAACCACGAGCGCACGATCGCTGGACTTGCGGCCGCCCGGGCACGGGGCCGCGTTGGCGGCCGACCCCGGGCGCTGCGCGGCAGCCGGCTGGTGCACGCGCGAGAGATGGCGGCCGCTGGTGTCGCGGTCACGGAGATTGCCGACACCCTGCTCGTCGGACGCTCGACGGTATATCGGGCACTGCGCCAAAACGCGATCACCGGAACGACGGGAGACAGAGCCCATGGCGATGACTGACCATGACCGCAAGAAGCTGTGGGGGAAAGCAGCGGGGACCTGCAGCATTTGCCGTAAAGGGCTGGTCCACCAGGCCGAACACCCCGATGACCGCGATGCCCTCGTCGGCGAAGAAGCCCACATCATCAGTGCATCCCGCAACGGTCCGCGCGGCTCTGCCTCTGTTCCCGGGATGGACTTCGACGGCTACTACAACCGAATTCTCTTGTGCCGCATCGATCATCGGATCGTCGATGAGCAGCCACACACGTACACCGTTGAGAAGCTGCGCACGATTAGGTCCGAACATGAGCAGTGGGTCCACGATCGGCTACATGTCATGCCCGATGAATCGGCGAGCACGCCCGTGGGCGTACGCCTCAAACACCCCGGCCTCGGAATGGTCCTACCGCGCCTACGCACAGGCAAGGACGCCTGGCACGCCGTCATCGGCTCTTCGTTCTATCTCCTTGACCCTGTCGACGAGGATGACGCTTCGCCGGAAGCGTGCGACATCGCCGACAAATTCCTCACGAACCTCAAGGACTACGGCGAACTGCACGACGTGATTACAGACAGTGGATTCGAGTCGATCCGCGAAGCGCAGCGAGACCTGCGCCGCGGGCTCGATGAACTCGCTAGCCAAGGTCTGACGGCCTTCGGCGCCCAACGAGACATGCTGATCACCGGTGGGAGTGCGCCGCCAACCCCATGCACCATGGCTGTGGTTGTAATTCGCCCACAGAACGAGGTAGGAGACGACAACGAACTGCCTATCGTCTTCCCTTCCCCGCTCAGGTCCTCGAGTGGCTGACCCCACTCAGGCATGCCTAACTAACTCGTGACAGATTTGGTCAAGCCCATCAGCTCCCGCGCATATTCGAGGAGCGCTTTTGCACGTGCTCGGGTGAAGGCTTCGTAATCGTCATCAAATAGGGAATTCGGGCAGATGGCGGCTGCAATTATTTCGTCGACCGCCGCGACTGGCATACGTTTCCGGTATTCGCTTGGCGCATCACCGCTCAGTACCTTGTTGTCAATCGACGATATAATCGCAAAATTTGCGAGTCGGTTTATGTCTGTCGTGGTCTTGCCGAGCTTCTTTAGAAAGCTACGAGGCATTAGATGATGGAACTCTTCACGGTTGTACGCCTGTAAAACGGGGCCGAGATCGACGATCTGACCTGAAATAAACGAGCGCGGACCCTTGTGCGCTAGCATCAAAATTAATGCCTTCGTGTGAACCGTCCCTATAGTGAAGGACTGCTCGATGAAATATTCTTGATCCAACGACGCCACAAAGGAGTCTAGAGCAGAAGACTCGCCCCTTTTCAACGCTTTCATTTCGTGAATGTCTCGTTTGAGATTCCGTAGGACACCAGCACTGAATCTCCTGGAGAAACACGCTCTCCAAAACCAACGTTCGATGGTTCCGCGCTGAGAATCGGTCATTTTCACACTAGAAGTTTCCGGCGCGGCGAAATAGACGGCTAACGGCACCAGGAGAGACGCATACGGCAGGTTTGCAAGTGTTTTTACGCTCAAGTTTGCGCGCAAGAAGTCAATCGCCCCGCGCACTCCGTTTTCGATCTCGTCGAACCTTGACCTGACCTCCGTCCCTTTAAGGCCCATCAATGTCGCAGGTGACGCGTCGTCTGCGACGATTGCTGCGCAGCACCTCAAGATCAGGTTGGTGTCCTCCGCGATATCCCCGAAACCATAGGGTGCGACATCTTCCGTAAGGTTTCGAATTCGCTCCTGCAAATCGAAATTATCGCTCCATGTCCATGCAGATAGTAGTTGGAATGTATCCAGTTCCACTCCAAGCCGGTTTACACGCTCGAATACGATCGCGACCTTAGCCCGGTCTTCAGTAGCTACTTCTTGC
Source organism: Mycobacterium sp. ST-F2 (assembly GCF_001905655.1). Classification (GTDB taxonomy): domain Bacteria; phylum Actinomycetota; class Actinomycetes; order Mycobacteriales; family Mycobacteriaceae; genus Mycobacterium. Next base: position 170,069 of record NZ_JMHT01000006.1, read on the forward strand.
GTAGGTATTGCAGCTTCTTTAAAGATGGCCTGAACGCTATCGATCAGCTTCGCTTCGTCCGAGTTTAAGTGCTCGGTTGCCTGTCGATACGCTGTTACATCGAATAGTGTTCTTATAGGGAAGTGGCGCTCAATGTCCACTTCTTCACGTGGTAGGCACAAGAATTGGCTTTCTTGGAGGTCAGACTCCGCAGCCATGTCGAAGTAGATATCCGTCCAAGACGCGTCCTCCACCGGGTTTAGCTCTGTTTGAAATACGCCGAATATGGATGTCAGCCTCTGCTGACCATCGAGGACGTAGTCGATCGGATACTCGGGCTCGATGTCTGGAAGTACAAACGGGCCGCGCTGCCGCTCATGGATGAGCTTTTCTTTCGTCCGCCATAGTATTAGGGAACCGAATGGGTAGCCCTTATGGATCGAATCCATAAGGTACGCAACGCGTTCGGCATCCCAAACGAAGCCCCTCTGAAATGCTGGAACTCGAATTGTTCCATTTTGGACCTGTTCCAAGATCTTCCGGATAGTAAGAGGCATTGTCGCTCCCCGCAGCTCGCCAAGAATTGCCAGCGTACTTCATCGAAAGTCGACCAGATGCCGCTTCGCGACTCTATAATCTGGAGGCGATGGTCCATCGTGCGTGTCGAGGTCGATGGCGTGTTCCCTGTGAATGAGTCCAGCGTGTTTTAGAGTCCCGTGGCCC
>NZ_JMHT01000060.1 GCF_001905655.1 Mycobacterium sp. ST-F2
CCCCAGGCATTCCTGGGATTAAGCGTGTCCAACACACGGGGTCAAGTCCCCGGTTCGCGGAAGAACCCGTTCCAGTGCAACATCCCGTAGTACTTGCTCACCCGCTGCGCACCTACCAGCGCCTCCGCCACCGGCTCGCAGCTGAGCGCGTCCGCCATGAAGCAACTCTCGAGGTCGGCACGGAATCGCTGGAGCTGACACAATTCCGGGACGACGATCACCTGATACAGGCCCTCGTCGCACGGTGCCGCAATCACAAATTTGTCGTCCCACCGGTGAAACACATTCGACGCTTCCGCCGGCATGTGCGCGCCGCTGAAGAACGCCCAGTACGCGAACCGTTGGCCTGGGACCACGTTGTACTTGCGGGCCGCAACAAGGTTCCCGACCGTCGAGTTGCGGCCGTCGGCGCCGACGACAAGGCGGGCGCGGAGCTCGTCCTCATGACCGCCGTGGGTCTTCACCCGCACGCCGGTGACCCGACCGCCGTCCTCCACCAGTCCGGTGACCTCGGTCGCCATGCGCACCTGCGCGCCCGACTCCTCGGCAGCACCGACCAGGATCGGGTCGAGCACCGTCCGCCGGACAGATGCGCCGCCGCCGACATCACCATTGCGGAGGGGCCACCGAACGTTGAACTGGAAACCGTCGGCACGAGAGTTGGATCGCATGGTGAACGGCGCGCCGGTCGCTCGCAATTGGTCTGTCACGCCGAGTCGATCGAGGAACGACAGGCCGTCTGTCTCGAAAATATGCGTAGACAAGGTGTCACGCGGAAATGTTGCACGCTCCACCACAGCAACGTTCACACCCTGGCGGGCGAGCATTGCGGCGAGAGGTGAGCCGGCGCAACGGGCGCCAACGACGACAACATCAAAACCCTGAGCCAACATGGCTGCTCCTGAAGGTTGCACCGCGCCGAGGCAGGCCGCACCCGGCGCAGTTGGAGAAAAGCGTACGCCGCACGCTGCGCGAGGTACAGCAATTGTTCAGCACTTAGCCGTGCTTACAATCCAGGGGTTTTCGCAGCTTTTTAGCCGACCGTCAATGCCGCGCTGGTCAGACCTGTTGTTCCACAGCAATTCTGGCGCGACCGCGCGTGCGCGCGCCGATCGTGTAGGCATAGCTGTCGAGATCAAATGTCTTGCTGGCCAACCACAGAGACACCCCGGACACCGGTCGCACGAACGGCGCATCGCCGTGCCGGTCGAAGTAATAGCTGTTCGCCTGGGCGCAGCTGGGCTGCATGAACACCGTGTGCCCGGCCTTCCTCCGCATACTGCGCATGTACGCGTCGTGGGGCTCCTGCCTGACCGCCATCCGGATCGCGCCGCGGCGCCTCGCCTCTTCCAGACATCGCACGATGTGGCGGCAACCCGCTTCGATGATCGAGAACCATGAAGCCCCCGTCACCGACCACGGCCCGTTCATCAGCCAGAAGTTCGGCGCGATGGGCATCGAGACGCCTTCGTAGTTCTGGTAACGGTTCTCGTCCCAGAACGCGCCCAACTCCACTCCCCCGAGCCCGACAACCGGGAACGCCGGCATGGCACCGAGCTGCAGAATGTTGAAACCCGTTGCCAGAACGAGGGTATCGACGGCATGCTCGGTTTCGCGCAGTTCACCCGTCTGCGGATCCTGCGTCTGCGTGACGATTCCGTGTTCGGTGATCCGGGCGATCGGGTCGGTCACCAGATCGACGTCGTCCCGATTGAAGGTGCTCAGGTAGGTGTTGGAGAACGACGGCCGCTTACAGCCGAATGCATAGGCGGGAGTGAGCTTTTCGCGGAGTGAGGGATCCTTGACCTGATTCGCCAAGTGCCGGCGACAGACCTGCTCGATGCCGCGGACCAGGAACGGCAACCGCGTGTGGTAGACCACGCCGGCGGTGAAGATGAGGTCGGAGAGCACCGTCGTGACCATGCTGACCGCGTCCTGCGTCAACGGCACGGCCCCGAACATCCCTTGTACCCACTGCGGGATGGCAGTGTCGAACTTCGGCACCACCCAGATGGGGGTGCGCTGGTAGACGTCCAGGTGCGCGGCCCGCTCGGCCAACTGCGGAACGATTTGTAGTGCGGTGGCACCGGTTCCGATGACCGCGATCCGCTTACCATCGATCCCGATGGTGTCGTCCCACCGCGCGGTGTGCACGAGTTCGCCACGGAACTCGTCGATGCCCTTGATGTCTGGATTCTTCGGCTGGTCAAGCGGGCCGACGGCACCGATCAGGAACCGGGCGATGATCAAACCGCGGTCGGTGTGGACGTGCCATACACTCTCGCGTTCGTCGAACACCGCACGGTCGACCTTGGTGCGCAGCTGAATATGCGGCTTCAATCCGTACTTGTCGACGCAGCGCTCGGCATACCGCCGCAGTTCGGCGCCGAGCGCGAAGAGCCGCGACCACGAGGGGTTGTTCTCGAATGAGTACGAGTAGGTGGTCGACGGAATATCAACGGCGACACCGGGATACCGGTTGTGATGCCACACTCCCCCGATACCGTCAGCAGCGTCGAGAATCCGGAAATCCTCGAAACCCGCTTTCTTGAGCTGAATTCCCAGTCCGATACCGGAGAAGCCGGCGCCGACGACGACGATCTCGTGATCCACCATGATGCTCATGATGCTCGGGACACCGCCGTGGGGGAAGCGTCAGACCAATCCGGGAGCCGAAGACGGCGACGTCGGCAACGGTGTCGCCGTCACGGCGGTCGACGGGACGGCGCTGGGCGGCTGCAAGCCGTAGCCCGATTGCGGGTCGTACCCCGGCGGCGGACCGGGCAGTGCACCATATCCCGGCGGCGGACCCGGCAGCGCCCCGTACCCGGGCAGGGTCCGAGGTGAGCCGGCAAGCAGCTTGGACGCAACAAACGCCGCGGCCTGATCGGTGTACGCAGGGATATAACCCTGCGTATGCCCGCTCCAGGAATTGCCCGCACCGGCGTGACAGATCGGGTCGGCGGGATTACACAGGTCGATCGCCTTGGCACTCAGCGGCGAGTCCTGGAGCGGCGGCGCGCCACCCGTCCGGTCGGCGACATTGCCGAAAGTAGCCACCGCCGCAACATTTTTCACGTACTCGGGCGGCAGCGGGTCACCCCAGTTGACCCCGTCAAAGCCAGCCACGATGTTGACCACGCTCGCGCCCTGCGAATACCCGCCCAGGACGATCTTGGTGTTGGGACAGGCTGCCACCGTGGACTTGATGTGCGAAATCGCGTCCTTCGCGCCCTCCCCGCTGTGCCGCTGCGTGATGGTGGCCTTGTAGTCCACCGCGTACGACCTGATGATCAGACTGCCGGCCTTCGCACGCAGCGAATCAACGAGGGCATCACCGACCCGACCCATCCCCACCGGCTCGTCGGTACCGCGCGCGAAGACCACTTCGGCGTCGGGGCAGTCGTCGGCGACGGCCACCGGACTCGCGCCCGTAATGATGAGCGGGGCCGTGACAGTCAGCAGCGCCGCAGCGCCAGCAACGCCCGAGCTACGTAGGTGGCGAAACAGCATCTACGCATCTTACCCGCATGCAGGAAAGTAAGACAAACGTCTGACCAGCAAATACGCCGCACACAGCAATCAGAACGTCGACGGCGCACCTGGTCACGGTGCGTCTCCGGCAAATATTGCGTACGGGATTCCGACCCCACGCGACGGCGGCCCGGAGGGCGGTGACCGGTATAGTCACCTGCGTGGGCGCTCATTCTGACCGGGTCCCCGCACCCATGGTGCGGGCGTATTCGTCGTGCGCCCCGTCGTTTCTCTCCTCGATCTGGAACCGCGCCCGCCTGGCGCCGTTGAACAAATTCGCGCGCTGATTTCCGCTGCCCGAACGTTCACCTCTCCATTTCCTGTGATGAAAAATGAAGCCATCTCTGTGCGCCGTTGCGGCGTCGCTGTACCTCGCTGAGTACACCCTCTATTCGAATTCCTCGGCGACCGTTCTGTTGAACGCGTCGATCTCGGACTACTTCCACCTGGCCTACGGCACCGCTGCGGGCGTCGGCGTCGCGTTCCTCGCCGGGTTCTGCATGACGCTGTTGCCGGCGGGCCTGCTGCTGCACCGCAGACATCCGACCCCGACGTTCTACGTGAGTTCGGCGGCACTCGCGGTGCTCGGCATCGCCGCGAGCCTCAGTCCTGCCTTCTGGGTGCTCATCGTCATCCGGTTCCTGCAGGGCGTGGCATCGGCGCTGTTGGCGCCGCAGCTGTTCCGCATCGCGCGACAACAGTTCTACCCCGACCACCACACCGCGTTCCTCGGCACGTGGGGTCTGGTGGTGTCGGCGTCGGCCCTGTGTTCGCCGCTCGTCACCGCGGTGCTCAACGACACGTGGGGCTGGCGGGCGTTCCCGTACGAGACGGTGCTGACGACCGTCGTATCCGTTGCGTTGATGATGTGGGGCGCACGCGCGGGCACGTTCGCACCCGATGCCGTCGCGACCGCGGGCTCTCGGGGTGCGGCGCTGATCGTCGGCTGCGGTCTGGTGCAGGTCGGCATCTTCCTCGCGATCGGGACGACGACGGAACTGACCGCCAAGGTGGTGCTGGGCGCGGTGGCGACGGCTCTGGGCGTCGTCGCCATCGGCGTCTGCCGGCGGTCGAGAGGTAACGGCGACCGCCAGCCGATTGTGTACCGCAGCTTCCTGATCGTCTTCGTGGCGGGCATCGCGACCAATGTCTTCACGCTCGTGGTCATCTATGTCCTGCAACGGGTACAGATGTTCAGTTCCTACCGGGCGGCGCTGGTGCTGCTGCCCATGGCCGTCGTCGCGGGTGTGCTGCCGATCTCGCGGTTCGGCCGACCCGGTGATGACGCCAAGAACACCCGGTTGGTCAGTTACGGGGCGGGTTGTCTGGTGCTGGCCGGATTCAGCGTGGCGGTGGCGGCGGGCCATGTCGGCCCGCTGCTGGTCAGCGCTACCGTGATGGGCGGTGCCATGGGCTTCCTGTGGAGCTCGCTGGCCACGAACGTGCTGACGAATTCCCGCTGGGTCACCTTCGATTCCGCGGTGTATCACTACCTACGGGCATTGGGCGCGGCCATCGGGGTGTCCGTCGGCGCGACGGCGATCGGCGGATTCGGAAGCCCGACAGGCCTGTTCCTCTTCGCCGCGGTGCTGATCTCCGCTGTCGGCGTCATCGCGTCGATCGCGGCGCGGCCCGCCGGCTCGCGCATCGAGGTCGATCAGTGATGCGCGACATCACCTTCGCCTGGCCGCCCGGCCAGCTCACGGTCGATCATCGCCTGGCCTACAACGGCATCTCGAAAACCTATGCGCGCCAGGTGTTCGAGAGTCTCGTCGACATCGACCCGGCGACAGCGCAGCTGCGGCCGTGGCTGGGCTCGACGTGGTCGCGTCCCGATCCGCTGACGGTGGAGGTGACCATCGCGCCCGGCCGGCGGTTCTCCGACGGCACTCCCCTTACCGCCGATCTGGTCCGAAACAGCTTCTGCGACATCATGACCGACCTTGCGGGCGTCACTCCCCTGCCGGCGGCGGTCGCCGACCTCACTGGGCTGTCCTGCGTAGAGGCACGCGGGGACACCGTCGTCTTCCGGTTCGACCGGCACAACGCGGCATTCCTCCACAACCTGGCCGGTGTGAACCTGGCGGTGAGCAAGCCGGCGGCGGGTGGTGAGCGACTGGGCACTGGAGCAGGGACTCCGGCGGGTTCAGGGTGCCTCACCGATGGCAGGCACCGGCTGCGCTTCGTGTCGGGCGAGGGAACCGCAGATCTGTACACGGAGCCGGCGGCCGGTTTCCTGACCGCCGATATCCACAACCCGGGAATCAGTTACGGCCTGTGCCCCAACGTTTCCCGCGGCCCGCTCGCCGATCGGCGGGTCCGGCGCGCGCTGTCGCTACTGATCGATCGCGAGCGACTGCGGCCGATTCTGGATTCGTGCGGCTACACCGTGGCGAGTTCGGTGCTGACGCCGACCGCCATGCACTACCTCGACTGCTCGCCGCAGCTGGGGCACGATCCCACGACGGCACGCCGACTACTCGATGCCGCCGGAGCCGACGGGCTGCGGCTCGAGGTGGTGTTCAACAGCTCGTTCTCGCCCGTGGACGCCCACCTGCTGGCCGCGGTCGCCGAGCAGTGGGCACCGCATGGAATCGAGTTGGTGCGCTGTGATGTCGACTTCGGGGAGCTCCGGGTGCGGCAGCAGACCGGCGCCTACGATTTCCGGTTCTTCTATTACACCGCACTGGATCCCGACGCACTGCGATATCAGTTCGCAGTCGATCAACGGAACGCGATGTGCCGATCCAACCGCGGGCCACTCGATGAGCTGCTCGATGATCAACTCCAATGCCCCGACCCCACCGAACGCCGCAAGCTGGTGCACGACATCCAGCACCTGATCATCGACGACGGGCTGTGGCTACCGATCGGCAACGTGCGCACCGTCGTCAGCCACCGACCTAACGTAGTGCCCCGACTCGGCCTCGACGCCGAGGGCCTGGCGCGCTTCACCGATCTGTAGAAAGGCAGCACCGTGTCAGACCACAACAGCACCGCACCCATCGTCATCGTGGGCGCCGGCCTGGGCGGCCTCGCCGCAGCGATTGCGTTGCGGCACAGCGGACACCACGCCATCGTGGTGGACAAGACCCGCGAGCTCGGCGAGGTCGGCGGCCCCTTGGGGATTTCGCCGCCGACGCTGCGCCTGTTCGACGAGTGGGGCATGCTCGAGAAGTTCAACCAGATATCCTCGGCGACAGGGTATTTCGAGACTCACGACCGGGCCGGTCACGTGGAGTCGGTCACCGACTACGCGGCCGCCCCTGAACAGGGCTCCGAGCACGGACGGTTCGGGTACGCCGATGCCGAGCTGTCGCCACGCACGGTCCACCGCGCCGATCTGCACGCCCTGATGGTGGCGCATCTGGGCCGGGACCGAGTTCGCCTGCGCCACCGGCTGACTGGGCTCGTCGAGCACGATGAACACGTCGCGCTCACCTTCGCCGACGGCACCGATCTGCAGGCACCGTTGGTGATCGGTGCCGACGGATTGCGCTCCACCGTGCGCAGGCTGTTCAGCGATGACGACATCCACTACTGCGGTTCGGTGATCTTCCGTGCCGTCAGCCCGGTGGACTGCCTGGGCACTCGTCCGAACGACCGGCTGCGGTCGTGGCATTCGGCCGACTACGCCAAACACGTCATCGCGATGCCGGTGCGCGCGGGCCGCCAGGTCGCGGTCGACGCCACCCTCGGCGTCGACGAGCCGCCGCTGCATCTGTGGTCCGCACGGGCGGAATTGCCCGCGCTGGCAATCCAATTCGACGATTTCGACGACGTGGTGGGTCGACTGATCCGCGGGGCGACGGGCCCGGTGTACATGCACCCGGTCTACGACCGCGACCCCATCGACCGCTGGACCACGGCGCGCATCGCGCTGCTGGGTGATGCCGCGCACCCCATGACACCGTTCGGCGGGCAGGGCGCCAATCAGGCCATCCAAGACGGTGCGGAACTCGCGCGCCAGCTCGCCGAAGCCCGAGACGGCGACGTCGCCGCAGCACTCCGGCGGTACCAGGCCGTCCGGACCGAGCAGACGGCGGAGATCCAGCGTTCAGCGCGGCAGATGGTGTCGCGGCGGGCGACCGTCGCGCTGCGACTGACCGACGTGCTGGTCGACGCCTAGCCCGAAACATGAAGCGGCGGTGGCATTCCCATCGAATGCCACCGCCGCTGTCAAACCTCAGACTGCCGTCGTGTCACCGAGCGACACGTAGGGCGCGGTCCTGAGGGTGTACCCGCTCTGCCGTTCGGCGATCTGCTGGGCGCGTTGCTCCGCTGTGTAGTACACGGTGGTGCTGGGCAGCACGGACTTCAGCTGATCCAGCGTGACGACCTGCGTCGTCAGCGTCGGCTGAACTGTGGCGTTCGGATCCAGGCCCTGCCAGCGAGCAAAGGTCGTGCCCTGGTTCAGACCACCCGTGGACACCCAATTCGCGAGGCCTGGATCGGTTTTGGAGACGACCAGGGTGTACGACCCGTCCGGGTTGGCGATGGCCTGCGCATTGTTCAGACTGGTCGGGGCGCCCGTCGTGTAATCCGGCGAGAGGGTCCAGGCGTTGGTCACCGGAACGTTGAAATACTCGGCAGTGCCCGGAGTCAGAGTGATCACCAGCGCCTCGTTGTCGGCCAGGTTGAAGTGCCCGATGCTCTGCTTTTGGGTGGACAATGTCTGAGAACCCGCGTTGGTCGGCTGAGGCAGCGTATTGACCGGGTGCTGACCCGCCAACGGCAACCACGCGTCCGAGGTGACGTTGACTGCCTGCATCATGACGCCGTTGGCGATGTTGGTGATCGCCGCCGACGGGAGCGTCGTGTTGGTGCCGGCCGTCTGCTCGATGGTCAGACTCAGGCCCTGGTTGGTGTTCCAGTCGGTGACCGTGTTGCGCACGAAAATCTGACCGGCGTTCGTCCCCGCGGGGCCATTACCCAGGAAGAGGTAGTTGGCGGTGCCTGCCAGAGCCGGATCGCGGCCGGCCACGATGGTGAACGTCCCGTCCGGATTGACCTGCAGCTGGTCGCCGGTGATGATCGCCGACGACTGGCCGGTCGCACCGATCTGTGCGGTGATGTTGACGTCGGGCGGCATCTGGCCGTTGACCTTGCCGTTGATGACGTAGCTCTTGCCGTCACTGATGAACGCCATGCGGTACAACGTGTCGGGGTTGTCGTACAGCACCTGGTTACCGGGTGAGGTCACCCCGTCGATGGTGTGCGGCGGCGTCGCGATCCAGTTGAACGAGGGACTCCCCGCGGCGTTATCGCCGATGTTCACCGCCGCCATGGCGGCGTACATGGCGTACTCCCGAACCGCAGCGTCGAGTAGTGCCATGTTCTGGGCGTCGACACCACCGGGGACATCGGAGAACGTCACGGCCTGTGTGCTGATCCACTTCTGCTTCAGCGCGGCCATGGTGCCGTCCATCGCACCCGAATTGAGGATCGCGAGGGCCCGCTGCTCAGTACTGATCTCGGTGGCAGTCGCCAGTGGGCTGGTCTGCGCCACCGTGTTGACGGTGATCACCCTGGTGGTGGTGTGCGGCCCGGGCGACATGACGTTGAGGCCCAGTGGATCGCCCTTGAGATCACTGGCCGTCACGGTGAAGCTGTCCGGGCCACCGTTCACCAATGTCTGCGGGTTTGGTACGTATTTGAATGAGCCGTCCGAGAACAGCGTCACGGTGCCGTTGGTCGGACCCGTGGACACTCTGAGTTTGACCTTGTCGCCGTTGGGGTCCGATGTGGTGATCTGACCGAGGACGGCGCCGTTCATCTGCAGCGTCTGCGACGAGTCGTAGTTGATAGTCGGCGGCTTGCTTCTGAGCATGGAGTCCAACTCGCGGCGCACCAATGAGAGGAACCCCTCCAGAGATCCGGGTCGCGCCGGCGCCGTTGGTGAATTGCCGGCGAACGGTGAAAAGAGCTGCGACACAGCCGACGTGATGCCGGACACCGCAGCCGTCAGGAAATGTGCCGGCGAAGTTGTCGCCGTGGAAACGACCGACCGAGTTGTCGCGGCCAACGGTTCCGGCGACGACAGCGTCGACAGGTTCGCGGCTTGCGCAGCGGCCGGCACGGCTGCGGCCGTGGAAACGGGGGCACTGTGCAGAGCAACCCTGGCCGTCGACGACGTCCCGGGGACCGAACTGGCCGCCGCCGGTGCCGATGCGGATGCGCTTGACGAAGCCGACTGTTGTGCAGCAACAGATTTCGGCTGCGGCTTGACGGGTGACTTGTTCCTGCTCCGTGGAGCCGGTTTGGCGGCCGGTGCATCGTCGGACGACGGGGATTCACTGTCACCTTGTTGCCCAGCGCGGGAAACCGCCGAACCTGGCTTCGGCTTCGCAGGCTTGCCCTTGCCCTTGGTCTTGCCTTTGGTACCGGTCGGTCCCGTGGCTCCGGCAGCATCCGCGCCCGGAGTCGATGCGGCACTCTGAGAGTTCGAATGGCCTTCCGACGACGAATTGCCGCCGGTCTTGGATCCGGGCCCGGCAGCACCGTCGTCAGCCCAGGCAACCCCGTGGCCGGCAAGCACTGCGGTGCCCACACCAAGTGCGACTGCTAGTCCCCCGACACGACCGATGCTCGATGCGGCACTCATCGCTTTTCCTCTCCATTGAGGTTCCGGTTGCGCGGAATCCGTTGATACGTCTTGAGAAAGCCGAAGACGGCTGTGACCACTGTCACCAACTACAAGCCCCGTACATGCGAGCATGAGCGGGTATCGCGATGCAGCATCGGTTCCAATGAGCGGAACTGCCCACTGCGCCAGCACTATTCGCGTACCCGTCGTGCATTTCCAAGCCGGTCAATACGCCGGATGCACCCGTCGGATTCCGACCGGTCGGCCCGAATACGCTCGCCAGATCCGAGCGGCGGTCATCTGAACCGGCGTCGCCAACTGATGGTCGGACGCCATTCGACTCGCCTCACCACTGACCGATACCGCCGCGCAGATCTCGGCACCCCGTCCGATCGGTGCAGCCAAACAGGCCATCCCGCTCGGCATTTCGTCTCGATGATCCGCAAAGCCGCGCGCCCGTACCATGGCGAGTTCCTCACGCAGCACGCCTGGGCGGTCATGGATGCCCACGACTCGAGCGCCAGACATGGCCGCTTCGACCGCGGCCAGCCGGCCGGCCGGTGCATGCGCGAGCATCGCCCGCCCCATGGCCGAGGAATGCGCCGGGTGGCGACGGCCGGCCCCCGACGTCGCCATGATCGCCGTCCGGTCACCAACGGTATCGAGGTGTACGACATCGAGACCGTCCAGGATGGCCAGGTTCACCACATACCCGGTGGCCTGATGAAGATCCCACAGGAAAGGCCTGGCCGCGCGATGCAGCCGATCCTGGTGTATCGCAAGGTAACCCAGTTCCGCCAGCCGGTATCCGAGCTCATAGTCGCGCCCGTTTCTCCGGAGCCAGCCGAGCTCCACCAGATGCTCCAGGATGGGGTGGACGGATGTTCGGGGCAGTCCGGTGCGCTGAACAATCTGGGTGAATGTCAGCCGGCCAGGGCCGTCAAACGTGCCGAGCACAAGGGATGCCCGCTCGAGAACTGCACTGGGCAGGCAGTTTTCGACCTCGACGCTCATGTGTGTTGCTCCCGATTTTGCGGTGTCCTACTCAACGTGATGTCAGCCTGAAGCAGACGACGGCATATCGCCAGAACAATTGTTAAAGTGACGAATATGCGCCATTTATTGTTGACCAGGCCCATCGAGCACCAGCCATGACAGCGGCTGACGCGGCTCCACGTGCCGATTCACCGCCAACGGACCGCGTCGTAGCCGTCCTGGAGTTCATCGCCGCCGAAGCGGAGCCGGTTTCGGTGGCGTCGCTGGCATCACGTCTGGAGCTGAGCCGGTCGACGGTGACGTCGATCTTGGCGGCACTGGCACGGGCGGGCTGGCTGTCCCGGCAGGCCGACCGTCGCTACCGACTGGGCCCCGGACTACTGAGACTCGCCGGTGCGGTTCAATCGCAGCTGACGCCGTCGCGGGCTTTTTTCGACGTACTGACCGATCTCGCGGACCGGGTTGGGTGCGCGGTGTCCTTGGCGCTGATCGATCAGTCCGAAATGACCATGATCGGCGTCGCCGCGGGACCGGGCCAAGTGCCCGCCGGCGTGGACACCGGCGTTCGGCTGCCGATGACCGCGCCGTTGGGCGCCTCGGTCATGGCCTTTCGCGACAAGCAGGTGCAGCAGGACTGGATAGGCACAGCACCGGCGGCGCACCGGCCGGTGCTGCAGTCACTTCTGCACCAGATCCGCCGCAACGGGGTGGCCGTGTTCGGGGCCGACGGCGCCGCCCTCGAGATCATGGAAGTCATCGGCGACGTCGTCGGATTGTTGGTCGAGCATCCACGCAGCGGCGCGCTCAGGCAGCGGCTGTTCCAGTTCCTGAGCAGGTTGAGCGCCCGGCCGTACACCGCCGAGGAATTGGCTTCCGACGCAGAGCTGTCGATCAGCTATCTGTCCGCCCCGGTGTTCGACCACGACGGCAACGCGGTCTATGAATTGCAGATCGGTTGCCTCAAGCCGGCCGTGACCCGCGCCGACCGCGAGGAATACATCCGCGAAATACGCTCGGCTACAGTAGTTTTGGCCGATATCACCGGAAGCTGACGGAGATCACTGCGGGTCGAAGACGACCTGCAGATGATCGGGACCGCGAAGCTCCGTGCCCAGACGGCCGGCGATCTGCACGCTGGACGGGTCGGCGAGCTTCAACCCGGGCAGGCGCTGCAGGAGCACCTTCACCGCGATCTCCATCTGGGTGGTTGCCAGCGCCTGACCGAGGCACACGTGCGGCCCGGTCCCGAAGCTCAACTGCGCGGTGGCATGCCGGCTGGTGTCGAAGACGTCGGGGTCCGGGTACACGGCGGGGTCCCGGTTGGCGGCCGCAATGGCCAGCAGCAGCCACGTGCCGGCGGGAATGTCGATGCCGTGCCAGGTCACGTCGGTGGCCGCGAAGCGCGGGATGATTGCCGGACCGGGCTCCCACCGCAGCCCTTCCTGCACGGCCCACTTCGCCTCATCTGGATCATTCCGGACCCGATCGAGCTCATCCTGATGCATGAGCAACGCCCACAGCGTGTTGCCCAGACTCAGGTAGGTCGTGTCCACACCGGCCGGAAACAGCAGGCGGACAAACGAATAGATTTCCTCGTCGGTCAGCCGGACGCCGTCGACCTCGGTGGTGACGAGCTTGGACAACAGATCGTCGGAGGGGTTCTGCCGCTTGTCCTCGACCAGCGGCCGCAAGTAATCCGTGAACGACTCCCGGGCGCGCATCGCGGCATCCGGGTCGGTCGGATAGAAGAACAGGTCGTGAGCCCACTTGGCGAACAAGGCGTAGTCGTCGACCGGCAGACCCAACAGTTCGTTGGTGATCCTGAACGGGTACTGCTGGGTGAATTCCATGACCAGGTCGGCCCAACCCCTGCCGGCGAACCGGTCGACGAGATCCTGAGCGATCGGCTCGAGCAGCTCGGCGCTGTAGGTCTTCATCAGCGCCCGCCGGAACGCAGGCGAGACCAGAGCTCGGTTGGTGCGGTGTTCCTGGCCCGCCATGCACTGGATGGTCTTGCCCATTGCCGGACCAACGGTGATGCCGTACATCGCTGCGGCCGGGAACGTCTCTTCGTCCTTGAACATCGCGGTGACCAGTTCGTCGCTGAGAATGATCAGCGCGGGCATCCCATGGAAACGAGCCTCCGCATACGGCGCACGTGCCCGTAGGTCACGCAGCACACCGTGCAGGTCGGACAGTTCCTCAGAACCGAAATCCACGACCTCGCCGCTCACTACCGCTGTCACAGTGATCTCCTTCATGAGCCTGTCGGAAACGGCTCTCCTCTAGGAGCGTGCTCAGCGGGACGTTCGGGCGCACTAAAAGTTTCGCTGACCGGAACTTTGCCTACCTGTTCTGGCCGACTCCGATCCGTGCCATCGACCGGGCGACCCAGTCACGGACGAGCGCATGCCGCGGCTGCTTCTCATCTCCGGTCACATCGACCCACGACCCTGCCCCATACTTGTTGGTCTGCGCAGACCCGGACCGAACGATTTCCAGCGAACCGTCGGTGTGCTTGATGTAGCGGTCGGCGAAGCGTGCGAACTCATCTACGGCGCCGCCGTCGCGCGTTACGTGGACGGTCATGATGGAAATCCAATCTATAGAAGACGTTTTCGTCGTCGGCCCAGTTCAGCCAACGAGTTTCCGTGCAGCCAAATACGTTTAGGACGAAGCATGCGCGGCAAAAGTCGACGCCAGAGCTTCAGGCGTCATCGCGACGCTCCGCTCCCGGCCGTGAATCGGCCAGATTCTTCACCTCGGCGACGAAACGACTTCGAGCAGCCGAATGCGAAGTACCGCCGATATCCCCACAGTACGCCCGGGTGGCATGAGCCCGCAGAATTGATGACCCCGCCGTCGTGGACGCCCGAGCTGCAGCGGGACAGGTTTCACCGATTCATCGCCCACTGTTGTTACAGCGCAACGTTTTTGGGCTCGGCTGACGCGGTGTTGGCGTTACTCTCTGTGTGAGGGAGCAAGGCCAGCACATACATCACCACGACCGCCGGCGGCACCAGCAGAGGCAACCACGGTAGGTCCAGATTCACCGCGGTGGCGAGAACTCCGGCGAGCGTGAATCCGAGCATGCCGACCAACGTCGGCGTGGTCATGGTGATCACGCCGGAGCCCGCGGCGTGCTGCAACAGCAGGTACACGGCAGCCGAAAGTCCAGCCAGCGCAGCGACAACCGGCGGCGGGTCGGACAGGGCCAGCGCCACCACCGTGAGCAGGACAGCGCCCGTCGCCGCCACCCGGAACAGAAGTCCGGCGCCCACCGCGGCCAGCGCCACCACCGAAACGACAGCGGCGTGGCCATCGGCTTGAAAACCCGCCACCGCGACCATCAGGACACCGAACACCGTCGAGAAGAAGCGGGCAGCCGGCTGTCCCGGCCCGGTCGCGTCGGCCGTCATGGCATCACCGCCTCGCGGTCCGTCGGTGCACCGGCATCAACCGCAGCGCCTGGTCCAGGGTGACCGCCGATGGCCAGGGCACCACATCGACGCCGACGATCCCCATGTCGCGATACATGGCGTGGCGCTGCAGCGCCCACATCCGGGCCAGCGTCGGAGACTGCTGGTCGAACGGAGGCCCTTCCAGAACGTCGACGGCCACCACGGTGTGCCTACGGTTGCGCAACTCGGTCAGTGCCAGCGCGAATCCGGTGTCGAGCAGTGTCGAGAGGGCGAACACGATGGCGCCCGGCGGAACGGCCGCGCGCGGCGCCAAAGTCCCTGTCGTGGTTTCGTATTCGCTCCCCACGCACAATGCGGCGTCGAGCACGCGGTAGAACTGGCGTTGGCCGATGTCGGCACCGATCCAGCGCGGCCGCCGGCTGCCGAGCGCGACGACGCCGGCACGGTCACCGTTGCGCAACGCACTCTGGACTATCTGCGCGGCGCCCAGCACCACTCGTTCCGTCGCGGCGGTGGCCGGGCCGGGAGGCTGCATGCTGCCGTCGATGAGGACGACGACGTCGGCGGCGCGGTGGGTCAGCCGCTCGGTGACATGCAGCCGGCCCCGGCGGGCGCTGACGGGCCAGTTGATGGTGCGCAGCTGATCGCCGGGAAGGTAGGCGCGGACGTCGGCATACTCGACACCCGGGCCGACGTGGCGGGTGAGGTGCGTACCGAGGCGGTCGGGCAATTCGATGCGCGGTATCGGCGTGGATTGCGGTGGGGCGACGGGAAAGACGAAGACCTCTGCGGCCTCCACGGTGCCCGTCCCGGCCAGCAGCCCGCCCCCGGCCACGACGTCGACCGTCGCCCCGATCGGATACCTACCCCAGCGCTCGGCGGATACTTCGACCGTCTTCAGCGGTCCGGAACTGCCCTCGAGAACTTTGATGTCCATTCCGGATGCCACGGACACCGTCACCTCGGCCGTGACGGTCGGCTCGTCCGTCGTCACCGACACCGACAGCTGCGTGGCGTCGTTTTCGAAGCACCGGGTCAGCGCGGGCCGACCATGGACGTGGACCTTGGCGACCGGACGTTGCCAACTGATCGAGCACAGCACGCCGAGCAGCGGAGCGGCGAAGGCGATGAGCTGCCAGGTCCCCAGCACCGCCGCGGCGAGGGCCACACCGGCACAGGTGGCGATGGCCAGCGTGAGCGATGATGGACGCCAGCGCAATTCGACTTCGCGCGGTTCGGCCGCGGTGGTCACGACTGCCCACGAGTCCGCGGCACGGGTAGGCGCTGCAGCAGCTGTTCCACGATGTCGCTGCCGTGGACACTGCGCACCCACATCTCCGGCTTCAGGGTGATCCGGTGCGAAATCACGGGAACGGCAAGTGATTTGATGTCCTCGGGGATCACGTAATCGCGGCCGAACAGCAGCGCGCGCGCCCGCGCGAGTTGCACGAGGTCGAGCTCTGCCCGGGGACTGGCGCCGACCACCACCTGCGGGTGACTGCGGCTGGCCGCCGCCAGGGACACCACGTAGTGCAGGACGTCGTCGTGAACCGTCACCTGCTCGACCGACTCGCGCATGGCGAGCAGATCGTGTGCGTCGACGATCTGATTCACCATCGGCTCGGCCGACCCGCGCTCCAGGCGACGGCGCAACATGACCGTTTCGTCCGGACCCGAGAGGTACTTCAGTTCGACCCTGACCGCGAACCGGTCCAACTGCGCCTCCGGCAGCGGGTAGGTGCCCTCGTACTCGATGGGGTTGTCCGTGGCGAGAACGATGAATGGCGCAGGCAGCCGGTGGGTTTCGCCATCGATACTCACCTGGCTTTCCGCCATGGCCTCCAGCAGCGCCGCCTGGGTCTTCGGCGGCGTTCTGTTGATCTCGTCGCCCAGCAGCAGATTGGTGAAGATCGGCCCGCGCCGGAACTCGAACCGACCGGACTGCATGTCGTAGATCGTTGAGCCGAGCAGGTCGGCGGGCAGCAGGTCGGGAGTGAATTGCACGCGGGTGAAGGACAGACCCAATGCCCGGGCAAAAGACTTGGCAATCAAGGTCTTCCCCAGCCCGGGCAGGTCCTCGATGAGTACGTGACCACCGGCCAGCACGGCGGTCAGGATCAGGGTGAGCGCCGCGCGCTTGCCCACCACCACGCGTTCGATCTCATCGAGCACCGCCTCGGAGTGGGCCGTCGTCAACTCGGCCGGCATCGTCATAGCCGCTCCAATCGGTGCAGGATCTCGTCGAGCGTGGCCCGGCCCGGTCCCGGCTCGCCTCGTGAGGAACGGCGGACGTCATCCGGATCCACCCACTGCCACAACTGATCTCCGAAAACCATCCGGCCGGTCGCTTGCATCGCGGCAGGATCCTTGGCTTGCTGCTGGCCGGTGGCCATGAAGAATTCCCGGGCCAGCGTGGGCCGCAGGTGGTGATCCCAGTCCCCCCGGGTGGATTCCGACCACTGGGTCAGAGTTTCGGTGCGAACAATCCAGTCCCGCAGCGACTCTTCCGCGTCGTTCATGTCGGGCTCACCCGCAATCGGTCCGCGGTCGACCAATCGGCGGCGGACGGCCAGCAGAACGATCACCGCCGCAGTAGCGGAGACCCAGCCCACGGCGCGGCGGTCGGCGACCAGAAGCATCATCAGCTCGACGCCCACCAACAAGGAAAACCCCACGACCGCAACTTTTTTCATGTGAGGCTCCGCAGCTCGTCGAGTACCCGCAGAAGCGCCGCCGCGGCATCCTCGCGATGACGTTCGGTCATGACGTGCGGACTGAAACGTGCCTCGGCGAACAAGGCGACGAGTTCGCTGGCGCTGCCCGCGTGCAGCGCATGGTGTTCGACGGCTCGGGCCAGTACTTCCGAGGGGGTGTCGGAGTCCTGCGGTGCGGCGCCGGGAGCGTCCGCGAGCGCACGTTCCATCGCCGCGTAGCAGGCGATGATCGACTCGCGCGGCCCCCGGCTGCGGTCGCCGATCTCGGCGAGGCCGAATTCCGCTGCCCGCGTGAGGGATTCCGGGGTGGACTCTGTGGCCGGCAGTTCCCGGCCGACGGCGGAAGGCAGCTGCGGTTCGGCAGCGCGCCGGATTCTGCGAACCAAGACAGCGCCGGCAACCCACAGCAGCAACAGCAAAACGGTGGCGGTGAGGAGGTAGCCGAAGACACTGGGCTCCCGTTGGTGAGGCGCTAGCGGTGGCGATATGGGTGGCGACGGCACCGATGACGGCACTGCGCTGATCGGCGGATTGTTCGGCGGAGGTTCCGGGATGGGAAGGCCGGGCAGTTGCAGCAGCTGGAAGTGGGACAGCAGAAAGACCAGCGCCAGCCAGATCAGCAAAGCGCCGAACCCGATCAGCAGCAGGCGGCGTATCGGCTTCCAACTGAGCTTGCCCTCGAACGAGCCCGGCAGCGCGAAAGGCGCCGATGGGCGGGGTGTCCGCGGACGCCGCAGCGACGAGAGGAAGCCGATCGCGACGATGACCACCGAGACGATGAACAGGGTGTCGACGCCCACCAGGCTCGCGGCGCTGCTGGCCGGTTTCGCGGGGTTTGGGTGATCACTCCCCGGCAGATACCCGTGCAGGGCGACAGCGACGAAGAACAGCAGTGCGATCAGCGCGACCACACGCCCCAACGCCTTGTCGATACCGTTCATCGGTACACCGCTCGATCGTTTGCCCTACCTCCATCGTGGCACGCAGCGACGGATCCCGAGGCAATACGTCGAGGCGGACGGCGTCACCGGCCCACGGATATCTGGTTTCGCCCCGCCGCTTTGGCCTTGTAGAGCGCCTTGTCCGCCGACTCGACGAGGGCCGTCAGTTGCGATTGCGGGTCACCCGACACGATCCCGAAACTGGCCGTCACGCTGGTGACCTCGCCGCCGAGATCGACAGTGTGCCCCGCCGCCGTCGCCCGGATTGTTTCGGCCCAGGCAACCGCCTCATCCAATCCGATGCCGGCGAGCAGCACGGCGAATTCCTCACCGCCGATGCGGCCGACCGTCTGCCCGTCTCCCACCGAATCGGTCAGAATCCGTGCGAACGCGATCAACACCTTGTCCCCGGCGGCATGACCCGCGGTGTCGTTGATCACCTTGAAGTGGTCCAGGTCCGCCACGATCAACGTGGTGCGCGCGGCGGTTCTGATCATTGCCTCCGCTCGGCGGTTGAAGCCGCGCCGGTTGAGCAGACCGGTCAGCTCGTCGCAGTCACGCTGGAACCGCAGTTCGTGTGAGATGTCGATGACCGTCACGGCAAGCATGGTGACCATGAAGCCCGGCAGAACAATCGTGCTGGACACGATCAGGCACAACTCGAGACCGGTCCTCATATAATTGTCGAGGTCTGCCTGCGTCACGATCTCGCGCGGAATCGGCGAGAACGGCGCCACGATCAAGGCAATACCAAGGGCGAACACGAGCGCCGCCGTCGCTGCGAGTGCGGCCCAATTCGGGCCCGTTCGGGACATTCGCTCCCGAAGCCGACGGACGACCACGAGGAGCAACAGCGTCGTCAAGAGGTTCTGGGTGACAACCCGACCCACCAGCAGCGGTGAGACGTAGGCGAAGAACCAGACCATCACCACCATCGGGACCAGATAGGCCAGCGCCACGGCGCGCGGCAGCCGATCCCCGACGCGTCTCAGCAGACCCTCGGCCAGTAGGAGCATCGCGACGGGAAACAAGACGCCATGGATCGAGGAAGCCGGCGCAGCGGCCAGACCCAGCGACAGCGCAACGGTCGCCGCGATGTAGCAGCCGATGGCCCCGGCAAACACGAGAGCGCTGGTGCGGTCGCGGTCGATACTCCAGAGGACGACGAAGAGCAGCCCGATGCCGGCCATCGCGAACGAACCAAGGTTCACCGCCAGCAACCAGTCCTGCGACACGACCGCCCTCCTCGCGGATAACGCCAGCAACGATCAACCGGACGTTCTCGCAAGACTAGATGCAGGGTGCTACGTCAGCTCTACGAACCGCTGCTTCGCCCGCGGCGAGTCAATGCGCTGCCGGAGAAAACGGCTGTACCGAGCCAATGAAAAACGGCTCCCGGAGAATTCTCCGGGAGCCGTTTTCGCTAGTAGCGGGGACAGGATTCGAACCTGCGACCTCTGGGTTATGAGCCCAGCGAGCTACCGAGCTGCTCCACCCCGCGTCGGTGAATACAACGTTACCCAACGCTTCCGAATGAACCAAATCGTATGGTCAGCGCTGGTTTTTGTACACGCGTGCCAGGTCCTAGCCAGACGCAAAACTGCCCAACTCCCGAAGGAATTGGGCAGTTTTGTGACTGATCACACGGCGACTGGACTAATTGACCTCGCGGTACTTCGCCATCGCGTCGTCCAGCTTCTGCAGCGCCGCACCGAACTGGGCGAAATTGCCGCTCTGTTGGGCCGCACGCATGCCGTCGAGGGCCGCGTTGACATCTTGCAGGGCAGCGGCTTTCGCGGGCGACAGCGTCACCGGGACGCCCGGCGACAGCGCCACCGGCGGCGCCGGAGGCTGCGGTCCTGCGGCCGGCGGCGCGACGGCGCCCGGAACGGCCGCAGGAGGCGGCGTACCGGCCGGCACGTCCGTCGGGGCCGGACCCGTCGCGGTCGCACCCGCACCGGGCCCGAAGATGCCGTTGAGGGCGTCCCGCACCGTCGGCCCGTAGCCGACCTTGTCGTTGTACATCATCGCCACGCGGATCAACCGCGGGTACGACGACGCCGCATCACTGGCCCCCGGCGAGGCGTAAACCGGTGCGACATAGAGCAATCCGCCCTGTCCGACAGGCAGCGTCAGGAGGTTGCCCCAGCGGATCCGGTTCTGGTTATCGCGGCCGATGACGCCGAGGTCCTGGCTCACCGCGGTGTCGGTGCTGATCGCGTTGAACGCCAGCTTGGGACCGTTCACCTGGCCCGGAATGGTCAGCACCGTGATCTTGCCGTACGTGGCCGGGTCGGAACTGGCGCTGATGTACGCGGCGAGGAAGTCCCGCCGGAACCGGTTCATGGCCGTCGTCAGCTGGAACGACGACGAATCACCGCCCGTGGCAAGGTCTTTCGCCACGATGTAGTACGGGGGCTGGAAGCTGCTGGCCGTCGGGTTGGGGTCCAGCGGCACGTCCCAGAAGTCCGATGTCGAGAAGAACGTCACCGGGTCATTGACGTGGTACTTGGCCAGCAGCATGCGCTGGACCTTGAACAGGTCCTCGGGGTAGCGCAGATGCTCGGACAGTTCCTTGGAGATGGTCGACTTGGGCTTCACCGTGTCCGGGAACACCTTCATCCACGCCTGCAGCACCGGGTCGTGCTCGTCCTGCTCGTACAGCGTGACGGTGCCGTCGTAGGCGTCGACAGTGGCCTTCACCGAGTTGCGGATGTAGGACACCTGCTTGTCGGGCAACATCCGGTTGACCGCAACCTCATTGGAGTCCGCGGTCGCGCTCGACAGCGACGTCAGCTCCGAGTACGGGTAGTTGTCCAGCGTGGTGTAGCCGTCGACGATCCACACCATGCGCTTGTTGACGATCGCCGGGTAGACGGTCGAATCGGTGGTCAGCCACGGCGCCACCGCCTCGACCCGGTGCGCCGGGTCACGGTTGAACAGGATCTTGCTGTTCGGCCCGATCACGCTGGAGAACAGGAAGTTCCGCTCGGCAAACTTCGCGGCGAAGACCGACCGCGCGAGCCAGTTACCGATGTCGACACCGCCGAGACCGCCGTAGGTGTAGTTCTTGGTCTCGGTGTTGGTCTCGTAGTCGTACTCACGGTCGGCGCCGTTCTTGCCGACGATCGCGTAATCCGATGCCGCGCTGGCGATCACCGGGCCGAAGTAGATCCGTGGCTGATCCAGTGGCGCCGGGCCGGGCGAAACAGCCGCGCCGTTGGCGCCGACCACGCTGGCCAGGAACTCGGGGTAGCCGCCGTTCTGGTTGGGGTCGTTGGCAATTCCGCGCACCGTGTTGGCGGGCGAGGCGATGAAACCGTTGCCGTGGGTGTACACCGAATGCTTGTTGATCCAGTCGCGCTGGTTGTCGATCAGCCGGTCCGGGTTCAATTCCCGTGCCGCGACGACGAAGTCACGCAGCTTGCCGTCGGGGCCGTTGTAGCGGTCGATGGACAGCTGGTCCGGGAAGCTGTAGAAGTTCTTACCCTGCTGGAACTGGGTGAACGCCGGCCCGACGATGGTCGGGTCGAGCAGTCGGATGTTCGACGTCGTGGCCCGGTCGGCGGCCACCTGCTCGGCCGTGGCGGGCGCGTTGCCGCTGTAGTCGCGGTACGTCACCGAATCACCGGTCAGCCCGTAGGCATCCCTGGTGGCGGTAATACTGCGACTGATGTAGTCGCGTTCCTTCGCCGCCGCATTGGGTTTGACGCTGAACTGCTCGACCAGCATGGGCCAGCCGGCGCCCACGATCACCGAGCTCAGCAGCAGCAGCACCAGGCCGATGGCCGGAATGCGCAAGTCCCGCAACACCAGAGCCGAGAACACTGCCACGGCGCAGATCACCGCGATGGCCAGCAGGATCAGCTTGGCGGGCAGCACCGCGTTGATGTCGGTGTAGCCGGCACCGGTGAACGGCTTGCCGCCACGGGTGTGGCTCAGCAGCTCGTACCGGTCGAACCAGTAGGCAACGGCCTTGAGCAGCACCAGGATTCCGACCAGCGACACCAGCTGCATCCGCGCCGCGCGGCTCAGCGCGCCCTGGCGCCCCGACAACCGGATACCGCCGAACACGTAGTGTCCCAACAGGTTCCCGACCAGCATCAGGAAGACCCCGACGAACAGATAGCCGAGCACCAGCCGGTAGAACGGCAGGTCGAACGCGTAGAAGCCCAGATCCTTGCCGAATTCCGGATCGTTGATGCCGAACGTGCCACCGTGCAGGAACAGCTGCACCCGCACCCAGTACGTCTGCGCCACGAAGCCGGCCAGCAGGCCGATGAAGACGGGGACGCCGATGGCGAACAACCGCAGCCGCGACAGCACCGTGGCCCGGTAGCGGGCCACCGGATCGTTGGGTCCGGACGCCGGCACGAACACTGGACGGGACCGGTACGCGAGTGCCATTCCACCGAACGCCACGGCGCCGATGAACACCCCGGCCACGAGGAACACGACCAACCGCGTCACCAGAACGGTGCTGAACACCGAACGGAAACCGACCTCGCCGAACCACAGCCAGTCCACGTAGGCGTCGACCAGCCGCGGACCGATCATCAACAAACCGACGATCAGCAGCGCGATCCCGACCAGGATTCGGCTTCGTCGCGTCAGCTTCGGCATCCTCGCCGCGGGCCGCATCCCCACTCGTCAGCTCCAGTCTGTTGAAAGTCCAAAACACCAGCTTGCGATATGAACTCTACGCATCCCGGGGTGACGGCATGCTCAACAGCGGGGAGGTTCGCCACCAGCGGACACGGCGTGCAGCGCGTCGACCGCGCCGCTCAGGTTCTCGACCTTGATCAACCCCAGCCCATCCAGACGCGCCGAGACCGCTTCGGCGCAGTTCTCGGCGGGCACCATGAAGACCGTCGCACCCGCTTCGCGCGCCGCCAGCATCTTGTGGGTGATGCCGCCGATCGGGCCCACCTTGCCGTCGTCGCCGATGGTGCCGGTGCCCGCAACGAACTTGCCGCCGTTGAGGTTTCCGTCGGTGAGCTTGTCCACGACTGCCAGGCTGAACATCAGGCCGGCCGACGGGCCACCGATGTTGGCGAGGTTGAAGTCGATGGCGAACGGCGCCCACGGCGCATTGAGGACCGTGGTGCCGAGGTAGCCGTAGTCGCGGTCCTTGTTGGTGCCCAGGGTGATGGTCGTGACGCCGATCCCGGCGTTCTTGCGCCGGTAGTCGAGCACGACGTGGTCGCCGGGCTTGGTTTTCTTCAGCAATGAGGTGAACTCCTCGACGTTGGCCACGGGCACGCCGTTGACCATGTCGATGGCGTCGCCGGGGCGCAGCTGCCCGGCCGACGGCCCCGGATCGGCGACGGCCTGGACCGTCACCGCCTTCGGGTACTTGAGGTAGCTCAGCGCCGCGTACTCGGCGTCTTCCTCGGAGTTCTTGAAGTCGGCGTTGTTGGCCTTGTCGACCTGTTCCTTGGACTTGTCCGGCGGATACACCAGATCGCGCGGCACCAGCTGCTCGCGACCGGACATCCACAGCGCCAGCGCCTGGCCCAGCGTCAGCCCGTCGCTCTGCGACACCGTGGTCATGTTGAGGTGCCCTGATGTCGGGTGCACCTTGACGTCGCCCTTGATGTCGACAACCTTCTTGCCGTCGACTTCACCGAGCGTGTCGAACGTCGGGCCGGGGCCCAGCGACACGAACGGGACGGTCACCACCGACACCAGCACAACGAACACGATGATCGGCACCAGAGCGACCACGAGCGTAGAAATCCGCCTGTTCACGCCGCCAACAGTAAAGCTCGCGGCTCGGTTCGCTGACAGCATGACCCGCGAAGCCACCTGCCGCCGGTGCGGGCAGTACCGTTGACGGTATGGCTGACCTGCCCTTCGGCTTCTCCAGCGGCGAAGACCCCGACCGCGACAAGTCCAAGAAAGAGCCTGGACCAGGTTCTTCCGGTGGCTCCTCGGACCCGTTCGGGTTCGGTAACACGTTCGGCGGCGCCGGCGGTGCCGGCATGCCCGACCTCGGCCAGATCTTCACGCAGCTCGGCGCGATGTTCAGCGGCGCGGGCGCATCGATGAACAATCCGCAAGCCGGCCCGGTCAACTACGACCTGGCCCGCAATCTGGCGTCCAACTCCATCGGGTTCGTCAAGCCGATCCCTGAGCAGACCGGCACCGCGATCGCGGACGCGGTGCGGCTCGCCGATACTTGGCTCGACGGCGTCACTCCCCTGCCTGCCGGAACCACCCGCGCGGTGGCGTGGACGGCGAGCGACTGGCTGGACAACACGCTGAACACCTGGAAGCGGCTGTGCGACCCCGTCGCCGAGCAGCTGTCGACGGTGTGGACGTCCGCGCTGCCCGAGGAGGCCAAGGCCATGGCCGGGCCGCTGATGGCGATGATGTCGCAGATGGGCGGCATGGCGTTCGGCTCGCAGCTGGGTCAGGCCCTGGGCACGTTGTCCAAGGAGGTGCTGACCTCCACCGACATCGGCCTGCCGCTGGGGCCGTCGGGCGTCGCCGCGCTGATGCCCGAGGCCATCGAGGCGTTCAGCGAGGGCCTGGAGCAGCCGCGCAGCGAGGTGCTGACCTTCCTGGCGGCCCGCGAGGCAGCGCACCACCGGTTGTTCAGCCACGTGCCGTGGCTCGCCACCCAGCTGCTCAGCGCCGTCGAAGCCTTCGCCAAGGGCATGAAGATCGACATGAGCGGGTTCGAGGAAATGGCCTCCGGCCTGGACCCGGCATCGCTCATGGGCGATCCCTCCGCCATGGAGAAGCTGCTGAGCCAGGGCATGTTCGAGCCCAAGGCCACCCCCGAACAGACTGCGGCGCTCGAAAGGCTGGAGACGCTGCTGGCGCTCATCGAGGGCTGGGTGCAGACCGTCGTCACCGCGGCGCTCGGTGACCGCCTGCCGGGCACGTCGGCACTCAGCGAGACGCTGCGCCGTCGTCGCGCCACCGGCGGGCCGGCCGAGCAGACGTTCGCGACGCTCGTCGGCCTGGAGCTGCGGCCGCGCAAGATGCGCGAGGCCGCCACGCTGTGGGAGAAGCTGACCGAGGCCGTCGGCGCCGACAAGCGCGACGCCGTCTGGCAGCACCCCGACCTGCTGCCCGGCGCTGACGATCTCGATAACCCCGCGGCCTTCATCGACCGGGCACTCGGCGGCGACACCACGGACCTCGACCAGGCGCTGGCCGACCTGGAGAAGGACCTGAAGCGGGACTCCGGCGAGGAGTAGCCGGGCCTGTGGATAACTGATTCGCCGAATCCACGCGCCGTTGGCACAGTGGGGCAGGTGAAGTCAGGGGTGGATCGCGGCGCCGTGCAGTGCACGTTGAACCCGGCCCTGCCGGTGTTGCAGCGGCCCGACGGCACGGTGCAGATCGGGTGGGACCCGCGGCGCGCCATCGGAATTCGGCCGCCTGCCGGGCTGTCTGTCAGTGACCTGGCCGAGCTGCTGCGCGGCCTGCAGAGCGGCGTGGACGCCGAGAGCAGCCGGTCACTTGCGCTGGCAGCCGGACTCACCGATGTCGACGGTTGGACCGGTCTGCTCGGCGCGCTGACCACGGCGGGGCTGTTGCAGACCGTGCCGGACGCCGGGCACCGACCGGTATCGGTGCGCATCCACGGCAGCGGGCCGCTGTCGGACCTGCTGGCCGGCGCCTTGAGCTGTTCCGGGACCCGGGTGCGCACCAGTCGCTACGGACATGTGGCCCGCGACAGCGCCGATATGGTGGTGCTGTCCGATTTTCTGGTGGCCGACCGACGGCTGGTGCGTGACCTGCACCGTGCCGGCGTGCCGCATCTGCCGGTGCGGATCCGGGACGGCACCGGGCTGATCGGCCCGCTCGTTTTGCCCGGAGCCACCAGCTGTCTCAATTGCGCCGATTTACACCGCAGTGACCGCGACGCATCATGGCCGATCCTGGCCGCCCAGCTCGAGGGCACCGTCGGCAGCGCCGACCGGGCCACGGTCCTCGCCACCGCAGCGATCGCGCTCAACCAGGTGGACCAGGTGATCGACGCGATCCGCGGCGGCGGATGCCGCGACAAACCGCCGCCGACGCTCGACGCCACCCTCGAATTCGACATCGGCTCGCGGACGACCGTGGTGCGCCGATGGTCCCGTCATCCACTGTGCGACTGGTGCGACCGAGCTTCGTGACAACACGCGTTGCCATGTCTCCGCCGTGCACTGAGCACCGTCATGGATGATGTTGACGTGGCTGATATCAAACGCGGCAGTGTGGCACGCAACGCGAAGCTCGCCGGTCTGGCCGGCGGCATGGCGGGACGGGCCGCGCTCGGCTTGGGCAAGCGCCTGGCGGGCAGGTCCAAGGACGAAGTGACCGCCGAACTGATGGACAAGGCAGCGAACCAGCTGTTCACCGTCCTGGGCGAGCTCAAGGGTGGTGCCATGAAGGTCGGCCAGGCCCTGTCGGTGATGGAAGCCGCCATTCCCGAGCAGTACGGCAAGCCGTACCGGGAGGCGCTGACCAAACTGCAGCGGGAAGCTCCGCCCCTGCCGGCGGCCAAGGTGCACCGCGTGCTCGACGCGCAGCTGGGTACCAAGTGGCGCGACCGGTTCCAGTCCTTCGACGACACCCCCGTGGCGTCGGCCAGCATCGGCCAGGTGCACAAGGCCGTCTGGTCCGACGGCCGCGAGGTCGCGGTCAAAATCCAGTACCCCGGCGCCGACGAGGCGCTGCGTGCCGACCTCAAGACCATCCAGCGACTGGTCGGCGTCTTCAAGCAGCTGGCGCCCGGCGCCGACGTTCAGGGCGTCGTCGACGAGCTGATCGAACGCACCGAGATGGAGCTGGACTACCGGCTGGAGGCCGACAACCAGCGGGCGTTCGCCAAGGCCTACGCCGGGCACCCGCATTTCAAGGTGCCGGCGATCGTGGCGAGCGCCCCGAAGGTCGTCATCGCCGAGTGGATGGACGGCATCCCGATGTCGGTCATCATCCGCGAGGGCACCGTCGAACAACGCGACCTGATGGGTACCCGGCTGTCCGAGCTGACGTTCGACGCGCCGGCGCGCCTCGAGATCATGCACGGCGACACCCACCCCGGGAACTTCATGCTGCTGCCCGCCGGCCGGATGGGCGTCATCGACTTCGGCGCGGTGGCGCCGCTGCCCGGTGGACTGCCCACCGCGATCGGCGAGATGATCAGCCTGGCCAGGGACAAGAACTACGACAAGCTGTTTCCGGTCATGGAGAACGCCGGGTTCATCCAGCCGGGCGAGGAAGTCCCGATCTTCGAGGTCGACAACATGCTGCGCCAGTACGTCGAGCCGATCCAGACCGACGTCTTCCACTACACGCGGCGCTGGATCATGAAAATGGCCGCGGGACAGCTGGACAACGGCGTGAACCAGATCAAGATGGCGCGGCAACTCGACATGCCGCCGAACCTGGTCATCCCGCTGCGGGTCATCGCATCGACCGTCGCGATCTGCTGTCAGCTGGACGCCCACGTCCCCGTGAAAGCCATTGCCACGGAACTGGTTCCGGGCTTCACGCCTTAGTCAACAGCGATTACGCGGCCGCTCGGCGCCGGCGAGCGGCCGCGTAATGCACACCAAACACGGTGTGTCGGTGTGCAAACACGGCCGCTCGCGGTTGGTGCCCCCAGGCCGGCTCGCGGTTGGTGCCCCCGAGGTTTGGCCGCGGGGTCATGCCGCGACGACGTCCTTGCGCGGACGGCCGCGCGGACGCTTGCGTGCGATGACAGCACCCCGTTCGAGGATCTCCCCACCCCAAACACCCCACGGCTCTTCACGTTCCAGTGCCTCGTTGAGGCACTGGAGCCGGATCGGGCAGTCGGCGCACAGCGCCTTGGCCTGTTCCAGCTGAGTGGGGCTGTCCGCGAACCACATATCGGGGTCGCCGACGTGACATGGCACCGCCAGCCTTTGTCGGCAAGTCTGGCTAGTCATGTCCTCATCACCTACTTTCCTGGTCATCTTGCGTCTCATCTGTCTGACGGATCGGTGACCAGGTGGTGGTTTTGAGGTTGTGCCCCAAAAACATTGGCCACGGATCCGGTGGTTTCGGGTCCGTGGCCAGGTGGCTCGTGTGGGCTCTACCTAAGTAGTGCCCCGCTTCACGGACGCGAAGGTCTTGGCGTTGCGCTTGCGCTGCGGGATGCCGGCGACATGTCCGGCCGTCGCGAGACGTGCCGCCGGCATAGCGGCGGCTGCAGCGACAGCGGGAACGGCGGGGACGTCAACGATCTGATGCCAACCGGCGCCGACGCGCGATACCGCCTCATAGGCGGCAGCGGTCAACGGCGCACGGGAACCAGAGACAGCGAGGACAGCGCCACGGGACGCATCAAAACTGATCATCGGGGCCACCTCCTCAGCGGTCGACTGCGGATTCACACGGTGCGAATTCGCGGGATTTCGTTGCGGCTTCGAGGCTAGACGTTACCACCAAAATCCGGCAAGCGATTTTTTGACCAGCGCTTTTGGCACAATTTGCGCGATGTTTGGCGCAAATTAGGTGCACTAACGGGAGGCGTTCACCAATGCCAGAACATCGGGACCGTATTGCTCGAGCTTGCGCGCGCCGATTCCGGGAATGGCCACCAGCGCGGCATTGTCGGCCGGCAGAGCCTCCGCAATGGCGATCAACGTGTTGTCGGTGAACACCACATAGGCGGGCACCTTCATCTCTTGCGAGGTACGCAGGCGCCACTCCTTGAGGCGGCCGAGAAGCTCCTCGTCGAGGTTCGACGGGCACGACTCGCAGCGTCGCAGCAGAATCGCGGTCGACGATGTCAACGCCGCATTGCACACCCGGCACCGCGGCGCCGGACCCCGTTTACGTTGCGGCTGTTGGGGTTCGCGCCGGCTCTGCGGGGTCAGTCCATTGAGGAACCGCGAGGGCTTGCGGCTCTGCCGCCCGCCGGCCGCCCGGGCCAGCGCCCACGAGATGGTCAAATGCACTCTGGCCCTGGTGATTCCGACGTAGAAGAGGCGCCGTTCCTCCTCGACGGGCTCGCTGTCCGCGCCGTGCGACAACGCATGCGAGATGGGCAGCGTGCCGTCGACCAGACCGACCAGGAACACCGCATCCCACTCGAGGCCCTTGGCTGCGTGCAGCGACGCCAAGGTGACGCCCTGCACCACCGGTGGATGCCGGGAATCAGCGCGCTGGCGCAGTTCGACGAGCAGCCCCTGCAAGTCCAGGTTCGCGCGCACCGCGACTTCCTGCTCAACCAGTTCAACCAAGGCCAACAACGCATCCCAGCGCTCACGGGCCTTGGTACCCGACGGCGGCTCGGCCGTCAGCCCCAGCGGTTCCAGCAGATCCCGGACCAGCTGCGGCAGCTCGACGCCGGCGACGTCACCCTGGTGGCCCGCGGCGCGCTGCAGCGCCAGCAGCGCCTGCCGAATCTCCTGGCGGCTGAAGAAGCCCTCGCCACCGCGCACCTGGAACGCCACGCCCGCCGCGGTCAGCGCCTCCTCGTACACCTCGGACTGCGCGTTGATGCGGTACAGCACCGCGATTTCCGAAGGGGCGGTACCGGATTGGATGAGTTTCTTGATCGCGGCGGCAACGGCGTTGGCCTCGGCGACCTCGTCGGGGTGTTCTCGGAACACCGGCTTGGGCCCGGGTTCACGCTGACCGATGAGTTGCAACCGGCTGGCCGCCATCCGGCCCGACGCCGCCGAGATCACCTGATTGGCCAGCGACACCACCTGCGGCGTGCTGCGGTAGTCGCGCTCCAGCCGGATCAGCGCCGCATCGGGAAACCGCCTGGAGAAGTCGAGGAGGTACTGCGGCGTGGCGCCGGTGAACGAGTAGATGGTCTGGTTGGCGTCACCGACCACCGTCAGATCGTCGCGCTCCCCCACCCAGGCGTTGAGCACGCGCTGCTGCAGCGGGGTGACGTCCTGGTACTCGTCGACGACGAAGCAGCGGTACCGGTCCCGGAACTCACCGGCGACGGCGGCGTCGTTCTCGATGGCGGCGGCGGTGTGCAGCAGCAGATCGTCGAAGTCCAGCAGCGCCGATCCGTCTCGGCGGGCCTTGAGACCCTCGTACCCGGCATACACCGCGGCGACCTTGGCGGCGTCGAACGGGATGTCCCGCTCGATCTTGGCGACCTGGTCCGGGTAGAGCTCGGGGCTGATCAGAGACGACTTGGCCCATTCGATCTCACCGGCGAGGTCGCGCACGTCGTCGGTGCTGGCCTGGATGCCGGCCCGGTTGGCCGCCTGCGCGACGACGGCGAACTTGCTGTCGAGCAGCTCCCAGCCGGTGTCGCCGACCACCCGCGGCCAGAAGTACCGCAGTTGCCGCAGTGCCGCGGCGTGGAACGTCATGGCCTGGACGGCCCCGGTGCCTTGTGCCCCGTCAATCTCGTTTTCCAGGCTGCGGAGCCGGCCGCGCATCTCGCCGGCGGCGCGCTGCGTGAACGTCACGGCCAGCACCTGGCTCGGCGCGACGTGGCCGGCGGCGACGAGATACGCGATGCGGCGCGTGATGGTCCGCGTCTTGCCCGTACCGGCGCCGGCGAGCACACATACCGGGCCGCGGGGCGCGAGGACGGCCTCGCGCTGTTCGTCGTCGAGGTCCTCGAGGAGCGTGGACGGTGGGGCCTCGGCTGGCATGGCCCCCATCATGGCAGGCGGGTGTGACATACGAGGCACCACTGGGCGGCATTACCCGGCCATCGGATACGTTGAGTCGCGTTATGAGTGCACTGATCATGTACAGCACGACCTGGTGCGGCTACTGCAAGCGGCTCAAGACCGCGCTGAAGGCCGAAGGCATCTCCTACACCGAGATCGACATCGAGCAGGACCCGGCGGCCGCCGAGTTCGTCGGTTCGGTCAACAACGGCAACCACGTCGTGCCGACGGTGAAGTTCCCCGACGGCTCGACGCTGACCAACCCCAGCATCAAGGACGTCAAAGCCAAGCTGAATTAGTGATTCGTGCACGATTTTCCGCGCCGGCCGCGGATTTCCGTGCACAAATCACTGAGCGGCCCAGGATTCGATGATCTCCCGCGCGATCGAGATGGAGCCGGGCAGCAGCAGGCGGGTGTCGGCTGTGCTGTTCCAGTCGCCGTGCTCGAGGGCCTCGCGCACCTCGGTGCGGGTGAACCAGTCCGCCTCGGCGATCTCGCCGTCGTTGAACGAGAACGGCTGCTCCGGATCACCGATGGCGTGGAACCCGACCATCAGCGAGCGCGGGAACGGCCAGGGCTGACTGCCCAGGTACTTGACGTCGGTGACGGCGAGGCCGATCTCCTCGGCGATCTCACGCACCACGCAGCTCTCGAACGATTCGCCGGCTTCGACGAACCCGGCCAGCAGTGAGAACAGCCGCTCGGGCCAGTTGGTCTGGCGGGCCAGGACGGCACGGTCGTGGCCGTCGTGCACCAGGCAGATGATCGCCGGGTCGATGCGCGGGAACTCCTCGTGGCCGCCGATGCTGTTGACCCGCGCCCAGCCGCCCTTGATCGCCTTGGTCGGAGCACCGTCGATGGCGCTGAAGCGCGCGCTGTCGTGCCAGTTCAGCAGTGCCGTCGCCGTCGAGACGAGTTGGGCGCTGATGTCATCGAAGATGCTTCCGGCACGACGTAGGTCGAGCACCTCGACGGGCTTGTCCGTCAGGCCCGCCGGGTCCTCCAGAGCGGCGCGCACGCCCCACACGTGCCGGCCGTCGGGCATCCGGCCCAGGAACACCGCGTGCTCGTCGGGCTTGTCCCCCAGTTCCGCCGCGGGGCTGAGTACCACCTGGCCACCGGAGATCAGCACCTGATTGCGCCGGTCGACGCGCAGCAGCAGCGCGTCCTTCCAGCCGGCGATCGCGGCGTCGACGTCGGTGCGCAGCGTGTCGGCCCGATCGGCGCCGACACGGGACAGCAGCGGGACGTTACGCAGGGTGAAATCGGCCATCGGATTACCGCTCGACTTCGGCGTTGCGGATGTAGAGCAGCCGGTCACCGGCGGCAAGTGCGTCGACCTCGGGGGCGTCGACGCGCAGCAGCTGCCCGTCGCGCACCACCCCGAGCACGATGTCTGAGAGGTGCCGCGGCGAGCCGCCGAGTTCCTTGGCCTCGACCTCACGCTCGGAGATCGCGAAGCCCGCGTCGGGGGTCAGCAGGTCTTCGACCATCTCCACGACGCTCGGCGTTTGGGTCGCGATGCCCAGCAGCCGGCCGGCGGTCTCCGAGGACACGACCGTCGAGTCCGCGCCCGACTGCCGCAGCAGATGCTGGTTCTCGGCCTCGCGAGCGGAGGCGACGATCTTGGCCTTCGGTGCCACTTCGCGGGCCGTCAGGGTGACCAGCACGGCGGTGGCGTCCTTGTCGGTCGCGACCACGATGGACTTCGCATGCTGGGCGCCTGCCAGGCGCAGCACCTCGGACTTGGTGGCGTCACCGACCACGGTGACCAGTCCGGCAGCGCGGGCCCGGTCCAGTGCGGCCGGGTTCTCGTCGACGACGACGATGTCTCCTGGTGCGACCTCGTCACCGACCATGGCCTGGACCGCGGTGCGGCCCTTGGTCCCATAACCGACGACGATGGTGTGGTTACGCACGGTGCTCCTCCATCGCTGGATCTTCAAGGCTTGGCGAGACTGCGTCGTGAGCGTCTCGACGGTCGTACCGATGAGCACGATCAGGAACGCGATCCGCATCGGGGTGATCACCAGGACGTTCACCAGCCGCGCACTCGGGGTGAGCGGCGTGATGTCGCCATAACCGGTGGTCGACAGCGATACCGTCGCGTAGTAGATGCAGTCCAGGAGCGACATCTCGTTCTCCTGGGCGTCACGGTAGCCCTCGCGGTCGAGGTACACGACGAGCACCGCGGCGGCGAGCACCAGCAGCGCGTAGATGACCCGCCGCACGATCCGACGGATGGGACTGACGAACGCTTCCGGAATCTGCAGCACGTCAACCAGATCCGCGTTCTGCCGGCTGGTGAGGTTCTGTTCCATCGCGGCCATGCGCCGCGACAATCTAACGCGAGCCATGACGAGCCAATATCTGGCGGAGACTCACCACGGGACGGCTCAGCACAGCACTATGTAACCATGACCGCCCCCAGCACTTTGGACAACACCACGCCCAGCCAAGCCACCGCGTACCGAATGGGCGCGATGCTCGTCGGAATGGGCACCCTCCATTTCGTCGCCCCAAGCCTTTCGACGGCATCGTCCCTGCGGAACTGCCCGGCACCGCGCGGTTCTACACCTACGCGTCGGGCGTCGCCGAGGTCGCCACCGGCGCCGCACTGCTCCTGCCGCGTACCCGGAAGCTGGGTGCCCTGGCCGCTGTCGCGCTGTTCATCGGCGTGTTCCCCGCGAACGTCAACATGGTCCGGCTGTGGTGGCCCAAGGGCTGGCCCGCGCGCATCGCAGCATTGGCCCGGCTGCCGCTGCAGGTGCCGATGGTGACCCAGGCGCTCAAGGTCTACCGCAACTCACCCGAGTTGAACTAGCTCCGCCAGTTCGTCGGCGCCGGGCAGGTCGGTGGGCGCCACCGTCTGCCCGGCCCGCACGTAGTGGAAGACCGCCCGCACCGAGTCGACGGGCACGCCCTGGATGGACGACCAGGCCAGGCGGTACACCGCCAGCTGAATAGCCTTGTTGCGCAGCGTTTCCGGAGTGGTCGGCGGATCGCCGGTCTTCCAGTCCAGCACGGTGAAGCCGCCGTCGGAGTCGGCGAACACCGCGTCGATACGGCCGCGGACCACACGGTCACCGATCACCATGTCGAACGGCACCTCGACGTCCATCGGGGTCCGGGCCGCCCACTCCGACAAGGCGAACGACGCCTGCAGGTCGGCCAGTTCCTCGGCGACGGCCTGCCCCAGCTCGGCGTCGACCGCGCCCGGCAGGTCATCGAGGTCGAATAACCGCTCGGCCGAGAAGTACCGCTGCACCCAGTCGTGAAACGCGGTGCCCAACAACGCCTGGGGGTCCGGCCGGGACGGCAGACGGCGCTGCAACCGTTGGAGGGCGCCGGACCGGTCGCTGCCCAGATCGACCAACGTGCTGACCGACAGCTGGGGAGGCAGCTCGACGGGGGCACGCTCCTGGCTGCGCGCGCGCTCGGCCAACAGGGCGTCGACGTCGGCGGACCAACCATGCCTGTCGTCGGAATCGACGTCGCGGGCGGCAGTGAACGCCTCGGCAACCAGGGCCGCGCCCCGGTCGACATCAGCGCGGCGGGTACCGGCCGGGTCGACGGGCCAGACACATTCGACGACGTTGTCACGCAACGGATTGACGGCGCTCTCGGGCGGAGCGGGGGCCCACTGCTCGATCTCGCCGCAGGGGTCACCCTCCTCGGCGGCGCG
The DNA here is from genome assembly GCF_001905655.1 of Mycobacterium sp. ST-F2. Taxonomy (GTDB): domain Bacteria; phylum Actinomycetota; class Actinomycetes; order Mycobacteriales; family Mycobacteriaceae; genus Mycobacterium. Next base: position 34,503 of record NZ_JMHT01000060.1, read on the forward strand.
GTCGATGATGTCGCGCATCTCGACGAGGAAGTCGGACGGCCCGGCCGGCTTCGCTGCCGTTGTGCCCCAGTGGTGGCCCGACAACAGCAGGGTGTCCTCCGCGCGGGTGAGCGCCACGTAGAGCAGCCGACGCTCCTCGTCGGTACGCCGCTGCGCGAGCATGTCCTTGTGCGCGGCGATCTTGTCCGCCAACACTTTCCGGTCGTTGACGTCGGACGTGTCGAGCACCGGCACCCCGTGCTCGGACAGCTCGGCGCGGTCACCGCGCAGCAGCGGCGGCAGGTCACCCGCATCGGTGAGCCAGGTGCGCTGCGACGCGGTCGACGGGAACACCCGCGCCACCAGGTGCGGGACGGCGACGATCTGCCATTCCAGCCCCTTGGCCGCGTGGACCGTCAGGATCTGCACCCGGTCCGAGGCCACCGTCACCTGCGCAGGTGCCAGCCCGTTCTCCACTTCCGCGGCCGCGGTCAGGTACGCCAGCAGGCCGACGATGGGCGCTGACGCGTCGGCGTCGCCGGCCGGCCGGGCGGCGTACCCGGCGACGACGTCGGCGAAGGCATCGAGGTGCTCGGTACCCCGCCAGCCCTCGGAAACCCCACTGGCAGCGCGGGTTTCGGCGTCGATCCCCAGCACCCGCCGCACTTCGGCGACCAGGTCCGGCAGTGGCTGATGCAGATGTGCGCGCAGCTGACTCAGTTCAGCGGCCAGGGCCAGGAGCCGGCGGTGCCCTTCCGGGGAGTAGCGGGCCGCAGGCCCGGGATCGCTGATCGCGTCGGCGAGGCAGGCGTGGTCGGCGTCGGGGGCGAGCTGCGCGACGGCCTGTTCGGCGGCCGATCCGGACGTGTGCGCCTCGGGCGCGTCGAGTTCCGACGCGCGGCGCCACAGTGCGGCCAGATCGGCGGCACCGAAGCGCCACCGGGCACTGGTGAGCACACGCATCGCGGCGACACCGGCGGTCGGCTCGGCGACCAGGCGCAGCATCGCGACCACGTCGGCGACCTCGGGGATGGCCAGCAGCCCGGCCAGACCGACCACCTCGACGGGCACGCCGCGGGCAGTCAGCGCCTCGGCGATGGGCGCGGCGTCGGCGTTGCGGCGCACCAGAACCGCGGCCGTCGGCACGGGCGCCCCGGCAGCCACCGCACCGTGGTATCGGCGGGCGAGGTGATCGGCGACCCAGTCACGTTCGGCGACAACATCATTCAGCAACGCGCACTGGATGGTTCCCGGTTCGGCGCCCGGCCGCGGCAGCAGCTCGCGCACGCTCACACTGCGGCGGCGGGCCTCGGCGGACACCTCGTTGGCCAGCTTGAGGGCCCGCGGCGGATTGCGCCAACTGGTCCGTAGTTCCAGGGTGGGTGCGGGTGAGCCGTCGGACAGCCGGAAGTCGGTGGTGAACCGCGGCAGGTTGGTCGCCGAGGCGCCACGCCAGCCGTAGATCGACTGGATGGGGTCCCCGACCGCCGTCAGCGCGAGACCGTCGTCGACGCCGCCGCCGAAGAGCGAGGACAGCGCCACCCGCTGGGCGTGCCCGGTGTCCTGATATTCGTCGAGCAGCACCACGCGATACCGCTCCCGGAGCTGCGCGCCGACCTGTGGGAAACGCTCGGCCAGGCGGGCCGCGGCAGACATCTGGCTGCCGAAGTCCATCACCTGCGCATCGCGCATCCGCTGGTGCACCGCGTCGATCAGCGGCACCAGCTCGGCCCGCTCGGTCTGAGTGGCGAGCAGATTCAACAGCCACTGTGTCGGACCGCCACGCTGGCCCGGTCCCGCCGGAAGCGTGTGGATGAGCCGCTCCAGCTCCTGATGCGTGTCGCGGACGGCGTCGGTGTCGACGAGATGCTCGGACAGCTGACCGGCCAGGCGCAGCACCATCTGGGTGACAGCAGCCGGTGACTTGTCGGTCTGCAACTGCCTCGGAAAATCGGACACCACCCGAAAAGCCAACTGCCACATCTCGGTTTCGGTGACGAGCCGGGTGGCCGGCTCGATGGGCAGCAGCAGCCCGTACTCGCGCAGCAAGGTGCCGGCGAAGGCGTGGTAGGTGCTGACGGTGGCGTGCTCGTCGGCCAGGGACACCCCGGGCAGCAGGCCCGAACCAGCGAGCCGGGCCAGCCGGGTGCGCACGCGGCGCAACAGCTGTCCGGCGGCCTTGCGGGTGAACGTCAATCCCAGTACCTGCGACGGCGTGGCATAGCCGTTGGCCACCAGCCACACCACGCGCGCGGCCATGGTCTCGGTCTTCCCGGCGCCGGCCCCGGCGATCACCACCAGCGGTCCCGGCGGCGCGGCGATGACCGCGGCCTGCTCGTCGGTCGGAGTGAACAGCCCGAGCGCTTCGGCCAGGTCGGCAGGGCTGTACGTCACGGACATGCCACCTTCGTACCTTGCGCCGGGCACATGGCCCGCACCGGGCACGTCGCACACCCGGAGCCGGCGCGCGCGACGAAGTGCGGCCCGGCCGTCGCCGCGGCAGCATCGGTGACCTTCTGCCGCCACTGTGCCTGCGCAGTCTCCCCCATCGGATCCTGCTCGCGTTCGGTGGCGCCGGTCTTGGCCGGCTTGGCCGGATACACCAGCCGGCCACCGCCGGGCTGATCACCATGTGGCACAACACCTTCGGCGATGGCCAGCTGATACAGCGCGAGCTGAGCATGCTGCTGGGCATCGGCCTTGGTGGCCGGGCTCTTGCCGGTCTTGACGTCGACCACGACGAGCCGGCCGTCGCGGTCGCGTTCCAGTCGGTCGATACGGCCTTTCACCTGTACCTGCGGGCCCCCATCGGCGATCACGCCGATGACCTCAAGTTCGGTGCCGACCTCGGTCAGTTCACCGCGGGTCTCCTGCCGCCACGTCGTGAACGTCGCCAGCATGGCGCGGTACCGCTCCAGCTCGTTGTCGGCATACCAGTTCGAGTCGAAAGGCAGCTGCTGCCAAACCTTTTCGAGTTCGTTCCGCAGCTGGGCCTCGCTGCGACCCGAATCGGCAACCAGGGCATGCACCAGCGAGCCCAACGCCGACCGCAGGTCCCGGCCGTCGCTGCCGCCGTGGCGCTCCAGCATCCAGCGCAGCGGGCACTCGGTCAAGGTCTGCACGGTCGACGGCGTCACCGTCACGGTGTGGTCATCGCCCGACCACAGCGGCTCGACAGTGGACAATTCGGTACTGGCGTACCACTGCGCCGGATCCGCACCGGGCACGCCGGCCTCCGCCAACCGCGCCAATTGCGCTGCCGCACACAGCCGATCGGTCTCCTCAACCGCGCCGTCGGGGGCGCACACCACCGACCGCAACCGGCCGACCAGCGCCGACGGGGACAGGACCGCAGGGGCGTGCACCGGGAGCTCGTCGGCGTCGGGATCGGTACCGCCGGCGAGCGCCGCCAGCTCTTCGAAGAAGGTCGACGGCAGCAGAGCCTCGTCACCGTTGTCGCTGTCGACGGCCGTCACCAGCACCCGCTTGCGGGCCCGGCCCAGAGCCGCGACCAGCAGCCGGCGTTCCTCGGCCAACAGCGGCGCGGTGGCCGACATGCCGCGCACATCGCCCACCCCGTCGACGATGTCGAGCAGCTGCTGGGTGCCGAGCACGCCGCCGCGCGGAACGGTGTTGGGCCACAACCCTTCCTGCAGACCCGCGATGACCACGAAGTCCCATTCCCGGCCGAGGGCGGCGTGCGCGCTCACCAGCGCCACCTCGTCGGTCTCGGGGCGCTCGGGGGCCGAACCCGACCACGACAGGGCGCGGACATGGTCGATCAAGCCCGTGAGGGACGCGGCGGCCGTGCGGGCCACGTACTGGTCGGCGGTGTCGAACAGCGCCGTGACGGCATCCAGGTCGGCATTGGCCGCGACCCCGGCCGCGCCCGGGCGTCCCGCCGCGGCCTGCCACCGGCGCGACAACCCACTGGCATGCCAGGCCTGCCACAGCACGAACCGCGGGTCCTGGCCCCCTGCCGCGGAGCGGCCCTTGTCTACCGTCACCGACCGGCGCGCCGCATCGAGGACCGCCCGGACCCGGCGCACCGGGCGGGCCAGCTGGTCGGGCAGCGGCTGGTCGCTGCCCTCGGTCAGCGTCTCGACGAGCAGCTCACCGAACTCACGGCCACTGCCGTCGGCGCGGCGCAGGGCGCGCCGCAACTGGCGCAGCGACACCGGGTCGACCCGGCCGATGGGCCCTGTCAGCAAGGCCAGTGCCCGGTCACCGGTGAGCTGGTCGGCGATGCAGTCCAGCGCCGTGAGCAGCGCGCCGACCGCCGGATGCTGGGCGGGCGGCGTGGTGTCGGCCTGCTGCTGCACCGGTACCCCGGCCGCGGTCAGGGCCCGGGCCAGCGCTGTCCCGGTCCGCGGCACCGAGCGCACGATGACGGCCATCTGCGACCACGGCACGCCGTCGACCAGGTGCGCGCGGCGCAGGGCGTCGGCGATCAGCGCGGATTCGGCATGCGGAGAACCGGCGACGCGCACCGTGAGGGAGCCGAGCTCGTCGGTCGGCGCGGCTGTCAGCGCCCGGGATGCGTCCACGCCGGGCAGGCGCCGCGCGACGGCCGCGACCGCCCCGGCCACGGCGGGCGCACATCGGTAGGACTCTGTCAGCACTACCTGCGGCTGGTCCTCGGGGCCGTACAACAGCGTCGGCTCGGCGCCGCGGTAGCCGAAGACCGTCTGGCTCGGATCACCGGCGATCACGGTCAGCTGGGCGCCGGCCGCCAGCACCCGAACCAGCAGCGCGGCCTGAGGATCGAGGTGCTGGGCATCGTCGACGAGCAGCAGCTTGATCCGGGTGCGCTCGGCGTCGAGCAGGGCAGGATCGACGGCGAAGGCTTCGAGTGCGGCGCCGACCAGCTCGGCCGCGCCCAGCGCCGGCACCGTCGCCTGCGGAGCGGCCATGCCGACGGCGCTGCGCAGCAGCATCACCTGCTCGTAGACATGCGCGAACCGGGCCGCGGCCACCCACTCCGGACGCCCGGCCTTGCGCCCGATGCGGCGCAGATCCGCGGGATCGACGCCGCGTTCGGTGCAGCGGGCCAACAGGTCCCGCAATTCGGTGGCGAACCCCGCGGTGCCCAGTGCCGGCCGCAGGTGCAGCGGCCAGTCCACGCTCGCCTCGTCGCCGTCCTCGAGGTCACCGGCGAGGAGTTCGCGGATGATGCCGTCCTGCTCGGCGCTGGTGATCAGCCGCGGCGGCGGGTCACCAGCGCGCTGCGCGGCCTGCCGCAACACGGCGAACGCGTAGGAGTGCAGCGTGCGGACCAGCGGCTCCCGGGTGACCTGGCCGGTGTCGCCCAGCAGCGCCGACGTGATGGCGCCGCGGGCCCGGCTGCCCAGACGTGCCGAACCCGTCAGCAGCAGCACCGACTCCGGGTCGGTCCCGGCCGCGATATGCGTTGCCGCCGTATGGATCAGCAGCTCGGTCTTCCCGGTTCCGGGGCCGCCCAGCACCCGTACGACACCGCGCTGCCCGGGCTCGGTCAGGGCATTAACCGAGCCGGGCGCGGTGAGTGCGGAGTGCGGGGCGGCCATGGCAGGAATGCAACCACGGGGGTACGACAAATCCGGCCGACGGCGACGTCGGGCCGGAATGTCTGGCAGCATCAACGGCGTGAGCTTGCAGGTGTACCGCTACGGACCGGCGCGACCGGCGCAGATCCTCGCCCTCCACGGCCTGACGGGCCACGGCAAGCGCTGGCAGACACTGGCGGACGGGTATCTGCCCGAATACGCCGTGCTGGCACCGGATCTCCTGGGGCATGGCCATTCGTCCTGGGCCGCGCCGTGGAACATCGACGAGAACGTCGCCGCCCTGGCCGCCCTTCTCGAGGAGGAAGCCGACGGTCCCGTGGTCGTGGTGGCGCATTCGTTTGGCGGCGCGATAGCGCTCAACCTCGCTGCCGCCCATCCGAACCTGGTGTCGGGCCTGGTGCTGTTGGACCCGGCGACGGGGCTGGACGGCAGCTGGATGAGCGAGATCGCCGACGCCATGCTCGGTTCCCCCGACTACCCGGACCGCCAGGAGGCCCACGCCGAGAAGGTGAACGGATCGTGGGGCGAGGTCTCGGCGAAGTACCCGGAGGAGCTCGAACGCGACCTGGACGAGCACCTGGTCGCCCTGCCCGGCGGACGCGTCGGCTGGCGAATCAGCCTGCCCGCCATGATGTCCTACTGGAGTGAGCTGGCCCGCCCGATCGTGTTGCCGCCGCAGGGCACACCGACGACGCTGGTCCTGGCGAAGCAGACCCACCCCGCCTATGTGACCGGTGAGCTGGTGTCCGGTTTGCAGGCGCGCCTCGGCGCCGATTTCGTGCTGACCGAATTCGATTGCGACCACATGGTGCCGCACGCCATGCCCGCCGAAACCGCCGACGTGATCCGGCGCCACCTGGTCTGATCATGGCCGCTGTCACCGACGAACAGGTGGAGAAGGTGCGCGGCCTCGTCGCCTCGATACCGTCCGGCAAGGTGTCGACCTACGGCGACATCGCCGACGCCGCAGGGCTTTCCAGCCCGCGGATCGTCGGCTGGATCATGCGGACCGATTCCTCGGACCTGCCCTGGCATCGGGTGATCAGCGCGTCGGGCCGGCCGGCAGCGCATCTGGCGACGCGGCAGTTGGAAAGGCTGCGGGCCGAGGGCGTGCTGGCCGTCGACGGCCGGGTTCGGTTGCGGGAGTACCGGCACGAGTTCTGAGGTGGACCTCACCCGACAGTGATGGCGTCCAACCGTTCCTTGATGAACTCCGAGGAGACCACGGGCGCCAGCCCGGACACCGCTCCGATGGGCGGCTGTAACGGGGTGATCAGCGCATCGTGGTTGGCTTCGTAGAAGTAGATCAGCGACACCAGGTCTTCTTCCGGTGCGTGCGGTTGTGGCGGCAGCACGCGGTGCCGTCCGGACGGCCAGCGTCGCCCGCTCCAATACTCCAGCAGGTCACCGATGTTCACCGTCAGCGCGCCGGGTTCCCAGGGCGCGTCCTGCCAGCCCTCGGCGTCGGAAGACACCTGCAGCCCACCGGCGCCCGGCTCCCGGTCGAGCACGGTGACGGTGCCGAAATCGGTGTGCGGGCCGATGCGGAATTGTCCGGGCTCGGGTTCACCGACGACGCTCACGGGCGGGTAGTGGTTGATGTTCATGGTCCACGTCGGCCGATCTGCCAGCGCGGCAAAAGGATTCGCTGGTAACCCCAGCGCGTGGGCGAACAGGGCCAGCAGATCGTCGGACAGCCGGCGCATCTGGGCGGTGTAGTCGTCCACCAATGTCTGCAGTGCGGGCACCTCGGCGGGCCATACGTTGGGGGCGAACCAGATTCGATCCACCTCCGGGTCCCCGGTCGAGGTTTCCGCGCCCAGACTGAAACTCTCTTTGAGATCGGGTGGCGTCTCGGTGCCCTCGGCGTAACCGTTGGCCTCGGCGCCCGGGCCGATCCAGCCGTGCCCGCCGACCGGCACCGAGTACCGCCGCTTCACCTCGTCGGGCAGGGCGAAGAACTCCCGGCTGGCCGCGCGGACCGCAGCGGCCAAACCCTGGTCCACCCCATGACCGGTGACCACGATGAAACCGGCGCGCTGCAGACCTTCGTCGACCTCTGCGGCCAGCGCATCGGCCTCGGCTCCACCGGCATACCAGCGGGAAATGTCCACTGTCGCAATGGCACTCACTCGCCGATATCCTCCGCCCACAATTCGGGACTGGCCGCGATGAACTCTGCCATCATGGCCACGCACCGCTCGTCGTCCAAAACCGTAACCGCCACACCGTGTTCGGCCAGCCAGTCATGACCGCCGTGGAACGTGCGGGCCTCACCGATCACCACCGCGCCGATGCCGAACTGCCGTACCAGCCCGCTGCAATACCAGCACGGCGAGAGCGTCGTCACCATGACAGTCGAGCCGTAGCCGCGCTGACGCCCGGCCGCGCGGAACGCGTCGGTCTCGGCGTGCACGGAGGGATCATCGTTCTGCACCCGACGGTTGTGGCCGGCGCCCAGGAGCTCACCATCGGCACGGAACAACGCCGCACCGATCGGAATACCACCTTCGGCCAACCCTTTTCGCGCTTCGGCGACCGCGACGTCGAGCATCTGCTCAGGGGTCATACGGCAGCGCATTCCGCGGAGATCTTCTTTCGACACAGCACCAGGTACGCGGCACCCGCGATGACGAAGCCGACGAAGAAGGTGATGTCGCCGAGTTTCGGCACCGCCCGGGCGATAAAGCCGACGAACTTCTCCTGGTTGGAGAACAACAGCACCGACAGCCCCAGCCCCAGCGCGAAGGACAACAGCCCCGGCCAGTTCGAGTACGAGCGGTCGTACAGATACCCGGCGATCTGTTGTCCACGGCGCAGATACTGATCGGCGAAGACCACACCCAGCCACGGTCCGATCCAGTAGGCGATCACCAGCAGGAACGCTTCATAGCTGTGCGCGGCATCGGGCAACGCCCACCACGCGATGAGGAAACCGGCCACGCCGAAGAAGACCGTCACCAGCGCCCGCGCGATATGCGGCGGCAACGTGATCCCGATGGTCACGAAAGCCATTGCCCCGGAATAGATATTGAGCGCGTTGGCGGCGATCGCACCGACCGCGATGGCCAGCAGGGTCGCCTTGGCGAGCCACGGACCAAGCTCGGCGGTGAATGACGCGGTCGGATTGGCCAAGCTCGCCGCGCCGAACGTCGTCGATGCCGCCCCGACGATCTCCAGGACCACACACGAGATGAACAACCCGGTGGAGGCGAAGAACCCCGTCGCGAAACTGGACACCGCCGACGGCAGATAGCGGGTGTAGTCCGCGGCGTAGGGGGTCCAGCCCGCCGCGTAACCGAACGCGGTACCGACGGTGAGCAGGAAGCCCCCGAGCCCGCCGACCCCGCCCGACGGCGCAGGCGCACCCAGATCCGCGTGCGCGAAAATTCCCACCGCTGCCGCGCCGAAGACGATGGCGAGCGCCGGGAACGACCACCGCTCGAACGCCTGCACCAGGTTGTGGCCGAAGAACGCGAATGCGGTCTGCACCACCACGATGATGATCAGGCCGACCAATGGTCCGAAGCCGAACAGGGTGGACAGGGCAAACGCACCGCTGACACTGTTGGTGGCGAACCAGCCGACGCCCGCGGTGATCGACATCAGCGTCGCGGGCAGCGCGTTGCCCTTGAACCCGAACGCCATTCGTCCCAGCACCATCTGCGGTACGCCATGCAGCGGTCCGCGCGCGGACAGGAAATAATGCGCGATGGCACCCAGCCCGGTCCCGATGATGATCCCGGCGACCGCCTGCCAGAAGCTCATGCCGAACGCGAGGACGGCCAGCATGCCGACGAACACCGTCGCGAATTCCAGGTTGGGCGACGTCCACGTCCAGAACAGCTGACTCGGCTTGCCGTGCCGGTCCGCCTCGGCGATGAATTCGTTGCCGCCGGGTTCGACCGCAGCGATCCTGTCCTTGTAGGTTCCGTCGGTGGTGGGTTCAACAGCCGTCATGCGAGGTAACTTTCGCACCGAACGGGGCACGCTGCCATTCGAATGAGGGCGTGCCGGCTAGAGAACCAGGCGGACCAGCGCGGCGGTGCGGGCCAGGCCCGGGAACGCCGCGGCCGTCGACCTCGGGTGCAGGGCATGCACTGCGAGCCGGAAGATCAAGGCGCGCAACAGCATCTGTGGCCACTCGGGCAGCGACGCCCAGCGTTCGATGAGACCGTCGTCGGCCTCGCCCCACGACAGCGCATCGACGACGACGACGCCCGCGGCCCACGACGCCGGCCGCCAATACGGCGTGATGTCGGTGATGCCGGGCGCGGCGGTACCGGCGAACAGCACGGTGCCGTAGAGGTCGCCGTGCACCAGCTGGCTCGGGTTACGGGTCGGCTTGCGCAGCGACGCAAGCTGATTGATCAGTTCGATCGAGCGGCGGCCGTCGGTGGTACCGGGCACCACCCGCGAGCCGGGCGGCAACGACTGCAGTGGCCGGTCTTCCCACGCGGCGCGGTCGGCGGCGATGAAGACGTCGACGTCGCTCCACGGCACCGCGGGCGGCTGCGTCAGGAAACGCGGACGCTCGAGCTTGGCCGTCGCCTCGTGCAGGCGCACCGCCGCCGAGACGATCTCGTCGTGCCGCGGTTCCGGGGTCCCGGTGACGAACGTGTCGGCGCGCCAGCCGGCGACGACGTAGCGGCCGTCGGTGGCGCGCACCGGACGGGCCAGCCGGACGCCGTCCACGAACAGCGTCTCGCGCACCTTGGCCGACCAGGAGGCCCGCGCATTGTCGGCGACCATGGACAGCACCACCTCGCCGCAGCGCCAGCCGCCCTCCCAGCTCGAGCCGAGCGGGACCGGCCGAAGACCGGTGAGGCCGAACGCCGTGAGCACATGTTCGGGAGGACGGTCGACGGTCACCCGATCAGACTAAGGTGTGCCCGCCCATCCCTGACGTCAGTACATGACCATGTCGGGCTCGAGTTGCCGCGCCCAGGCCACAATTCCGCCCTGCAGGTGCAGCGCGTCGGCGAATCCGGCCTGTTTGAGGGCGAGCAGGGCCTCGGCCGACCGGATCCCGGTCTTGCAGTACAGGACTGGAATCCGGTCCTGAGGCACGCGGGCCAGGCCCGCCCCGGAGTCGAGCGTCGACTTGGGGATCAGTTCGGCGCCCTCGATGTGGTTGATGGCCCACTCCGCGGGTTCGCGCACGTCGATCAGGGCGAGCGGCTTGCCGGCGTCGATCATCTCCCGCAGCTCGAGCGGAGTGACCGTCGAGTCGGCCGCCGCCTCGGCTGCCTCGTCAGACACCACGCCGCAGAACGCGTCGTAGTCGATGAGTTCGGTGATCATCGGCGTCGCCGGGTCCTTGCGAATCCCGATGGTCCGGTACGTCATGTCCAGGGCGTCGTAGATCATCAGCCGGCCCAGCAGCGTCTCACCCATGCCGGTGATCAACTTGATGGCCTCGGTGGCCATCACCGACGCGACGGACGCGCAGAGGATCCCGAGCACCCCACCTTCGGCGCATGACGGCACCGTGCCCGGCGCCGGCGGTTCCGGGTAGAGATCGCGGTAGTTGAGGCCGCGTCCGTCGGGGGCGTCCTCCCAGAACACCGACACCTGGCCGGAGAACCGGTAGATCGAGCCCCAGACGTACGGTTTGTGAGCCAGCACCGCGGCATCGTTGACGAGGTAGCGGGTGGCGAAGTTGTCGGTGCCGTCCAAGATCAGGTCGTACTGCTCGAACAGCGGCACCGCGTTGTCGGTGTCGAGCCGGAACTCGTGCAGGTTGACGGTGACCAGCGGGTTGATCCCCAGGATCGACTCGCGGGCGCTCTGGGCCTTGGACCGCCCGACGTCGGACTGGCCGTGGATGATCTGGCGTTGCAGGTTCGATTCGTCGACGACGTCGAACTCGACGATGCCGATGGTGCCGACGCCGGCCGCGGCCAGATAGAGCAGGGTCGGGGAACCCAGGCCCCCGGCGCCGATCACGAGTACGCGCGCGTTCTTGAGCCGCTTCTGCCCGTCGACGCCGAGGTCGGGGATGATCAGGTGGCGGCTGTACCGCGCCACCTCGTCGCGGGTCAGTTCGGCGGCCGGCTGCACCAGCGGCGGCAAGGAGCCGTTTTCCTCCTTGCGTCCGGACGGCGATGCCATGCCCTCAACAGTAATGACCGGCATCACGGGACATTTCGGGGCCGCTCGGCGGCGACGAGCGTGCGTTGCGTGTACGCCAAATACGGCGTGTCGGCGTACAGACACGGCCGCTCGCGGGAGAAAGCTACGGAATGGGGTACGGCCAGGAGTTGACGTGGCAGGTCTTGCCGTCGGCCTTGACCGACTCCGGGTCGAACTTGGCGTCGTCGTTGTTGTTGGTCGAGAACGTCTGCTGCATCATGATCGGCGCCAGCCCGCCGTTGTCACCGCAGGGCTCGTGCATCCGGAACCCGAGGGCGTGCCCGACCTCATGGTTGATCAGGTACTGGCGGTACGACCCGATGTCGCCCTGGAAGGGCACCGCGCCGCGCACCCACCGCGCCTCGTTGATGAACACGCGGGATTGGGCCTTGCCGCCGTCCGCCGGGAAGTAGGCCGGGTTGAAGCACGACGACTCCAGCGGGATGTCGTAGCCGCAGCCTTCGCGCACCGTCATCGGCGAGGTCAGGGACACCCGGAAATCGGGCTTCTCCGGCGAACTCTCGTCGAGGCGGGTGAAGGCGAACTTGCCGTCGTGCGTCCAGCTCTTGGGGTTGGCCAGCGTTTCGGCGACCATCCGCGCGAAGGCCTCATCCCCACCGAAGCTTGTGGTGTCGACGCCGTCCTCCACCTCGACGGTGTAGGTCACCGCCTTGGTGGTGCCCTGACCGACCTTGCCGGTGGTGCCCGGCACGATGTGCCAGGCCTTGGCGCCTGCCTCGGTGAACGGGCCACCGTCCGGGAGGATGCCGGTGGGCAGGTTGACGTCGAACTGGGTCAGGCCCTTGGGCGGCGCGCCGACGATCGCGGTGCTCGCCGAATTGATGGTGGGCTGACCGACCAGCGGTACGTGCGGATGCGCCGGCGCGACCGGATTGGGCCCGGAGACGCTCTGATAGACCACTATTCCCGTGATGACCGCCAGCGCGGGCAGGGCATACGCGCGCCAACCGTAGGTGGACACGAAGCGACCCAGCCAGGTCTGCTTGCGCCACTGCTGCCGGTCGTCGCGGTTCGCCCGGAGCCGCCCTGAGTCCTCGGCCACCGGATCCCGCTGCGCGCGCAAGGGCTCGTGCCACTCGTTGCGCACCACAGGGACGCGACCGGTGCCTCGGCCCGGGTCGTAGGTCACGGAACCAGGATGGCACAGAGCTGCGCGTACTCCGGTCAGGGCACGCCACGGTGCGTTCAAGAGGGACGGACACAATCGCCGAACCGCTGGTAGCACGCGGATGCCGCGAACTAACGGTAGTAGTGTCGTGGCGATAAACTGCCGGGTCGGTCAGCCTGAACAGCAAGTTGGGCGACCATGAACACCAGGGTCCTGACCGGTCCCTGAACAGTTGGTCACGGACATGTGTGCCGGACAATGCCAGATTGAGGACGTGATGAGCGAGGTTGCCAACACCTCTGACGCCAGAGGAACGCAAGCCGGAACCGACGGCGCGCAGGGCGGCCCGACCACGAATCGGCGGGGCAACCGGCTGCCTCGGGACGAACGGCGCGGCCAGCTGCTGGTCGCGGCCAGCGACGTGTTCGTCGACCGCGGCTACCACGCGGCCGGCATGGACGAGATCGCCGAGCGCGCCGGCGTCAGCAAGCCCGTTCTGTACCAACACTTCTCGTCGAAACTGGAGCTGTACCTGGCGGTGCTTCAGCGGCATGTCGACAACCTGCTGCAGGGCGTGCGCGGCGCGCTCAGCACCACCACCGACAACCGGCTGCGTCTGCGGGCCGCCGTCGAGGCGTTCTTCGACTTCATCGAGCACGACAGCCAGGGCTACCGGCTGATCTTCGAGAACGACTACGTCACCGAGCCACAGGTGTCGGCGCAGGTGAAGGTGGCCACCGACTCGTGCACCGACGCGGTGTTCGACCTGGTCAGCAGCGATTCGGGCCTGGAAGCGCACCGCGCCCGGATGATCGCCGTCGGGCTCGTCGCGATCAGCGTCGACTGTGCCCGCTACTGGCTCAACAACGACCGCCCGATCTCGAAAGACGCCGCCGTCGACGGCACGGTGCAGTTCGCCTGGGGCGGGCTGTCGCACGTTCCGCTCACCCGCTGACGCGGGCCCGACCGAACAAAACGGCCCCCTTCCGAAGAAGGGGGCCGTTTTTGCTGCCGGCGGGCGGTGTCAGTCCTTGCCGGTGACGCCGAAGCCGACCCGGCGGACGTCGGCCGCACCAATCTCGACGTAGGCGATCTTGGCGGTCTGCACCAGGAACCGGCGACCCTTCTCGTCGGTCAGCGCGAGCACGCCCGAATCCTGACCGAGCGCGTCGGTGACCAACTTCTCCACTTCGTCGGGAGTCTGCGCGCTGTTGAGGAACAGTTCGCGCGGGCTGTCGGTGACACCGATCTTGACCTCCACGCTGACCCCTTTCATTCGTTTCAAGGCTTCATTCGAGCTGCGATCGAACTCTCCTCAGGAGGCTAGTGGACGACGACGGCCGCGGTGGCCGGGGGGACGTTCGCCGGTGGCGAACCGGCATGGACGCCCCTGGCAAGGTCACGACGTCGTCACAGTTGCCGGCCCGAAATCCGCGCTCGGCGGCACCACTTTTCGAGGTCGCGAAGGGTTGTCTCGGCCCCCTCGACCGAACCGAGTCCCGACCGTTATCCGAGGGTCAGCGAGCCAACCTCATCCGTAACTTTCACACCATTAGCATCGTTGAGGTAAGTGATACTCGACCGGGGAAAGTCGCCATGAGCAGGACATATTCGCGATATTCAGCACCGTCGGGGGCGTCCACCGACAGCTACGGGGACACCCCCAGTTACCAGGGCTACAGCACCGGGTACGGCAGCACGGACTACATCCGTGACCGTGGCTACTCGTACGGCTCGTACAGTTCGTACGGCTCCTACGGCTCGGCCACCGACGTCGCCGACCGGCCCGCCGGTGAGTACACCAGCACCTACGGCGACACCGACCGGTTCACGGCAGCCGACGCGGACCACGAGACCGACGCCGCGTACGACGATTACGACGACGACGAGATCTACGAATACGAGGACGGCATCGACCGGCGCTGGGTCTGGGTCGCCGGCGTCGCCGGCGCCATCCTGCTGGTCGCGGTCATCTGCACCGTCGTGATCCTCGGCGGCGGCGACAGCGGGCCGGTCACGGCGCCCATCACGCCGCCGAGCACCAGCCAATCCGCCGCGCCCAGCGCGTCGGCCACACCGTCGGCCGCTCCCCGTCCGCGCGTGACGGCAGCACCGCCGGCCGCGTCGCTGGCACCCGAGACCGTCACCACCGTCACGCCCACCGCGGCTGCCCCGACACCGACCGAGGCCGTCCCGCCCGTCGACCCCGCGGCGGCCGCTCCCGCGGCACCCGCACCGAACACGGTGACGTACCGCATCACCGGCACCAAGTCACTGCTGGACCTGGTCACGGTGATCTACACCGACGGGCAGGGCGCGCTGCAGACCGATGTCAATGTGTCGCTGCCGTGGGCCAAGACGGTCACGCTGAACCCGGGCGTCACGCTGAGCTCGGTGACCGCCACCAGCGTCACCGGTCAGTTGAACTGCTCGATCAGTGACGGCACGGGCGCAGCGGTGGCCGCGCAGAACAACAACACGCTGATCACCACCTGCACCAGGTAATCAGCACGGCACCACGGAACCGGGTGCGTGAACTCAGCCGAGGCCGAGTTCGCGTACCCGGTTCTTGTGTGTCTCCTGCAGGCGCTCGAAGAACTCGGTCATCTGGGTCAGGCCCTCACCGCTGGAGAGCACCAGGTCGACGAGTTCGTCGTGCTCGGCCATCACGAACTGCGCCTGGGTGATGGCCTCTCCCAGCAGCCGCCGCGACCACAGCGCCAACCGGTGCCGCTGCCGGTCGCTGGCGCTGACCGCCGCGCGCACCTCGGCCACCACGAACTGGGAATGGCCCGTTTCCGACAGCACCGCGCGCACCACGTCGGCGGCCTCGGCGGGCAACGAACCGGCGATCTCGAGGTAGAAGTCCGCCGCCAGGGCGTCGCCGACATACGTCTTCACCAACGCCTCCAGCCACGTGCTCGGCGTGGTCAGACGGTGGTAATTCTCCAGTGCCGGAGCATATTTCGTCATCGCCGGGACGACGTCGACCCCGCGGTTCAGCAAGGCCTCGCGCAGTACATCGAAGTGGCCCATCTCAGCTGCGGCCATGCGCGCCAGGTTGATGCGGCCGGCCAGGTTCGGCGCCATGCGCGCCTCCTCGGTCAGCCGGTAGAACGCGGCGACCTCGCCGTACGCCAACAAGGCGAACAGCTCGTTCACACCGGGATGATCACCGGACACCGCCGGCTGCACCGGAGTTGCCGTCTGCTCGGGCAGCGCCTGGGACCTCGAAGGCGACGGGGAAGGCATGGCCCCAACTGTAGACCGCGACTCGCATCACAGCCGACCGGCGACGCGACCAGCTACAATGGTCTCGGCTGCGGCCAGATCCGATACGAGATCAGCCGCGACCAAGGAAATGTGCGTGCACGTGTTGGCCCTCGCCGGAACATCCGGCTGAATTCGGCAGATTCGCCCCGAGGGCCCAAGTGTTGATCGTCTGACTCGTGCGCGCGTGGACAACAGCGAGCACCGACTCCGATGACACTGGAAGGCACCCACGCCACCTCATGACCGCATTAACTGCAAAGACAACAGAAGAAAAAACATTCGCTGATCTGGGCGTTCGGGACGAAATCGTCCAGGCCCTCGCCGAGGACGGCAAGGCCCATCCGTTCGCCATCCAGGAGCTGACCCTGCCCCTGGCGCTCGCCGGCGACGACCTCATCGGCCAGGCCCGCACAGGCATGGGCAAGACCCTCGCGTTCGGTGTGCCGCTGCTGCACCGCGTCGCCTCCGACGCCTCGCTGCCGCTGACCGGCACCCCCCGCGCGCTCGTCGTGGTCCCGACCCGCGAGCTCTGCATCCAGGTCCATGGCGATCTGACGATGGCCAGCAAACATCTCAAGGCCGGGGAAAACGGGGAACGCAAGCTCCGCGTCGAAGCCATCTACGGTGGCCGCCCCTACGAGCCGCAGATCGAGGCCCTGCAGCAGGGCGTCGACGTCATCGTCGGCACCCCGGGCCGGCTCCTGGACCTCGCTCAGCAGGGACACCTGCAGCTCGGCGGCCTCAGCGTCCTGGTCCTCGACGAAGCCGACGAGATGCTGGACCTGGGCTTCCTGCCCGACATCGAGCGCATCCTGCGGCTGACCCCGGATTCGCGCCAGGCCATGCTGTTCTCGGCCACCATGCCGGACCCGATCATCACGCTGGCCCGCACCTTCATGAACCAGCCGACGCATATCCGCGCCGAGGCCCCGCATTCGGCGGCCACCCATGACTCCACCAAGCAGTACGTCTACCGCGCCCACGCGCTGGACAAGGTGGAGATGGTCAGCCGCATCCTGCAGGCCACCGGCCGCGGCGCGACCATGATCTTCACCCGCACCAAGCGCACCGCCCAGAAGGTGTCCGACGAGCTCGCCGAGCGCGGCTTCAAGGTCGGTGCTGTCCACGGTGACCTGGGCCAGATCGCCCGCGAGAAGGCCCTCAAGTCGTTCCGCAACGGGGATATCGACGTCCTGGTCGCGACCGACGTCGCGGCCCGCGGCATCGACATCGACGACATCACGCACGTCATCAACTACCAGATCCCCGAGGACGAAATGTCCTACGTGCACCGCATCGGCCGTACCGGCCGCGCCGGCAAGACCGGTATCGCCGTCACGCTGGTCGACTGGGACGAGCTGACCCGCTGGGCGCTCATCGACAAGGCCCTGAACCTGGATTGCCCGGATCCTGCCGAGACCTACTCCCGCTCGCCGCACCTGTACGAAGAGCTCGACATCCCCACCGACGTCACAGGCTCCATCGGTGCGTCCCGCTCCAAGCCCGCCAAGAAGTCGGCGTCGTCGGACCCCGAGCTCAAGCGCGAGTCGAGCGCCGACAAGGACCGTCCGGCGCGCAACCGCAGCCGGTCCCGTCGTCGCACCCGCGCCGGCGAGTCGGCCACCGGTCACGTCGAGGCGTCCGGTGCAGTCGAGGGCGACACCGCCGAAGCCGGTTCGCCGGCCGGTGACAGCCCCGCCGAGTCGAGCCACTCGGGTCGCCGCCGCCGGCGGCGTCGTCCGAACAAGGCCGCCTCGGAAGCCGCGGCCGTCGCCGCACCTGCCGCCGAATAGCCGCAGGTCGTCCGCGCCCTATGGTCAAACCGGAGCGACGTACCAAAGCTGATCTGATCGCCGCCGCGGCCATCGTCGTGGTGGTCGCCCTTGGCGCAGCAGCGATCTGGTGGCACAGCGACGCGCGGGCCACGGTCAGTCGTCCTGCCGACCACCCGATCCCGGCGTTGCACAACACGAAGACGGTCCCGACGACGCTGCGCGAAGTGTGGACCGCCGCCAGCAGCAAGACGACCCAACCGTCGGTCGTCGGCGGCGTCGTGGTGACCGGCGACGGTGACGAGATGCAGGGCCGCGACCCGGCCACCGGCAACAGCCTGTGGAGCTACTCGCGCGGCCGTGAGCTGTGCGGCGTCACGACGGTGTACCAGTTCGCGGTGGCCGTGTATCCGGACGGGCGCGGCTGTGGCCAGGCGAGCGCCATCGACGCGAGCACCGGACGCCGCGGCCCCGCCCGCAGCAGCCTGGCCGACGCCGAGGTGAAGTTGTCCACCGACGGCACGACGATCCTGTCCTACGGTGACAGCCGACTCGAACAGTGGCGCTCGGACCTGGTCCGGATGATCAGCTACGGCTACCTCGACGCGGTGGTCAAGCCCGGCGTCCCGGCTTCTCCCCTGTGCCGCTTGGTGTCCGCCGCGGCCAGCCCGGCGTCGGTGGCCGTCATGGAGGCCTGCCCCAAGCAGACCGACCTGAGGCTGACGCTGCTCAAGGCCGCCAAAGAAGAGGACCAGCCCGACGTCAAACGGGTGTCACTGCCCGGCGTCAGCGTCGACTCCGACGCCCAGGTGATCGCGGTGTCCGAGACCAAGACCGCGGTGTACGTGCCCACGCCGCAGCCGTGCGTCAACGTCATCGACGAAACCGGCAACACCATCGCCAGCACCTTGCTGCCGCATCCCCCGACCCCGGTGACCGCGGCGACGCGCGTCGGCGACGTCGTCACCTGGTACACCGGCGACTCGGTGATGGTCTTCGACGCCAACGGATTGCGCTACAAGTACACCGTGAGCGCGCAGGGCGGGCAGGCGCCGATCGGCCCGGCAACCGTACTGGCCGGGCATCTCCTGGTTCCGGTGACCAGTGGTTACGACACCTTCGACGCGCAGAGCGGCGCCGGCCAGACGCACATAGCGCTTGACCGCAAGCCCGTGAACACCGCCGTCATCCCGGCTGTCGCCGGTTCGATGCTGCTGGAGCAGCGGGGCAGCCAGCTGGTCGCGCTGGGTCAGTGACCCGAGCGGATCACACCTCGGGGGTGAAGACCGGCAGCGCCTTGTTCTTCTTCCAGTGCTTCAGCAGCGACTGCGCCAGCTCGCGATAGGCGATGGCGCCCTTGTTCTTTCGGCCCGCGAGGACCGATGAGCCCGACGCGCTGGCCTCGGCGAAACGCACCGTCCGTGGGATCGGCGGGGCGAGTACCACGAGGCTGTAGCGGTCGGCCACGTCGAGCAGGACGTCCCGGCTGTGGGTCGTGCGGGCGTCGTACAGCGTCGGCAGCGCGCCCAGCATCCGCAGGTCGGGGTTGGTGATCTGCTGCACGTCGTTGACGGTCCGCAGGAACTGGCCGACACCGCGGTGCGCCAGGGTCTCGCACTGCAGCGGCACGACGACGTCGTTGGCGGCGGTCAGTCCGTTGAGGGTCAGCACGCCAAGGGATGGCGGGCAGTCGATGATCACCACATCAAATTGATCGGCGACCTTCGCCAGCGCGCGCTTGAGCGCGTACTCGCGACCGGCCCGCATCAGCAGCATGGCCTCGGCGCCGGCCAGGTCGATGTTGGCCGGCAGCAGCGTCATGCCCTCGGCGGTCGAGACCAGGGCGACGTCGGGTTCCACGTCACCGAGCAGCACCTCGTGCACCGAGACGGGCAGCTTGTCCGGATCCTGGCCGAGGGAAAAGGTCAGACAGCCCTGCGGATCGAGGTCGACGAGCAGAACCCGCTGGCCTTCCTCGGTCAGCGCAGCACCCAGCGATGCCACTGTCGTCGTTTTTGCGACTCCACCTTTTTGGTTGGCGACCGCCAGTACCCGCGTCACGGTGCCCATCCTGACACGCGGCCATGTGGCGCCGCTCACCATGGGGCAGAATCTCGGGCGTGGATATTGCGGTCGACCCGCCAGCCGGGCTGCTGAAGCACCGGCTGCTGCTGCTTCGGCACGGCCAGACCGAATGGTCCCGCAGCGGCCGGCATACCGGGCGCACCGACCTGGAACTGACCGAGGAAGGCCTGCAGCAGGCCCGCAGCGCCGCCGACGCGCTGGCCGAGCTGAAGCTCGACGATCCCCTGGTGATCAGCAGTCCTCGCCGACGCGCCGTCGTCACTGCCGAACTGGCCGGGCTGGACGTCGCCGAGACGACCGAACTGCTGGCCGAGTGGGATTACGGCGACTACGAAGGGCTCACCACACCGCAGATTCGCGAGCAGGTCCCCGACTGGCTGGTGTGGACGCACGGCTGTCCCGGCGGCGAGAGCCTGGCCGACGTCAGTGCCCGCGCCGACCGCGCTGTGGCGCTGGCGCTCGAACACATGGCGACGCGCGACGTGGTGTTCGTCGGGCACGGCCATTTCTCCCGGGCCGTGATGACCCGCTGGATGGAGTTGCCGATCACCGACGGGATCCGCATCTCCATGGCAGCCGCGTCGATCTCGGTGTGCGGCTTCGAGCACGGCGTGCGCCAGCTGGTCGCGCTCGGCCTGACCGGTCACCCCAACCCGTGCCTGCCCGAGTGAACCCGGTTTTTGTCCTGGCGGGGCCCGATGGGGTCATGCTGGCCGACGGACCTGCGCGGGCCTTCCCGAACCTGGACGACGCCCGCCGGGCCCTGGCCGACGGTGATGTGCCGATTCTGGTGGGCGCCTTGCCTTTTGACCTGGACATGCCGGCAGCGTTGATGGCACCACCGGCCGTGACGTACGCCGACGCCCTGCCGTTCACCGACGACCGTCTGCCCCCGGTCCGGATCGCGGCCAGCGTGCCGTCGTCCGGCGAGCACCGGGCCCGGGTGGCGACGGCGGTGCAGGCCCTGCGTGATCCCGCGGCGGACCTGCACAAGGTGGTGTTGGCCCGGGCGCTGCAACTGGCCGCCGACGACGCGATCGACCCCTATGCCGTGTTGTCCCGGCTGGCCGAAGACCGCTCTGCCACAGCATTTTTCACCGACCTCAGCGCGGCCGGCCCACCGTACTCCGGCACCGCACTGATCGGTGCGAGCCCCGAGCTGCTGGTGGCCCGCAGCGGTGACGTGGTGACGTGCAAGCCGTTCGCGGGGTCGGCGCCGCGCTCGTCGGATCCCGAGACCGACGCCGCCAACCGCGCCGCGCTGGCGTCCT
This sequence comes from Mycobacterium sp. ST-F2, assembly GCF_001905655.1. Classification (GTDB taxonomy): domain Bacteria; phylum Actinomycetota; class Actinomycetes; order Mycobacteriales; family Mycobacteriaceae; genus Mycobacterium. The sequence goes on from NZ_JMHT01000060.1 coordinate 55,693, forward strand.
CGGCCAAGAACCGGCACGAGCACCAACTGGTGGTCGACATCATGCGCGATGCGCTGGAACCGCTGTGCGCGGAGTTGGACATCGCCGCCGAGCCACAGGTCAGTGCCACCTCGGCGGTCTGGCATCTGAGCACCCCGATCGTCGGACGGCTGCGCGAACCCGCCACGACCGCACTGGATTTGGCCATCGCGCTGCACCCGACACCGGCGGTCGGCGGGGTGCCGACCGCGGCGGCGGCCCGGCTCATCACGGAGTTGGAGGGCGACCGCGGGTTCTACGCCGGCGCGGTCGGCTGGTGTGACGGCGCCGGCGACGGCCGCTGGGTGGTGTCGATCCGCTGCGGGCAGCTGTCGGCGGATCGACGGTCCATCGACGCCCGGGCCGGCGGCGGGATCGTCGCCGAATCGGACCCCGATGACGAAGTCACCGAGACCACAACAAAATTCAGGACGATGCTGACTGCGTTGGGAGTACCAGAATGACCGTGACCATCCGCCCCGCCGTGCCCGGCGACGAAGTCGAGATCACCGCGATGATCCATGAACTGGCCGCCTTCGAGAAGGCCGCGGACCAGTGCACGGTGACCGAGGCCCAGATTCGCATCGCACTGTTCGGTGGCGCCGACTCGGGTCAGGCCGCCGTCTCGGGCCATTTCGTCGAGGTCGACGGTCGGCCGGCCGCGTTCGCCCTGTGGTTCCTGAACTTCTCGACGTGGGACGGCGTCTCCGGCATCTACCTCGAGGATCTGTTCGTGCGCCCCGACTTCCGGCGCCGCGGCCTGGCCCGCAAGCTCCTGTCCACCCTGGCACAGGAATGCGTCGAGCGCGGCTACTCCCGGCTGCAGTGGGCGGTGTTGAACTGGAACGTCAATGCCATCGCCCTGTACGACGAGGTCGGCGGCAAGCCGCAGACCGAGTGGACGACCTACCGGGTGTCGGGCCCCGAGCTGACGGCACTGGCCCAGGGCTGACCTGACGAACACCGGTGTCCGCCTGCGATTCCGGTGTTAATCTGCGCCCGGGTCAACCGGAGGGACGGCAATGCGATTCCATCGTCGAAAACTGCTGTCCAGGGTGAGCATCCAGTCGAAGCTCGTCGTGATGCTGGTGCTGTGCACCATCGTGGCCGCAACCGTCGTCGGCGTCATCGGGTTCCGGGCCGGCCGCGCCTCCCTGCGCGACTCGGCGATGAACCGTCTCACCGAACTTCGCCAGTCGCAGTCCCGCGAGCTCAAGGACCAGCTCTCTGATCTGAAGAACTCGATGATCATCTACGCGCGCGGCGCCCACACCCAGGCCGCGCTGGTCGACTTCACCGCAGGATTCGACGCACTGGCAGACAAGCCCATCAACCCGCCGCAGTCGCAGGCGATCACCGACTACTACACCAACACTTTTCTCAAGGAAGTCCAGCAGTCCAGCGGCGCCAAGCTGAACGTCGATCAATTGCTGCCGAGGGACAACGCCCAGCGGTACCTGCAGGCGAACTACACCGCCGTGCGCAAGGACGACGACGCGGCCATCAACGTCGACGATGCGCATGACGGCAGCATCTGGTCGGCAGCCAACGCCAAGTATCAGGATTTCTTCCGCCAGATCGTCAACCGGTTCGAATTCCAGGACGCCATCCTGCTCGACAACCGGGGCAACATGGTCTACACCGCGTACAAAGACGTCGACCTGGGCACCAACATCCTCACCGGGCCTTACAGCGGCTCCAAACTCCGTGGCGCATACGAGAAAGCAATGTCAGCGAACTCGGTCGACTACGTGGGCATCACCGATTTCGAGATCTACCAACCGGCGGAGAACCAACCCACGGCCTGGATGGTCACGCCGATCGTGATGGCGGGACGCGCGATGGGCGCACTCGCCCTCCAGTTCCCGATCTCGAAGATCAACCGGCTCATGACCTTCGACAAACGCTGGAACGAATCGGGTCTGGGCAACACCGGTGAGGTCTTCCTGGTCGGTCCCGATGATCTGATGCGGTCGGATTCCCGGATGTTCCTGCAGGATCCGCAGGCCTACAAGCGCGACGTCGTCGCGGCGGGCACGCCGGCCGACGTCGCCGACCGCGCTATTCAATTGGGCGGCACGACACTCGTGCAACCGGTGCCGCCGGAGACCAACCGGCAGGCCCTACGCGGCGAGTCGGGCACCAAGCTGTCCACCGACTATCTGGGCCACGAGGTCCTCCTGGCCTACGCCCCCATCGTGATTCCCGACGCCGAGCTGCACTGGACCATCATCGGCAAGATAGACACCGCGGAGGCCTTCCAGCGGGAGACCGCGTTCACCCGCACCATGGTGTTGACGACGGTCGGGATCATCTTCGTCGTCTGCATCGCGGCGATGTTCCTGGCGCAGCTGTTCGTCCGGCCCATCCGGCGGCTCGAAGCCGGTGCGCAACGGATCAGCGCCGGCGACTACAACGTCACCGTCCCCGTCGAGACGCGAGACGAGATCGGTGAGCTGACAGAGGCTTTCAACGAGATGAGCCGAAGTCTGACCGTCAAAGAGGAGCTCCTGGTCGAGCAACGCAAGGAGAACGCGAAGCTCCTGGCGCTGCTGATGCCCGAACCCGTCGCCGAGCGCTACCAGCAGGGCGAGGAGATCGTCGCCGAGGAGCACCAGAACGTCACCGTGATCTTCACCGAGATTCTGGGGCTGGACCGGCTGCAGGCCGAGCTGACCTCCGCCGGGTCACTCGCGGTCGTCACCGAGATCGAGCGCCAATTCGACGCGGCCGCAGACAGTCTCGGCATCGAGCGCGGCCGCCCCATCCGCAACGGCTACCTGGGTAGCTGCGGTCTCAACGTACCGAGGCTGGACAACGTGCGCCGGACCGTCGACTTCGCGCTGGAATGCCAACGGATCATCGAACGGTTCAACAGTGAATCCGGTCATCACCTGAGCCTGCGGGCCGGCATCGACACCGGCACCGTCAGCAGCGGCCTCGGCGGTCAGCACTCCGTGGTGTACGACATGTGGGGTGCGGCGGTGAACGTCGCCTACCAGGTCAAGAGCGGTTCACCGCAACCGGGAATCGACGTCACCGACCGGGTGTACCAGGCGCTGCAGGCCACCATGACCTTCACGTCCGTCGGCACGATATCGGTCGACGGGCACGACGAGCCGATCTGGCGATTGGTGGAGCCGCGGTGATCGCCGACGTGTTCACCTCGGCCTGGTTCTACTGGGCCGTGGGCGTCGCCATCGGATTGCCGATCGGGCTGGTTGCGCTCACCGAATGGCAGCACGCGCTCCGCCGTAAACAGAGCTTCCTGCTGCGGCCGGTGACCGTACTGCGCAACTACCTGCTGCCACTGGGCGCCCTCCTGCTCCTGCTGACCGAGGCCCGGCAGGTACCCGCGGGATCCACCTCCGTACGCACCGTCGCAACGCTTTTCGCGTTCGTCGTGCTGGTCCTGCTGTTGTCCGGGGTGAACGCCGCCCTGTTCCAGGGCGCGCCGGCCGGGACCTGGCGCAAGCGGGTTCCGACGATCTTCGTCGACGTCGCGCGGTTCGTGCTCATCGCGGTCGGGCTCGCGGTCATCTTTTCGTACATCTGGGGCGCGAACGTCCGCGGCCTGTTCACCGCGCTGGGCATCACGTCGATCGTCATCGGCCTGACGCTGCAGAATTCGGTCGGCCAGATCATCTCGGGCCTGCTGATGCTGTTCGAGCAGCCGTTCCAGATCGGCGATTGGCTGGACACCGCCGCCGCCCGCGGCCGGGTGGTCGAAGTCAACTGGCGCGCAGTGCATCTGGAGACCGGCGCCGGAACGCTGATCACCCCCAACTCGGTGCTCGCCGGCGCGTCGTTCACCAATCTGAGCCGGCCGGCCGACGCGCACTCGCTCACGGTGACGACGATCTTCTCGCTCGACGATCCACCGAATCAGGTGTGCGCCATGCTGACCCGGCTGGCCGCCGACCTGCCCATGCGCCGCCGCGAGGGCACCGTGTCGTCGACCCCGGCGGGCGGCCTCACGTACCAGACCAGCATTCCGCTGCACTCCCCCGCCGACGACGCGGCCACGAAAACCCTCTTCCTGCAATGGGTCTGGTACGCCTCCCGGCGGATGGGTCTGCACCTGGACGAAGCCGACGACGAGTTCTCGACACCCGAACGGCTCGCGGAGGCAGTCAGCCGTGTCATCGCGCCGACGTTGCAATTGAGCGCCGAGGAACAGACCGAGCTGGCACCGGTCGCGACCCTGGAACGCTACGCGATCGGCGAGGCCATCCAGCGTGCCGGCGAGGTGCCGGAAGGGATGCGATTCATCGTTTCGGGTCGCATCCAGCTGACGACGGGCACCGCCGACGAGCCGGGTGCGGTGATCGGAATCCTCGACGAGGGCGGCTATCTCGGCCAGAGCACACTGACCCGCCAACCGGTCATCGGCAGCGCCCACGCGCTCGACGAGGTGACGGTGGTGCACGTCGAGCGGGACTACATCGAGACGGTGGTGCAGCGAAATCCGGTGCTGCTACAGGAATTCGGCCGGGTCATCGAGGACCGCCGAGCCCACGCCCAGCGTGCCCTGACCGCCGAGTGAAATCCTCAGTCCTGCTTTGAAATCCACTGCACGGTCGACGGGCTGAACAACAACCCGAGCGTGACGACGGCGACCAGCCCGACCGCGATGGCGTACTGCAGTTGATGGGATTGGAAGATGTACCAGGCAACTCCGAGCAACAGCAGGTTGGCGAACACCCCGATACCGCGGCCCCAGCGCCGTCCGGTGATCAGTGCCCAGCCGCCGGCGAGCACGCCGCCGCAGATGCACACCAGCCAGATCGCATTGCCGTAACCGCTGACGATGTGCTGGTCGGCGCCGGCGAGCCCGCGCACCACGTACACGGCAGCCCCGATCAACCCGAGTACGCCTTCCGCGGCGACCAGGAATCCGGCCCGGCGCACGGCCGGCGGATGGATCGTCGGATCACTCACCGCGACAACCGATCCGCCAGATACCGCACCGCCAGCTCGTAACCAAGCGGCCCCGCGCCGGCGATCACCGTCTCGGCGACGGCCGACACGTAGGAGTGGTGCCGGAAAGCCTCGCGCTTGTGGATGTTGCTCAAATGTACTTCGGCAACAGGCAATTCGACCGCGGTGAGCGCGTCGGCGATGGCCACCGACGTGTGGCTGTAGGCGGCAGGATTGATCACGATGCCGACACAGTCGGTGCGTGCCGCCTGGATCGCATCGACCAACGCGCCCTCGTGGTTACTCTGCACCGCGCGCACGGAGAAGCCGAGTTGTGCGGCCAGGTCGGTGACGGCCTGCTCGATCTGCGCCAGGGTGGTCGAGCCGTAGATTTCCGGCTGGCGCGTGCCCAGCAGATTCAGGTTTGGCCCGTTGACGAGGAGCAGACGGCGATCGGTCACCTGACCACGGTACCGGCTGCGAACAGGCAGAATTGGCCGGTGCCGATCAACACGGGGCCGTGTCGCTGCGATACCGGGATGGACTACGCCGCCTGTTGCGGCCCGCTGCACCACGGCGAACGTTCCGCCGCCACCGCCGTGGCGCTGATGCGTTCCCGGTTCACGGCTTTCGCGCTCGGCGAAGTCGGCTACCTTCTGGCCACGTGGCACCCGAGCACCCGCCCGGCAACTCTCGACCTTGACGACGACGTCGTGTGGCGCCGGCTGCAGATCGTCGACACCGAGGCCGGGGGCGCGGACGATCAGACCGGCGTGGTGCAGTTCCGCGCCCAGTACGTACAGGGCGGCAGCCGGCACATCCTGCACGAACGCAGCCGCTTCACCCGCGACCGTGGCGGCCGCTGGCTGTACGTCGACGGCGATTTCGTGGAGTAGCCCCACCCAACGGGCCGACCGGGTTGCCGACGGTCGTGGCGCCGATAGGCTCGTCACCCGTGCGTGCCGTGCTGATCGTGAACCCGAACGCGACCTCGACCACCCCGGCAGGCCGGGACCTACTTGCCCATGCGCTGGAAAGCCGCGTCGACCTGACCGTCGCGCATACCGACCATCGGGGCCATGCCATCGAGATCGGCCACCAGGCTGCTGCTGACGGCACCGACGTGGTGATCGTGCACGGTGGCGACGGCACGGTGAACGAGGTGGTCAACGGCATCCTGGGGCACGCGAACGGCGTGCCCGGTGCCTCCAACACCGCCGTCGGTGTGGTGCCCGGCGGTTCGGCGAACGTCTTCGCGCGGGCCCTGGGCATCAGCCCCGATCCGCTGGAGGCCACCAACCAGCTCGTCGACCTGCTCGATGGGGCGAGCGAAGCGACGGGACAGGGCGATGGGTACCGGCACGATGTTCCCTGGCGGCGCATCGGCCTGATGGATTGCGGTGACCGCTGGTCGGTGTTCACGGCCGGGATGGGTGTCGACGGTGAGGTCGTGGCCGCCGTCGAGGCACAGCGCGCCAAGGGCCGCAAGGTCACCGCGTCGCGGTATATCCGGGTGGCGATCCGCGAGGCCGTCGGCAGCGCCCGCAAGCCCCCGCGGCTGACGCTGCACCTGCCGAACCGGGAGCCGATCCCCGGCGTGCACTTCGCGTTCGTCTCGAACGCCAGCCCGTGGACCTACGCCAACAGCCGGCCGGTCTGGACCAACCCGACGACGACGTTCGAGACGGGGCTGGGTGTGTTCGCGACCACGAGCATGGGCATCTGGGCCAACCTTCGATTGCTGCGACGGATGCTGTCGCGTACGCCACAGATCGAGGGCCCCCACCTGATCCGCGACGACGACCTGCCGTGGCTGCGCGTGACAAGTGACACACCGATCGCGTGCCAAATTGACGGAGATTTCGTTGGCCTGCGCGAAAGCATGACGTTCACGTCGGTGCCGGCGGCTCTCAATGTGGTCGCGCCCCCGGCAATAGCACAGTGACCAGCGATCTTGATAACACTTTGCAAAATTTAGGGCGCAGGTGGGCCAAGTGTAGTACAACTGGTTCAGGGACCTGCCAACCCGGGTCCGCAGTGACATTGCCCACGAGTTAACGCGCCGCTATTGACATCTGTCCAGCCTGTGAAAACATCAGATGCAACAGTGCAGAAACATTTCGTGTGCACCCGTTAACAGCCGAAGTGATAAAACCTTGCGCGCTTTGCTGCGCGCCCAGTGAGGAGTGTTGACCATGGATTGGCGCCACAAGGCGGTCTGTCGCGACGAGGATCCGGAACTGTTCTTCCCCGTGGGAAACAGCGGCCCGGCCATCGCTCAGATCGCTGACGCGAAGCTCGTGTGCAACCGCTGCCCGGTGACCACCGAGTGCCTGAGCTGGGCGCTTGAGTCCGGCCAGGACGCGGGCGTCTGGGGCGGCATGAGCGAAGACGAGCGTCGCGCGCTGAAGCGTCGCAACGCGCGCACCAAGGCTCGCACCGGCGTCTAGCCACCACGGCATTCGAAAAATGACCCCGGCGACGAGCCGGGGTCATTTTTTGTGGGTCGCGCAGACGACGGGCACCGGACACGAATGTGCCGTCAGATCGTCGAAACGGCGATTTTCGCGATCTGTACGCACGCTCGCGTGGGTGACCTCAACGCGAAACATGTTGCGCGGCTCGGCCGCTCAGGCCTACTGCGCGGCTCGGCCGCTGTGCCTACTGCGCGGCTCGGCCGCTCAGGCCTACTGCGCGGCTCGGCCGCTC